>JAUILA010000030.1 GCA_030432655.1 Bacteroidia bacterium
TGCCTTCTTATTTCTTTGTATCTTCATTCGATATTGTTTTCTGACAATTACAATATACGAAAAAGGGCCGTTCCTACTATGGATTCGGCCCTTTTGATTTCTAGGAGTCCTTAACTTAATACCATTGGAGGGGGGCGTAGGGGGGTGTTTTTATTTCCCATTTGCACTCAATTTGCACTCAATTTGCACTCAATTTGCACTCAATTTCTTGTATAAAAATTTCTCTAAAAGTTTATTTTCGACCGCAAGCATATGCTTGTGAAAAGGGAGAAACACTTGACATGAACACATTCCAGAATAATTAATAATGGTGTCAAGTCTACTTTCTCTTGAATTTACCTTTCCCAAGTTTAAGGTAGTTTGGACGAGCTTTTAAAAACACGCTATCAAAAAAATGAGGTCTGTATTCAGGGATAAGTTTTACATCAATTTTCCTATTAATTTTATCTCCATTGATATATCTCCACGGAGGATAACCATAAAAATAGAATGTCACAGTATCCCGTTTGCCAAAGTCGTGTGTAAACTTTGTCCCTAGAGGTCTGTGTAATGCCCTTACAGTGGTGCTGTCACTGTATTCCACAAAAAGAATGGAAATAGGATCCTCATTAATATCGTAAAATTTGAATGTCGAACTTGAATCTCTTGAGTCCACATGATTAATAATATTTCTTAGCGGATAGGTTAAACTATCTTCATAGGACTGAAAGTGCAGTATCTTGTTTTGAATTTCCCAGGTTCCTTTTGACGTGAAAAAATATTGATCTGGATGTACAAATGGGTGAAGATAAGGATTGTCCATAATGAAGTTGAATTCATATGACCCATCATTAAATAGCTTAAGTGTTGATTTTGGATAAATCTTTGGGTAATAAGTGCCCACCACCGATTCTTCAGTGACCTTGCAACCAAGAAAGAAGAGAAGAAAGAAAATTAATAATAATCTGATATCACCCTGATTTTGGATAGATCTGTTTTTTGGCAATGCAATAAATTCGTAATTCCGTACAATGTCAGCGTCCACGGGACTAATTGCTCTGTACACCTCTTTTTAGCTCTTTAATCACCGTTTTCCCAACATTCACCTCATTAGGCTTAAGCCAATTTATATCCACAAATTCAACATTAAGATTGTTGGTGGACCATACTGATATAATAGTCTCTATTATTTTCCTTTCGTCATCTGCTAAATGATCCTTTATTTTCAAATTGGCTAATTCTTTGGATTTATTTCTGAACATGTAATAATTATCTCCTTCAGGAAAATGAAACCCGTTCAACGTTTGTTTTTCAAGATTAATACCTATAACAAACGCGTTAGTAAAATCAACCTTTTTAACCTGTCGTGAATTGGTAATGAATAAGTTTTTCACTGATCCGGAAAAAGACAAATCATGAAAGACGCATTTGCTCAAAAGCAGACCTCCGGTTTTACTATCGGAAATCTTGCAATCCTGAAAGGTTTGGTCGTGGACATGTACCTCAGAGAGATTCGCGAATTCGAATGTTACGTGAGTGAAATTGTCAATGATCCTTTTAAGAATTATTCCTCCTGTTTGAAATGTTGAATGTCCGAAATTGGTTTTACTAAATGTTATATCATGAAATCTACATCCCCAAAATTGGGTGGCAAAGAATCTTGCCTTGTCGAATTTAGACTTACTGAAATTACAGTCAAGGAATTCACATCCTTCAAAGTCAGAATAAGAAAAGTCGATTTTTTCGAAAGTCATTTTTTTAATTCTGATCCCTTCAGATACATAGGTTTTATCCCGGCCGGAATTTGATTTTTCGGTTCTATACTTTTTAGGAGCTGAGTACCCTCTCAAGTCAATCAGTCCTTCTGTGGTTTCAGGCAACTCAAGCCTTGTCAAAACCCCTTTATTCTCCAATTCATACGTAACCAAATCATTGACAGATTTTAGCTCAGCTTTCCATCTGGTTCTGAGATATGATTTTGTCATTTTCATTTACTTGTGTCCGTCAACTAAACCTGAATTGTGGTTAATTTCTATAGAACCTTTAACTAATTAATGACGACCTCAGATACTTCAAGATTATTAGTCTTTCTTTTGTAACTGATTAAATCGTTCTGAGAAGTGATTGCTTATAAATTCAATTACCTCATTATAGCTGGATGTGGTTTCTATACCGAATTTGTCATTCTCCAGGTCAGACAACAAAATCCGATTATCACAAAGAGAAACAGAATAGTTAATTACAGTCTCTTCAACATTAGTATCACTGATAATAAAATCTGTCGCAGAGGTGTCCGTCTCATTTTCAAAATTATATAGCCTTGAAACGCTAAGGGACATATAAGTCAGCTGAAGAGTATCATTCTTCCAAGTGTAATATCCTTTTCTGGCAGTAAGATCAGCAGCACAGGAACCCAGATAATAGAACGTTGAGTCTGAATTAAAAACTATTTTACCGGAACAACAATCACATTCAAAATAGAAGGAACATGAGTCAGTAAAGTGGATTTTACTTCCGATTTCGAATACTTTTTGTTTAAGGTCTATATTCGGTTTTTCTGATTGTTGAGGGTAGTTAGCTACAGCTAATTTGATTGCATTGATTTCTTCATAGTTATATCTCGTTGTTCTTGTACAAACATTCGTCTCATATCCAATAATCAAGCGATTATGATCTTTATCAAAGATTGAATATGCGTAGATAATGTACCGACCTTCCTCTTCAAATGAGAACCCGCATGATGAACTGCTATTTGTCGAAAAAATGCTCAAAGAATCTTTCCGCTGAAAGCCACCTTTAAACGAATGGTTAATATAAAAACGATTTGTTGTAGCATTATAATTTGATTTTCGAAGTGCACGTGCATCAATTACAAGCTCAGCATCTTTAACTGCTTCTTCAATGGTTAATTTTTCATTACAAGAACAAGCAAATATCTTTGGATGACAAGAAAGCAAAAGAATCAAAATCACTAAGATTGTTTTAGCGCCATTTAAAAGTCTTCGTGTTGCCATTCTTGTCAAATATGTAAAGATTTTCTTCCCAATCCCTAACATGGATTTCATTGTTTTCAATTTTGAAAAAAGTACCATCAACCTGAGTGAAGATATCCATCCCTGATTTTTGCCAGAGGATTGATCCTTCATTTGTTAAACGAGTTATTTGAAGCTCGCCATGTACAATGATATCCTGATCCATTTGATGTATACCGAATATGGATGCTTCATCCACCCGAATTCCATAGACTAATTTCAAATCAGGGATCTTTAATTTGAAGATAGTATCTCCTGCTGCAATGAATAGAAGGTCACCAGATAGGATAATATTATCTTTACTAACTGAAGTTTTACCACCATCTGAACCAATGATCGCTGATTTTATAACAACATCATTCTCAGAAACTAATACACCGACCTGATTTACAGATTTATCCTGCCCAATATAATCATGATCGTATGATCTGATATTGTCGGAAGAATGCGATGTAAAGGAATCATCCTCATAGATAGTCAAATTCAAGGAAGAAAATTTGTAATTGAGCATTATCGAAATTATGCGTTTACGACTAACTCATTATACTTATCATCACCTTTCAAATATATCATTTCCAACCTCCCCCCTCAAAGGGTATATGAATCCGCCTAAGGCGAACTCTCGATAGGAAATCCGAGTCATGAGATCGGACTATAAGGTAATTGATTAGTCAGATGTATTTAACTCATCTAGTTCAGACAGCTGTTCAATTAAGTCTTGTTCTGAAAGCTGTTTAAGTCTTGCATCGATAGAGGTGTCCCGACCTAACGTAATACTTTGTTTATAAAAATGATTACCCTCTTGATTAGTGGCGAAGAGAACTACAATCGCCTCGATATTAGCAGGTAATTCTTCTGATGAGAATTGGCTATTTGTAAATTTTAAGGGGAGGACGGTTCGTTGATTTTTGAATATTAAATATCCGTATGTGTCTGCTATATTGGAAAGAATATTCAATTCAGATTGATTCTCAATCTCCTTGAATTTATCTATGTTGATCCAACCCAATTTGTCGATCGAAGAGTAAAAAAATTCAGGCGCCCGATTATACACGACAGCTGCTGTATCCAAATCTTCATCATATACAATTGTAGAATCTAACTCAATTGTATCCTGATTAAGAACCCTTAAAGTTTTCTCAACTACAGCATCATAGCCATAATCAAACGTTATTATCATACGAGTATTAAAGGTGGTGTCATTTTCATAGTTGACCAATTCCCAGTTAATAAATCCCTGTTCAGTTGAATATCCTCGGAATATTTCAGCCTCGTCTATTTTTAACAGATTTGGAATTTGAACTAGAATGGGTTGCAATAGTGTCAATGTATCATTATTAGAAAGAGCCTGAATGTAAACCATTCCACCGGATTCAAGAATTTTACCATTGGATGTCGTAGACAGACCATTCATTATCATACTGGATACTTCAAATACTTCTTTTGCCTGAAGCTTTACTGGCCCACTTATTTTCCGTCCGTTCTTATCCATAAAGGATCCAGGTTTTATTGTGAGCCTCGTGCCATTTTCTAATTCAATAAGCTCTAAGGAGTCAGAGTTGATATTAAATTCCTGTTTATTTTCTTCGAAGGAAATAAATTTTATGGTGCTTTTACTTGTTTCAGACTCAGGGGTACGACTCAGGAATAGGTAGAAAGAAGAGAGTATTGCTATAGTTTTTAAATTCATCGAATCGTTATTTTCACACAGAATAATTCACTGCATAGAAAAAGTCACGATAGTTATCATCTCGCAATGAAACGATCGTAAGTCCAATAGATGAGGTAACGTATGGCGATAACTCTCACCATAATGCTGAAAGGCTTTATTATTCTTTAAGAATTTTAACAATTCGATTATTGATAATTTCAGACAAATTCCAATAATAAAGTTTCGAATCTGTTGTATTGTAGAACTCAACAACGACCGCATCAAGATCTTCATGATATTTTGCAAAGCTCTGGTAACCCGGAACCCAACCGGAATGTTCATACTCGTAAACAGAAGAATATATTTCCTGTTCGCCCGGGGCAAACACAGATCCGTCATTCAATGCCCTGATAAACGTCCCCACATCTTCTGCTGTGGCCAGCATTCCATGTTCGTCCTCCTTTAAATCATAGGGGTGTCCGATATGGTAACCACTCATTACATCTTTCAGATTTACCTCTTTCAGCGAACCGTAGGTATTGTGAAGATTTAACGGAGAAAGAATCCGTTCCTGAATGAACCGAAAGTTGTCATAACCCAGTTCATCGTCCATGATTTTGTTGATCAACAGGTAGTTCGTGTTGCAATATTCATAGTCTTCACCGGGTTCAAAGTTGGCCGGCTTGTCCAGAATCAGTCCAATACTTTCTTCGAAAGTATGGGTGGGAGCTGCCCAAAAATTCGGGGTGTCCGTAAAGTTGGGAAGGCCACTTCGATGCTGAATCATCAATCTCAACGAGATTTTGTCAGCATTTTCGATTCTTCCTGCAAGTTCAGGTAAATAATCAGCGATGGTTTTATCAAGAGAAAGACGTCCGTCACTTACCAATTTGGTGACAGCCACGGCGTCATACAGTTTGCTAATACTGGCGATCTTAAAAAGGGCGCCAGGTTTGGCCTGTATTTTTGCTTCCCGGTCATGCCAGCCGGAAACGACATACTGAGGTGGTTGTCCGGCCTGGTCGACATACACTATCATTCCTTCAAAACCATGGCCTATGGCTTCATCTGCCTGTTCCTGAATAGTATCGGGCAGCGGTAGAATCCATGCTTTTACCAGTAGCCATGGAACAAAGAATAAAGAGGTTACAGTAGCAATCAGTAACGATATCCTGAGAATTAGTTTAGTTTTTTTTCTGGTCATGATGCGACAGTCGATATAATTTCTGGTTGACTGTAAACGGGTTTAAGAAACCAAATATATAATATCCGGGAGAATGGGAGTTGTTCAAATTCCCAATTCCCTTTTTTTCTTAGTAATGAGTTTAGCCATTTCGCTGAAATCCTTAGTAAATCCATTGATCGACATAAATGCCACTGATGAGGTATTGAACAATAAATAGCCGTCCACATTTTTAAGCTTCAGCCTGTACAATGGAGGCTGAACAAACTGAATCATGGTAATGCTTTCAACATCCAGCCATGACATTTCAATGGTTTTATTACGTTGCGTTATTTTTATCAGGTCGTTCCTGAGTTCCACTCTAACAAACTTGTCCTTCAATAATAAAAAGATAATCATGGCGGCACATCCGAATAACGATAAAAGGAGAATGGTCCAGAGGTCCACCCTGGTCTCTCCAGATGAGAAATAGGGATATAATTCACGAATTGATAAGACTCCGAGCAAGATTGCCGTTCCCAGGAAAGCGTATTTAAATCCGAAGTATTGTAATTTGTTCGATTGCAATGGTATTAATTTTCGCTGGTCATTTGTTATCCGGTTAAAAACAGAGCTGATTACTCACTATTCTCCATTATCTGTTTCCATTTTCCACTTTCTGCGTATTCCTTAATTAGTTCGTTGCGCTTTGTGAGAAACCGGCGCAGGTACTCATCCAGAATCAACGTGTCTGCTATCTTACCAAGGATCCCCAGTGGCGAACAGAAAACGAAGGTGTCTTTCAACAGGGTGTCACTCCCGTCTTCCATAAATTCATGCGTGTGATGCATCTTTTTAAATGGTCCCTCAATCATCTCGTCAGCAAAAATGGACGGCCGTTCATACCGGATCACTTTAGAGGTAAGTGTAAACCAGAAACCAAAATGCCGGGCACGCCAGGTGACTGTTTCTCCTGATTTGATCAATCCACTCGTACGTCCGGCAATTGCTTCCTCGAGTGTTTCCTTAGTTGAGATCTTATGCAAATCAATACTGGTTGACAGGTCAAAGCAGATTTCCGGGGTACTGTTGATCCGGGTTTGGAGAATGATACGGCCCATGATTAAGGGTCTAATATAACAAGAGAAAATTAATCGACGCCGCATTCTGTTCCATCGTTGATTTTACTGAATATATCAGGATACATTGTTTGAATTCCGTCAATATTCTCCAGTAAAAATTCATGATAGATCTTCTGGGTATCGCATACAGCTTTTCCGGCAGACGGACAAATTTCAAGTTCGTATACCGCGTCCACCAGGACCGGAACATCGTTTTCGAATAATACAATCCCCTTCAGCGATCTCATGAAACTTTCGTAGTTGTGGCGATCGGGGATATCCACCGGATGGTCCAGGTTCCATCGATAGGAGAATTCAATTCGCTCGATCAGATTTCGATCGACATTGATCCAGACCTGAAAATGATGGTCCACATACTTTTCCGGGGAGATGAAATCAGCGGCAATGGCAATGAATACTTCACCTGAATCAGCCAGGCTATGATCAATTCCATATTTCCACATGCTTTGGTTATTCTCATTCAAACACCCGAGCGGTGGATAAACCTGTGTCTGTTTCCAGATCACCTCTTCGCTGGTCAGGCTTTCAAGCTGAAATTCGGCACATTCGGCGGACCGGTAAACGGAATCGGTCGCCATGCCACCAATGGTATTGCCACTGAGCTGCGCGTAGGTATATGCCCTCAGATAATTTTTTTCAAGTGTGGCATTCCAGTAATTACCCCGAACGACCGAGTTTCTGTGATATGGCAGACGCTGCATGTTTTTAACAGCACGAAACAACATCTCCTCCGGCGTTAATGAGGTTATCAATACGGGCGCTAATATTTTTACCCCGGGTTGCAGGAGAATGATACGTTGCTGATGAACCGGTACGAATTGCCTTCCCTCATAAGCGATGCATGAAATAAAAAATGTGTCCTGCTTATAGATTTCAGGAATGGTGAACAGGCCTTCCGGATTGGATATGGTTCGATATTCCGCCCCGACAATATGCGCATAGGGAACAGCCGATGAATCCGGGTAATCCCGGAGCTCATAGGTCCTGGTTTGTGAGATCAGATTCGTCACAGTAAAACAAACCAGCAATAAACTGAGAACAGTTATCTTCATACATGTTAAGACACGCTTGTCAAACTCATCCTGGCAGTAATTAACAAAAAAATCACGGATTCAGGTGATCAATATTCCCGGTAATTTTTGTAAGTTATTGTAAATCAAATGTTTCTGCCATGAAAATAAAAAACCACCGCCTGTACCGGGATGATGATTCCCCGTATCCTTACCAGCGTTCACCCAACGGGGGAGGTACTATTGATACACGTTACCTGGTGATTCATTTCACCGCCGGAGGAAGTGCTGAACAATCTGTCACCTGGCTTTCTAATCCGCTAGCACAAGCTTCGGCACACCTGGTTATCGGGCGAGATGGAAAGATTACCCAGCTCATGCCATTCAATCAAAAAGCCTGGCACGCAGGCAGCAGCAGCTGGAATGGCCTTACCAGCCTGAACAGTCACTCCATCGGGATCGAACTGGATAATGCGGGTCTGTTGAAAAAATCGCAGGGAAAATGGAAGTCCTGGTTTGGCCGCACCTACCCGGATGACGAAGTGCTGGTGGCCAGGCACCGCTACCGGCTGGAAGAATCCGGATGGCATACCTATACCCCGGAACAATTGGAGGTGGCACTGGAAGTATCAGCGTTGCTGGTCCGCAAATATGACCTTCGGGATGTACTGGGTCATGACGATATTTCGCCCTTCCGGAAAGTTGATCCCGGGCCGGCATTCCCCATGTCCAGCTTCCGGTCCCGCGTTATGGGCAGGGTGGAGGACGAGCCGGATATCTATGAAACCATCACCGCGCTGAATATCCGGCAGGGCCCTGGAATTACCTATCCATCTATTGAAAACAGCCCATTGCCGGCAAAGACACGGCTCGAAATTTTAGATACCAACCAGATATGGAAATTTGTCGATGTTCTTGACCCGGTGAACAAAGTATCCGGACTGCAGGGTTGGTTACACGGGAATTTTATACGATTGAAGGAGGAAGCACATGCCAACGGATGACTATTAATCCGGGCCACGTCTTTTCCTTATTTCCCGCTGACCTCCATTCCCTTAAGGATCATGTCCAGTGCCCAGGTGAATAATTCAGCCGATTGGCGGTTGTTTAATCCACAAACGTCCTTTGCAACTACGAGAGACTCTATGCCCATCAGGAGTGTGGAAATATGGATAAGCTTTTCTTTGTCTTCCTGTTTTAGCCGGACTTGGTTTTCATCCAGGGCCTGTTCTATTGCCTTTACACGACGGGCTCCGCGGATTCTCTCCTTGCTGTTTACGGAAACCTTAAGCACGGCACTAAGGTATTGCCGGAAAAGTACTTCGTGCTGCTGGGTAAGCTTGATAAAATACTCCATGATTCCATGAAGTTTTTCCTCCAGCTCCAGTCCGGATACCGAATCTGAAATTTCACCAGGATCTTTAAAATTCACATCCAGTGACGCTTCAAGAATCAATAATTCAAGGTCAGTAAAATAGCGGTAGATAGTAGCCCTGGAGATTCCTGCTTTGGCAGCAATATTCTCCATCGACAATTCCTCCTTACTTTTCATCAACGCCTTGGCGGCCTTCAAAATCGCCGACCGCGTTTTTATCTTTTGACTAATTCGCCCCTTCTTCAGTGTTAATTGACTCATGAGACAAATGTCTCACAAAATTTGGATTTTTCAAAACGGATATATAGTTTTATGAGACAAAAATCTCATAAAATGAAACAGACCAACAAAACCAAATGGGTGATAGGACATAAAATCACCCCGTCAAACATCACAGGGGATTACGATCTCGTAAACGGGGAAACCCCTCCCGGCATGCCCGGTCCCCCGCCACACACACATTCACGTTTCTCCGAAGTATTTATCATTACCGAAGGGGAGATGCAGTTTGTTCTCAATGGGAAGCCTCAGATTGCCCGTACGGGGGATGTTATTGATCTGCCGCCACAAACATTGCATACATTCGGTAATATCTCCGACAAGCCATGTAAATGGATAAATATTCACAGTCCGAAGGGCTTTCTTTCATTCTTTGAGGATACTGGGGTTGATGCTGAGGAGGAGGATGCTCAAGGTAAGTCACTCGATCCTACTGTCATAGAAAAGGTTTTGAGCACTGCTCAGGAATATGATATGAACATAGTATTGGGCGAAAAACCTGCATAAACCTGCCAAGCCTCCCTTTGGCCGCGGAGATGAATTGGTATTCCTCTAAATAAATCCGATTTCCTGCCATCTGTGTGGATAATTCATTTAATTCGTATAATGAATTATCCCATGGGTCTTCGGTTTTTCATGTTGCTGCTGTTCCTGTCGCCGGGACTATGGGCGCAGATACTTAAAAAGGGTGATCCTGTCCCGGCATATACCTTTGAGCAGGGAATAAATGTAAAAAATGACTTGCTCTCATTGGATAATCTCAAGGGAAAACCCGTTATCATCGAATTCTGGGCTACCTGGTGTGCTCCCTGTATTCCGGCCATGAAAAAAATGGAAAAGCAGCAGGAGAAATTCGGAAGCGAAGTATGGTTCCTGACTGTTTCTTCAGAGACGGAGGCGCGGCTCACTAAGTTCCTGGAAAAAAAGGGAACCACCTTGCCCGTCATCCGCGACAATGGATTTCGATCATATGTTCCCTACCAGTTTATACCCCATACCGTTGTCATTGACCGGGAGGGGCGTCTGGCTGCGGTCACCTCCCCCTGGCAAGTGACCAACGGTATTATTCGTGATTTGATCAGCGGGAAGGAAATTGATGTGAAATGGAAGGATGATTTCAGGACCGAAGAAGGTGATGTCCGGATGATTGCCTCTGAAGATACTGAAGAAGCGTCTTTTGAACTTACCACATACAATCCTGGTCAGGGGAGCTCAGTAGAATACCTGTATAACGATGAGGACCGTCTTCACGGATATTCATTCTCCAACATGACATTTCCGGAGATATTCAGTAACGTATACGGACTAAGTTCGGTGCATCGAATTGTATACGGCCGGGGACTATCAGCCTCGGATTTCACCCATGATATCAGTAATCTGTTTGGATTTACCTGCCGGGTAAGCGATGAAAATATTCCTTATCTGGAAGAGCGGGCGACCTCCTTTATTACAAGAAAGACCCGCATTGGTTCCAGGAAGACCACCAGGAAAATGGAGAATTACGTTCTTCGCCTGAACGATAATGCACCCATGAAATATTCGGACAATGAGCTGGTTAAAATAGTCAGTGAAGGTCATATTGAAATACACGGATATCCTGTAAGCACACTAATCCCCTTCCTGGAAGAATATCTCGGGGCACCGGTGGCGGATCAGACCGGTCTTACCGGCAACCTGTCAATTGTCCTTGACTGGGACGGGGACAATGAAGCCGAATTATTCAGTGCGCTGGAAGAGGCAGGGTATAGGCTGGACCGGCCGGAAGAAGCGGTGGAAACCGAGGTGGTGGAACTCTACCTGGAAAAATAATATTCTCCGTTTTGTGGAATAATTCAAAGTACTGCATCCTGAAATAAAAAGCAGTACTATGAAAAACTTACTTACTATTTCTGTTGATCAGCCATGTTCCGAAAACTGGAACACATTTACACCTACCACGAACGGTGGCCATTGCCATCGATGTCAGAAGGAGGTTATTGATTTTACGAATATGTCCCGGGAAGATCTGGTCACCTGGTTCGCCCAGGGAAATCGCGCATGCGGCCGTTTTCGAAAAAATCAATTAAGGACCTATCATTTGCGGTCAGCGCAAAAGAGCCGGACCGGGATACGCTGGGCATTTGCCTGCTTATTGAGCGTATTGGTAATGACCAGTACCATGGAATTGCGGGCGATGGATTTAACCAGTATTGAAATAACTGCTGAATCCTCTTCACAACTTCCTGTTCTCAAAACCGAAAAGGCAGTCCGCCAGGTTAGCGGACTCGTTAAGGATGAAAACGGTGAAACGATGCCCGGGGTGAATGTGTATCTCAAAGAATCCAACTACGGCACAGTGACCGATATTGAAGGCAGGTTTACTTTCCCAAGAGAGCTTAGTGCAGGAGATATACTCATTTTCAGTTTTATCGGTTATGAAACACTTGAATATAAAGTTTCAGAAAAACAGGACACGACCATTGAGATTGCCATGGTCATGGTTGCCGACATAACCGGAGAAGTAATTGTTGTGGGAGGAGCGACTGCGTACCAGTCGGTGTTTGGCAGGCTCTGGAGTGGTGTCAGGAGAATATTCAACTGATTTTATGGGAATCCGGAAGACATCACTGGTCTTTATTCTGGCGGTATTCAGTTGCCAGGGTCTGTCTGCTCAAATAGCTGATTTTAGCACCATCAATTTTTCAGAAGCAGACAGTGTGGCCATGTTGTTTTCCGGACATTCCCTGGATGATCCTCGTAAACTGGCCCGGGGATTAACAGAATCATTAAGTACCGAGCCTGAGAAATTCAGGGCCCTATATACCTGGGTATGCACTAATATTACCACTGATTTCACTTTATACCTGAAAAATAAACGCCGTCATAATAAATGGAGTAAGAATCCGGAAAAGCTCGCAAAATGGTATAAAAAATTTGCTCCGGTCGTGTTCGAAAAATTGCGTCTGGAAAAGTCCACCGTTTGCACCGGGTATTCCTACCTGTTACGCGAACTGGCGTACCATGCAGGGCTCAGGTGTGAGATGATCAACGGGTTCGGAAAATCCACCGGAGCTGATGTTGAAAACCAGGTGGTAAATCATTCCTGGAATGCAGTCCGGCTTAACGGCAAGTGGTACCTCTGTGATCCGACCTGGTCGAGCGGACACATCGACGGATCAACAGGAGAATTTATTGCTGACTATAATGATCATTACTTTCTCCTGGCACCGGAGAAATTCAGCATCAATCATTCTCCGGAAGATGAAAAATGGACACTGTTAAATGGACTGCAGATAAAAGAATAAAGTCAATGAGGAATAAAGGAGCTGGATTCACCCACATCCGGTATTGAAAATCTGGTTTATTAAGTGTATGTAAACGAGATGCTTATAAAAAACAGCACGAAGAATGGAAAAAATTGTACTAATTTGACCGATACGGATTATTATATTAGTGCTTTAATCAATCAGATCATATGCGCCGTTTAATAATCTTATTCCTCTTCCTATTTATCAACTCTCTTTCTTCGATTGCTCAAATGGACCAGGATACGGTTTGGGTGGATGATTCCTATATTAAAGTTGAACAGAAAGATTCAGCATCCTACTTCTTTTTTATTTCAGAAAAATACGCGGAGAAGGATCTTTCCGGATACATCTATTACTATCCGTCTGGTGAAAAAAGGGCGGATAAATTTAAATCCGATAATGGCCGATGGCGGGGATGGTTCGCTGAATTTTATAAGAATGGTCAAAAAAAATCAGATGGAGAGTATCACAAGGACGGCAGCTATAAAGGCAAATGGAATACCTGGTCACCGCAGGGCGAGCTTACGCAAACATTTGAATACAAAAACGACTTTTCACCGTCCATTCTTTTTTTCCGTGACAGTACTGGCACCATTACAGTTCGGGACGGAAATGGACACTGTTATTTGCCGGACAAGGTGAATGACTTGCTTGCCCGGGGCAAGGTGAGGAAAGGTGAGAAGACAGGAACATGGGAAGGAGTCAGTGAGACAGGAGATGTGATTTATAGGGAAGAATATCGCAAAGGCGAACTTAAGGAAGGCATACGGTATCACGAAGGCAGGGAGATCATGTATGAACAGATCAGTATATCCGCTTATCCTATTGCGGGGTACGAAGTTTTCTATAAGTATATCAGTCAAAATCTTGTCTATCCGCAAGAAGCTATTACTTCAGGATTCGAGGGTAAGGTATTCGTTCAGTTTTCTATAGATGAAAATGGAAATATGATCGAACCTAAAGTTGTCAAAGGAATACATTCATCTATGGATAACGAAGCGCTTCGTATTGTGAGCAATTTCAATGGTTGGGTACCGGGATATCACCGGGGTGTTAAAGTGAAACAGCGAATGATTGTTCCAATCGTATTTAGCCTTAATTAATCAGCGCAAGGCCGGAGAAACAGATCTCAAAGTTTCAACCCGGTCATCATGAGGATTCTGTAGCTCAAAAACATCACATCATATTCCATACGTTCAGAAAAAAGAAAAGCATGGATATTATGAGCAGGAACAAAAATGTATGACGCATGCCATGTTGGGAGATTTCCCGGCCCTTGACAAAGCATATTATTGATCCTATCAATAACACGATGCTTACATATGTGGTAGCAAAACGGTCCTGAAGGTATGATGGAAAATGAGACCGGAAGATTTCCACACGCATGGAATGATCGGCGCCTGCATTCACGGCTTTAATCCAGATGACAAATACCAGGACAGGAAATATCAGGCAAAGAATTCCGGTAATCAGATAAAAGAGACGTTTTGAGTTGTTACTCATAAAAAGACAATCCCGCCTGAAGCGGGATTGCGGAGAATTTCAGGATTTATCGTACAACTTTTCTCCATGGATAGAATACAGCGCCGAATCCGAAAGATCTGCCTTTTTCCGCTTCCACTTCCCTTCCGCTGTCCGCATAATCCGTCAGGCCAAGGACGTAAAACAGGTTGACCGCGAGATTTTCCATTATAAAATAGGTCGCACCAAACCTCAGTCCAAGTGAAAATGAATTAAACAGGTCATTCAAGTTATCGCCGTCCGTACTTTTGGAGGAGAGGACAAACAAAGGTTGAAGCCCGGCCATAATGATAAGATTTGTATATACCATATAGCCTATCATTATTGGTATCGCCAAAGAGGTGAAATTTATTCCATCGTCATATTCATCAAACCTGGTTCCATGCAGCCACAACTCCAGTCCGCTTATGGCAAAGAGTTTCTCGGATAGGGCATACATCACTGAAGCCCCCAGGTAAATGGCAAACCGATTTTTAAAACCGTCGTAATCACTTGCCGATAATTTGCTTAGTAATCCGCCGAATGCAACGCCAAGCAAGGCTGTGCCCGGGCTCAGTTCAATTTGTGGGGTAGCAAAGTCAATGGTTTGCTTTGCAAACTGAACATCATTTCGGGCATATCTGTATTTACTGGTGGCAAACTGGCTCATTGCAGGCGAAGCGATCAGGAAGAACAATAGGAGCGGAATAGTAACTTTTTTCATGATTGTTGATTTGGGTGAGTTTTGCGTTTCAATAATGTCAAGAATGTACTAATAATTCTACCCTGATGCAATCTAAATACTTAATAATCAGCCTTTAGTGCTGAAAAATGGCCAGTTGTAGCGAGTCCGGCCGGATCATATCAGACATATTTTACCATCATCTTGATTTGACCAAGGTGGTAATAATCATGCTGAATAATTCCGTGAACAAATTCGTAGTAGGTCGAGCTGGGATTTTCATATGTTTTGTCATAATCCTCTTCGTCAAATGTTTCCAGGAATTCCAGCCAATCCACCTGGGTTTGCCTGAATTCATCCAGCACGTCTGACCAGGCTTCGTCTGAAAAGTCATTTATTTCAGTGAAATAATTGTGGCCCGGCGATGGAAGATGCTCTCCCTGCACGCGCCGGAGAATGTTTTTACGCCACCCGATCATGTGCATGACAATTTCCCAGATGGTGTTGCTTTGTGGAAGAACCCGTTCAGCAGCCTGGCCGGCACTCAGGTCATTGATCGTTGACAGGATATCTACAGAAACCCAGTTCGGTCCGGCATATAATCCGTTCATAAGACTTCTGATCCGCCTTGTTTGTTTGCTCATTTTATTTAATCATGGTTTCAGATCAATATAAGGCTTATTTTTATTCCACATTTAATCATATCATTCTAACATGTCATTGTCGCTTAAATATCTTCACGATGAATTTGTCCGGCGTTTCGGGACAGAACCGCAGTTATTTGTTTCCCCGGGCCGGATAAACCTGATAGGAGAGCATACTGACTATAACGACGGGTTTGTATTGCCGGCAGGGATTGACCGGGAAATTGCTGTTCTCATGGCTCCCTCATCAGACAGTGAATCACATTTATATTCAGTGGATTCAAATGAAGCGGTTTCCTTCAACAGCACAAATTATAATGAAATTGAGGTCGGCTGGGCCCGGTACCTGATCGGTGTATATGACCAGCTTACAAAAATGGATTTAAAGGCCGGGCCGGTCAATTGTCTTTTCGCAGGGGATATCCCCATCGGGGCCGGGCTTTCTTCTTCCGCGGCCCTGGAATGCGCCGTCGCAGCAGCCTACAACAAGGTGTTTGAACTGGGCCTGGAGAATAAGGAACTCGCACTTCTATCGCAACGGGCGGAAAATGAATTCGTGGGTGTGAATTGCGGTATTATGGATCAGTTTGCAAGTGTGTTTTCAAAGGAGGGTCATGTAATCCGCCTCGATTGCCGTGATCTGGGGTATGAGTATTTTCCACTTAACCTGGGAGAATATGAATTAATTCTGGCCGATTCAATGGTCAAGCATTCCCTTGCTTCTTCAGAATACAACACCAGGAGGAAACAATGTGAGGCAGGAATTGAAATATTGAAAGAGGCCGGACTGGCTGTGGAATCACTACGGGATGTCACGATCAAAGACCTCGAAATCAACAAATCCAGACTGGGGGCAACCATTTTCAGGAGGTGTAAATACGTGGTGGATGAAATTCATCGTGTAGGTCTGGCGGGAGAATATTTGCGTGACGATGATATCCCAGCCCTGGGTGAATTGCTTTATGAAACGCATGACGGCCTCCGGGATGAATACGAAGTGAGTTGTGACGAGCTGGATTTCATGGTAGACTTCACAAGAGACCAATCGTATGTTGCCGGTGCCAGAATGATGGGCGGCGGTTTCGGTGGCTGCACGATCAACATTGTCAGAAAAGATATGACCGACCGGTTCAGGCACGAACTGTCATCGGCCTATGAGGCCAAATTCGGTAAGAAGCCATCTGTTTATGATGTCCGGACCGGTCCGGGGACCCGGCAAATCCTGCACTTTAATGAGTAAAATGCTGGTATTTATTACCTCGTACCCACTAAAGCATCATTTACCATTCCTGTCCCTGGATATTGCATAACTTTCCGGAGAATAAAATTTGAGGAATTATGGCTAGTTATGTTAATCTGAACACGTCAGAATTTGAAGAAATGATCAGGGAAAATTCCGATATAATTATCCTGGATGTTCGCACGAGTATTGAATTCAGGGAAGGTCACCTTCCCGGTGCGCTTAATATGTCAAATGTGAGGGAAGGAATAAAACATCTTGACCCTTCTAAAACGTACCTGCTTCATTGCCGGGTAGGCGGACGAAGTGCGGTGGCATCCCAGCTTCTGGTGAATGCCGGATTTGAAAAGGTATTCAACCTGAATGGATCCATCGAACACATGGCAATTCCACTTCAGAAAGCGGGATAAAAAAAGAGGGCCGCCAGACCCTCCGTAATAGGTTCGATTCTAGTTCCCAAAGGAATAGGTAATACCCAGGGTCACCAGGTCGGTGGTCATTTTATATCCGATATTCGAACCGGGTATTTCTCCTAATGGATTTTCTGAATTGATCATCATGGGGTTGTACATGGGACCTTCTGTTGTTCCGCTGCTGGCACCATGATGGTACATTGCATCAAGTTTGAAATTCCCCAAAGCCAGGTAACTGAATCCAAACTGGAATGCATTCGCAATGATGGCGGTTGCAGGTGCATTAAAAAAGGCCAGTTCATCAGGGATTGGATTTGAGTTATAAGTATACCCGACGCGTAACGGGAATTTTTCAAGCCCTTTGTACTGCAATCCTGCAGAAATTATATAAATATTCTCCCATCCGAAGCCTTTGACCGAAGCAGTCTCCGTCCAGCCGGAATTATTAAATCCATTGGTTCCTTCATAGTCTACATACCGGTAGTCGGCCGCCAGGTCAAACTGACCAATTGAATAACCAATTCCGGCAGAGTAAATGGCCGGGTAATCCATGCTGAAGCTGCTTTTACCCTCGCTGTTATCCAGGTAGGTGTTTTCAAATTCGAAATCATCGAAAACCTGGCGTGTTTTGTAAGAAGCCCCCAGCTTCAGACCTTTTCCTGAATCAAAGTAAATCCCCAGCTGAGCACCATAACCGGTTGCTGCCGCTTTGTTGGTGGACGGATAGCCCGCATTCATTGAGGGGTTGGCGGTCGGATTTGGCATCAGTTCGAGCATCGCCAGGTTGAAATTTGGCTGGACGCCAATACTGAATTTTTCGTTCAGCTGGTAGGACCAGGTGAAGGAAAGCTGGAAAAGACCATAATCAGATTTGATTTTTCCGAATCCACCGGCTTCCTGCGGATACAGGATCGGATTGCTGTTATTCTGCGGATTAAAATCCGGATTGTAGGGATGATTGGATTCTTCCGGGAAGGTGACGCCAAAGCCGGATATCCCAAATGCCGAAGCGGCAAAGGTTGACCTGCTTTCAGGCTTACCCCATATCATTGCCAGGGCAGGCATGACCGATGTACCGCGTTCATCCAATGTTGACCCTGTAAGTTCCGGCGAACCGGGCCAGGCCATATTCTCCGGCAACGTTGAATTGATCTCAGGGGCGCTGAAAAACAGACCGACATCCAGCTTAATCATTTTTTGATCAAATGCTGAAATAATAGCAGGGTTCCATTGAATAGCCCCGGATATATCAATTGGCTGGGCAGTAGCTGCACCGCCCATAGACATGTTAGTCGCGCCTACACCTTGCATTATGTGACCCGACTGGGCCATAACACCGGTGGCGATCACTAACATAAACATAGAAATGGTAGAAGTTTTCATGATTATTCCGCTTGGTGTCAAAATCAGAATAAAGTTACCTCTGGATGAGGGGTAGTTCTATGATGCCAAACAGGGGTACTGATGATCTCTGCATCGGTTTTTGGCGACTTTTATTATCATAAAATACTGTAAAGGTCTTTCACTGCTGGGGCTCAGAAAAGGAATTCCTTCATCAAATTTTTTATATTGTACACTGATTAAATCAACTATACTAATCCCCCTATGAAAATGCGTATTCTCCTTATTTCCCTTCTTTGCTTAGTGGCTGCAAACGTTGAAGCCAGGCTCTGGATGCCTTCTGTTTTTGCAGATCATATGGTGCTCCAGCAAAATTCTGAGGTAAAGCTCTGGGGCTGGTCTACCGCAGCCCAGGAGGAGCTGACCATAAAGGCTTCATGGATGAACGAAGCGGTGAAGGTAAAGGTGTTCCAGGGCAACTGGTCGGTGGAAATCAGTACCCCTGAGGCGGGAGGTCCGTTTACAATTCGGGTGTCCGGGCATGAGACACTGGAATTTACGGATGTGCTGATCGGGGAGGTGTGGTTGCTTTCCGGGCAATCGAATATGGAGTGGTCGGCCAATGCAGGTATTGATAACGCTGAAGAAGAAATCCTGAATGCGAATGATTCCAACATCAGGTTTTTCACTGTCCCCAGGCACAGGTCTGAATTCCCGCAGGATGACACCTACGGCGAATGGGAGGTCTGTACACCGGAAACCATGCGGCGCTTCAGTGCAGCGGGCTATTTCTTTGCCCGAGAAATCCGCAAACATAAAGACGTACCAATCGGACTCATCGGAAGTTACTGGGGAGGCAGTTCCGTGGAGACCTGGATGAAGGAAGGCCTCATCAATTCAATGCCGGAACTCAGTGAAAAGGCGTCAAATCTTGGTAAACCCGGGTGTTGTCCCCAGCACACGGTAGGGGAATTGTATAATGCCATGATCCATCCGCTGACTTCATTCCCGGTGGCCGGTGCACTTTGGTACCAGGGAGAGACAAACCGGCAAAATCCTTTTACCTATTACATTACGTTTCCGCTCATGATTGAATCCTGGAGGGAGGAATGGGGCTACTCTTTTCCCTTTTATTTTGTCCAGCTGGCTCCCTATAAATACAGTGAAAATGATACCATATCTGCCGCAATTGTTCGCGATGCCCAGCTAAGTACCATGCTCAACCTGAAGAACGCGGGAATGGTGGTGACCAATGATATTGGCAATGTATCCGATATTCATCCGAGAAATAAGCAGGAGGTCGGAAGAAGACTGGCACTCTGGGCACTGGCCAGGGATTATGGAATTAATGATATCGAATACAGTGGTCCGGTCTATCAATCCATGGAAGTGGATAAAAGCAAAATAATTATCCGGTTTAGTCATGTAGCCGACGGGTTAACTGCAAAAGGAAAAGAACTCACTCATTTCTACATTGCCGGGTCTGACCAGGTATTTCATCCCGCAAAGGCAAAGATCAGCGGAAACACGGTAGTGGTCCGGTCACCTGAGGTCACCGAACCTGTGGCCGTTCGTTTTGCCTTCTCCGACACAGCAGAACCAAATTTATTTAATTCTGCCGGCCTGCCGGCTTCTGCATTCCGGACAGATGACTGGGAAATCAAGACCGGAGAATAGATTATGAAATATCTCTTCGGAGCAGTGCTTATTCTGCTGATGGTGTCCTGTAGAGAAGAACATGGGGAATCTGCGGGTCCTCCCAATATCGTTGTCTTCCTGGTGGATGATATGGGCTGGCAGGATACTTCCGTTCCGTTTCATACTGAAAAAACTAAGTTCAATCTTCGTTACAGGACGCCAAACATGGAACGTCTTGCTGCGGAGGGCATGAAATTTACCCAGGCATATGCCACCCCGGTGTGTTCACCTTCCCGCATAAGTCTGCTTACCGGTATGAACGCGGCCCGGCATCGAGTGACCAACTGGACCCTCCGCGAAAATACGCCAACCGACAGAACTGATACACTGCTGCAGTTTCCGCCATGGAATGTCAACGGTTTATCGCCTGAACCAGGCATCCGGCAAAGTGTTCATGCCATGCCGTTGCCGCAGCTTCTGTCCGATCACGGCTACCATACAATACATGCAGGCAAAGCTCACTTTGGAGCGATAAATACACCAGGCGCAGATCCTGTGAACCTGGGCTTCCAGGTGAATATTGCGGGACATGCTGCCGGAGCGCCCGGAAGTTATTACGGACAGGAGAATTTTGGCAACCAGGGGGAAGCTTCTTCAGTATGGGCGGTCCCGGGAATGGATGAATACCACGGCCAGCAAATTTTTCTGACGGAAGCACTGACACAAAAGGCACTGAAAGCATTGGGAGAAAGGCCGGCTGACAAACCTTTCTTTCTTTATCTGGCCCATTACGCGGTTCATACGCCTATTCAACCAGATCCGCGGTATTTTGATTATTATCTTGAAACAGGACTGGACAGTACTGAAGCGGCCTACGCAAGTATGGTGGAGGGATTGGATAAAAGCCTGGGTGATGTCATGGATTTCCTGGAGAATAACGGGCTCAGTGATAACACGATCATATTGTTCATGTCAGATAACGGGGGCCTGAGCGCTCATGCCCGCGGGGGAATTCCGAACACGCATAACCGGCCCCTGGCAAGCGGTAAGGGCTCCTTGTATGAAGGGGGTATTCGGGAGCCAATGATTGTTAAATGGCCGGGGTATACACCTCCTGCCTCTGAAACCGGGCAGCACGTTATTATCGAAGATTTCTTTCCAACAATCCTCGAAATGGCAGGAATTACTGCTTATGAGACGGAACATGATGTGGACGGACAAAGTTTTGTTAAGGTGTTAACCGGTGAAGCGGAACCAGATACATTGAGGCCACTTATCTGGCACTTTCCGAACCAGTGGGGAGGCCAGGGGCCTGGCATCGGAACGGGCAGTGCCATCCGTCGTGGAAACTGGAAGCTTGTTCATTTCTATCAGTCCGGGATTTCCGAACTATATAATTTGGAAAAAGATATTGGCGAACGGTCAGACCTCGCAAATGATTATCCTGATAAAGTCAGGGAGCTGGCAGGAATTTTAACTGATTCACTCAAAGCCAGGAATGCGCAGATGCCAACGTTTAAAGTGAATGGCCGGCAGGTGCCATATCCTCTGGCGGAATAATTTATTCACTTCTCAGCGAATCCACAGGGTTCATCTGTGTTGCCCGGTAAATATGACCGCCAACAGTTATCCCGACAATAAGCAGAACTGCAATCAACCCATAAAGGAAAGTGCTTAACCCGAAATCAATCCGGTAAGCATTCATTTCGAGCCAGGCGGTATTGATGAAATAGGCGACGGGGCTGGCCAGCAGGAAGGAGATCAGAATCTGGAATACGAAGCCCTTGCCGAGAGTCATCATAATGCTGGAAGCACTGGCCCCAAGGGTTTTCCGGATCCCAAGTTCTTTGGTCCTGTTCTGAATATGGTAAATCACCATACCTAACAGCCCGAGACAGGCAATCGAAACCGTGATGATGGTAACGTAGCCGAGAATTATAACAAGCGCTTCAAAATGTCCGTAGCTTTTGTGAAGATCATCTTCAAAATAGGAGTAGTCAAAGGGCCGGTTGGTGAGCACTTTCCATTCCTCTTCGATAGATTGAAGCGCGTTCTTCTGTTGAGACTTGTCTATAGAAAGAATAGCTGTATTGGCCCATTCAGGCTTGTAGCGAAGTGCCATGGGACCAATTTTTTCATCAAGCCGTTCATAATGGAAATCCTTGATGACTCCCAGGATTTCCAGTTCACCATTCTCCGAATGAATCACCTGTCCCGGGGCATCAGCCGGTTCCCATCCCATTTCGCGTACCATTGCCTCGTTAACGATAAGGTATTGCTCGGTGGCCGGCATTGGATCCCGGAAATTGGAGCCGGAAATCAAATCAAGACCCATTATATCAATGAATCCCTGGTCTACGCCGATATAACTCATCGGGAACAGCTCCTCCCCGTTTTCCTCATAAATCATGAAAGTATTATTTGTTCCTAAGGCGGGCATATACGTCGCGGAAGCAACAGATCTGACCGAGGACATGTTGGATATGCCTGATTTGAATGATTCGTAATCCTGGCCCTGTAAATGAATATTTATCAGATTTTCCGAACGAAATCCATGATCCATGGTCATTACGTAGCGTGTTTGCTGGAAAATAGTGATCAGGGTAATAACGAAAATTATAGTAAAAGTAAACTGGATAACCACCAGCACTTTGCGTATATCCAGACGGCGGAAGCCGAGCCTGCGCGAAAGAATATCCATGCGTAAGGTCCGGCGGAGTGCTTCCACCGGGTTGGTTTTGGAGAAAAATACAGCCGGGAATAAACCTGCCAGGAATCCCGCCAGCAAAACGAACAGGATGAACCAGAAATACAGTCCGGAGGTTTCAGTAAAACTAACGGGAGCACCCAGGGAAGCAAGGTAATTATTCAGCCCCGGAAGAAGGAACTGCACGGCAAGGTCAGCCAGAACAAAGGAAAAAATTGCCACCAGAATTGCTTCAATGATGAACTGGAAGAATACGTGCCGGTTACGTGCCCCAACTACTTTTCGTACTCCGATTTCCTTGGCCCGGTTAATGGCCCTGGCTGTAGTTAGGTTCGAATAGTTGAAACAGGCAGAAAGCAAAACGATCAGGGCAATTCCCAGCATGATATAGATGAAGAAATCAGGAAGGCCAAAGCCCATAGTGTTGCTTAACAATGGACCCGGAGTGATGCCGGTCAGGGGTTGTGCGATAAATTCGTAGGAGAATTCACCTTCTTTTTCATAGTTATAGGTAGCGGCATCAGTCAAGGCAGAGGACAGGTCCGATGGTTCTGCTCCTTCCTTCATGAGTACATACAAGTAGGAGTCATAAATGTTGTCCCAGTTTTGCAGGTTGGATACCGAGGAGCTGTCGGCCTGCTGACCTGTGAAGAATGAGGCAGATGCCAGTGCATCAAAGTAAAAATGGGTTTTCCCCGGAAACTCATCCATCACCCCTGTCACAATGAAATCACCCGTGTTTTCTACAGTAATTAATTTGTTCAGTGGGTCTTCATCACCAAACAGTTTTTTTGCTGTTTCATTTGTTAATATTATTGAATTAGGCAGTTCCAGCGCCTTTTCCGGGTTCCCCTGCTTCAGCCTGAAATCAAAAATATTCAGAAAAGATTTGCCTGCGTATTTCCCCTCAAAGGATATGGCGCGGTCTCCATACGAAGCGATTCCGCCAAACCGGCGGACCACCGTTGTCATATCCTCTATTCCGGTATGCTGTGAAATATATTCCTTGAGCGGATTAGCCGTGGTGGCTGTTTCCCAGACATATTCGTTTAGCTGGGTTCGCTTGGTAATGATCCGGTAGATCCGGTCCTTCTTTGAATGAAACCTATCGTAGCTGAACTGATCCGCTACAATCAATATCAGCAGGAGGCAAATGGACATGCTGATGGCGAGTCCGAATATATTGATAAAAGAAACAGTTCGGTTTCTGGTGATCGTTCGCATGGCTATGAGGAGGTAATTCTTGAACATAGGTGGTTTCGCGTTTAGTTATTCTCCTGACAACCGGCATGCCAGAAGAATTGTATCCCTTGCAGTCCCTGTAAACCCAGTTACACACCTTCCGATGCCTGTGAAGTGTCCATTGGCAGAAAATTCCTGTTCGAAATTGAACAACTGAGCGGTCGTAAGGCTTGAATGGAAAATAGATCACTGGAATAAAACTGAAAAGGCGAACGGTGCAGGTGCTTCCAACTGATTCAAGTCCGGCTCACCTGAAATAAAAGCCGATGCTGAAGAATGTATTCCAGGAGGATGTTTCGGTATTGCTGGCCACCCCAAAGCTTACCGGCCCGATAATGGACATGTATGACAGCTGCATGCCGTATCCCCAGATACTGTAAACCCCATCGGTAAATTCATAAATTCCCTGGTCGGCGTCTTCGTAAAACCACTTCATCGGATACAGGGAATTCATATACTGGCTTGCAAGCTCTATGTAGATATTGGCGATGGGTTCGTATTGAAACAGGATCTCATTGTAAAACAGGTGATTGGTGACATAGGTGATCTGGTCACTGCCCCAGAAGGGCACGCTGTTTCGAAGTTGCGGACGGAATCCGCCGCTGAATATCTGGTCGTTAAAATAGGGTACGAAGGACGCTATTTCATTCCTGGATTCCAGGAAATTCATTTTCAATATGTTTTTCAGTCCCACGGTCAGTTTAGGAGAAATTGCCCACCGGTTGGATTGCTCAATGCTGATCGATAGAAAATCCTCAGGTGAGATAGGTAGCGTGTTTTCGCCAAGTGAATCAATTAATGTGACTTCATAATCGATCCCGAATGAATATTTAGCTTCCACATTAAGCAAACTTCCGGTGGTTGGGAAGAATTGCTTGTTTAGTGAATTGTGATTGTATGAGATGAGTGCACTCCAGCTGTTCCATCTGAATTCCCCGATATCCCGGAAATCTTCACCCGCTATCTTAGGCGAAAGAACGGATTTTTCATGCTGCAGCATGATACCGGTAATGCTGTTTTTTCGGGCAGTCGAAAAAAACCGAAAATACGGATTGAGGTAATCATTTTTGAATGTGGCCGACAGCTGCCGCCCATCCCCGATCGGAACATCCCCGTTACGATAGTTTAAACCAGCCTGAAGTGCCAGGTTCTGGGTATTTTTAATGTACTTCAGAAAATTTGCATCCACTCTGAATGTTTCGGCTATATCCACTTCCACGAGTGCCCGGCTGGCAGGCAGAAGGTCGCGTGTAGTATAATTCAGGTTAAGCCCTGCACCATTCTCCGTGTCATAATGTAGGGCCACCTTTATCTGACGGGGAGTCGCTTCGTCAAGCGTCAGTTTCAAAATTGTTTTTTCACCTTCCGGTAATAGAGTATAAATTACTTTATTAAAGTACCTGGTACCATACAGTGCCTCTACCTGTTGTTCAATTTCATGAATAGACAGCAGGCTGTCCCGGCCGAGGTTAAATCTTCCGGTAACGAATTCTTCCGGAATATTTTCATTGTTCTCTACCACAATTCCGGCAATCCTGAAAGTATCCTGGATGGCTGGGCGGGTAACAGAATAGCCGGGGGTAAATCCTAATGAATCAGCCAGGATTTGCAACCGTGGGCGTACTTCCTCAGCGGCTTCCGCCCCGCGTTTGATAATTTCCGCCGAACCTTCAAAGCTGAACGTGGTATATGGGTCCATGACCGGCTCAATAAGCAGGTCGCACTTCAGTTTTTGTTCGCGTGAATCAAAGACCGACATCACAAATGCCGATTGAGTGAGCACATCGACGGCAGATTCCAGTTTCTCTTCCGGTAGCAGATCGTCACTTACAAATACACCAATTATGATGTCAGCTCCCATATCAAGGCATTCCTGAACGGGGAAATTGCGGACCAATCCGCCATCAACCATAAAATGACCATCCCGTTTTACTGGTGTGAATACGGATGGTATGGCCATACTGGCACGCAGCGCTGAGGCAAGCGAACCACTTCGCATGACCACGGGCTCGCCGGTCACGATATCTGTTCCTACACAGGCAAAAGGGATCGGGAGGTTATCAAAATTATCAACATCATGCACGTGTCGTGTGACATTGGATAACAGTTCAGATAGTTTTTCTCCGTCGATAAGTCCTTTAGGAAGTTGTATTGACCAGCCGACCAAGCCAAGTTCGAGCAGGTAACGCTGGTAATATTGTTTTTCAACATAGGTGATCTGGTCCAGCGAAACCTGGTTGCTCAGGAGCTCTGACCAGTTCATGCCGAGCGCGATTTCTTCAATCTCATCAGCTGAATAACCAGCGGCGTATAATCCTCCGACGATGCTTCCCATGCTGGTCCCGGTGATGTAATCGGGGCGGATGCCCAGTGCTTCCAGTTCCTTCAGCACCCCGATATGCGCCATTCCCTTTGCGCCGCCTCCGCTAAGCACCAGGCCAATTTTAGGGCGATCCTGTGCGACCAGTGAAGCAGTAGCCAGCAATAACAACAGGAGCAGATGCAGGAATGGTTTTCGCATGATTCTGTTGTTAAAATACTTTATTTCAGCAGGAACGAAAAAAAGCCGGATAAAATCTTTTATCCGGCCCCAGGGAATAAGTTGTTATTTTGAATTATTTGAGTTGTATAATAATTACGCCGTTCTTCCCTTTTTCTCCGTATACGGCGGTTGCCTTTTCTCCCTTAAGTACTTCAATACTTTCAATCTGATTAGGATCATACGCCTTGAGATTGCTGACAACTTTTTCTTCGTACTCATTTTTAATGATGTAGAGCGGCTGGCCGTCATCCGCGACTTTCCCGTTCACTTTTACAATGACCCGTGGGTCCTGGTTAACGGATGAGATGATTTCATACCCTTTGGTGGATTCCGTTTTGTGTTCATTCAGGTAATCCTGTTGCTCCCGGGTCAGTATATTTTTGATCTTGAGCATCGTTGCCAACCGCATGCGCTTGATCTCATTCTCCAGTATCAGAAGTTCTTCAAGTTTTTTCTCGGCAACATCCACATCCACGTTTGGTGCTGACATGAGTTCTTCCAGGGCAACCATTTTAGCATCCAGATCCCATTTGAATTCATTGTAAGACATAACACTGCTGTTATATATTTCCTTGATCTGTTTTGCCTGGTCATCAGTCAGCGAGATCTTCTCCTTGTACTTAAAGATGAGGTCGGGAGAATATAAATGGTCCTTGAATATTTCCTGGGCCATCAGCGAACTGCTCAGGAAGAGAAATATTAGTAGTATTCGAAACGTTTTCATTATTCTTTTTTTAGTTAAAATCATCAGATAAATAATCGGAGGGTGCTTCCCAGTCCAGGAATTCTTCCTGTTCAGGTTCCGAGAGTGCATTGGTCACGGTCGGGGAATTACTGGTGTCGAGGATCAGTTCGATTTCCTTCCGGGTTTCCTTTTCCGTGAAGAAAATCTGGAAAATGGCGATCAGGGAAATTACCGCAGCGATACCGGTAAGCCAGTAGCGGTTTTTGCCTCCCGGGATAACATGGACATCCGCGTCCTTCACATTAGTAATGGAGTCAAGGAACTCATCGTCAAGGATCGTTTCTATATCCGAAATATTCTTTTCTATATCCCCGACCACCGAATCGATAAACTCGTCAAATCCGGGGAAGCTTTCCTTTTCTTCTTCCGATTTGTATTCCCGGAAAAATTTATCGACGATATCCTTATTCGTATTTTGCATTTTCCCTTATTAATAAATTCTTTAAATTTTCTTTACCCCTTGCGTAATGGGTTCGTACGGAGCCAATGGATATTTGCAATACATCGGCTACTTCTTCCAGGGTCATTTCGTGGTAGAAGTATAGCAAAAGTACTTCTGCCTGGCGTCCGGGTAATCTACGGATCACCTCGCGATAGTCCCTGTTTGCCGGAAGTTCTTCGTCTGTGGCAACGTCCACTTCATCCAGGGATGAAAAGTTTTTCGTCTGCCTCAGCTGATCGATGGCTGTATACCGGATTACCGAGAACAGCCAGGTCCTGAAAGAAGCGTTACCGTTCCAGGTCGCCCTGCCTTCAAGTGTTTTTAAATAGGTCATTTGAAGAACTTCCTGCGCCAGTTCATCATCGTAATAGCAGCACTGCCGTGCCCACCTGAAGGCGGCCGCGTGATGTTCTTTTAATTGTGTTCGAACGGATTCTGCTGTCATTACACCTGTATGTCGGAGAAAACCTGATTTATATGACAGACGCTGGAAATTTTTTTTCAGGAATGTACGTGTTCCACCGATCCTGAGTCTGCACTTTTAACCAGGGCATCGATAATGCGCATATTGGCCAGTGCATCGGACAGGGGAGTGGGAACGTCAGAGTTGTCCAGGATGGAGCGGGCAAAATAATCAGCCTGTAAGGTATACTGGTCCGCCATGTCCACAGCGATTTCCTCACTGCCCTTGTCCGTTTCGACCAGGAGCCGGCATGTATGATCTGCAGGCACGTTCACCGGGAGGTCTACGTGAATCCGCCCAGAAGACCCCAGAATTTCGACATGCTGGGCCGGATGACTCATGGTACTGCATTGAAATGAGGCATGGAGCCCGTTTCCAAAGTCAAGAATTCCCGTAGTGAGTATATCGACCTTATATTGCGGATGATTAGTCATGAATGCGGATACCCGTTGCGGTTCCCTTCCGGTAAGCCAGCGCGCAAATGAAATGCAATAACAACCAATGTCCATGAGTCCGCCGCCTCCTTTTTCCGGGTCGCTTCGGATGTTATCCGGATCATCCTTGTAATAGGTGAACACCGAATTGACAGAAACGATATTTCCGATTTTACCGCTGTCAACCAGGCTCTTCACCAGCTGCCACTGCGGGTGGAAGCGGTACATGAACGCCTCCATCACTTTAATTTCAGGATGCTTCACCGTATGCTGAATCAAGTGATCCGTTTCCCTGGCATTCAATCCGATCGGTTTCTCGCATAAAACATGCTTGCCGGCTTTAATGGCCTTCATGGTCCACGGAATATGCATGTTGTTGGGAAGGGGATTATAAATAGCATCGATTTCCGGGGAGGTCAGTAATTCGTCATAGCTCCCGTAATGAAATGGTATCGAAAACTCATTTGCCAGTGCTTCGGCCTTTTCAGAATTCCTGCTGGCAATAGCAGTTACTTTTCCAAAGTGGCTCTTTTGGATAGCGGGAATCACATGCTTACGTGCGATCTTCGCCGAGCTTAAAATACCCCAGCGGATTTTTCCTGAAGAATCACTCATGCGGGAAATTGGTGAGTGGAAATACGTCCTCTGGAGTTTCTGCTATGTCAAATACATGAAATGTTTTATACATAACCATCAGGATTGATTCGGTAATTTACGAATAAATGATCTTGATGCCAAGGATCGGCAATGAAGGAATGCTACACCAATTACATAAATTCTGTAACTTATCACCAAGATGATGATGACCAGGAATTCCGGATTGATCCGCACCACAATGGTGTGTATTCTGCTGACCATTTTTGTATTGTTGCTCATATATGCTCAGCAGATTCTGATTCCGCTCACATGGGCGCTGTTGTTTGCCTTTGTATTATTTCCTGTAAGTGAATTTCTCGAAAAAAAGGGCATTGGCCGGACCTGGTCTTCAGTCCTTGTTACCGTTCTGTTTACTATTATCAGTGGTGTGATCCTTTTTTACCTGGTCTACCAGGCGGTACGAATACTCCAGCAGGAGGGCTCGATGCTCAGGGATGTGCAGCTCGGATTTGAAAATGTAAGTCAGTACCTGAAAGATACGTTTGGTATTTCCCTCAAGGAAGGGGAGGGAGCTACCTTTGACCTGGCAGGACGGGCGTTGAATTTTGTAGCGGGCGAAATAAGTCAGATCGGAAAGAATATTGTGACCATTACGCTTATTCCAATGTTCCTCTTTTTCCTGCTCCTGTACCGTGATATTGCCCACCAGTTTACGGAAGCGAGGTACGATGGAAGCAGGTTGCAGCGGATAAACCTGTTTTTCGGAGAAATGAGGTCCTCGATCCAGAATTACCTCGTAGGAACCCTGATCCTGACCGGGGTAACCTCCCTCATGGCCCTTATCATCCTGCTCCTTTTTGGAATTAAGTATGCCTTCTTCTTCAGTATTTTTATTGCCATTCTCAACCTCATTCCCTATATCGGGAATCTTGCGGCCTTTGTCGTTGTCCTGTTTTTTGTCTGGGTCACCAAACAGGATCCCTATACTGTTTTGTTTGTGGGTCTTGCCTTGTATGCAGCTAACCTGGTTCAGGAGAACTTCCTGCGTCCTAAGCTGGTAGGCGATAAAATGGAAATGAATGCCATGGTCGTATTCACCGCGGTGATTGTTGGTGGTATGATCTGGGGATTTTCAGGAATGGTATTGTTCATTCCGATGATGGGAATGCTCAAAGCACTTTTTGACAGCAACCCAAAGTGGAATGCCTACAGCATCTTTTTTGAATCAGGCAAACAAAAGACGTCGGATACAGACCCACCACAAGGGGATGCGCAGGTGAACGGGAATAAGCAATAATTATTTCTTTAATTGGTCTGGTGATTACGCGCTCAGGTGTGTAACTTTTTGACTATGTTGAAGTTAATCCATGCCTGTTAATATCTTAAAGCGAGTTCGCCCCCTTTTCCGGTATCTGCTGGCAGGTTTTATTGTCCTGTCGGTGGTTTTTCTGTGGACACTTCCTGTGATGATTGAGTATTATATTGAAAAACATGATAAGGAATGGTTTGGGCGTGAACTGGAAATGGAAGATATCGATCTGTATTTATTCTCAGGCAAAATGGTGATCGAAGGACTGACCTTGTTTGAAAAAGATTCAGAACAAGCATTTGTCTCTCTGGCCAGAGCTGAAACGAATGTAGCGATGCTGTCCCTGATGAGGCCACTGTATGAATTTGATTACCTGCTCATCCAATCGCCGGTTGCGCATATACGGCAAAATGGTGAGATATTCAATTTTGATGACCTGCTGGCATTAACGGGCTCTGCGGATTCAGCTGCTGCGGACGAGCCAACCGAATATATCATAAGAAATATTCAGCTTAGTGACGGAAAGCTGTCCTATGAAGACATTGAACTGTCTGCCCTTATTGAACTGGAGAATATTGATGCGACCGTTCCTGTTCTGGATTACCGGGACCCGAAGATTTCCTATGATTTGCATATGTTTCAGAAGCAGGGAGGGGAGCTGACCATCGGCGGACTGGTCAATTGGGAGGAATACATAAATTTCAATAAGATAGGAATCACTGACTGGGCCCTTTATCCTTACCAGAACTACCTTACCTCTTATCTCAATATTAAGCATTTCGATGCTGCGCTGAATGGCGACTTCCGGTTTGGTGGAAATTACAGTGAATCTGGTTATGTGGCCAGTTCAGGTACCTTAGACCTGAATGACTTTGAGCTGGTTGATGCCCGGGGCGACAGCCTGTTGCAGGTGAAGGCGACCCGGTTAAAAGTAGATACAGTTAATACAGCTGAAAGTTTGTATGATGTCGATTATCTTGTCTTGGACCAACCATCCGTGTTATTCAAATATTATGAATCAACCGACAATTTTACCAGCCTTTACATGGATACCTTATCCACGGAAACACTGGATACAGTTCGCCTGGACCGGCAGGAGGTCGTTTTCGAAAATCCCTTTCAATATGTTTCGGATCAGCTCCGGTATTTTGTGAACCGCGATGTGCTGGATCGCTTTGAGATAGATTCGGCGCTCATTGCGGGCGGACATATAAATTTCCAGGATTATTCTAACCTGGAGGAAGCGGTAATTGTCATGGATGATTTCCACGCACGACTGGACGGCGTGACCCGTACCGATTCGTTGCTGAAGGTTACCATGCAGAGCAAGGTGAATAAGTTTGGGAACCTGTATGGCGACCTGGCTCTGGACCGCAGTACATTGACGGATTTCACATTTACCATGGATGTTGAAAATTTCTATATTTCTGCATTCGACCCGTACTCAAAACATTACACCGCGCACCCGGTCTGGGAAGGGAACCTCAATATATCCAGTTCGACCACTGTATATCAACGACAGCTTAACAGCAGTAATCATCTGCTGATCATCCAGCCCGAGGTGGGTAAGAAGCTGGACGCAGACCCGGAATACAATATCCCTTTGCGTTTCGCTTTTGGTTTGCTTAAGGATGTGGAAGGGAATGTGGAGCTAGAGCTTCCGATCGAAGGTAATCTCGATGATCCGGAGTACAAAGTGGGAAAAGTAATTCTCAAAGTATTGATGAATGTGCTTAGTAAAGCGGTGGCTTCACCCTACAAACTGCTGGCAAGAACCTTCGATGCCGATGAGGAGGACTTGCGTTCTGTTCGTTTTGACCCTGATCAGGACTCCCTGGCAGCCCCGCAGCTCAAATCCCTGAACCTGCTTTCAAGGGTACTTGAGAACAAGGAAGACCTGAAAGCGTCTCTGGAATATGCGCTGAATGAAAAAGAGGAAAAGGATGCGCTGGCGCTGAAGCAAATCAAAGAGCAATTTATTAACGGCCTTTCCGACTCCCTTGCCTCGGTTTATCCGAATGAGGATGCTGTGGATAATGCCGATTCCCTGTTTGTATCTTATCTGCAGGATCAGACCGGGGCGGTAGGCAGTATGACAGTCCCCCAAATGTGCCGGGACCTGGTGGGGGAGGAGCAACTTAACGAACGCATAGCAAGGTTAAGGGAAATACATCAAACGCTGGTTCGAAATTACTTGTTCGAAGAGAAGGAATTTGCCGAAGACCGTATTGTCATCCTCGAATCCGAAGACCAGGAAAAGATTTCTTCCGTACTCCGACCGACATTCTTTATTAATTTTGATGCGACTGATTATCAGCAGCCGGACAGTGTTGCCGGTCCGGAGCCGCTGGTCCAGCCTCAGCCTGTAGCCGGAAATTAGTCATTCAGTTCCACGATCATTTCAATTTCTACCGGAATATTACCCGGCAGCGAGGCCATTCCGACCGCGGCCCTCACATGCTTACCATTCTCCCCGAAAACTTCAGTAAGCAGGTCCGAACACCCATTGATCACCTGGGAGTGTTCTGTGAAATCATCAGCGGCATTGACCATGCCGAAGACCCTTATCACGCGTTTTACCCGGCTAAGATCACCCACCGCCATTTTAAGGGTGGCCAGCAGGCAAATGCCGGTGTTTCGGGCAGATGCATATCCTTGATCCACCGACAGGTCACTTCCGACCTTACCGAGAAATTCCCGGTCACAGGGTCCGTGTCCTGACAGGAACAGCAAATTCCCTGATTGTACATATTTCACATAATTGGCCACAGGGGAAGAAGGTTCGGGAAGTTCAATGCCCAGTTCTTCAAGACGTTGCTCGGGGGTCTGGGAGAATGCAGGCAGGCAAAGGCAGATTAAAAGGAATGTCAGTAGTGTTGCTCTCATTTTTTTCTCAGGAAGTTAACCAATTAACCGGTCCTGTACAATCATGTGAAAATGTTCTCAGACCTGCCATCCGCTCATATGAATTGTTATCTTTGCCTCAGAATAAACTGAATTATGAGCCAATTCAAACGTCATACGATCACAGCTGCTTTGCCTTATACCAACGGGCCTGTTCATATCGGTCACCTTGCAGGTGTTTATGTTCCCTCGGATATATATGCCCGGTACCTGCGCAGCAGGAAGAAAGATGTACTGTTTGTTTGTGGTTCGGATGAACACGGGGTGGCTATTACCCTGCGGGCGCGGAAAGAAGGGGTTACACCTCAGGAGATCGTCGACAAATACCACGCACTCATCCGGGATTCTTTTCATGATTTCGGAATTTCATTCGATATATATTCCCGGACTTCCGCCCCTGTACATCACGAGACATCAGCAGAGATTTTTCGTAATCTCTATGAGCAGGGTGCGTTTATAGAAATAGAGAGCGAACAGTATTACGACGAGGAAGCGGGGCAGTTTCTGGCTGACCGTTATATTATTGGAACCTGTCCGAACTGCGGGTTTGATAATGCCTATGGGGATCAGTGCGAGAAATGCGGTACCTCGCTGAGTCCGTCTGAGCTGATTTCTCCCCGTTCGGCCCTGAGTGGCGCCCAGCCGGTGAAGAAAACTACCAGGCACTGGTATCTTCCCATGGATGAATACGAAAACTGGTTGCGCCAATGGATACTGGAAGGGCATAAAGAATGGAAGGCTAATGTATACGGACAGTGCAAGTCCTGGCTGGATAACGGACTGCAGCCGCGGGCAATGACCCGGGACCTGGACTGGGGAGTAAAGGTCCCTGTCGAGGGAGCAGAAGGGAAGGTGCTTTATGTCTGGTTTGATGCACCTATCGGGTATATTTCGGCGACAAAGGAATGGGCTGATAAGAACGGAAAAGACTGGAAGCCCTACTGGCAGGATGAGGAAACGCGTTTGATCCACTTTATAGGGAAAGACAATATTGTTTTCCATTGTATCATTTTTCCCTCCATTCTCAAAGCAACGGGAGAATATATCCTTCCGGACAATGTACCGGCAAATGAATTTCTGAATCTGGAGGGGAATAAGATCAGTACCTCAAAAAACTGGGCGGTATGGCTGCATGAGTACCTGGAGGAATTTCCCGGAAAGCAGGATGTCCTGCGATATGCCCTGGCCGCTAATATGCCGGAGTCCAAGGACAACGACTTCACCTGGAAGGATTTTCAGTCGCGTAATAATAATGAGCTGGTGGCGATCCTGGGTAATTTCATCAATCGTTCGCTGGTGCTTACAAGTAAATATTTTGATGGTATTATCCCGGAAAGAGGGGATATGTTCGATATGGACACGGAAGTGTGTGATGCCCTTGGGGAAGCTCCTCAAAAAATAAGCAGTGCGCTGGACCAGTTTCGCTTCAGGGAAGGGTTGAATGCCCTGATGGACCTGGCACGGGCAGGAAATAAATTCCTGGCGGAAACCGAACCGTGGAAAGAGATCAAGAATAATCCGGACAGGGTAAAGACCATTATGAACATTAGCCTGCAGATCGCAGCCAATCTGTGTATTCTGGGTGAGCCGTTCCTGCCGTATTCAATGGAAAAACTGCGTAAGATGCTGAATCTCCCTGAATACAGCTGGGAGGATGCCGGGAGTATCGGGCTGCTGCCTGCGGGACACCAGTTGGGAAAATCAGAACTGATGTTCGAAAAAATAGAAGACAAGGCGATTGAAGCTCAGATTGCCAAACTGGAAGCAACAAGAACTATGAATGAACAGGAACAAACTGCCAATGAACTGACGCCATTGAAAGGTCAGATTGTATTTGATGATTTCATGAAGCTTGACATGCGTGTCGGAACTATCAGGGAGGCGGAGAAAATGCCCAAATCAAAAAAACTGCTAAAATTACGTGTGGATACTGGTATCGATCAGCGAACAATACTCAGCGGTATTGCCGAACACTTTGAACCGGCTGACCTGATCGGACGACAGGTGACGGTGCTGGCTAATCTGGCACCCCGTAAAATGATGGGGATTGAGTCACAGGGAATGGTACTTATGGCGGAAGATCCCGAAGGGAAGCTGCATTTCATCAATCCGGACAAGGGCGATGTAACTGAAGGCTCAACGATCAGCTAGGCCCATTTTTCGGTTTTTTCTTCGAATGTCACGTCACGGTCGCCACGGATGTGCATTTTTATGAAAACGAGGATCTCATCTGAATCGCTGGCCACCGTTTTACTGGCACGTCCGAATACCTCCATGATCTCGTCATAAGGTCCTTCAATTATAGTTTCGAGTGGAGTCACCATATGTTTCAGGCCACTGTCGCGAATTATTTCTATGGCCTTATCCACGAGTGCGTAGCTGTCGTGTTTTGTGCTTTTCGGAACGATTTGGATAGATGCGTTAATGAGATGCTTATTATCAGTCATTGAATTGATTCATGGTTCGTGTAATACCTATGGTACAGAATCCCAGGATCATATCAATGGCTTTGTCCATAATAAATGGTAATTCATCAAATTCGCCCTGGTTAAAATTACTTAGCACGTAATCAACCTGCTGTCCCTGGTGAAAATCATTACCGATTCCCATTTTTAACCGCGAATAATCGGCGCCTCCGGTGAGCTGTTCAATATTCTTTAATCCGTTATGTCCGGCGGCAGATCCCTTGGCCCTCATGCGGAGCTTTCCAAAAGGAAGCGCAATGTCGTCGACTACCACAAGCAGGCGTTCTTTAGGTACTTTAAGTTCCTGCATCCAGAATGAAACTGCCTTACCACTCAGATTCATGTAGGTGGTAGGTTTAATGAGATGGATTTGTCTTCCTTTATGTTTAAAGTCAGCCACATTGGCGTGACGGGAATGCTCAAATGTAAGGCCTTCCTTGTCTGCCAGACGGTCAAGGGTGAGGAATCCAATATTATGACGGGTCAGTTCATATTCCGAACCGATATTGCCGAGCCCGGCGATTAGGTATTTCATGGATTGAAGTTAATGAATCAGAAAAAGACAAAAAAAACCCTGCAACGTATGCTGCAGGGTCATTACCTGGTAAAAGAAGTGGATTAGCTCTCAGCGCTTTCTTCGCCTTCACCACCTTCGGCGTCAGCTTCTTCTCCTCCTTCTTCACCTTCCATTCCTTCTTCAAGTTCTTCTTCCTCCTCATCTTCTGACTTGCCGCGCAGCGCCCTTGGCACCTCAACTACAGCAACGGATGCGATCTTAGGATCAAGAATTTCGAAGTTGTCTTCTGCAATTTCATCTACTTTAATAGAACGTCCAAAGTCAAGAACGGACAAGTCGACCGTAACATACTCAGGCATATTCTTGGGAAGTGACTTAATCGACAGGTAGCGACGCTTTTTGATCAGCGTACCCCCTTTGGTAACTCCCGGAGAAGTTCCTTCAAAGTGAACCGGAATATTCATTTTAACGGATTTTCCTTCGAACAGCTGCAAAAAGTCAGCGTGAAGGATCACCTCGCTTACCGGGTGAAACTGGATATCCTGCAGGATAGCCTGGAATTCCTCCCCTTCAACATTCAGATGAACGAAATGAGCCCGGTCGGTATAAACCAGATCTCTGAACAGAATCATCGGAGCATAGAAATGAATCTGCTCATCGCCTCCGTAAAGTACACACGGTACGTTTCCTTCCTCTCTGAGCCTTTTCGCTTCTGTTTTGCCGAGATTTGCTCTTTTATACCCTATAATCTCGATAGTTTTCATATGTATTATATTTAGTTAAATGTATTTCAGGATTGAATAAACAGTGAACTGATCGATCCGTGTTCGTGGATTGCCCGAATGGCTTTGGCGAACAGGTCGGCTACTGTTAATACTTTTATTTTTTCAGATTCACGCTTCAGGGGGATTGTGTCTGTTACAACCAATTCTTCAAGCGCTGAATTCTCAATATTTTCATAGGCTTTTCCTGACAGAACAGGGTGGGTTACCACGGCACGTACTGACCGGGCTCCCTTTTCTTTAAGAAGGTCTGCCGCTTTGCACATGGTACCACCGGTATCCACCAAATCATCCACCATGACCACATCTTTATCCATAACATCCCCAATCAGCCTCATAGATGCGACTTCATTGGCGCGTTTTCGGTACTTGTCACAAACCACCAGTTCTGCATTAAAGAATTTTGCGAAGGCGCGTGTACGTTTCACTCCACCCACATCAGGAGAGGCAAATGTGATCTCCTTCAGGTTAATGCTGCGCAGATAGGGAATGAAAATTGATGTTCCGTCGAGGTGATCGACCGGTATATCAAAGAATCCCTGTATCTGGTCTGCATGCAGATCGCAGGTCATGATCCTGTCTGCACCGGCAGCCGAAAGCAGGTTCGCCATCAGCTTTGCCGCAATAGCAACCCTGGGTTTATCTTTCCTGTCCTGCCTCGCATAACCAAAATACGGAACAACCACCGTGACGTATTTCGCACTTGCGCGTTTGGCTGCATCAATCATCAGCAGCAATTCCATAAAATTTTCTGCGGGCTGAAAGGTGGACTGGATCAGGAATACATCGGCACCACGAATGGATTCACCAAAATAGGGAGAGATTTCACCATCACTAAACTTTTGCAGGGTGCTTTCCCCCAGACTCTTTCCATAAGAATTGGCGATTTTTTCTGCCAGATACTTGGAAGATTCCCCTGAAAAGATTTTTACCTTGGACATGAAACTCTTTCTTGGATAAACAATGAAGGTGGACAATTGCCCACCCACCTTATGTATTCCGGATGTTTTTCGTTAAAGTTGCCCGACTAGGGCTCGAACCTAGACTCTTCTGAACCAAAATCAGACGTGTTGCCAGTTACACCATCGGGCAGTGAAATCCCCTTGAATTTCGGATGGCAAAGGTATAATTATTTTTAAAAAAGGAAAAGTAAGACGTGAAAATTTATCGCCTTACTGTGTTATAAGTTTTTCCTTTTCTTCCAGGAACCCATCGGCGAAGAACTGGTACTTATTCAGGATGGAACGGACAGCATTTCTGACCTGTCGTTCATCGGTAAAATTAACCTGTCCATATTTATCGGTGGCATAACCCTGCCAGATAGATGCATTCTGTTTACGGTCAAATACCTGGATCAGTAAAGTGCCTTGCGGAATATTGAACTTGAGCTGTTCATATTCAAGGTCTCGTTCCTGTCGTTGCATCCATTCTTCAATATTAGGTTGCTGGTACCCGCGGAAGGAAAGGCTGTCAACGAAAATAGAATAGGACAGCAGCAAATCCGGTTTTCTTTCTCTTCGTTTGTAGCCGAGAAAACTCATATGTGATTCAATGGCACCATGGATTAGTCCGAATACCTGTTCTGAGTCAGAACTACGTAAATGTTCGGTCTGGGCCACGAAATCGTAGGAATTATATTTATCAAATCTTCCCCTGTAACTGTAGTCATATTCAACGGGCAATTCCCTGTAGGAGAAACATCCTGACATTAGAAAAGCCAGGAAAAAGATTGACAAAGAACCAGTAGAGTAGATGTTTTTCATAAGAAGCTGCTTTTTAGGTTCCTATGAAATTACCCTAAAATTTTTCTACTTTCAATAAATCAGGTGTAAAATAATTATAAATGTCGCCCCGGTAACCTTATTGTTTGCTTTTAATCCACTTTCTGGCCTCAATAAAAGGCACGATCCAGGGTGATACTTCTTCGTCCTTTCGTTCCGCTGGATAGTAAGGCCAGTTCCACGGGTAGACAGATCTTTCCAGGTGAGGCATAATGGCCGTATGACGTCCATCCTGCGAACACACGGCTGCAATATCATCTTCTGATCCGTTGGGATTCCCCGGGTAAGCGGAATAGGCATACCTGGCCACAATACTGAACTGGTCCTTTTTTCCTTTGAAATTAAATTTGCCTTCGCCATGTGCCAGCCAGACGCCAAGCCTAGAACCTTTCAGCTGGTTAAACATAATTGAAGGACTTTCCGGCATTTCAATCGAAACGAATGCTGATTCAAATTTGTGGGAAGCATTGTGTTCCATGGTAGGGTGGTCTTTCATTTCACGGTTGATCAGCCCGAGTTCCATCATCAGCTGACAGCCATTACATACACCCAGGCTCATTGTGTCCGGCCGGTCATAAAAATTCCTTAGCGCCTCATTCGCTTTTTCATTATACCGGAAGGCTCCTGCCCAGCCTTTGGCGGAACCCAGAACGTCGGAGTTGGAGAATCCACCAACAAAAACAATCATATTCACATCCGAAAGGTCTTCCCGGCCGCTTATCAGGTCGGTCATATGAATATCCTTGACATCAAAACCGGCGAGGTACAGGGACCAGGCCATTTCGCGATCTCCGTTGACACCTTTTTCACGGATAATGGCGGCTCTGACACCTGATTTGCCTGTGCGCTTCGGATCAATACCAAGGCGTTTAAACGATCCGTCAAACGCTTCAGGGAAGTGATATGTCAGTGGCTGAGTTTTGAAATTATCAAACCGTTGCCTGGCCAGTTTCTCCGGGCGCTGCTTCCGGTCCATAAAATACGAGCTACGGAACCAGGTATCACGCAGGGAGGGAACATCCAGGGTCAGACGGTGGTCCCTGTGTCTCAGGTCGATTTCATGCGTGTTGTTTGTGCGCCCGATAACCCTCGCCTCCAACGATTGATTCTCCAGAAAATCCAGCACTTTTTCCGGTTCTCTCACCTGGAGAATCACACCAGGTTTTTCACTGAACAGGAGTTTAATCAAATCGGATTCGCCGATTTCTGATAAATCAAGGTCCATCCCACAGGATGATGACGGAAAGCACATTTCCAGGAGAGCCGTAATTAAACCACCTGCCGAAATATCATGGCCGGCTGTTATCAGATCCTGACCAATAAGGTGCTGAACGGCATTGAACGCCCTGGCAAAATATTCCGGATCTGGTACGTCGGCCGGATTGTTGCCCACATAATTTAAAACCTGAGCGAGCGAGGTGCCGTCCAGCGTATATTCTCCCGGTGCAAAATCCAGGTAGATGAGCGAAGTGTCTTCACCGGTTGTAGCAGCCGGTGTAATGGTTTTGCGGATATCTTCCACTTCACCAATGCTTGAAATGATGACTGTTCCCGGAGAATACACCACGCTGCCGTCCGGATATTTCTGGGTCATTGACAGGGAGTCTTTTCCTGTCGGGATATTGATTCCCAGGGCAATGGCAAATTTGCTGAGCGCCTCTACGGCATCATATAACCGCGCATTCTCCCCGCTGTTCCTGGCCGGCCACATCCAGTTGGCACTCAGTGAGACACCTTCCAGTCCGTAAGTCAGGGGTGCCCATACCAGATTCGTCAGGGCTTCCGCCACCGATAAACGGGAGCCTCTTGCAGCATCTCCCAGGCCGGCTACCGGTGCATGGCCGATTGATGTGGCAACACCTTCCTTTCCGGAGTAATCCAGGGCCATCACGGCTACGTTATTTAATGGAAGCTGGAGGGCTCCGCATGTCTGTTGTGTAGCCACCTTGCCGGTCACCGACCGGTCTACCTTGTTGGTCAGCCAGTCTTTGCAGGCGACTGCTTCCAGCTGGAGTACCTGCTGGAGATAGTCGTTCAGGTCCTCTGTATTGTGTTGTTTCACGGCCAGCTGGTTGGGCAGACTTGTATCTTCAAGAATAGTTTTAGGCGAGGAGCCGAACATGTGATGCAGTGACCAATCCATCGGATTTTTCCCTGTTGTCCGGTTTTCAAATACAAAACGCATATCGCCGGTTACTTCGCCGACTACATACATAGGTGCACGTTCCCGTTCAGAAATTCTTTTCAGGTCCTCCACGTCTTTTTCATGAAGTACCAGTCCCATGCGCTCCTGTGACTCATTGCCTATGATTTCACGGTCTGAAAGTGTCGGATCACCAATTGGCAGCTTCTCAACATCGATTCTTCCGCCTTTTTCTTCCACCAGTTCGGAAAGGCAATTCAGGTGTCCGCCGGCACCATGATCATGGATCGAAACGATCGGATTGTTTTCCCGTTCCTGCAGGGCACGGATGGCATTCATTGCCCGTTTCTGCATTTCCGGGTTAGAACGTTGTACCGCGTTTAATTCTATTGTGTTATCAAATTCACCGGTGGCAACAGAAGAAACGGCGCCGCCGCCCATACCAATCCGGTAATTTTCCCCGCCAAGTAAGATGATCCGGTCACCTTTTTCGGGCACGTCTTTCAGGCTGTCTTTTTCCTTTCCGAAACCAATGCCCCCGGCGAGCATGATAACTTTATCGTACCCATGGATTTTTTCGTCTTCCTGGTGCTCAAAGGTCAGGAGGCTTCCGCAAATCAAAGGCTGACCAAATTTGTTCCCGAAATCGCTGGCTCCGTCCGAGGCTTTAATCAGGATATCGAGTGGAGTCTGATAGAGCCATTCACGGGCGGGGACATCATTTTCCCACGGGCGGTCAGGCCCGCTCCGGGGGTAGGAAGTCATGTAAACCGCGGTTCCTGCCAGCGGGAGACTGCCCTTACCACCTGCAAGACGGTCACGAATTTCACCACCGGTACCCGTGGCGGCACCGTTGAATGGTTCGACCGTCGTTGGGAAATTGTGGGTTTCCGCTTTCAGGCTAAGTACTGTATGAATGGGAAGTATGCGGAAATAATCCGCGATATCCTGGCGGGCGGGGGCAAACTGGTCTGCTACAGGCCCCTTGATGAAGGCCACATTATCCTTGTATGCTGAAACGATTCGATTCGCATGTTGTTTTGACGTCTCCTTGATCAGCTGGAAAAGGGAGTGAGGTTGCTCTTTGCCGTCAATGATAAACCGGCCGTTGAATATCTTGTGCCGGCAATGTTCTGAATTGACCTGGCTGAATCCGAATACCTCGCTGTCGGTTAACGGCCTTCCCAGGTCGTTGCTTACCGACTCCAGGTAGTCGATTTCCTCCCCGCTCAGGGCAAGGCCCTGCTGTTCGTTATATGCCTGAATATCGGTGATCTCCTGTACCTTTTCCGGCGTGTGGAGAATAGTAAAGAGTTCCTGGTCGAGTACGTCATACCTTGCCTCGAGCATCCGGTCAAATGCTGCTTCCGGGGAATCCAGGCGTCGGAATTGTTCGATCCGGCTGATTCCATCAATGCCCATGTTTTGGGTGATCTCCACTGCATTGGTACTCCAGGGAGTGATCATTTCCTTTCTGGGACCTACAAAATGTCCGTGAAGGTCTTCCTTTTCGAGTGGTTCGGCCTCTCCGAAAAGCCAGGCCAGTTTTTCCTGATCTGCAGTAGAAAATTCGCGGGAGGTGCCTACGGCATAAATAATATCATGTAGACCCAGATAGAATTGAATCATGAAAATTGAAGGTTGAGCGTTTATCTGAATTCGCTGCAAAAATAGGTAAAAGAACCAGACTGCGCACTATAAGAACCTTCTATTCGAGACTGCTCAGAAATACTTCTTATAGTTCTTTTCGTCGCCCCAGAATTCCCTGCATTTTTCAATATGATTCTTTTTGAATGACTTGTCTTTTTTCAGGTCACGCCATTCTCCCATACCCAGTCGTTCACAAAGTTTGAAAAAGCGATCATCCTGGCCGGTTTTACCATTTTTAATCAGCGCACTCAGGAGTGGTCTGCCGGCTTCATGTTCATCTTCGGAGATTTCATCCAGCATTTCCCCCATGAGCTGCTTCTCATGTTTGATATCAAAATTCAGCCAAAGTTCCGCAGTCTGGTTCATACGCCGGTAGGAAACCGGTCCGCCGTCGGTACGTGCGAGCTGAATAAGTTTGTTTCGTATTCGGTTATTCAAGTGTTATGCGTCGGTTTGTTCAATGATAGGTACAAAAATAAGGAATCCATTATTTATTCGCATTTAGTGCCTTTGCCGTATGCTGGATCAGCTGGTTATGACCGGTTTCCAGTACGTGCACCTCATAATTATCAAGGTGCCTGGTAAGCTTCTTCATTCCCTCGGGAGTGATGATCTTGTCATACTTTCCCAGGTAAAGGTCGCATCGGATATTATATTTATTGATAAGACTGCCAATCCTTTTTTTATTGAAACGAAGGTGCCTGAACATAACCCAGGAGTAGTATACACGCCGCCTTTTTCGCCGTGTGTCCATTTGAGTGGAGGCGAATTTTGCCAGTCCCTTATCCAGCAATCCAACCATTTTTAATCCTCTGAGCAAGGAAAAAAATCGCCATGGCTTAACAATAAGGCTCTGAAAGTATTTCCTGAGCGGGTAGGGGTAGGTGGCAAGGCTGTACCAGACACTGGTCTTGATACCATCCGGGGCCATCATAATTAACCGGTCTGTCTTATCCGGAAATTGTTCGAGTGATGCCAGAAGGAATTTGCCACCCATGCTGTACGCTGCCATATCGAAGCGTCCTATATTCTCCATTTCCAGAAATGCCTGGAGAATTTTCCGCCAGTGTTGCCTGGATAGTGCCCCGGCTTCCTTGTCCCAGAAACTGCGGCCATGATAGAAAATATCGAAATGATAAGAGGTATATTCATCGGCCAATGCCAATCCTACCGGCTTCATCACCTCCCCGCTCTGGCCGAACCCATGAAAAGTCAGGAGGGATTTCGGTCCGTGCCCCACTGTCGTATAATGAAGGATCACCTCCTTCCCATCCACCGGAATCTTCAGGTCCATCGTGCTAAACTATGCGCTTTCCGGTTCAGGATAAATTTTTTTTAAAAAAAAACTTCAATACGCCGAACTATTTGAAAGATGCTTCGTTAATGCGATAGAAACCGTGGAAACTTTTAACATTGTAATAGTTTCCTGAGTATTCAAGAACACCTTATGGAAATGAAAGAAAAGATTTTGCAGGGAGCGAGTGACCTGTTTCACAGGTACGGGATCAGGAGTGTTTCCATGGATGACCTGGCCAGGAGTCTGTCAGTATCGAAGAAAACGATTTACCAGTACTTCAGGGACAAGGACGAAATCGTCGAATTGGCGATGAAGCTTCATCTTCAGGAAACGACCGAGGATTATGTGAAGGTCAGGAATGAGGCAAAGGACCCGGTTGAGCAGCTGACCAAAATGTCTCATTGCATGCGCAGGCATTTCAGGGAAATCAATCCCAGCCTGCTATACGATATTCAGAAATTTCACCAGCGTGCCTGGCAGGAATTTAACCGTTTCAAAAACGAGTTCATTCGCGAACAAATAGAGGAAAACCTGAAAAAGGGTATCGAAATGGGCTTTTACCGGTCTGGCATTAACGTGGAAGTGCTGTCCATACTGCGTATTGAGGAAGTACGGCTGGCGCTGGACCCGGAGATTTATCCGATCGACAAGTACGACTTCAGGGATACGCAGATCCAGATGCTGGATCATTTTATTAATGGAATTGTAACTCCGAAAGGGAAGGAGTTATTCGATAAATACACAAACGAACAACAACAAACAGAAAATCACAGGAATGATTAGGTCAATCAAATTACTCATGTCTATACTGCTTATTCCCGGGTATATCGTGACTTCGGTGGCTCAGGTTTCGTCGGAAACCATACCGGCCGATTCTGCGATCACGCTGGAGCAGGCCGTGGCGTATGCGCTGAAGCATAACCAGGAGCTGCTGAATGCTTCCCTGGAAGTGGAGAAAGCAGAACGAAGTATTAAAGAAACCCTTGCTGAAGGATTGCCGCAGATCGATGGAAGTATCGACCTGGCATACAACCCGCAGATCAGGACCACGTTTATACCGGATTTCATTTCCCCGGCCATTTACGATGTGTTGATTAACCAGGGAGTGATCCCTCCGGATACGGAGGTGCCTGATTCTCCGCCGATTCCGGCTGCATTCGGTACAGATTATTCAGGGTCTGCTTCGTTCAATATGACCCAGATGATCTTTGATGGATCTTATTTTGTAGGGCTGAAAGCCGCAAAAACCTATAAGGAACTCTCAAAAAAGGACCGGGTAAGAACCGAAATTGATGTTATCGAAAATGTAAGCAAGGCCTATTACAACGCCCTGGTTAATATTGAGCGTCAGGAGCTGATCGAAAAGAACTACCAGCGACTGGATACATTGCTTCGCGAAACAAGGATTCTCTATGAGAATGGATTTGCGGAAAAAATTGATGTCAGCCGGATCCAGGTGCAGTTTAACAATATCGAGGTTCAGCGCAAGAATATTGTTACCACCGTGGAGATCAGTAAGGCACTGTTGAAATTCCAGATGGGCATGTCCCCCAGGTCGGACATTCAACTGGCCGACCGGATCGATGACCTGGTTTTCCGGCCAATTCCGGCGGAGGTCTTTGAAGAATTTAACTATGACAACCGTATAGAATTTTCGCGGTTGCAGATCAATAAGGAGCTTAATCTTCTTGACATGAAGAATATCAAGATGCGCTATCTGCCGAACGTTGATTTTTACGGTTCGTATGGAGCGGTTGCCGGTACCAACAACTCAAGCGATGTCTTTGATTTCGATAATACATGGTTTGAATTCAGCACGGTAGGGTTGCGCATGAATGTCCAGATATTCGATGGGTTTCGACGGAACAACCAGATACAGCAACGAAAAATCCAGGCCCTGCAACTTGAAAATTCTACCGAACAGATGAAAAACAGCATTGACTATGAGATCAGGCAGTCAGCCGGCAATTACCAGCGCGCCGTGGATTACATGAATGCCCAGCAGGAGAATATGGGACTTGCACGTGAGGTGTATGACGTTTCAAAAATCAAGTACGAAGAAGGTGTTGGATCAAGTATCGAGGTGACTACTGCGGATGCAGATTATAAGGAAGCCCAGACAAATTATTACAACGCACTTTTTGATGCGCTTATCGCAAAAATTGAATTGGAAAAAGCATATGGTGTGCTCAACAAATAACAACAACAGAATTTCTAAGCCCAAACACATGAAACACTTAACTATATATGGCATAACTTTTCTGGTTTTTCTGGCCTCATGTGCCACGAATGGCCTGGAAGAGAAAAAGGATGAGTTGGCTAAACTGAAAGAACAATCCCGTGAACTGAATGCTCAGATAGCAGAGCTTGAGAAGGAAATTTCGGCCAGTGATACTACCCAGTCAGCTGCCGTCAGAAATGCGGTACTGGTCAACCTGAAAGATCTTAAAACACAGGAATTTGTTTCGAGGATCAAAGTCCGCGGTTCTGTATCATCCAGGACCAACGTGCTTCTGTCGGCTGAAACAGGAGGAAGGATTACCGGAGTGCGCGTTCAGGAGGGGCAGAAAGTAAAGGCGGGTCAGGTACTTGTAACCCTGGATAACGATGTGCTTAAGAATAACATCAAGGAATTGCAGACCTCACTGGAACTGGCTGAGGCGGTATATGAGCGCCAGGCCAATCTTTGGGAGCAGAACATAGGTACTGAAATACAATACCTGGAAGCTAAAAACCGGGTGGAGAGCCTGCAGAGCCGGCTGAATACAGCCAGATCGCAACTTGACCAGTCGATCGTTAAGGCTCCCTTTGCGGGATCTGTTGACCAGGTGCCGGCCCGGCTCGGGGAAATGGCCCAGCCAGGTATGCCACTCATCCGGATTGTCAACCAGGACAACATGTACATTGAGGCCGCTGTTTCCGAGCGTTTTATATCTGCCCTGAATAAAGGGGATAAAGTACTGGTCAATTTCCCGGTGCTTAATAAGAATATTGACTCAGAGATCACAGCGATAAGCGAAGTGATCAACGAGGAAAACCGGACATTTGATATCGAAGTACGTCTTCCGCGGATGGATTTTGTAACCAAGCCGAACCAGGTGGTCATCCTCGAGGTCACGGATTACAGAAACCCTGAGGCCATAACGGTTCCGACCGAGGTGATCCTTTCGGACGCCCAGGGAAAATATCTTTACGTGGCGGAAAATAGTGATAATCACCTGACGGCAAAACGTGTGTATGTCACGCCGGGTCGTACCCAGGATGGGATGACCGAGATTACCGAAGGCCTTGACAGCTCATCAAAACTCATCGTTGAAGGATATCGTGACGTCAGTAACGGATCAGTAATTCAACCAGCTGACAGGTCATCAGAAACCGCAAAACTCAATTGAATATGGCGGACAAGAAACAACCTAAGAAAAAACAACAGAACGACAAGAACTTCAAGTTAACGTCGTTTGCCCTGAAAAACCGGACTACGGTATTTTTCCTGCTGTTCTTAATTACAGTGGCCGGGATCAATGCGTATATTTCCCTGCCCAAGGACAGCTATCCGGAAGTTTCACAGCCCACGGTTTATGTAGGTACTTCCTATCCGGGTAACTCGCCCATCGATATAGAAAACCTGATCACCAGGCCTATCGAAAAGGAGATCAATGATATCTCCGAAGTGGATAATATCCGGTCAACTTCGGTTCAGGATTATTCCACCATTGTAGTGGAATTTGATGCTGAAATGGATTCACAGGAAGCCCTTCAGAAGGTGAAGGACGCGGTGGATAACGCCAAGCAGGAGCTTCCAAATGATCTTGACCGCGATCCGGATGTATTTGAACTGGATTTCTCCGAGCGCCCGATCCTCAATATCAACCTCTCCGGCAATTACACCATGGAGAAGCTGGAGGATATGGCCGAAGACCTGAAGGACGAACTTGAGAAGATCAATGAGGTGTCAGATGTGGAGATACGCGGTGTCGGGGATAAGGAAGTGAAAATTCTCGCCAACCCGTACCTGATGGATGCACGTAAAGTGAATTTCAGCGACATAGAGAATGCGGTTCAGGCGGAAAATATTACGTTTTCAGGCGGTTCAATCAAAGAAGGTGATATCCGGCGTACTATTCGTGTTGTCGGGGAGTTTGATGATCCTGCCGAAATGCTTGATATAGTAATCAAGCATGAAAACAATAATATCGTCTATCTCCGTGATGTGGCTGAGGTGGAATTTGATTACCAGGAGAATGAATCATACGCTCGTTTGTTCCAGAATCCGGTAGTATCGGTAGACGTGATCAAACAAAGTGGTGAAAACCTGCTGATCACTACCGATAAGATTAATGCAGTATTGGATGAGGTGCTTGCACGCCTGCCGCCTGATGTGGATGTGGCCATTACCAATGACCAGAGCCAGATGACCCGTGATCTGGTCAACAGCCTGGAGAACAATATCATTTCAGGAGTGATCCTGGTAGTTCTGGTATTGTTGTTTTTCCTGGGTACTAGAAACGCACTCTTTGTGGGGATTGCCATTCCGGTTTCTATGCTGATGAGCTTCCTTGTTCTGAGCTTCTTTGGTATCACGGTCAATATGATGATCCTTTTCTCGCTGATCCTTGCGCTTGGTATGCTGGTGGATAACGGGATTGTAATTGTGGAGAATGTGTACCGTCTCATGGAGGAGGGATACGATCCGTGGAAGGCAACTAAACTAGGTGTGGGTGAAGTGGCCTGGCCAATTATCACATCCACGGCCACCACACTGGCAGCTTTCCTTCCGCTGGCCTTGTGGCCCGGACTGGTCGGTCAGTTTATGAGTTATCTTCCGATTGGGGTAATAATCACCCTGACCTCATCGTTGTTTGTGGCTCTCGTCTTCAACCCGGTTCTTATTTCTTCATTCATGAAGATTGAGGATCCCTCCCAGGTGGATAAGAATAAATCGTTGAGAAACGGAGGAATTATTGTGGCGGCCGGGATTCTGTTTATTGTAATCGGACTTGCCACGGGAACGATATTGCTGGCGTTAGGTAACATTCTTGCGGCGCTGGGGCTGATTATTCTGCTGAATATCTTTGTGTTGATGCCGGCATCACACGGTTTTCAGACGGTATTGCTGCCCTGGATGGAGGAGTTATATTCTAAAACATTAAATTTTGCTTTGAAAGGACTGCGTCCCTGGCTCTTTTTCTGGGGAACTGTGGCAGTGCTCGTTATAGCGATTGCCTTGAATGCTGCATTTCCTCCTCCGGTCCTGTTTTTTCCGGACAACATTCCAAAATATGTGAATGTCTTTGTTGAATTTCCGCTTGGGACGGATATCGAGCGCACCAACGCATTCACTAAAGAAATAGAGGCCGAACTCGCGGAGGTTATTGAGCCATACGGTAATGTCGTTGAATCAATGATCGCGAAGGTGGGGACCGATACGGCGGATCCTAATGACCCCTCGGCTATCGGTCAGAGTGACACACCTAACAAAGCAAGGATCACGGTGAATTTTGTTGAGTTCAAGCACCGTGATGGGGTTGATACGCGTAAAATCCTTGCAGAAATCAGGGAAGCTGTGAAAGGTTACCCGGGTGTTTCTGTCACTGTAGACAAGGATATGGCTGGTCCGCCGACAGGGAAACCGGTGAATATAGAGATTACCGGGGAAGACCTGGATAAGCTGGTGGAAATTGCTGATCGGATGAAGGAAACTATCAATAGCGCGGGCATTTACGGTATAGAAGACTTGCAATCCGATCTGACCACAGGTAAACCCGAGCTTCTGATCAATATAGACAGGGAAAAAGCAAGACGATTCGGATTGTCGTCCATGACTATTGCCAATGAAATCCGTACTTCCCTGTTCGGTAAGGAAATTTCCAAATACAAGGAAGGGGAGGATGACTACGAAATCCAGCTAAGATTGCAGGACGAATTCCGGTACGACCTGGAAGCATTGAGAAATAAGAATGTTACTTTCAGGAACCAGGTAAATGGCCGGATGATGCAGATTCCTATTTCTTCGGTGGCGGATATTGAAGTGAGCACTACCTATGGTTCAGTGAAAAGAAAGGATCTGGATCGCATGGTAACCTTATACAGCAATGTCCTGGCAGATGCCAATCCCACCGCTGTCAACCAGCAAATTCAGGAAGTGATGGCCGGTTTCGAAATGCCTGCCGGATACAGTTTCAGGTTTGGCGGCGAACAGGAAAAGCAGATGGAAGAAATGTCCTTTTTGCAGGAGGCGCTGTTGCTGGCCATATTCATCATATTTATGATTATTGTGGCGCAGTTCAACAAAGTGACCACTCCACTGATCATCATGTCCTCCGTACTGCTGTCGACGGCCGGAGTATTCCTGGGACTATTTTTCTTCGATATGGATTTTGTGATCATCATGACCATGATTGGTATCATCTCGCTCGCCGGGGTGGTCGTGAATAACGCCATTGTACTGGTGGATTTCATTGAATTGATCCGGGCCCGGAAGCAGCGTGAACTTGGTACCGACCGTCTCGAATTTGATGATATTAACAAGGCGATTGCCGAAGCCGGAAAAACACGTTTACGTCCGGTTCTGCTCACAGCGATTACAACTGTACTGGGATTAATTCCTCTTGCCATTGGTCTGAACTTTGACTTTATAAAGTTCTTTGCCACTTACGAAGTGGATTTCTTCATGGGAGGGGATAATAAGATATTCTGGGGGCCTATGTCCTGGACGATCATTTTCGGACTGACATTTGCAACTTTTCTTACCCTGATCATCGTTCCCATCATGTACCAATTCTTCGCTAAGATTAACAGGAAACTCGGAATTAGTTAGGATGAACAGGATAATCGTTATTTCACTAACCTTAATGGTTTTGTTCCTGTTAGATCTTTATGTCTACCAGGGCATTGTCCAGCTTATGAGAAATTTATCCGGTGGCTGGCAACAGTCCATACGGATTATTTACTGGACAATTACGGCGCTGATATTTGCCGTAATCCTGCTGTATAATTTTGGCGATCCTGACTTGTGGAAGGGAAGTGCCCGCAGCATTACGTTTTCGTTTATTTTTATGGTTTACTTCTCGAAAGTGTTTGGTGCGCTTTTTCTGGTAGCTGATGACCTCATCAGACTCGGGAAATGGGTAGCCGGGCTTTTTAGTAAGGATAATAGTGAATCACTCGGTGGCGAGTCTATCAGCCGTTCGGATTTCCTGTTGAAATCAGCTATGGTGGCAGGGGCGGTTCCGTTCCTGACCATGAGTTATGGGATTATATCCGGAGCTCATGATTACAGAATCCGGCGAAAAAACATTTATCTCCCTGATTTGCCTGCTTCCATGGACGGGATAAAGCTTGCTCAGCTGAGCGATATCCACTCTGGAAGCTTCTTTAACAAAACGGCAGTACAGGGCGGAGTTGAAATGCTGATGAAAGAGAAGCCGGATATAGCGGTTTTCACGGGCGACCTGGTGAACAGCCAGACCGATGAAGTGAAGGATTATATCAAAATATTCAGCCAGGTGAATGCACCTCTGGGGGTTTATTCTGTAACTGGAAACCATGATTACGGGGACTACCGGGACTGGTCGAGTGCTGCTGCCAAAAAACAGAATTTTGATGACCTTAAAGAGGCGCATCGGTTGATGGGATATGATTTACTGATGAATGAGCATCGCTACATAGAGGTGGATGGTGACCGGATCGCCCTCCTGGGAAATGAAAACTGGGGTACCGGCCGGTTTCCGAAATACGGCGATCTCTCTGCAGCTAACCAAAATGCCGAAGCCGATGTCAAGATCCTGCTTTCACATGACCCGAGTCACTGGGATGCTCAGGTCAGGCCTGAATTTAAGGACATAGATTTGATGCTGGCCGGTCATACTCACGGATTTCAGTTCGGGGTTGAAATTGGCGGCTTTAAATGGAGCCCTGCACAATATGCATATAAACAGTGGGCGGGTCTCTACCAGGAAGATGATCAGTATCTTTATGTTAACAGAGGCTTTGGATACATTGGTTACCCGGGGAGAATAGGCATCCCTCCGGAAATAACAATTCTGACATTAAAAAGAGGAAAACCTGCGTGATCAGTGCTTGACCCAGTCGTCACTGGAAGAAATTATCAGCGGACCGTCAGTATATTCCAGGATGAAGTCGAGCATTACTTCCTGACGGCATCCCTGGAAACTTGTCTCACTGGTGCTTTTTAGTAAAACGGGGTAGGAACGTCCGTATTTGCGGTTAAAGTATACGATATTATTATTTTCATCCAGTAAAAATCCCCATTCAAGGGTAATCGGCTGCTTCTCGCAATCTTCTGGTGCGAAAAATACATCATAATTGTAAGTGCCGGTCCCATCCTGTGATAATTCAAGAAAACCGTCTCCCGCTCCCTCATATTTACCTGTAAACTTTTCGGGTACCTCGTAGGTAGTCAGGTAGTCTTTTCCCTCGTATTTAATATTCCTGATTTTTTCATTGGAATCAGATGGGAGCAATAAAACAACGAGAAACAGTATAAAACTTGTCATGGTCAGAACGGTAGATCCTGTTCATCTTCAGAAATCCATCCCGGCTCTTCCATGTTATTAAGATCGCCGCTGTCCATCGGAGGAGGTCCCTGCTGCTGGCCGGTATTTTCCAGTTTCCATGCCTGAAGTGAATTGAAATATTTAACCTGTCCCTGTGGATTTGTCCATTTCCGCCCTTTAAGATTGAAATAGACTTCAACTTCATCACCGACCTTATAAGAATCAAGCAATGAACATTTGTCCTGAATAAGTTCGAATTGAACGTATTCCGGATACTGGGGATTTTCCGCATATTCGATTACAAACTCACGCTTTTGAAAACGATCAGATATTTTTTGCGTATCTGCCATTTCCAAAATTCTTCCTCGTACATTCATATTGATATTATTTTACAAACTGATAAACAAAGGTAGCAGGTTCACGGGCAACTCATAATTACTTACCGCTTTTTTCTGAAGATGAGTGTGAAAATCACCACAAATAAAATAAGCCCGAATATAATGGCCAGCAACACTGAACCATCGATCATTTCTATTGCGTGCATCCTTTTAAATTTTTATCCTGAGTTGGAAACTTACCAAAAAATTTTCTTCGTCCATGATTAATTGGCCGCTATTTGATCGTTTCATGGTTGAAATTTTTGTCCAAACATCAATTATTCTGGTCGCCCTGTACCGCATGAGAAGGTATTGGCTGAAACCGGTTCCCTGAAATGATGGAAGTGAAAAACTTCCCCACAAATCCTGTTCGTATATATATATTCTTGACTCAAAACCCTCCGTGTTAAAAAGCGTATACCTGTAATTCAATTTCAATCGTCTGACTGACCAGCCCAGTTCCAGGCAGGCGGCATATCCCCGGCTGACAAATTTTTCCAGCACACTTTTTTTCCACCTTGCTCGTATCCGGCAAGTCAGCTTGCGTTCTGTTTCGAGGGATAAATAGAATCCTCCCTGGACGGTGCTTCTGGCTGATACCCGGCGAATCGGATCTGAGTCACTTAGATTATCGGATTTTGATTCGATCCTCATATCTGCAGCCAGTTGAATTCCGGGTTTTATTCTAAGTGTATTTTTTAACAGGTATTCATATCCGGTGGAAGGGGCAGAGGCAGAGAATGTAAGCCAGGGGAACCGGTATATGTCCATGCGGGCATTGATCTCCCACCGCTTTTTTGGTTGGAAGGTCACACCCATAAAAACCCCTTCTTCATTCTCCGGCAAGGACCTTTCGCCAAAGCTTTGCGCATCCAGGGCCAGGTAACCCGGGTCATAGGCACGCATCACAATAAGTAAAGTCCACCTTCTGCCCAGCGAGGTAAGAATACCGGCCTGCCGGACTTTTTTACCAGCCTGGTCCATTGCCAGTTCCAGCCAGCTGTGGACATTCCCCCGATTATATTGTGCGAGAAAGCCCAGGTTGAGCAGTCGGCTGCCCTCAGCGCTGAAAATGTCATACACGTAATTTTGTGGACGAAGGGGCACGGATAATTTATTATACTCCATAATGCCACCCACCAGAAAAGGTCGCAATGATTTAATCAGGTAAAAACCAGCTGTATTTCTGCGGACACCTTTTCTCGCAGTTAATTCGTTTTCTGTTCGGTGATTTCCCGAGCTCTGAAATCCAAATATATAATCATTTCCTTCTTTGGTTCTTACCCGGGCGTCGTGGGTGCTGCTTCCGAAATATATCCCGCTTCGCCATCCCGGTCGCAGCAGGCTCGCCACTATTCCTGCTTTACCTGTTGATTCCTGTAAACCGTAATAGCCTCTTATCGAAGCAGGGGCTCCGGCGATTCCCGATATATTGCTGTTATTCTTTCCAAGATTGAATCCCGAACCCGATAAAAGACCCTGTCCGAAATGAAGCCGGAAATTACCTGCAACGATCCTGAGCGTCTCTGACGGCTGCCATTCCAGGTATCCTGCCAGGTGATCCATGAGATATTGCTTATTCTTCGGATCCCAGGTAATCTTTTCTCCGTAATCGGTTTCCACGACCAGGCCTGCGCGCCAGGATGGTGAGAATTCATACTTCAACCGGGCCATGAGATAGGGGAATTCTACTGAACGGTTTCCTGAAATCGTCTTTTGCCTGTATCTCGATCTTATCAATACGAACCCCTGATCACTTACCTTGAGCTCACTCTTTTCCGTCACATGAAACACTGTTAAGACCTGTCGGATATCGGCACCCGAGAGACCGGGAACCACTTGCAATTCAAGCGGCGAAATGAAAGGACCGTATCTCTTCCTGTAATCCAGGAGGTTACTTATTTTATGGTCACTCAGTGAAGTCAGGTTTCCAAGGGTTTGCGCATCCGTTTCATTCAAATCCAGGCTCCCTAATTCAGAATCTCCCGGTAAATTCTCTCCGTCTGTGATGAGTAATTCATCCTGGGCGCTTAACGGTAATTTAAGAGTCAGCATCAGGCATAAGATCAGACACCTCATTCAGATGCAGGTTTAGACCAATGCAGGGATAACGCCTGGCTGAACCCTAATATCGGGTCAAGTGCTGCGCTGTAAATGATCTTTTGACTTCCCGGTGAGAATATCACGCCAAAATGAAAGCGGGCAGGTACCATCCTCCAGGCTGTTAGTAATGAAATTTTGCCAGAAGGAGTATATCTCAGAGCAAAGCTGATTGTTCCGGCAGATCCAACGAGGTTTTTCCATTCTCCTGATATACTGACCTGCCTGCTTGCACGCCAGTCAATAGCCGCTGCCAGTGAGGACTCATCCTTATGTTCATTCGCTCCTGCCAGTCGCTTTCGAATGGATATACCAAGTCTCACCCCTGAGCCAGGCTCCAGTAACAACCCCGCGGAGGTATAAAGGTGGTTCCAGGTCGCAATTCCCTGCATATTCTCCCGGTGCCATTCAGGACGGATTCCCAGTCTGAAATCACCAAAATCGCCTGCAAGCCCTGCTGACAGCACAGAATATTGATAGATGTCGTCCCCAATGACATACAGGGAAGTTCCGGCTACTGATGGACCTGCTGGCAAAAGCAGTCCGGCAGATAAACCTTTCAGACCAATTCCGGAATAAGGTAATAAGATACTTCCCTGGAATTCCGGTCCGCCGGCATCCATGGTGGCCGGATTGTAAAATAGTCCTGCCACTCCTGGGGTTGCGGTCTGACTTCCCCCGGTACCCATACCCGGGGCATCCGGAAAAACCTGCCGGGCATTGGCCGTCAAATAAGTTAGTGATAGAATAAGAAGTAGCCATGTACAGGGAAACATGGCGGTAAATTATCGGGCGGGGCGGACAGAAGCTGACCGGCTAAAATTCTTTTTTGAAGTGCAGGAAGAATCCGGATTCGCCTTCCCTGTTCCATGAGTATTCGGTCCTCACCACCAGGTCATAGGCTGTAACAATATCCAGACCTAAGCCAGTACCGAACAGATAGCGGTTTGCCAGCAGGGTATTCACGCCACTTTCCTGATACCGCTCCAGGTTTTGCACATAACCCATATCAAAGTATCCTTTCAGGTAGATAGCCAGTGGAATATGCCTGAATTGTTCAACAGGAATCGGCTTCACATAAAATTTGGTACTCAGCAACTGCTTTTTTATGGTGGTTCGGTTGACAAAATAGTGCTGTCCTTCAACGAGGTATAACTCATACCCCCTTATCATACTGGAATTATACCCAAGGGCATTATACATGGAGTACGGCTGTTCATCAGGAGTGCTGAGCAAGGCGCTGGTATAATTGGCCAGGTAAAAGTTCTTTCCCAGGCCAGCATACCTCGCCATTTCAAAATTCACGACAGTTTGATCTACATCGCCGTATATGCCGAGCCCCTGCTTGGTTATACTTGCATCCAGCCAATGCCCTTCAAGGGCGTAGCCGGTGTAGTCTCGCCGGTCTATCCTGAACCTGTAAGTCAGGTTAAAATATTCCTGACGAAGGGCTCCATCCGTAAAATAATTAGGATTTAAGACAGCAACAGAATCATCTATCGTGTTATTATTATAGGTCAGGAATACATTATGTGTTACGTAAAATGAATTACGAAACTGGTAGCCCGCCCCAAACCTGCGCCTGATAAGCAGTTTGTTTTCACTTTCATAGAATTCCGGAACGTGATCAACCGTTCTCCAGGCAATATTTTTATTCTCCGAGTAGTTGGCTAGCACAAAAACTCCGTGTCGCTTGGTCTTGTCTAGATAGGGCAGGTTATACTGTACCCCGAATTCTTTGGTAAAACCAAATTGCAGGGTGACACGCAGGGCATCATTCATCCCTGTAGTATTTTTCTGGTAAAGTTTGACCCCGTAATTCGTCCGGCTCAGGTCCCGGTTCCGGTTGGTCCACCAGTCATTAAAATTCCGGTCAACAAGCTCGAATATCGGGACCGGGAAAAAGTACCAGCGTTCACTGACTTCAATCAGCACTTCGGAAACGCCCATGGAAGAGGGGAGGAGCGTCAATTTTACCGTATGGAAGAGGCGTGTATTGAGGATTCTTTTCTCATCCTCCTGCAGTGCCACCTTCAGATCACTGGTCTCGAAGACGTCGCCGCTGTTTACCTGCATCTCGCGGAGAATTACCCCTTTTTTTGTGCGCTTATTACCAATGACCACAATTCTACCGATTTGCACATACTCCCTGACGGAATCGGCAGCGACTTCTGAAGAAGCATGGACCATTCCGGAATCCGGGATAGAATCGGATGCAGGAAACTGTAGTCCCAGTACTAAAAGGAGAATAGATAACATCGCGTAAACAACACCAAAATTCAGCTTTAAGGTATCAAATATACAACTTAAAGGCTAGCTGAAATGCGGAAGGCAGCTTTATTTAGATTCCGCTTTACCGGTTTTTGAGGTCTTTAACGCACGCATCAGAATAAAAATTCCCGCGAGGATCAGGGGGATACTCAGCAGCTGTCCCATGTTGAATTTCATGGAATCTTCAAACGCTACCTGGTTTTCCTTGAACAACTCATGAACAAAGCGTAATCCGAACAGGAGGATCAGGAATAATCCGAGCAACAGCCCGGGTGGTGTGTCATTTTTCATCCGGTACCAGATAAAAAACAGCAGAGCGAAAATCATCAGTGATGTAAATGATTCATACAGCTGGGTGGGATGACGTGAAATGCCATAAACTTCTGCCACAGCAAAAAAATTACCGCCTTTCTGAGTGACCGTATAAGGAATTGACTGTCCCGGTGGTATGTAAATATGTTCCGAGAAATAAGGTTCGTTGGTGAGTCTGCGCTGAAGGAAATCCAGGAAATCGGTACTCACATAATTTTCTGTATTGATGCTGTTATTGGCAAAAGTGATTTCCATCCTGAGCGGCTGATAACCTTCTTCGTTTGGCTGCCGTGAAGGGTCTTTGGAAAAATCAACCTCATCAATAAGCATATCCGGCTCTTCAAAATACTCAATCGCATTTTTTGCGAAAACGACGCCATATTCACTATTCGTTGGTTTTCCATAAATCTCAGAATTCATGAAATTTCCAAAACGGATAAGACAACCCGTAAGTGCCACGACGATCACGATCCGATCAACAACCTGTAAATAATTCTGTCCGGGTCGTGTGATTCGCTCGGCTTTGAATTTAATGCCCTTTACGGTGATTTTATATCTGGAATAGATCCAGAGTGCGAAAAGGATACCGAACGCCGCACCATGACTGGCCAGTCCGCCTTCATGGATCTTCAGGATATCAATCGGGTTGGACAGGTACTTTTCCGGCTCGTAAAAAAGCACGTGCCCCAGCCTGGCCCCAATTACGGTGGCAATGACCATGAAAATAGTGAGGGTCTCCACGTCCTTTTCCGGTTTCCCTTCCTTACGGTAAATATAAAACAGGATTTGCTGTGAAATCAGAAAGCCCAGTGCAAACAGAAGACCGTAATAACGTACGGGACGGCCACCGAGAAGCGGGATC
>JAUILA010000046.1 GCA_030432655.1 Bacteroidia bacterium
TGCTTACCCGAAAGTGTCAGGGAGAGGTATGCCTTCTTCCCAACAAATCAGCTGTTTAGCAGGTGGTGCCAAACGCTACCCTGATAATTTTAGGCTCTTCAGTTGTATCCTCACACTCACACCCAAACTCGCTCTGTCATTAAGCGCAGACAAATCACAAAGTCCTAATTTAATCTTGCCTTAGCTTAATGACATTGGAGGGGGGCGTAGGGGGGTGTAAGTAGCAGCTACGAAGACTTACTCTTTAATCTTACCGGGGACCTGCGATCCCAGACCCCCGCCTGCCTGCCGGCCATAGCCGTCAGTTTAGCATTCTAAGTGACTCAAGACTAGATATTTTCCCACTTCTTTTTTCTAGTACAAAGTTGGGTTTGGCTCGTTGTTTCAGCGCAAGCAGTAGCCTTTTTAATTCTTCTTGTACATTTAATGCCTGTTGAAGAGTTCTGTTGAGGGTGTAGGCGTAAGCTGGGGCTGAACGTGGATGATGAAAATGACCGCGTTTACGTTTATGGATTTACAGGTAAAGGAACTAAGGCAGATGGATATACCCTTAGCGCCTTCGGAATGGATGGAAAGAAGCTTTGGAATCATACTGCCGGTGATAGAAGAGAAAAATATCCGCAACAGTGATGCGCTGTTCAGATTTTCCCTCCTGATTCCCGGAAATGATAACATCCGGTTTCAGCTGGCCGGTACGAAAGCCATCCATACTATGAAATTTACCCGGGACGGTAAGCTGGCAACCAGGGCACGTCATGAATTCAAAATGACCACCCTGGCTCATTTTGGTCAGTGCCTTCCGGAGCCATCTCCGGCCCGGGATTTTATTGAGAATAACACGCAGGAGAATGCCTATTTCTACGGTTCGGTCACAGGCACTTCTGATTTTGTCGCCCGCTTCAGCCCCGGACAGTTACAATTGAAGAAGTGGGAATAGTTCATTTTGTCCACGGCCTTTGCACAGATATTGTTTGCGTGATGTCGTTCAGCAGAATTTTACCACTCCTGTATCAATCACACATATGAATCATAACATCATCAGATGGTCCTTCGATTGATTCAAGGTTGAGGTTCATAAACCGGATCGCGGGGTCATCCGTGCAAACAGAACCTGCAGGTGTAAGCGCCGGGTCGAATAGTCCGTCTGTGAGTAAATCAAGTTCAGTACTGGTTAACACACCCCCGATCGATGCTGCTTCAAAGTATTCGCAATTCCGAGCCGGAAAAAATAAGTTATCTTCCAACCGGATATTTTCCACATATCCGTCCGTGAATGGACCACTTACCTGCTCAAATGTATTCCGGTTAAGTACAGCCACAGCGGACTGACAGTTTCCTTCAAATTCATTATCCTTCAGTGTCACATTTTTAACACCTGCAATAAGAATACCTGTACCGGGAAGTTCGAAGGTGTTAGGAGGCGGGGCAGTTGAATTAATCGTTCCGTTATTGGTATAAAACGAATTTCCTCTCAGGTAAAAGTCATTTGTCCCGTTGAAATTTGCTGTGTTGCTGATCACCATGCCCATAACGTTATCGGCCAGGTGCATACCTGAGATGATGATTCCTGAGCTGTTTCGGATGTTAATTCCAGTCCAGGAGCTGAGAATACCGCCATTAGCTATCTCACAGTTGTTGCACCTGTCGAACTGTACTCCGAACCTGCTGTTCTCAATTGATACATAAGATATTGTGATATCGGATGATTGGCGTACAGCAATGGCTATTCCTGAGGATTCAACAGAAATTAAATTAATAACTGAGTTTTCAGCACTCTCAGCCGAAATCGCGGTCTTCATATCTCCGGTGAAACTCAATCCTTCCACCTGGATTGCATCGGTATAGTTGATGTTTACAGCGGTTTCACCCGGGAGGTCAAAATCCAGCATGGTATTCTCGCCGATCAGAACAATTTCTCTTTTATTCTCCAGGTTAATACCACTCTTATCAAAATGAAAATACAGTCCGCTGAATATAATGGAATCTCCGGTTTCTGCTTCAGAAATCAACTGATGTATTTCATTTTCAGTCAAATTGTCGGTAAGACATATGGAAGAAGGCGAACAGGGGTAGGTGGGAATGGTTGGGTTGTAATTCGAGCCGCCTCCGTTATTTCCCCAAATGCTTGTACTTCCTATTTCGCAGGATGAAATTGTTCCAAGTAACAATAATCCCGTCAACGCAAGGGTGCCCGATAGCCATTTGAAGGCTTTCATTTTTCCGTGATTTTCTTTTCACTAAGAAGTTACTCATGCACGGTCAGATGGTGTTTACAATTTGTGCAAAAATCAAATTTTTCAGTTGCGAAATCAGCAACGAAATCGGGAACTAATTATGATGAAAAAGGCTTATAAAGACAATATAGCGCTTTTTTGTGATTATTTTGCTGGCTTTATTACCTCCCGGATTTTCTCCTGCATACTATCCGGTACCTGTCCCGGAATATTATGTCCGGCACCATCAATCAGGAACAGTTTTTTGGATGGTGCCTCGATCGTTTCGAAATAATTTTGCGCCAGCACGTGATTGGTTTGCAGGTCATCTGCTCCTAAAATGAAGATAATGGGACATTCAAATTCAACAGGTTCATTGTTGCGGTCAATCCGTGCCACGACCCGGTACACTTGCCACCATTGCTTTTCCCATTGTCTCAGGTAGGGGAGGAATTCGGCCACCTGCTCATCCGTAACCGTTTCACCATTGTACTCACTCATCCATCGCTGAACCGCGATCATCTGCTCCAGGTTTTCCACCGGCACAGAAACGGTGTCCAGTTCGCCTGTTGCTCTGGCATTTCCATTCTCCTGGAAATGATTTTTCAGCGTATCCAGCAATATTTCAGCGCTTTGGATCTCATTCACGAGCGGACTGACGGCGATGAATGCAGTAATTTTTTCCGGACTGGTCCTGGCCAGTTCAAATCCGGGTACAGTTCCCCAGGAATGTGCTACGAGGTACAGTTGATCTTTATTGAATTTCCGGAGAATGCTATCCACCATGATCTTTGCATCGGATAACATGAGGTCCAGTGACGGCGGTGGGTCGGACGGGTTCAGCGCAGCGGTGGCGCCGGCACCCCGCTGGTCCCAGTGCACCACGAGAAATTCTTCCTCCAGATTGCCGGTAATTTCATTGGAGCGCTGCATGACCGATTCTCCCGGTCCGCCGTGCAGGAAAAGGAGTAAAGGAAGTTCTTTATCAGCCCCGTTTGTCTTTATGACCTGTAGAATGTTGTTTAGAATCAGGGTATCAATGGATGATATGGGAACAGGTTCGTGTACCTGCTGTTGGGTACCGGACTCACCGCAGCCCGAAGCCATAATCAGAGCACTGAATAAAATCAGGAAACGATTCATGTATTAATTGTGAACTGGTTTCCCTTATGACGATGTGGAAGAAAAGTTGTTACAAGAAGTAGAGAAATTAAGAGACCGGTTAAACTATTCGACACTTACGGTCTGTATAGCTCCCTGGAACATATGCGGAACCCCTCCTGCATTGGCAAAACAGAACAGGACATAATTGCCTGAATCCAGGCTCAGATTCATACGGGCTGATAATCCGGGTCCGATGGCGGAGGTGGCGGCCACCCCGATGGCAGGGGGTGGACCGTTTGGCTGGGTAAACCAGTTCATATAGTCTTCGGCAGTTGAACCTTCATTTAATTTGGCAATGGCCGCGAGATGATAGTTATTGCCGGTGTTGATAATCTCGATCGATTGTTCGCCAGCCGAAATGGGGACACTTAGTTCATGGTTTTCATCGGTCATCCTGATGGTGACATCCGGGTCATCGAGCTGCACTTCAGAATTGGGATCACCGCTAACTATCAACGGCTGATTTTCATGTCCTGTAAAATGAGGAATAGTTTCCGGTCCCATGACGCAGACCCAAACGTAATTGCCCGGTTCCAGTTGCATGGTAAGGCTGGATTCGCCCGGTTCGCCCAGCGGTCCGCCGCGATGAGTCATCCATTCCGGCCTGGTTCCGCGCGTGCGGCTTGAATCGGCGTAGGCGGTAATTAATTGATCTGAAGTATATCCCTCGTCCAGGAGGATAAGATGCGCTGAATGCATCTCTTCGGTCTGGTTATTCATTTGCACTTGGACATAGCCCGCCGGCAGGGAGTCCGGGGCATCAAACGTATCGGAAGTGATTGTCACCCTGACGACCGGGGAGGGTTGCCGGTTCTTTTGTTGTGCTTTCTTCGGAAGAAGGAGTTTGATTCTGCTGGCAGCTGGAATATACAAATAAGCTCAGCAAGCATAGCATAAATGATCTGAACATAGCAGTAATATGTTGAGTGGACGGAACACGATAAGGCTGAATGGAATATACTGAATTTTAGTCAAATCAGGTGCTATTTCCACTGGTGTCCGACAATCGAAAGTGAAAATCATGAAACTGGATGTTTACTATCCGAAAACCGGAAATACTAATGGAAATTCTCTGAATAAGCTAAATTGGGTATATTAATGACAATCAACCATTCAGAATAATGAAAGCACCCATCTTCCTGCTGAGCTTTATCCTGTTACCCATTCTCCTGCCAGGCCAGACGCCAGAACCGGAGATATGGCAGCTTCGGGACTATACCAATATGCGCCTGACCAGTACCGATACGACCGGCGGCAATGACGACGGAAATTGGGCCAACAAGATTCAGCCCGGAGAGACACGCGTGCTTGGGGAAGTGCAGGGGCCCGGGATTATCAAGCATATCTGGTTTACCATTGCCAGTGACGAAAAATATCATTTAAAAAAGCTTGTTCTGAGGATTTACTGGGACGGTGAGGACAGTCCCAGCGTGGAGAGTCCGGTGGGTGATTTTTTCGGCTTGGGGCTCGGCCGGTATTTCATGTATGAGTCACGTTATACGTCCGTAGGTTCGCAACGTGCGCTGAATGCCTATTTCCCAATGCCTTTTCGTGAATCGGCCCATATCACCATCACCAATGAAGGGGAAATGGTAACGGACGCCTTTTATTTCAATATTGACTGGGAGAAGCATTCTTCTTTACCGGAGAATACGGCCTATTTTCATGCCCAGTACCGGCAGGCAGTCCCGACCGACGGGGTATTGACCGACTGGGAGAATAACCCGGGGGTTGGCAAGCTCAGAAATAAGGACGGAGCAGGAAATTATGTGATCATGGAAGCCACAGGACATGGCCATTACCTGGGTGCAACCCACAGCCTGGTGCTGAACCAGGGAGACTGGTGGGGCGAAGGGGATGAAATGATCTTCATTGACGGCGCCGAGCTCCCTCAAATTATTGGTACCGGGGCGGAGGATTATTACCTGGGCGCCTGGTGCTACGGTGGCTGCGGGATCAATCCGTTCGGAAATGAAAAACCTGAGTTTGATTATCTCGATTACGGTAATCCAAGAAATGGCGGAGATGACAAGGGCGCTCAGTGGATGGTTTACCGTTTCCATGCAGAATCGCCGGTAGTTTTTAATTCTTCAATCCGCATGACCATAGAGCATGGCCACGCCAATCACCGCGCGGATAATTATTATACGGTCGGCTACTGGTATCAGACGGAACCCCACCAGGCATTTCCTGAATTCCCGGCGATGGAAGAACGGATCCCCACCATAGTGGATATCGAAGGTCCGGTGATGGGGAATGATTGAGCGGAACGGGAGGGAGATAGACTAACGGTATATAATTAGAAAATGATTCAGTCACTTTTTGGTTTTGATGACAAAAATCACTGAAAATCAAAAAGTAAGGTAATAAATTCATTTACTGTTTACCTATACTGAATCGCTATGAAAAGGATTTTCTACGCATTATTTATCTCTGCGCTGGCCGCTGTTGTAACGTCTGCTCCGGCGCAGTCTGTTTGTCAGGGAGATGTTGTAATTACCAGCCAGGCAGAGGCTGACAATTTCAATTGCTCAAAGGTTACAGGAACCCTGCTGATCAGCGGGGCGGATGTAAGAGACCTCAGTCATCTGTCAAAACTCGAAGAAGTAGTAGAGGATTTCTCGATTATAGGGACTTCAATTACGTCGCTTGATGGTTTGCAAAACCTGAAAAGAATGGGTTGCTCTCTGAAGCTCGAAGGAAACAATTCCCTGGAGACAACCCAGGACCTGCAAAGCCTTGATTCCATCGGGATGAATTTATTTATCGTCAATAATCGTGTCCTCTACTCTGTAAAAGGGTTTGAGAACCTGGATTCATTGGATTACCTCGTAGTCAATTATAATCCAAAATTAGCCCGCTGCTGCGAACTTAATGATCTCGTGAATGGTGGCAGGGTAAGAAAAAACATTGATGTGCACAGTAACGGACCACTATGTGGAGAGGCACTGATTACAAGCTGTTCCGATTGTTCTGGTGACTTTTTCATATATAACCAGTTTGACGCCGATCAGATCTCATGTACGGTTATTGACGGCAATCTTTTCATCCGCACCTCGGAAGCACTTGATTTGTCGGCTCTTAAACAGTTGACTGGTGTAAAGGGAAATGTAACCCTGGAGGTTGGGAAAGACTTTTCCCTGGAATTCCTGGAAAACGTTGAATTCATCGATGGTACACTTTCATTTACCTATTATGACCTTCCTACTCATGAATTGGGTAATGCTAATCTTTCGGAACTTAAATCGTTGAAATCTCTGGAGGGGCTGAAGGTTTACCGATTTACGTTGCAGGGTGCATTCCCTGTTCTTGATGGAAACCTGCGTCTTCTTCATTTGGTCTACCTGGCAGAGCTTGAGGATACATCCTGGCTGGAGAATATTGATAATATTCAGGTGCTCAAAATTTCCAACGACACATCCTTTGAACGGCGTAAATTTTCACCCTATCTGGAAAAATTAAAGGACGATGGCGAACTGGAATTAATTGGTACGTACATTGAGAACCTGAATGAACTAAAGGGGATAACCCGCCTGAAAAGCCTGAGGCTATTGTATGTCAACGCACTTAGTTTAGACGGCCTGTCAGACCTGATTTATACCGACGAATTTTACCTCTCTGATAATTGGGTACTCGGCAGTGCCTGCGGCGTTTATAATTACTTGGTGAATGGGAATGAACCGGAAATCTTTCGCATTTATTACAATAATTTCACGGAGGAAGAAATTCTTGCTACCTGTGGGGAGCTCCCTGACGGCTGTGACCAGGATGTGCGTATCGAATCCCAGGCCGATGCCGATGCCTTTAATTGTCCGCTCGTCGAAGGCGACCTGATCATTAAAAGCCTGGAACCATTGGATCTGAGTTCTTTTTCAGTTTTGTACGGGGTAGCAGGAGATCTTGGCATTCATGTGGAGAATGATTTTCACCTGTACGGTATGGAAAATCTTCGGCGAGTAGGCGGAATGCTTGACATTTCAGGGGCATTTGAAGATCATTTTACCGTTGCATTCGTCGATCTTGCCGAATTGTCCGGATTGAGATCTACACGAGGTATGCGTGTCTCCCTAGCCAGTATTACAAATTTCCCCGGAATTTTATACCCTGATTGGGAGAAACTCGAACTTGGCTATGTGGCTGATTTTAGTGACCTGAACTGGTTAGGGTTCTGTAATACCGACACCCTTATTTTAACGGAGAACACCTATGACGGTGAACAATTTCTCCGGACACTGAATAATGGCGGATATTTCCTGGCTGAATCATTTGATTTCCGGAATTTTTATGATTTGCGGGATATCACCTATCTGCAGGGACTTGAACTTGTTAACCTTTGGCCTGGTCATGACAGAACATTTGAAGGGATGGCAAATCTGGAACGGGTTGATAGACTGGCACTGGAGAATGTGTATGCAACTGATTGCTGCGGACTGTACAACTTGCTGAAAAACGGTACGGTAGGTAGTATTTTATGGAAAGAAAATTCATGTACCATAGAAGAAATCCTTTCCACTTGCGGAGAAGCAGAAGAGGTGGCCACACTGACCATTTATCCTAACCCATCATCCTCCACCCTGGTGAATGTCGAATGGGATGCGGCCACTGATAAAAAGTCAATGCTGGAAGTTCTGGATAACAACGGAAAGGTAATGAATACCATTCAAATAGAACCAGGTGCCAGTCATCGCTCATGGCAGCTGGATGTAAACGGAATGCCATCCGGAATTTACCTCGTGAGAATAATTACAGGTGACCAGGTCCAGTTGAAGCGTTTGCTGATCAAATGAATAGTTGATCTATCATCTTTTTAAAGCAAAAACGATAGGATAAACTTCTGTAAATAAGTAACTTATTACACATTTAGTTAACCCTATAACCACTACAATCATGAACAACGTTGAACACTTTAAGAAGCTCTATGCGGCATTTGGACAGGGTGACATACCCACTGTCCTGGGAGCCATGCATCCTCAAATCAAATGGTATGAAGCGGAAAGCAATCCGTATGCGCCGGACGGGAAACCTTTCGTCGGACCAGATCAGGTCCTGAACAAATTATTCGCCCGTCTTGCGGAAGAATGGGATGACTTTAAAGTCACCCCTGAAAAATTTCATGATGCCGGAGTGACCGTTGTCGTAGAAGGCCGGTATACAGGCTCCTACAAGGAAACGGGAAAAGAAAATGATTCCCAGTTCTGCCATGTATGGACATTGGAGAATGATAAAATCACCAATTTCCAGCAATACACCAATACAGCCGCCCTCCAGGAAGCTATGGGCGTGGCATCGCATGTCTGATCAAATCTAAAAAGTCCCCCCCTGTCAGTCCGGTGGACTGACGGCGAATTATATCTTTCCCCCCTGTCAGCCCCAGAGGGCTGACGCAGAGGGGGGCCAGGGGGGTGTAAACCGTTGTCTCACCCAAACTTCTCATTCTCACCCATATCGGGTGTGCTGCTGGTGACGTTTGCCTTGGCAATCTCGAAAGCCTGTACAAATTTGCTTTCATTCGTATCCCAGTGCTCACCCTGGTTGATCTTGACTTTCAGCATGGCGACATCCGGATCTTCCTTACCATCCTCAAACCAGGCACCAACAAACGGATTCCAGTAACGTTCAATAAGTTCACTGTCCTGGGTAAGTGTGGCCTTGCCGGAAAGAGATACATAGACTTGCTTATCAGTATCGCTGAATGTCACACAGACGTCCCGGTCTTCTTTAATTTCATATACTTTGGAAGCGCTTTTCGGGGTATAGAAGTACAGGGTCCCGTCATAGGCGTCCTGCACCAGGTGCATCGGCCGCGCCCGGAGAACGCTTTCGCTTTCATCATCCGTGACGAGCATTCCTACTTTTATATCCTTTATAAGATTCCAGATTAGTTGTTTATGTTCAGGAGTTGACATGTTTCTTGGTTTTTGTGTTCTAATATATTAGTAACATGCCAGGCGGGGTATTAGTTATTGACGCTTTACTTCCCCCTTTGAAGGCTTGTCAGCCGTAGCCTTAGGCTAAGGTTGGGGGTTAGGGGGATGTAACACCCCCCTAACAGGGAAGGCCAACACTCAACACTAAACACTCTAAACTCAAACTGTACATACACCCCCCTACGCCCCCCTCCAATGTCATTAAGCTAAGGCAAGATTAAATTAGGACTTTGTGATTTGTCTGCGCTTAATGACAGAGCGAGTTTGGGTTTGA
>JAUILA010000047.1 GCA_030432655.1 Bacteroidia bacterium
AAACATTTCGAGGCCATGACAGAAGCGATGCGCACCCAACATTATGAACGCGCCTGCTCGCTGCCTCTCCTAAACTTTGCGTTATGATCCTGGTAACCGGCGCAAACGGCTTTCTTGGACAATACATTTGTCAGCGTCTTCTTGAAGAAGGCCATGAAGTCAGGGCCCTTGTCCGAGACAGCAGGAAAATGGATTCGTTTCCTGCCAGGGCACTTCTCGAAATTCATGAGGCGGATTTACTGGACCCGGTGCTGGTTGCTGCCGCAATGGAAGGAATCTCTGTTGTGATCCACTGTGCAGCCCTCATTTCCTTTGACCCATCTGATTGCCGGGAAATGATGGAGACCAACGTGGCAGGAACCCGAAACCTGGTCAATATCTGCCTCGACCAAAAAATAGACAGGTTAATCCATATCAGTTCGGTAGCCGCAATCGGACGCATGTCTTCCAATGGCACCATCGATGAAAACGCCAAATGGCAGGAATCAAAACTGAATACATGTTATGGCCAGTCGAAATACGAAGCCGAGCTGGAAGTCTGGCGGGCATTTAATGAAGGACTTTCCTCGGTAATTCTCAATCCGTCAATTATTGTTGGCCGGCCGGTGCCCGGCGCCATGAGCAACAAGGTCTTTGACTATTTAAGGAACAAACCCACCTATTACCCGAGCGGACATATTAATTATGTAGATGTCAGGGATGTATGTGAGGCCATCATCCGGGTAATGGATGCTCCTGTGAACGGTGAACGGTTCATTCTTAACGCCAGTAGTATTCCTTACCGCGAATTTTACCAGGAAGCGGCCAAACGAATGGGCGTCAAGCCTCCTCAGCGGCCCGCAGGTACTTTTGTACTTAGACTGGCAATGTGGGCGGATATTATCCGTTGCCTCTTCAGTGGGAAAAAGAGAATGCTGACCCGGGAGACGATCCGACTGTCCGCTGCCGAAATATATTTTGCGAATGAAAAGGCCCGCCGGGAACTAAACATTAGCTTTGCAAGCTTATCAGAAACAATGGACTGGATTCTTGCCGCTCCCGAACCTACCGGATAATTTTACCGTCGGGTAATGACGGTTTGAGAATATTGTTTAAATTGATGAAACTATAGAAGCTTATTCATGGCAGAGAATTTTAGGAAAAGAAAAGAAGAGAACGAGCTGATTAAGCGTTTTGAGGACCATCTGAAGAACCGCACTCCCTTTTTCTTCGAACTTGAAGCTTTCGAGGAGATCATCAATCACTACCTTGATCTCGGGAAATATGTCAAAGCGCTGAACGCGGCCAACCTGGCCATGGATCAGTACCCCTATTCATCCGAACTCATACTTCTGAAAGCACAGACGCTCAGCAATACCGAAAAGTATGAGGAGGCGCTTGAACTGCTGGATCAGGCCGAGAATTTTCAGCCTGCCGATGCGGAGATTTACTTTCTTAAAGGCTCAATACATTCATTGCGCGGGAACTTCATGGAGGCGATTCGCGAATACCGGAAAGCAGAGCTGTATACCGAAGACAAGGATGAGGCCCTGTACAGTATCGGACTGGCCTTTCAAAGCATGGAAATGTACGATGAAGCCATTGAAGCTTACAAAGGTGTCGTGGAGATCAACATTTCCCATGAGGGAGCGCTTTACGAGCTTGCCTATTGCCTGGACCTGACCGGCGAACTGGAGAAAAGCATTTCCTATTACAGGCAATTCATCGATTCGGACCCGTATTCCCAATCGGCATGGTACAACCTGGGCATCGTTTACAACAAACTGGAAAAATTCAATGAGGCAATAGAGGCATATGAGTTTGCGGTGGCGATCGAGGAGAATTTTTCATCCGCCTGGTTCAACATGGGCAATACCTACGCATTGATGGAGAATTATCCGAAGGCGCTGGATGCCTACCGGAAAACTATCGACCTGGAAGGACCCAGTCCTGAGGTCTATTTCCAGCTGGGATCGGTGTACCGGTCCATGGAACAATATGAACTGGGCCTGAAATATTTTCAGAAAGCCACCAAGCTGGATACCCTGTACGATGAAGCCTGGTTCGGTGCAGGAAAATGCCTGGAAGCCCAGGAAAAATGGTACCAGTCGCTGCATTTTTACAATAAAGCACTGAAACTGGATCATGAAAATGCCCTTTACTGGAAATCAGTGGCGGTTAGTGAATTCAGAGTGGGAAATATTGTATCCAGTATTGATGCCTACGAGGAAGCCGTCATGCTGGATCCTGAAGATATTGAAATCTGGCTCGACTGGTCGTACATCTATTATGACCAGGGTGATTACGACAAAGCCATTGACCTGATCGCCAGTGCCCTGGAAGAAAGTCCGGATGAACCGCTTTATTTTTACAGGATGACCGCCTACCTAATCGCTGCAGGCAAATACAAAGAAGCCTTTAATTATTTAGAAAATGCCTTAATTTTGGATTTTGAAAATCACACGGTCCTGTTTGAGTTCTTTCCGGAACTGGAAACCCAGAAGGCCCTGTACAAAATCATAGAACAATTTAGAGAAAACAATCACTAATTTGTATGAACTATACCCTTAAGAATATTCCTGAGCGTACGACAAAGCCCAGGCAATATGGTTTTACCATGGCCATGGACAAAGGACTTAGTCTGCGTGAAGTTGATGATTTCATAGAAACCTGCGGTGATTATGTGGATATCGTTAAGCTTGGCTGGGCAACCAGCTTTGTCACTCCTAACCTGAAGGAAAAGCTTGAAGCATATAAACAGGCAGAAATTCCCGTATATCTCGGCGGTACCCTTTTTGAAGCATTCATTGTTCGCGAACAGTTTGACGATTATCGTAAGGTGCTGGACAAATATGACCTGCGTTACGCAGAGGTCAGTGACGGTTCGATCGAACTTGACCACGATGAAAAGTGCGAATACATCCGGAAACTTGCCGGTCAGGTAACGGTACTCTCGGAAGTGGGCTCCAAGGATGCGGAAAAAATCATCCCTCCTTACCAGTGGATCAAACTGATGCAGGAAGAACTTGATGCCGGCGCGTGGAAGGTAATCGGTGAAGCCAGGGAAAGCGGCAATGTGGGCTTGTTCCGTTCGACCGGAGAGGTGCGCTCAGGCCTTGTCCAGGAAATTCTGACCAAGATCCCGTTTGAAAAAATCATCTGGGAAGCTCCTCAGAAAGCACAGCAGGTCTGGTTTATTAAACTCCTTGGAGCCAATGTCAACCTGGGAAATATTGCACCGAATGAAGTGATCCCCCTCGAAACCATACGACTAGGCCTGCGGGGTGATACATTCAATCACTTCCTCAATAAATAAACCGGATGGAAAAATACAGGGATTCCATTCTCCTTTACATCAAAGGTATGGCCATGGGCGGGGCAGATCTTGTCCCGGGCGTATCAGGCGGAACCATCGCCCTTATAACAGGCATCTACCAGACACTGCTCGAAAGTATCCGTTCGGTCGATCTGGAAGCGCTTCAAATGCTTCTGAAGCTCAGGTTCAGGGACTTCTGGGTAAAAATAAACGGATCTTTTCTGCTACCTCTGGTCCTGGGCATCGGCACCAGCCTGGTCACACTTGTCCGCCTCATCCAGTACCTGATGCACGATCACCCGATTCCACTATGGTCCTTTTTCCTGGGCCTCATCCTGGTTTCAGCATTCTGGGTGATGAAGGAGATCCGGCGCTGGCACTGGGGGGTCATTATATCTGTACTGGTCGGCACAGCGGTCGCATATGCCATCACCGTGCTGACACCGGCAGAAACCCCGGAAGCCTGGTGGTTCCTGATGCTGTCCGGAGCCATTGCTATCTGCGCCATGATCCTTCCCGGGATTTCAGGGTCATTCATCCTGCTCATGCTGGGGAAATATGAATATATCGTAGAAGCACTGAACGCCAGGGATTTTGCCACCATCGGTATTTTTGCCGTCGGTTGTGTTATAGGTCTGCTCAGTTTCTCAAGGGCAATCGCCTGGCTGCTGAGACATTATCACGATCTTACTATCGCATTGCTGGCAGGCTTCATGCTCGGATCACTTAATAAAGTCTGGCCATGGAAAAAACCTGTGATGTTCCGGATCAACAGTGAGGGAGAGCAGGTAGCGTATGTCACGGAGAATATTTCGCCATCGTCCTATCAGCAGGTAATGGGGGAAGATGCCCAATTGCTTATCGCTATTATGTGCTTTGCGGCCGGTATCCTGCTGGTGGTTCTCATCGAACGTTTTGCCTATTACAAGTCGGGAAATATAAAAACGTGATGAAGCTGTTCGGACTGATCGGCAGAAAGCTTTCCCATTCATTCTCCGGAAAATATTTTACGGAAAAGTTTACTGAAGAAGGTCTCACCGATCACGAATACCGTCTCTTCGAACTTGTTGTCATTGGCGATATCCGGCAGATCCTGGAGAAGGAAGAACTTGTCGGGCTGAATGTAACCATCCCTTACAAAACCGAGGTCATAAGCTTTCTTGACGAACTTGATGAGCGGGCCCGTCGTATTGGTGCTGTTAATGTCATTGCCCGCCGCAACGGCAAATTGATTGGATTTAATTCTGATTATTACGGGTTCAAAACCTCCCTCGAAGAATGGGCAGGCCCGGTGCTGAAATCAGTCCATGCCCTCATCCTGGGAACCGGTGGCGCTTCGCGGGCAGTCCGTGTGGCACTTGAAGACCTGGATATCCCCTACCGGTTTGTTTCGCGTGATCCGGGGCCCGATCAGCTGTCTTACCGCCAGCTGGACGAAGACCTTATCCATGAGTACCACCTGATCATCAACACTACCCCGCTGGGCATGTCTCCCGACACAGATACATGTCCTGATCTTCCTTATTCCTCTATGGGTCCAAATCACTATCTTTATGATCTGGTGTACAATCCGGAGACCACTCTTTTCATGAAGAAAGGGCAGGCTGCCGGAACCCGAACCATGAACGGCCTCAGGATGTTGTACCTCCAGGCAGAAGCATCATGGTCCATTTGGAATAAGGAATAAACAATATGGCATTTAAAATATCGAGTGAATACGAGCCGACCGGAGACCAGCCCACGGCGATCAGTCAATTGAGTGAGGGCATCGAAGGCGGAGACCGCTACCAAACCCTGCTGGGGGCAACCGGGACCGGTAAAACTTTTACTGTCGCAAATGTTATCGACAAGCTGGACCGCCCTACCCTGGTGCTTAGCCATAACAAGACCCTGGCTGCACAGCTGTATGGTGAATTCAAACGTTTCTTCCCGGAGAATGCCGTGGAATACTTCATAAGCTACTATGATTATTACCAGCCGGAAGCGTTTATTCCTTCTTCCAACCTGTACATAGAAAAGGATCTTTCCATTAATGAGGAAATTGAAAAACTACGACTGAGCGCCACTTCTGCTTTACTGACCGGCCGAAGGGACGTAATTGTGGTGGCTTCGGTTTCCTGCATATATGGTATTGGCAACCCGGAGCAATTCGCCAATAATGTGATCAAACTCCGGGTAGGCGAACAGATTGCCCGCAACCGGCTCCTCTTTTCCCTGGTGGACATTCTTTACAGCCGGACTGGTGCTGAATTTCGTCGGGGTACCTTCCGTGTCAAGGGAGATACGGTCGATATATTCATCGCTTATGGCGACTTTGCCTACCGGATTATCTTCTGGGGAGATGAAATTGAATCAATCCATCGAATTGATCCTGAAACAGGGCAAAAGACATCAGATGAGATGGCAATTACCATCTTCCCTGCCAACCTGTTCGTAACCGGGAAAGATATGCTGCCACAGGTGATCCATGAAATCCAGGACGACCTGATGGCCCAGCTTAACCTGTTCAAGGCCGAAGGAAGGCACCTGGAAGCGAAACGTCTGGAAGAAAGAACCGAATTTGACCTGGAGATGATCAGGGAACTGGGATACTGCAGCGGGGTGGAGAATTACAGCCGCTATTTTGACCGGCGCCAGCCCGGGGCAAGGCCTTTCTGCCTGCTGGACTATTTTCCGGACGATTACCTGATGGTCATTGATGAGAGCCACGTGACCCTGCCCCAGGTCCGCGCCATGTGGGGCGGTGACCGGAGCAGAAAAGTCAATCTTGTGGATTTCGGATTCCGGCTGCCGTCGGCGCTCGATAACCGTCCGCTTACATTCAATGAATTCGAGGCCATGCAGAACCAGGTGATCTACGTCAGTGCAACGCCCGGTGAATATGAGCTGCGAAAGTCCGAAGGAGTGATTGTCGAACAGATTATCCGTCCGACCGGGCTGCTGGATCCGCAAATTGATGTTCGTCCGAGCAAGAACCAGATCGATGACCTGCTGGAAGAAATCGATGAGCGTGTAAAAAAAGAAGAGCGGGTGCTGGTCACTACCCTCACCAAGCGAATGGCCGAGGAGCTGACCAAATTCCTGGAGCGTGCCGGGGTGAAATGCCGGTACATTCACAGTGAGGTGGATACGCTCGACCGGGTGGAAATTCTCCGTGAACTCCGGCTGGGTATATTCGATGTCCTCGTGGGGGTAAACCTGTTGCGGGAAGGGCTTGACCTTCCGGAAGTTTCCCTGGTGGCTATTCTCGATGCGGACAAAGAGGGATTTCTGAGAAATCAGCGCTCCCTGATCCAGACTATCGGACGGGCTGCGCGAAACGCAGAAGGAAAGGTGATCATGTATGCGGACTCGGTGACCAATTCCATGCAGGAAGCCATCGATGAGACCAACCGTCGTCGCTCGGTACAGCAGGCGTATAATAAGGAACACGGGATCGTTCCCCGTACTATTCTCCGGAGCAAGGAGTCGATCCTCGAACAGACCAGTGTGGGCAGTAAGTCAAAATCACGTAAATTTTATTCCGGGGATGAAGCGAAAAGCGTGGCCGCTGATCCGGTTGTAAGTTACATGGAATCTGATGAACTTGAGAAAGTTATCAACCGCACCCGGAAGGAAATGGAGAAAGCCGCACGCGAACTGGATTTCATTGAAGCAGCAAGATTACGTGACGAACTCCAGGAGCTGGAGGAATTGCAGCGAACCAGGGAAAAAGATCAGTAGTCGGAATAACTAATTACGGACGAACTTCGTTTATTTAGAACACCCCGTCGAAAAAAGCACACTATGAGTAAGAATCAATTTTATTTCGGAATGGTCCTCTCCGCCCTCACCGGCGCGGTTGTGGCTTTTATATTAATCATGATTTTCCTTCCCGCAGGAACCAGTCCGAAATACACCTCCATTGATCAGCGTCAGAAACAGGTCGCGCTCACGGGGAATTTTGATTCCGTACTTATTTCCAGCGAAAAAGCAGATTTTGTGTATGCAGCAAACAAGGTGATTCCGGGTGTGGTGCACATCAGAACGCTTTATTCGTCAGGAAGATACAGTGTGAACCCACTTGAAAATATGTTCAGGGCACCGGCCAGGTCGTCCGGATCCGGGGTAATCATTTCGGACGACGGGTACATTGTTACCAACAATCATGTCATCGAAGATGCCCGGCAGGTCGAGGTTGTCCTGAGTGACAACCGGGAATATATTGCCGAGATAATCGGCACGGATCCAACCACCGATCTGGCATTGCTCAAAATTGAAGCAGACGAGCTGTTATATGTTCCTTATGGAAATTCGGATATGGTTTTCCCCGGAGAATGGGTGCTGGCCATAGGAAATCCGTTTGATCTTAATTCGACGGTCACTGCCGGAATTGTCAGTGCCAAAGCGCGCAATATCGGTATCCTGAGGGACCGCAACAACCTGCAGATCGAATCCTTCATTCAGACGGATGCGGCGGTTAACCCGGGCAACAGTGGCGGAGCCCTGGTGAATCTGCGCGGGGAGCTGGTGGGGATCAATACAGCAATCGCGACACCCAACGGCAGCTATGCCGGTTATTCTTTTGCCGTGCCCGTGGCACTCGTTAAAAAAGTGATGAATGATTTACTGGAATTCGGTAAGGTTCAGCGAGGTTTACTGGGCGTGGGCATTGGTGATGTAAATGCGCGGATTGCAGAAGACAACGATCTGGGAGTACTGAACGGAGTGATCGTCAGTTATGTAAACGGCAACAGCGCAGCCGAGGAAGCCGGGATTCACGAGGGGGACGTGATCATTGCAATTAATGAGATCCCCGTTACCAACGTTTCGGAACTCCAGGAACTGGTTGCCAGAAACCGGCCCGGGGATGAAATATCTGTGAAATATATCCGGGACGGGGAAGAACAAAAAGCGGAGGCCGTATTGCGCGATTTTGAAGGAAATGCTGTGGTTCAACCGCGGGAAGTCCACGAAACCATCCAGGGAGGTACTTTTGAAGAAATAGGCACCAGCCTGATGAAAAGCTTCGGGATCGAAGGGGGCATCCGCGTGAAAAACCTTGAAGAAAGTCCCTGGTCACACGCCGGAATGCGCGAAGGATTCATCATTACCCATATCGACAAAATCCTGGTAACAGATCTTGAAAAGTTCAACCAGATCCTGGAATACAAGAATGGCAGCTTCCTCGTGGAGGGCGTGTACGAGGACGGTGAGGAAGGGATTTATGGGATTAATTGGTGAGGGAAGATAAAGACTAAGACCAAGACCAAGACCAGGACCAGGACCAGGACAAACAATTCTGTCACCCCCGTCCGTAAGCCTTAATGAGTGCAAATCCATCCAGTCGGGGGTCTGGGATCGTAAGATCCCGGTAATATTAAAGAGTAAGCCTTCGCAGCTGCGGGATCTCCGGTTCCTTCGGCCCGGAGATGACAGATTGGATAGTCGTAGGTACTGTCTTAAAAGTCAACCATACGGAGTTGTATTTTTTTAATAACTTTATATTTCAAGGAAGGCATTTAGGCAACTAAATGTCTATCCAGTG
>JAUILA010000048.1 GCA_030432655.1 Bacteroidia bacterium
TATCCCTGGTCTGGTCGGGCCGCTGGTCCAGGACGGCACGCATTTCCGTATTCTCAAAGAAAATGACCACCAGAAGATGCGATTTAGCCATGCGTTTCAGGTAGGGAAGCTGACGTTCGAGTCCTGAAAGCGTTTCAAAATTCGTAAACAGAAGCAGCAGGCTGCGTTGGTGCAGTTTTCTTGTAATCGCCGCAAAGAGCCTGGAATAATCTGCCTCACGGAAGGCAGTCTTTTCCTTGTACAGGGCCTCCATGATCAGATGCATTTGCTTATTCCGTTTGCTGGCCGGGAGGATTTTTCCCACCCGGTCCTGGAAGGTGATCAGCCCTGCCTTGTCGTCTTTCCGAATGGCAATGTTGGAGATTACCAGGCTGGCATTGATCGCGTAATCCAGTAAGGTCATTCCCTCGAATGGCATCTGCATCACGCGGCTTTTGTCAATGACAGAATAAACCTGCTGAGATTTTTCGTCCTGGTAATTATTCACCATCAGCTGTCCGGACCGCGCCGTGGCTTTCCAGTTGATCGTCCTGAAATCATCGCCCGGAACATACTCCTTTATCTGCTCGAATTCCATGTTATGGCCTATTCTCCGGATCTTTTTCACACCTTGCTCAACCAGGTTGTTGGAGATGGCCATCAGTTCGTATCTACGCATCTGGATATAGGAGGGGTAAACCGGCACCATCCGTTCCTCCCCGAACCTGAACCGGCGGCTGACCAGTCCGAGTAGGGTATGCGGCATTACATTTATGTGGCCGAAGGAATATTCTCCCCGTTTAACCGGCCGCAATTCATAAGTCAGGACCCTGTTTTCCCCGGCCGGGATTGACACATTAAACTCAATATCCCGTCGCTGGAATTGATGCGGGATTTCGTCAAATACCCGGAGGCGAACCGGAAATGAATAAAAATTCTCCAGGTAAAGCCTGATTTCATTCTTATCTCCATTAGACAGCTTTTCGGGGGTGAACCTGCGGCCAAGCATTCCCTTCCCTTTACTGTATAGCAGGAGAATGTCAGCCACAAATAACGCACATAATACCATGAACAAAATCCTGGGGATAATCAGCAACGCGTTAAAAAAATACGCGATAATGAACAGGACTATGACCAGGGTTATGGCCTGAAAAAAGCGGTTGGTAAGATATAAGGAACGAATAAACTTCATTATCGTGGAACCTCCACCCGGTCGATAGCAAGTTTGATTACTTCATCAGTGCTGAATCCTTCCATCTCTTTTTCAGGTGAAAGGATGATTCTGTGTCTCATTACCGGCAGTGCCATGGCTTTCACATCTTCCGGCGTAACAAAATCCCGTCCCTGAATGGCAGCAAACGCTTTTGACGTACGCAGAATCGCCAGTGAAGCCCGGGGTGAGGCACCCAGGTATATATCAGGCATATTCCTGGTCTCATTGACGATTCCCGCCATATATTCCAGCAGTTCTTTTTCAACATGTATCTGGTGAATGACATCGCGGTATTTTCTCAGCTGTTCCCCATCAAGAACGGGTGAAACTTCGTCAAGAGGCTGTGTTGCCTTGCGCTCCTGGTGTCCGGACAGGATGGTGACTTCCTCTTCCTTGGATGGATAATCGACAGAAATTTTAAACAAAAAACGGTCTAGCTGCGCTTCCGGTAACCGGTAGGTTCCTTCCTGTTCAATAGGATTCTGTGTTGCCATAACAAAGTAAGGGTAATCCATTTGATACGTATGGCCGTCGACGGTGATCTGCCGTTCTTCCATTACCTCAAACAGGGCTGCCTGTGTTTTTGCCGGGGCACGGTTGATTTCATCGATCAAAACCAGTTGGGAAAAAATAGGTCCCTGTTTAAAGTTAAACTCACCGCTTTTCTGATTAAATACCGAGGTTCCCAGGACATCGGATGGCATCAGGTCCGGTGTAAACTGGATACGGGAGAATTCTGACTTGATGATCCGTGCCAGCAGCTTTGCACTCAGCGTTTTTGCCACTCCCGGAACCCCCTCTATGAGGATATGACCATCAGAAAGGATGGCTGTAATAAACAAGTCAACCATCTGACGCTGGCCAACGATGACCCGGCCGATCTGCTCGCGGATTTGATCCACGCTTTCCTTCAGGGGGGTGAGGTCTACCCTGTTTTTGAATTCTTCCTGGTTTTCTGTCTGATCCATAGGTTATAAGGTGAAATTTTCTATTTGAGTATTTAAGTCTTTTAATTCTTCTTCCGTGATCGATTCCTTTTGGCGGATACGCATCATCGATTGAAACAGGTGTTCAACCTGCTCAAGCGTATTTCCTGACTTCGCTGCCACCTGTGTATACAACTGTTTTCCCTGCAGATAATCCGGGAGGAAATACTCCCTGCGAAGAGTATCCAGGAAGAAGCTGATCCTTTTCTCTGCAATATTCTTATGGTCTTTCTGCTGATAGTATAAATTACTGATGGTCCGGACAAAGTCCAGGGTGGTATTCCTTAACGGACGGATTACAGGAATGATCCGTTGCCGGCGCTTGGCTTCGAAAAACAAGAACAGGATCAGTCCGGCGATGGTGAGATAATATGCCCATTTCAGACCTTCAGTGGAAAGGATATAACGCAATGGTGATTGGGAATCGACCCTGCCCACCTGATAATACTGCGTCCATAGAATTTCCTCCCGAGGCAGGAACGACAACATTTTTGCCGCCATCTCATAATTGTTGTCCTTAAGCATGAAGTGATTGCTGAAAGCCAGCGGGGTGGAGTTAAGGTATATATTTCCTTCCCCATATGGAATTCTGATAAATACCGGGTTATCAGCATCATTGATCGCAATTACTTCTGCTTTCGTGGAATCATAAATATCAAACTGAGAATAGACATTGTCCGACGGATATTCATAGTTCTTCTCATCGGCATACCTTTCGCTCATCATGAGCCGGATGCTGTCAAAATCAGATTCATTCTCCTGAAACATGGGTGCATCGATCTGGTAGTCTGATATCTCAAAGCCCAGCGAATCGGAAAATTCAATGTAGAAATAATCGGCACTGATAAAGATATTTCTTCCTTCTTCGGCATGTGCCAGCAGAACATCCATATCTTCTTCGCCCGGGAAAAAGCTCTGGGCAAGTATGAAAAGATTTTGATAGGAGGAATCTTCCAGTTCGTATATCGTCTGGTTTGACATTTTCACCGTGTCAAACATATCCGGGAGTGATTCATTGAGCACGAATGTCCCGAAAGGATCCGTGTCTTCCGAATAAAGCGTCACTGTCCAGTCAAACGGTTTTTCCCCGATAAACTGGTAGAGCAAATAAACCAGCAGGAAACCAATGAGAATGACAATATATTTGAGTTCACCTTTCCTCATATACTTCCCTTCATTTCGCTGAAAATTTCACCTACACGCTGGTAGTGTTTCTCGTTCACCTGAAATTCTCCATACCAGGCATAATCAAAATACCGGCTAATCCTTTCAAATCGTTCGCGAAGGTCACCGGTTCCTATCTCGTGTCCGTATTCGTGGTTCGTTTTATAAGGTTCCCAGTCGATCAGCTCCCGGTCACTTAATAATTTCAGAGTCTGGAGATACCGAAGGCGGATCGCCAGTCGCCAGTTACCGCCGGCTACAGCTTCCGTAAGCAATTTTTCAAAATCGAGGGCATGAATGTCTTCTTCAGCGACTTCAGGATTCAGTGATTCTCCAGATGTTTTCGCGGTTATCCGTCCGGTACGAATCAGGATCAGCCGGTAAACCGCAAATCCTACAGCGCCCAAAGCCAGGGCATAGATGAGAAATCGAATTACATTTCCCAGCAGACTACTACTTTGTCCGCCGAAAAGAAAAGAAAGAACCCGTTTAACAAATGCCCAGAACCGGTCCCACAACGACTTACCCGGGGCAGCTTGCTCCAGGTACTGGAAGTCCTCGCTGTTCCTGAATTCTTCCAGTCGTTCCTGATCAGGAAACCGGTAAGCGGGGGCCTGGCTGTCAGCTTCCGGGGAAGTGTCTTCCTGTGCTATTACCTGGCCGCCGGCAAGTAAACAGAACAGAGAAACAAGCAATATTTGCTTAATAGTGTTCCTCATCCTCGTTGCTTTCGTCGGACAAGCCGAAGGTTTCCAGTTTGTTCATCAGTCCTTTTGCTTCCTTCTTTTCTGCCAGGTTAAAGTACTGGAATGCCACACCAAGAAGCGGGATGGCATAAAGGATATAATTGGCCAGCAGGTATATGGCGATGGAGATATAATTAATCACCATAAACATTGTACCGGGCTCCTCCATGACGGCGGACTGCGAACTATGCATCGCATAAATTATGAAATTGATGTAGGCTGGTATGATGAAGGCCGAGGATATAGTGCTCTGAATGAGGGAAGTCACAACGATTATACCCACCGTGCTCCATAAATTATCTTTAATGAGGAAACTCGTTCTCTGAAATGCATTGGACAGCCCCTTCCCTTCATAAACCTGTATAAAGATTGCCAGCATGAAATAGGCCATGGCAAACATCACGCAAATCATCAGCGCAAACATTCCGACGACCATAAGTACCGGATGGATCATCACCATCATGCCCAGGGCAACCACGAATATCACATAAAGGACTATGAGAATAACTGAAAAGACAATGAGTGTCAGAAGCAGACTCCACATGTTTTTCTTGACGCGATCCCAGACTTCCGACACCTCAATCTGATTGGATTTTCGCTGATCGTAGAGAATTATGTATTCATAGACAGTGGAAATTAGAATAATGCTGCCGATGAATATGACAATGAACCCTCCCACAACTGACATAATGGAGACCAGGTCATAAGGATTCTCCTCGAAATTACCCTGGGTGATCCTGATCGACCTCATGATGGTCTGGTTCATGAACTGGGTCATCAGTACACTGCCAAGCAGGATAAACGGACCGGCAATGAACAGCATCGACTTACCAAAAGGAAGGCTGTTGTAGCGAATGAATTCAATTACAGCATTTAGTTTCCTGCCAAAATTGCGCGTGGCATGCAGATCGAAATATCTACTCATTACGATGAAGAATTATAGGATAAATGACAAAATAATAAAGAATGAATCCGGCCGATAAGAGAATAACAAATGCCTTGATACTCCAGTGCATCATGGTGTATCGCGTGAAAAACCCTTCTATGAATCCGGCTATGATAAAGACAGGGATCAACCCGATTATAATTTTCAGTCCTTTTTTAGCTCCGCGTTTGAATGACTCCAGCCGCGAATATGTACCTGGAAATAACAGACTGTTGCCCAGGACAAACCCGGCACCGCCTGCGATCACAATGGCCGAGAGCTCAAGCGTTCCGTGCAGCATGACAATCAGGAGGGAGCTGCCCAGTAAACCTTTCTGAGCCAGAAAAGAGAAAAATGTTCCGACCATAACGCCATTCTGGAACAGGAAATACCCGGTACCAATTGAAGCGACGATCCCGAAAACGAAAACAGTAAAGGAAACCCTGATATTATTGTAGGTGATCATGAAGAACATATCGGATTCGCTTTCCCGGGCGTAGACTCCCAAAGGGTTTCCGTTTTCAATATTCTCCAGCGTCATATTCACATAGCCATCGCCCATGATCAGTCGGGCGAAATTCTGGTCATTAGCGGCAGAGATCCAGCCGATACTTATGGATATCAGGAAAATGGCCAGGGCGTAGAACATCGGTTTCCGGACTTCATACATCAGCCCGGGCACCTCATATTTCCAGAATTTCCAGAAACGCGAACGGTCTTCCCGTTTGTTCCTGTAAATTTCTGTATGAATCCGGGACGCCAGACCATTAAGATAATGGGTAGTTTCGCTGTTTGGGAATTGGGTCCGGGAGAATGCCAGGTCGTCGGTGATCCGGACATACAGATCGGCCAGCAGATCAGGTTTTGGATTTGCCCCTTTTGCCAGCAATTTTTCAAACTCCTGCCACTTCTCTACCCGTTGCTTTACAAATGCAGCCTCCTTCATGTATCCGGATTACTTCGAAGCATGTGAATCCACGGCCGACCAGACACGGAACACATTCTTGTAACAAATTTTTTCTATGTCTTCATACGAATATCCGCGGTTCAGTAACTCCGCAATCAGGTTGGGATACATGGATACATCTTTAAGTCCTTCCGGGAGTGAATCCCCGACACCGTCAAAATCCGATCCAAGTCCCACATGATCAATGCCCGCCAGTTCGACTACCCGGTCAATATGATCAGCGACTTTATCGATATTCGTCCAGAATTTATTTTCATTCATGTACTCATTCATCCAGGCCTGGGCCGCCGAGTCGCCATAGTCCATTTCATTCTCCTGCATGTAGGCCGTCATATCTTCCCGCACTTTCTGTGAATTCTCATCAAGGAATGTTGAGCCAAAATTGATCTGGATCACTCCTCCGTTCTCCCCAAGTTTTTTAATCATATCATCCGACATATTCCGCTCAAAGCCGGGGGTGAAATGCCTGCAGGATGAATGGGAAGCAATCACCGGCACTTCGGTCAGCTCCATCACCTGGTAGAACGTTGAATCAGAAATATGGGAAACATCCACCATGATTCCCACGCGGTTCATTTCCTGCACCACCTCTTCACCAAAGGGACTCAGGCCGTTCCACAATCGCGTCGTGTCATAGGAGCTGTCACAGATCTGGTTATTTTTTGAATGTGTGAGTGTAATATACCGGATGCCACGGTCACGGAAGTATTCAACATTGGCGATATCGTCCTCCACCGGTGCGCCGTTCTCCATTCCCATGGGGAGCGAAATTTTTCCGGCAGCAAAATTTTTACGTACATCTTCCGGCGTAACCGCAAGGGCAAATTTATCCGGGTGCATCCGGGCGATGTCCTCCACCATGTTAATCAGCGAATCAGCAAATTCTTTAGCACCACCTGTTTCCTGGTAAGATGCAGGAATATAAATGGACATGAAAGGGGCATCCAGTCCGCCTGCCTTGGCCCGTTCGTAATCAAAATCCCCGTCATTGGACAAGACCATGTCTCCGTCCCGTTCCGCGATGAAGTCCTTGTTCTTCAGCGCATAAGGCAGGTCAACGTGACCGTCGGTAATGATATAGGCATGTGCCAGGCTGTCGGCCACCGCAATGTTATCTTCGGTAGCGGCTGCCTCGTTTCCGGAAGCTGTTTCTTCTTTTTGAGACTGGCAGGAGAAAGCCAGTAAGGCAATGATCACGAGAAACCTGTGCATATTAAAAAATTTATGGTGGATAAAATTTGTTCGCTATAATAGCAGTGTGATGGGTTACATTCAACTTATTTTCAAAATAAAATTATATTTAACCTCTTAAAAATAATTTTTCAACCACCGGTGAAATCCCTTGATGTATGCACGAAACAGCGTCCAGGGAAAACGCCAATACGATTTTTTTATGCAGACAGTTGATATAAGTACCACCCAGAATGTAGGGATTCAGTTCGAACTGGCCGGACTTGGTGACAGGATTGTAGCCCTGATTATTGACAGTATAATTTTGTGGGGTTATATGATCGGGATGATGTTATTACTGGACTGGCTGGACATGGACAATACCTGGATGATAGTGTCTGTAATGCTGGTGCCCTTTTTCTATCACCTTTTCTGTGAAGTTTTTTTTAATGGTCAGAGCATCGGGAAACGGCAGATGAAGATCCGGGTGGTGAGGCTGGATGGCAATCCTGCAACCCTGGGAGCCTACGTTCTCCGCTGGATTTTGCGTTTCATAGAGGTAAGCCTGCTGATGGGTGCGCCTGCCATCATCTGCATTGCGGTGACTGACAACGGCCAGCGCCTGGGGGATATGGCGGCCGGAACCACCGTGGTAAAAACGTCCCCGAATATGTCAGCTACTTCCCATTCAATTGTCCGCAATATGGAGGAAAGTTATGAGCCGGTTTTTCCCCAGGTGGTACAATTAAGCGCAGCGGATATACAACTCATTGAACAGTCGTTAAAAGCATACAAAACCAATGCAGTCAGTAAACCGGTGGTTACCGTGACCGAAAAAGTTAAAGATCATCTCAAGATTGAAAGCGAACTGCCCCCTGTCAAGCTGCTTTATACTATTCTCAAGGACTACAATCACCTGACCTCCCGGTAATGGAAACAATGCCTTTCTTTACGCGTGAACAACTGGCCCTGCGCAATGGCCAGGACAGGGAAGAAGTCTGGATCGCATACAAAGGTGACATTTATGATGTTACCAAAAGCAGGATGTGGAAGGATGGCAAGCATTACGAACACTGGGCGGGGCAGGACCTGACGGGAGAATTTGATGACGCTCCCCATACCACCTATGTATTTGACAAGTTCAGGAAGGTGGGCCGGATTCGGTAAATTGCTCCGGCAGGCCATCAACAGCTTGGCTTTGATTTTTCGGGCAGCGTCAAAATGGCTCTCTCAGGGGCTAAAAGAAGTAATTGGATAAAGACCTATCCGTGCTCCTTGTGAAATAGAACGGGACCGGGCAGGTGGGATCAGTGAACTGCGAGACCTATTCTCCAGCCAGGCCACATAATTCCCTCCCCGGCAGAGAATGAACCTGCAGGCAGTTTCGATACAGATGGTTTTTCCCAGGCATAATTCAAATCAGCTTCGATGGTAAGGTA
>JAUILA010000031.1 GCA_030432655.1 Bacteroidia bacterium
CTACACTGGATAGACATTTAGTTGCCTAAATGCCTTCCTTGAAATATAAAGTTATTAAAAAAATACAACTCCGTATGGTTGACTTTTAAGACAGTACCTACGACTATCAATGACTATCAATAGGTGACAGACTTTTTACTCCCGCACACTGTATGCTCAATTCTCCAACTAAAAAAAAAGCCCCGGCAGTGCCGGGGCTTTTTCAACCTATAGATCAAATTTAAACAGTTAGTCGATCAACGAAATCCTCATCCATACGGATAAGTTTACACGGTGTAAAGTGATTCGTGTTAATCTCATTGAACTTACTAAGCAGCGATTTGATTTTTTGCTCCTTATTCTTTCGCTTCTCGCTGATAGAAATCTTGAGAATTTTTGAAAGAATCTGGATGTGTTCACATTTGTCTTTTCCAACGAGCCGGATATGACGTTGTATACTGTTGATAAGTTGATTAAACAACTCATAATCACGCATCAGGCAATACTGAAGCGCCAGCATTATCTTAATTTCCAGCAATACAAGGGGGTATTTCTTCAGGCTGATCTCATTCAGCAGTTTGTTGATCCAGCGGCTCGCTTCGGAATATTTTTCAACATAATAACAGCTGATAGCATGGTACAGGCTATAGGTCACAAAATTAGGAACGTCCTGTACATCAAATTCATAATCAGCAAATAGGTTCTCATTCTCCTCATACAATTCATTGACTGTATCAAAGCGAATGTGCCGGTTTACCTTTGTAACCAGGAACTGAGCCGGATAGGTATACTGCGTGTAGTTAGTCAGCAGGTTGCTGATCGCATCATTAACCTCTTCAAAATATTTTTCAGCTTTCCGGTAAACACCATAATGATTGTAGTACTCCAGTTTCAGGAATTCAAATACCAGGTTCAGGTGGTAGTAAATTGAATCAAGATGATAGGACTCGAATATTTTCTCCACATTATCAAGGATATCCTCAATGGGCTCCTGGTCATCGCTGATACTTTCCCCACCTTCAACAAACAGGCGGTGGAAAATCGCCATACAGCTATGATAAACATACAGGCGGTGTGATTCGTAAAGGGCCCCGACGTTGCTCATTTCCTTCATGAGCAGACCGAGTTCCATTTTATCGATCTCATCGCCGGAGAGTGTATAGTATCCGTATTTCTTAAAATATTCAGCCAGAAGATCCTCCGCCTTATCTACCGCCAGCATATAGGCAACATGCCGGTTGTACAGCTGGCTGTAGTTAAAATAATCGGGAGAATTAATATGCAGCTTCTTCAGGGACTTATACACAACGGTCAGTTCGTTTGATAAGTCATAGTCCAGCAGTTCCTTCTCGAGTTTCTTCAGTGTGGCAATGGCAATATCCTTTTTCTTAGTGAAGATAATCTCATTGATATTCGCCACCTTCTTCAGGATGTCAGTCCGCGGACTTTCCATTTGCTGAAGCAGGTACTCTTCTATTTTTTGGTTCAGGCGGGACCGCAGCGTGTAATACGCATTGGTATTCACCTCAAGTTCGTCCATGATTTTAGCGTCAGACAGCTGCCGTTCACGCATGGATTGTAATAAGTATGCCGATTTTTCCGCACTGCTTTCTATCAGGGAATCTTTGATTGCCTGGTAGTCATTGTCTGAAAGTTGTTTAATAATATTTTTCAGCTTCGCCATATAGAGGGATTATTTCCTTGGAAAGAAACGTTTATAAAAAGTGTTATCGTTGATTAAAAATAGCGCAGACTTGAACCTTGATGTGGTCATTCTCCGTTTAAAAAAATTAATAATTAAACCTAAAAAATTTTCTTTTTCTACCATTTCCTACATCGGAAGAAAACAAAATAAATCTGTTAACCTCCCGAAACTCGGCTCAATATAATAAAATCATCATAATTTGAAGCAATATATTACATCTAAATTATTTTAAATGTTATGATCTTTTTTAGCTATCATAGTAAAACCTACTGATTCACAAGATTATCCTATGAATTATTGATTTCATCACGGTAAATTTCAATTTCAGGCACATGAAAAAGCAATTCTCCTTTAAAAGATATCTCCGGCGATTCCTGGTTGCCGCCCTGGTAATCTTTTTACTTATTAATATGGTGGCTTTCCTTCATGCCTGGAATTTTACTCATTTCAGCCGGGATGTACGGCGCACTCCTCCGCCGGAAGAATTAACCTTATGGGGCAAAATGAATGTTCTCCTGACCGGGGTTTCCCTGAACAGGCCTGAGAACTACACGGTCCCGGAAGTAACCTATGAATCCACTGTGCTGACGGTTGGACGTGATTCCATCGCGCTCTGGGAAATTGAGGCCCCGAGAAAAAAGGGGACAATTGCCATGTTCCACGGGTACCTGGCCAACCGGACTTCCCTCCTCGAACAGGCTGAGCGGTTCAGGAGACTCGGGTACCGCACGGTCCTGGTCGACTTCCGTGGTAGTGGCGGATCGAGCGGGTCTTCCACATCTATCGGCTTCCACGAAATGCATGAGGTGAAAGCGGTCTATGAATATCTGAAGAAAAAATACGACGGGCCTCTTATCCTTTTCGGATCTTCCATGGGTGCTGCTGCCATTCTCCACAGTTCCAGTAAACTGAAAATTCACCCGGACGGTATAATCCTTGAATGCCCGTTCGCCACCCTCTACGATGCTACCGCCAACCGGTTTCAGGCAATGCAGCTTCCGGCTTTTCCTATGGCAGACCTCCTTGTTTTCTGGGGAGGCATTCAGAACGGGTACTGGGGTTTCGATCATAATCCGGCAGATTATGCCCGGTCAGTCTCGGTACCGGTCCTGCTCTTTTATGGTGAAAAGGATGAACGTGTCACTTTGGAGGAAACCCAGGCCATCTACCAAAACCTGCCTGGTGAAAAAGAGCTGGTCACATTTCCCAATGCCGGACATGGAAACTATCTTAAGGAGTATGAGAATGAATGGCTGCGGGCAGTGCACTCGTTTTTATCAGATCTGCCCGTCCCTATGATGGCTGAGAACCCTCACTTTCCACCCAGGTCAAACAGCTCATCCTGACTGAATTCAGCTGCTTTCTGAACAAGTTCAGTTCCATTGCTCTCAATCCATGTAATAAGGATCGAACCTCCGTGGGCTGCCACGGAAACCGGTTTGGAAAAATGATCCATATCACCGGTGGAATCCCACGAGGCAAGCTTTTGTGATTCAAACTTCTTTCCGGCATCCAGCGAGTATCCAAACCAGACTTCTGTCATTCCGTCTGAGACACCCAGCCAGGCGGCGAAAAGTGCACCGGTGGTATTGTCTACTGTAATGTGGGGAAAGTATTGAGAACCTGCGTAATCAGGCTTCAGGCTGGCCGGACTCGTCCAGGTATCTCCCAGTTTTCCTGACGAACGAATCCACGCCACCATTGTACTGTCATTTTTTGAGACTCCGGACAGATAGAGCATCCCGGCGAGCTGACTATCGCTGTTATCCATGACCAGCTGCAGTTTTCCGTTGGCGGACAATTCCGGCAGATCATTTGTAACCGGGATATCATTCCGAAGCCAGCGATCATTATCATAGGACCGGTCAAACTTGAATGTCCCGCCATTTGACCAGATTGAAAACAACTTACCGTCTTTAAAAGAAGCAATGGAAGCCATGATCTGATGACAGCCGGAACCATCACTGTCCAGCTGTACAGGGTCTGTCCATTTCTTACCTGCATTTCCGGTGGATACCATCCGGATATAAGCCCTGCAATCTTCTCCTTCTCCTTCGGTAACCGCATAAATCAGGTGCAGGTCTCCCGATTTCATATTACAGTAGGTGGTGTAATACTCCGCGTTTTCGGCAGAATATTCTCCGGCCCTTTCCCAGGTCTGCCCCAGGTCAGAGCTTTCCCAGACCGCAATCCCGTTCCCTGCACGTCCGGTGACGTACAATGTTCCTTTTTTGTCCATCACATAACGGAGGTCAGATGCCTCAATGCCGGTGGCATATCCTTTCCATACACTATTCTCCTTCAGATAAGCCTTACCGTCTGCCCCCAGCACCACCACCTGCGGTTTCTTTTTAGGTTCAAATTGCGCTCCTACCACATATTCTCCGGCACCTCCTGATGGCATACGAAGCATTTCGGTTATTTCCTGTGCTCCGGCCGTCAGCACATTCATGATCAGGATGCCGGTGACCACATATTTCATTGTTCTGCTATTCATCGGTAACGAATTTAGGCCGGTACGATCAATTCTACAAGCATCGGGAGCATTCCCGCTTATCCGGTAATAACTGATCATTGATCAGATGACATAGGCAACTTCCTTAAACTGGAAGGAGCGCAGGCCCCCGGCTGTCTTTATTAAGATGGTACCATCAGGCTTCACAGCAATAATCCTGCCCCGGAAATAGCCCTCCGACTCAAACAGGTGCTCTTCGTTAAACCGGTAAAGCCGGCTCATGTAATCTTCATGCAGACCCGAGCCTCCACCCCTCAGCTGCAGGTACCGTTGTTCGAGATATCCCGCTAATTCTTCCAGGCAATTCTGCAAACCGAACGTTTCCCCCGTAATGGCCGTTAAGGAAGTGGCTTGCGGAATACTGAACTCCTGCTGATTGATATTCAGGCCGATACCTACAATACTGGTATCCATTCCTTGTTTTTTCAGCTGGTTCTGAATCAGGATGCCGCTTACCTTCCGGTCCAGAAAGTATATATCATTCGGCCACTTGATGGTAAATTCCGGACGGAACCGGAGTAACCAGTCAGTGATGCCCAGGGAAACCGACATATTCAGCATGAATTGCTGACTGGCTTTAAGAAATTTCGGGCGAAGGATCAGGGAAAAAGTAAGGTTCTTACCTCGCTCAGATTCCCATGTATTACCCATCTGGCCCCGGCCTGCAGTCTGATCTTCGGTGATGACGATGGTGCCGTCCGGAACAGTGCTCTTGCCGAGAATGTCATAGGCTTCCTGATTGGTGGAGTGACAAGATGTCAGGAAAATCAGGTTTTTGCCTACAAATAATGTATTGGCAAGATTTTTATACACAAGTTTTTGTAGTTTTGTTAAGGCAATAAATATACTGAATGGATGTAAATAACAATTTGGCCCCTTCGGAAAAGTTAAGTGAAGTGGTTGTGAAGGGGATGATGGAAAAAAAGGCTTCAAATATAACCGTAATGGATCTGAGGGCAGTAAAAAATGCTGTCGCCGACTTTTTTGTCATCTGTTCAGGAAATTCTGATACCCAGCTCGATGCCATTGCTGATTCTGTGGACAAGGAAGTTTCCAAAACCCTCTCTCAAAACCCCTGGCACCGTGAAGGCACCCAAAACAAGGAATGGATGTTATTGGATTATGTGGATGTTGTCGCTCACATTTTCAAACCGGACAAGCGTAAATTTTTCGGTTTGGAAAACTTATGGGGAGATGCTGAAATCACCCACATTGATGAGGTTGCCTGAACCGAACATATATCATTAAAAATCGTTACAATAGAGGTTATATAACAGAGAAAAATCGAGATGCCTGATAAGAAGAAGAAAATGATGCCGACAAAACCTCCTAAACCTAACTACCAGGTTTGGGTGATCGTCATCCTGATTGCTACCATTTTTGGGGTCACTTATCTCCAGAACTATCCCGCCAACGAGGTCATTTACATGAGCAAGTTGAAGGAAATGGTCAAGGATGGAGATATAAAGGAAGTACGGCTGATACGTAATCAGAATTACGTGGAAGCTACACTGACCGAAGAGGCACTTAGAAAAGATAAATATTCAGATTTGCGTTCCAATTCCCCCCTTGGCGGCGAAAGCGGACCGCATTTTAAAGTAAATATTGCATCCGTCGAAACTTTTACCCGTGAATGGGAAGAGTTGCAGGCGGAGCTTCCCCCTGATAAGCAGATAGATTACAAGCCCATCGACAAGTCGGATTTCATGAGTATTTTCTGGCAGTGGGGCATTCTTCTGTTTATTCTTTTCGGGTTCTGGTTCCTGATGCGCCGGATGACCGGTGGCGGCGGACCAGGCGGACAGATATTCAATATTGGTAAATCCAGGGCGGCCCTGTTTGATGCGGAGAATAAGGTGAAGATCACCTTTGACAACGTGGCAGGGCTTGATGAAGCTAAGGAAGAGGTGAAGGAAATTGTTGAATTCCTTAAAAACCCCTCCAAGTTCACCAAACTGGGTGGTAAAATTCCGAAAGGCGCGTTGCTCGTAGGTTCGCCCGGAACAGGTAAAACATTGCTCGCGAAGGCAGTGGCTGGTGAAGCAGGCGTACCGTTTTTCACCTTGTCCGGTTCGGACTTTGTCGAAATGTTTGTTGGTGTAGGTGCGGCACGTGTTCGTGACCTGTTCAAACAGGCTAAGGAAAAAGCACCTTGTATCGTATTTATCGATGAGATCGATGCAATCGGTCGTTCAAGGGGTCGTGGCCAGATGCCTGGATCCAATGATGAGCGGGAGAATACATTGAATTCACTGTTGGTAGAGATGGATGGATTTTCGACGGACAGTGGAGTTATTATCCTGGCGGCCACCAACCGTCCTGATGTGCTGGACTCGGCCTTGATGCGCCCCGGACGATTTGATCGTCAGATCAGTATCGACAAACCGGATATCGTAGGCCGGGAGGCAATTTTCAAAGTACACCTGAAGCCTCTGAAACTGGCAAAAGACGTAGATCCTAAAAAACTTGCTGCACAGACACCCGGTTTTGCCGGTGCTGAGATTGCCAACGTCTGTAATGAAGCAGCGCTGATTGCGGCGAGACGCGATAAGAATGCGGTGGACATGCAGGATTTTCATGATGCCATTGACCGTGTCATTGGCGGACTGGAAAAAAAGAACAAAATTATCTCTCCGCATGAGAAACAGATTGTAGCGTACCACGAAGCAGGGCACGCCGTTGCCGGCTGGTTCCTGGAGCATGCCGATCCGTTGGTAAAAGTAAGTATTGTACCACGCGGTGTGGCTGCACTCGGATATGCACAGTACCTTCCGAAGGAACAATTTCTCTACCAGACAGAGCAGCTGATGGACCAGATGTGTATGGCACTTGGCGGAAGGGCGGCAGAAGAAATAATCTTTAATAAGATTTCCACCGGAGCACTGAGTGACCTGGAGCGTATCACCAAGATGGCCTACAGCATTGTTTCTGTATACGGCATGAATCCGAAAGTGGGGAATGTATCGTTTTACGATTCAAAGCAGTCGGATTATAACTTCACAAAACCCTACTCGGAAACTACAGCCGAAACCATTGATGAGGAAGTAAGAAAACTTGTCGACGGAGCTTATCAGCGTACCAAATCACTCCTGCTCAAGAGACGCGAGGAACTGGAAACCATTGCGCAGGAACTGCTGGAAAAAGAAATTATATTCCAGTCTGATCTGGAGCGACTTATCGGCAAGCGACCTTTCGAAGGACAGACCACCTACGAGGCCTTTACAAATGGACAGAAGAAGGAGGAGGATAAGAAAGAGGATGATGCTGAGAAAGGCAAGGAATCCCGTAACGGACAGGAGGAAAAGAAAAAAGATGTTCCTTCCAATATAGTAGAAAATTCATCTGCACCCGAGGGAGGTACGGAAGCACTGGAAGAACGAAAGGACCTTCCGGGGAATTGATACGAATTAAAAAGTTACATAAAGATCAGGCGGTTCGCTGCCTGATCTTTTTTTATTTTAGCCGGAATGAAGGCAGAACACCTTAACATAGATTCCCTGCAGGGTAAAAAGCTGTACTTTGCCTCCGATTTCCACCTTGGGGCCCCGGACTATCAAACGAGCCGTGCACGCGAAGACAGGATTGTCAGCTGGCTCAGTTCGATTGAAGAGGATGCTCATTCCATTTTCCTTATGGGAGATATCTTTGATTTTTGGTTTGAATACAAAGAAGCAATACCCAAAGGATTTGTGCGCATTCAGGGCAAGCTTGCCCAACTTACCGATAAAGGCATAGGGGTATACCTGTTTTCAGGTAATCACGACATGTGGATGTTTGATTATTTCCCAACCGAATTGAACATCCCGGTAATACGTGATTTTCTGTTGGTACAGGTGGGAAGCAAGAAGCTTCTGCTCGCTCATGGAGACGGACTGGGCCCGGGAGATAAGACTTATAAAATCCTCAAGAAAATATTCAGAAATCCGGTCTGCCAGTGGCTGTTTGCACGGATTCACCCCAATGCCGGAATCGGCCTTGCAAAATTCTGGTCGGGCAAAAGCCGTATCAGCAATAATAAGAAAAAGGTGGAGGACACCTTCCGGGGTGAAAGCGAATACCTGTTGCAATTCTGCCGTGAAACCGAAAAGCAGGAACATTTTGATTATTATATATTTGGTCATCGCCATTTACCACTCGAGCTGGAAATTAACAAAAACAGCTACTACTTCAACCTGGGCGAATGGGTTACCAAAAGTACTTACGGTGTGTATGACGGATCTTCCTTTACGTTAAAGTCGTATGATGGCTAAGCTCATCCTGCTCCTTATGGTTTCGGTAACATTCCAGGGCATTGCTCAGGATTCAATCCCGCTGCCATCCTGGGTGGAAGTAGCACAGGATTACAATGAGCAATTCTATCTTGTACTTGAAAATGGTGACCTCCAGCGAATTTCCGCTAAAGATGACGGGCAGGCCCTGATCTATTCTCCCGTCAAAAAGGCCCGTATATCGCAACTCGATGTGAGTAATCCGCTTCGCTTGTTTCTGTTTTATGAAGATTTGCAGGAATATGTGATCCTCGACAGGTTTCTTACCGAATCGGGCAGGTATGGACTGACAGCATATACTTCTTACGCGGGTATGGCTGCGCCATCCCTGAATAACCTGATCTGGATTGTGGATATGGCTGATTTCTCCCTGAGTAAGATCGACCCTCAGCGGGAACAAGTGCAGATTCGCGTTCCATTGCCCCAGGTACTTGACCCGGATCTGTCGGAGTTTACATTTCTCAGGGAGTACCAGAACCTGCTCTTTCTGGTTGATAAAAAGTCGGGGATTTACATATTCGACAATCTAGGGAATTTCCTGCGCAGCATTGAAGCCGGATCCGTGATCGGTTTACGATTTCTTAACAAGAAACTCTATTACGTGGTAGAGGACAATCCGCAAACTGTTTATACGCAGGACATCTATTCAGGTGAAAGGGATGAAATAGCACTCCCCCGTTCTGTCCGCGCTATTATCCCAGGTCCGGAACATTTGTGGTTATTCGGAGAGGGTCAAGCAGTTAAAATGAAAAGGGAGTAAGCCTAACCTGTCATCCCTGCCTAGGCAGACAGGCTGGGAGCGCGAAGTGAGAAGTCCTCCAACCTGTCATTCCAGAGGCGCGCAGTGAGAATCCCCTAACCTGTCATCCTGGGGGCATAGTGAAAATCCCCTAACCCGTCATCCTGGGGGCGCGCAGCGCAGCCCGGGATCTGTTATCGTATTATTGTCCGCCTTGCCCATTACCTTCCCGCAATGGGAAAGAACGGATACATCTATATCATGTCAAACTTCAAACGAACCGTTCTCTACATCGGTGTCACCAGTAATCTTGAAAAGCGTATTCATGAGCACACGCAATTAGGTGGAAGTTCCTTCACAAGTAAATACAAATGCAAATATCTTCTTTACTTCGAATGTTTTGACAGGATTCAGGAGGCAATTGACCGGGAGAAGGAGTTAAAGAGATTTAAAAAAGAGTGGAAACTGAATCTGATAAAAAGTGTAAATCCGAATTTGATTTCCTTAAATGCTCAGGTGCAGGGGTATAATTAATAGTTTGGAGTTGGAGTTTGGAGTTTGGAGCTTTGACAGGTCCGGGGCTACGGGTTGTGGTTTAGCGCTCCGACAGATCCCGTGCTGCGCTACTTTGCGGAATACCGCTTCGACAGATCCCGGGCTGCGCTGCGCGCCCCCAGGATGACAATCGATTAAGTACACGCCGCCAGGATGACATATCGTTGTTAAAAACAGGCAAAAAAAAGAAGTGCCCCAGGTCAGGAGGCACTTCAAGGTCAAAAACTCAAAATAATTCGGATAACTAGAATTATCCAATAACAACAACGCTAATATAACAAACTTTTAACAAAAAAGATTTGCATTCGCACAATAATTACTCTCCCCCAAAGTGCGTTACACGATGAAATATTCTAAAAACCTCTCATATCGAGATATTTAGACATATTTTGACCTGAAAAAAAATTTTAAAAATTTTATTCTCATTGGGTCATTTTTACACTTAGGCCCCTGCTGAACGGTCGTCAGTCATCCGGACCGTTCAAAATTTTCCCAATGGTGTTGTGTTAATATTCATTAATTTAGGGGTAGACAGCCTTCCTGCCGGACTTTCCTGCATGGGTTGTATTTACTTACTTCACTTATAATGTACTGACTCGTTGGAAAAAGAATTTGGCAAAATATTAATGATCGATGACGATGAAGATGTTCTTTTAGCGGCCAAGCTTCTTCTCAAAAAGCATTCTCATCAGATCATCATCGAAAAGAACCCCAAGAAGATACCCTTCCTTTTAAATAATGACACCTATGATGTAATCCTTCTGGACATGAATTTCAGCAAGGACACCACAAGCGGGAAAGAAGGGTTTTTCTGGCTGGAAAAAATCAAGGAACATGACCCCAATGCGGTGGTGATCATGATTACGGCTTTTGGCGATGTGGAGATGGCGGTGGAAGCGCTCAAAAAGGGAGCAACAGACTTTATACTGAAGCCGTGGCAGAATGAAAAATTGATCGCAACAATCGGTACCGCCATGCGGCTCAATGAGTCCCAAAAGGAAGTTGACCGCCTGAAGAAGGCTAAGAAGCAGCTTGAAGAAGAATTGAATCAGCCTTTCAAAGAAATTATCGGTGAAAGCGAAGCAATGCAGCAGGTGTTCCGGCTTATTGAAAAAGTTGCCAAAACAGACGCCAATGTGCTGATTCTCGGGGAGAATGGGACAGGAAAGGAACTTGTGGCCCGCGCCATCCATCAGCGTTCGCAGCGGGCAGATAACAGCTTCGTAAGTGTGGATATGGGTGCGATCACATCCAGTTTGTTCGAAAGCGAGTTGTTCGGACATAAAAAAGGCTCATTTACCGATGCGCGTGAAGACCGGGCTGGTCGTTTCGAGGTAGCCAACGAAGGCACATTGTTCCTGGACGAGATCGGAAACCTGCCCATGTCCCTGCAGGCCAAGCTACTCACCGTGCTGCAAAACCGCCAGGTCACGCGGATTGGTACAAACAAACCCGTGAGTGTGGATATCCGTCTGGTTTGCGCGACGAATATGCCACTGTACGACATGATCCGTGAAAACTCGTTCCGGCAGGACCTCCTGTACCGCATCAACACGGTAGAAATCAAGTTGCCACCCCTGCGGGAACGACGGGACGACATCATCATACTGGCTGAACATTTCCTCGAGCAGTATACCAGGAAATACCGCAAGGAAGTACGGAGGATCAGTGCCGAAACCAAGAAAGCATTGCGTGCCTATCACTGGCCGGGTAATATCCGCGAATTACAGCACAGTATCGAACGGGCGGTTATCATGACGGATAATGATATTCTGGAGCCGGATGATCTGTTCCTGCAGGATTCGGGCAGGTCGGACAGTGAATTACTCCCGGATAACATGAATCTGGATGATGTGGAAAAAGCGGTGATTCAAAAGGCACTTGATATGCACGACGGCAATATTTCCAAGGCTGCCGAAGACCTTGGCCTGACCAGGGCGTCGCTTTATCGCCGACTGGAGAAACATGGACTTTAGAAACAATCAACAGGAAACCAATACCAGGGTCTTCGGACTCCTGGCGACTACTTTTCTGCTGGCGGTGGCGCTGGCTGTTCCCTGGTCATGGGCCCTAAGGCTGTTCTTCGGAATTCTGTTCGGACTGCAGTTGTCTTTTTTCCTTCAGTTTGTGAGGTCGAAAATCAGTGACGGATTTAACGGAGAATTCAAGCCGGCACGTAATAATAACCAGCACCAGGAAAAGGAGGTGTCAAGGGAAGAGGAATTCCAGTACCTCAAAAACATCGTGCATCATGCCGGAACAGGCTTAATCACCTACAATTCCAAAGGTGAGATCCAGATCCTGAATATGGCAGCCAGAAAACTTCTTAACATTGAAGGCGCAGACAATATTGCTGAAATTAAAAAGGTCTCCGAACCGCTTCACGACAGCATTGTCCGGCTGCGCACCGGCGGAAGAGACCTGGTCCGCACTGAGGTCAGCGGCAATATTATAGACCTGGCCGTCTACGCAATTCAGCTTAACCTGCATAATGAAGAATACAAACTGATCTCCCTGCAGAACATTCAGTCCGAACTGGAGGAAAAGGAAATGGAAGCCTGGCACAACCTTGTCCGTGTTCTTACCCATGAGATCATGAATTCAGTAACGCCAATCTCCTCTCTTGCCCATACGGTTAGTGAGGAACTGAAACAAAAACAGGAAGTACTGGCGGGAGAAGAATTGGAGGACATGGAAGACATGGTCATGGCACTTGGAACGATCAAAAAAAGAAGCGAAGGATTAATCCGGTTCGTGAAAGACTTCAGAAGTCTGACCAGGGTGCCCGTGCCTGAACTCACTGATGTTAACGCAAGGAAGCTGCTGGAAGAAATTTGCATGCTTTACAAAAAGGAATTAAAGGGTGTCCAGGTAAGTATCGACGTAAAACCGAAAGAGCTGATGATCCGGGCGGATAAGGATCAGATCGAACAGGTACTTATAAACCTCATTCAGAACGCCATGCACGCGGTGGAAGAAGAGGAAGCCGGCCAAATAAGCCTTACCGGCGGGCGCGATAAAGATGGAAGGCCATTTCTGTCGGTCAGCGACAACGGCCCGGGCATCGAACAGGAGGCCCTTGAAAAAATATTCATCCCCTTCTTTACCACCAAGAAACGAGGCAGCGGTATCGGACTTAGTTTATCACGCCAGATCATGCGCCAGCACCAGGGTACAATCAGCGTCAAAACGGTCGAAAATGAGGGCACTGAGTTTATATTGCGCTTTTAGAAATGGGACTATATTTTTTTTATATTTGCTGAAACCTTCATTCCATGCAGATACAAGAACAGATCACACAAATCCTGGTGGATAAACTAGGACTGGCAGAAACAGAAGTTACGCCTGATGCCAATTTCATTAAGGATCTGGGAATTGATTCACTGGATTACGCTGAACTTGTCATGGAATTCGAACAGACTTTTGACATCCGTATTCCCGACGAAGATGCGGAGCAGCTCCAGACCATCAAGCAGGCGGTCAGTTATATTGACAAGAAAATGCACAACAACTAACCAGCCTCCACTTCCCTTCTGGTCAGTTCATAATTCTCCTCGTCGAAACAAACCAATACCACCTCTTCCAGGTCATCAACAGATGACAAGAATGATTTTATTGCCCGGACAGCCACTTCTGCCGCGTCTTCTTTCGGGTAGCCGTATATGCCTGTGCTGATGTTCGGAAATGCCACCGATCTGCAGTCATGGGCGGCCGCCTGCAACAAGGAATTGTAATACGCATTGTACAGCAAATTCTCCTCATCCTCTTCCCCGCCCCGCCAAACCGGGCCGACAGTATGAATCACATACCTCGATGGCATGTTTCCTGCCGTGGTTACAACCGCTTCACCCGTTTCACATTCTCCTTCCTCCTCAACAATTCGTTTGCATTCTTCAAGTATCGCCGGTCCGCCTGCCCTGTGAATGGCTCCGTCAACTCCTCCGCCACCCATTAGTGACGAATTGGCTGCGTTAACGATCGCATCGGTTGTCATCTTTGTCAGGTCACCTCGTATGACCCTTATCTTACCTGTAGCTGTGTTTCCCATACTTCTGCCTGTTGGTCTTCTTTAAAGATACGCAGAGTCATTCGGATTTAGCGATTATCCCTGTCACAGACCGCTGGTAGCCGATACCTATGCATTTAGCGTCAATTACCTTACTTTTAAAGAAAGAAATAAACAGTTATCCTATGAGAATCATACTCACACTATTTGCAGTATTTATCGGTTTTTCAACTGTGCTGGCGCAGGAAGGACGTTTCTTCGTGCCGCGCGAAATCCGCAATGCCTACGAGGCAGGTACACGCAGCACCACCGGAAAACCGGGACCCGAATATTGGCAGAATACCGTTGACTACGTTATCAATGCCAGCCTTGAGCCATCCACGCGCACCATTTCCGGTACGGTGGAAGCCACCTATCATAACAATTCTCCGGAAGCAATGAATATCATTGTGGTACGGCTTTACCAGGATGTCTTTAAGAAAGGCGGGCAACGCCAGATGGCGGTCAACCCCGAAGACATCAATGAGGGAATGAGTGTCTCCAATCTTTCGGTGAACGATCAGGCCATGGACATGGAGAGCCGGCAGGTTAACCGGAATGGAACAAACATGATCATTCAGCTTCCCGCCCCCCTGGCATCAGGAGGTACCACGACCATTAAAATGGACTGGAGCTATGTGGTGCCGCTGACCCTGCGTCGCACAGGCGTTTATGACAGCAGCTCGTATCACGTTGCCTACTGGTACCCTCAGATTTCCGTTTATGATGACGTATTCGGCTGGGACCTTATGGATTATACATTCCAGACAGAATTTTACAATAACCTGGGCAATTATGATGTCACGATCAGCGCCCCTGAAAGTTTCAATATATGGGCTACCGGTGTATTGCAGAATGCTTCTGAAATTTATCCGGATGATGTCCTGAGCCGGTACAATGAAGCCAAAGCATCAGAAGAGACCGTTCATATCATCACAGACAGTGACCTTGAGGGGTACAGCAACAAGACCGGCACCTGGCATTATACCGCCGAGGAGGTCAGCGATTTTGCCTTCTCTGTGAGTGATCATTATCTGTGGGATGCCGCCATGCAGAAAGTGGAAGACCGCGATGTATTTATCGGAACGGTATTCCCTGCCGGTCAGGCCGAGGCGTACGCCGAAGTCACCCAAAACCAGCGCAAGGCCATGCAGCATTTCAGTGAGGACATGCCGGGCATACCGTACCCCTACCCTGCCTTTACCACATTTATCGGACTCCGCGGCGGCGGTATGGAATTTCCCATGATGGCAAACAATGCCGGTCCGAACCTGGGAGTTACGGTCCATGAAATGTACCACACCTATTTCCCCATGTATGTTCGCGTTAATGAACGCAGGTTTGCCTGGATGGATGAGGGCTGGGCGCAGTATATCACCGACCTGGTGATTGACCGGTATTTCAATGAGAATGACGAACCGGTTTATTCGGGCCTTGTATCCGGCACAGGCGTGATGGGATCCATTACAGACCTGCCGCTGATCACCTCGACCCAGTTCATGGACGGATCCAATTACGGGTATGCTTCCTACAGTCTGCCAGCCTTCTTTTACGGAATGCTGCACGACTACCTGGGGGATGAAGTCTTTACCAATGCCTACAGGGAATATATCCGCCGTTGGGCCAAAAAATCGCCTACTCCCTATGATTTCCTCTACACCATGGAAGATGTTTCCGGAGAAGACCTGGGCTGGCTTTACAATCCATGGTTCTTTAACTACGGAAACGCCGACCTGGCCATCAAAGAACTTAATGGCAATAAACTGATTGTAGAAAATCTTGGTACAAGGCCTGTTCCGCTGAAGGTCGACATGTATTATTCGAATGGGGAAAGTGACATGATTTCAGAATCTGCTGATATCTGGAAATCCTCAAAAGAATATTCGGTCACCATCAATAATCCTGACGATCTGGCATTTGTTATGATCAGCCAGGGCGTACCAGATGAGAATCCTGATAATAACCTTCAGCCGTCGCTGGAAGAGATTTATGCCAAGGTGAATATCAGCGATGATTTCATCGGAAGTTATGCACTGGACCAGTTTCCTATCACCATGCAGGTGGAGAAACAGGGTGATAAACTGCATATGCAGCTGATGCAAACTAATTTCGAAGGCTTCCTGCTCCCGGTAAGTGAGAATTCGTTCAAAACCACCAACGGGATGATGTCTATCCAGTTTCAGCGCGAGGGGGATCAGGTTACCGGTGCCAACATCCAGGTGCAGGGCCTGAACCTGACTTCTAAAAAATAGGAGTAACAATCATGCCATTTACCGCCGCATAATGGCTGTAAATAAATATTGTTAATGTATAAAAAAGGCCGCCGTTCAATAAAGGCGGCCTTTTTTATTACCGTTTTAAATAAGCTTCACGCCGGAGATCTGTACAGAACAGTATCCCTTTTCCGCGTAATCAGGTGTTTGCCGCAATTTTTCGCATGGCTTCCAGGCTCCGGTCCACCTCATCCTCCGTATTTATAACGCACGGTGTTAGCCTGGCATAGCTTATGGTATAGGGAGATGCGCTGGCAACAATTTTGTGATCATAAAAAGCCCTTACGGATTCACCGGCGCTTTGCTTCCCGATCCTGAAGGCATTGATCCCTGCCGACAGCGCGGGATCCATGGGCGTAAACAGGTGAACCTTATCCATCTGCCGGATGCCTTCCTTGAGACGCGTTGAAAGCTGGGTTGTACGCTGATGAATTCTGTCACGGCCAATTTCCAAAGCAAAATTAAACGCCCGGTCCAGGGCCCATCGATGTTCATACGCGTGAAAGCCACCGGGAGAATGCAGATCGGCAAATGTATCCGGATCAGCCGTCTGTCCCAGCCAGCGGGTAAACGGGTTCAGGCGAAACGCGGGAATACTCGGCTCGACCATATCCCACGCGTCAGTCCTGGCCCATACCAGGCCTGTTCCGCGCGGACCAAACAACCACTTGTGGGTCCCGGCTACAAAAAAATCGCAGCCGAGTGACGGAATATCATCATCCTGGTTCCCAAATCCATGAACGCCATCCACACACAGGTATATCCGTCTCTCAGCGGGTCTTGATTCATTTGCATTCCGGATGACCTCGGCAATCGCCCTGACAGGTAGCTTTACCCCATCACATGAATGAACCCAGGTTATCGCCACGATCCTTGTCCTGGAATTAATGGCCGTGTCAATATTCCGAGTAATCTCCTCCACCGTGGCTTTGGCGGGATCGGCGTATTCATCGATCCGTTTAATGGTGGCCCCGGACCGGCGCGCGGCGTAATCGAGTGACGTCTCCGTGGAATAGTGATCATGGGTAGTGGTCAGGATTTCGTCGCCCTTTTTGAGTTTGAGGCCGGTGTACAACAAACCAAGTCCCTGTGTCGTACTGTCGGTCAGTGCAATCTCTCCCGGTGCCGCCCCGGTATACCGGTTGGCCGCATCTGTGACGCGCCTTTCGGCCTCAACCCAGTTCTCCTCCCAGAAAATGGCCGGATCTTCGTCAAACTTGCGGTGATACTCGCTGATCGCTTCCCGTACCGGGGCAGGATGGGAAGCAAACAACATCTGGGACATCTGAATATGCTTGTGGGAAATATTGAATTGATCCCTTACGGCGGTCCAGCTATCCGGAACCGCTGTCATAACAGGAGTGGGTGATTTGGAAAATGACGGGATGGCCATGGCCGAACTCAGTGCAACGCCTGAGCTGGCCAGGAATTTTCTTCTGTCCATGATTGCTGTTGATTGGGTGTTCCGGTTAATTTACTAAATATTCCGGTTAAAATACAGGAGGAGTTATTCTGTAATGCCCTGGTTTTCAAGGAATCGAATAACATCCCGCGCCGCATCTCCGCCTTTGACTGCATGAGTGTACAGGGATATTCCGTGCGGACCTTCGGATGTCAGAAGGGAAGAATATTTCTCCGTCATCTTCCTGATAACCTCAAGGTCGCCCAGCATCGCGTAGGTAAATATATCCGTGCGGGCCCCGCTGTTAATCAGGAACGTTGCAATTTCCCGGTTGCCCATATGCGACGCACCGCCCAGGGCTGTCTCAAAATCCCCGTTGCCCCAGTCCCACGAAGCATTCAGCAAGGCAGGTTCCTCGTCCAGCATTTGTTTTACCGCTGCCAGGTCATTATGTCCGGCACGGACGAATTCATTAACCAGCTGGTCATCCAGGGGAATTTTGTCCTGAAAGCGGCTGAAATTCGGGGCAACCAGAAAAGCGGGCAGACCGAACAAGCCGGACTGCAGGAAAGCAGAACGTTTCATAATATAAAATTTAGCGAGCGCATGTTATTTAATCCACCCGGTTCCAGATATCATACAGCATTCTCCACTGTCCATCTTCCTTTTTCCAGATGATCACATATTTTCCTTTCCAGCTAACCAGAGAACCATCCGTCCGACGGGTGGTCCCCTCGTAATAACCGGCATCATAGGCCTTATCATCACCGGTAAGAATGATCTCCACCGGGGTGGATTTATGACTGGTCACCTGTACTCCTTCCGGGAGCACCCAGCGCTGCCTGATTGCTTCATGTCCTTCAATGATCGGTGCACCGGGTGGCATAATTTTCCCGTCCCGGGTATAAATGCTGACCATTTTGTCGTAATCACCGGCCACATAAGCTGCCGAGAAAAGTTCACCCTGTTTCATGATTTTGCGGATCTCAAGTGAATCGGCGGACTGGGCAAGGGAATTGACGGTAAAAAGTACCGGGATGATCAAAAGGAGAATACGCATGGTTGGAGATTGGGCTTTTTAATAACGTACGGATGACTAGCGATTTAGTTATAAATAAAATCACCCTACTAATGCAACCATTCTCCGAAACCGGAGTCTATCCTGTATAACAACAACCTCAAAAACTCAGCTTAATGGTACGTAACATGTTCCTGGTTGCCATACGCAACCTGAGAAAAAATCCGCTTTACTCCTTTATCAACATTGCCGGACTCACTATCGGTATTGCCTGCAGCATTCTTATTCTGCTCTGGGTGACCGATGAACTGACCTTTGATCATATGGTTCCCAAACGTGACCGGCTTCACCAGGTCTGGGTGAATGCCGAATTCGACGGGAAGATCAATTCCTGGCGATCTGTTCCCTTGCCTACCTATGAAGCGATGAAAACGGCCGATCACCGCATTGTCAACAGCGCCGTGGTCGATTGGGGATATGATCACCTGCTCACCGTGGATGAGACAAAAATCCGCCAGCGAGGCTACTGGGTAAGCGAAGAATTTCTGGACATGTTCGGCTACGAAATGGTCGCTGGCGACCCGTCAGTCGCGCTGGATGATCCGTCATCCATTGTAATCACCGAATCGCTGGCCACCACCTTGTTCGGCGATGCAGATCCGGTCAATCAGCTTATCCGTGTCGACGATGAATCGGAAGTCAGGGTGTCCGGGGTATTGCGGGACATCCCGGAGAATTCCTCATTCGAGTTTGAATTTCTTCTTCCCTGGAAGCTTCGTGAGCAGACAAATGAATGGGTAGTTGACAACCAGGACAATTGGGGTAATTATTCATTCCAGATTTTTGTCGAACTGGATGATCCTTCCAGTCATGCTGAAGCTGAAAATAACATCCGCGACATGCTCACAGAACACGGGCAGGACGAAATGCCCCACTACTTCTTCCTGTACCCTATGGAGCGGTGGCACCTTTACAGCACCTTTGAGGACGGTGTGGAAGAAGGAGGTATGATCGATTATGTGAAGCTTTTCGGTATGATCGCCGTATTTATTCTGGCCATTGCCTGCATCAATTTCATGAACCTGTCAACTGCCCGATCGGAAAAGCGGGCAAAGGAAGTGGGCATCAGAAAGAGTGTCGGATCGAGCCGGACAGAACTCATTCTCCAGTTTATGGGAGAATCAATCATCATTACAGCTATTGCCTTTTTATTGTCCGTTTTAATTGTGTGGCTTATTCTTCCCTACTACAACCTGATGGTCGAAAAAGAGCTGCAACTTGATTTCAGCAATCCGTATTTCTGGGCGGGCGGACTGATTCTGATTTTGGTTACAGGCGTTGTGGCAGGCAGCTATCCGGCATTTTATCTCTCTGCATTTAATCCGGCACGCACCCTCAAGGGGATTATCAAAAGCGGAAAACAGGCGTCGATTCCCAGGAAGGTGCTTGTTGTTCTGCAGTTTAGCGTGGCTATTATTCTCCTGACAGGCACCTTTGTGATCTATCAGCAAATCAGCATGGTACAAAGCCGGGACCTGGGGTATGAACAGGACAACCTGATCATGATTGACGGAAATGACGAATTGTGGGATAAATATGATGTCGTAAAGAATGAATTGCTGAGCTCCGGAATTGCAGCATCCGTCACCCGCTCCAACAGCGGGATCACCAGCGTCAACTCCAATAATTTCATTGGCTGGCCCGGGAAGCCGGAAGACCTGCGGGTGATATTTTCCACTATTACCACCGAATATGATTATACGGAAACAATTGGAGTTGAAGTACTTCAGGGACGTGATTTCTCGAAGGATTTCAAGAGTGATACTTCGGCTATCGTCATAAACAAGGCAGCGCTTGACCTGATGGGACTCGAAGATCCGATCGGCACCCAGCTTGATCTTTGGGGAGATAAATATACGCTGATCGGCGTGGTGGATAACGTATTGATGGAATCGGTGTACCGGGAAGTAAAACCGCTGTTCATGGTGCTGCAGGACTGGGGTGGCGTCATTACCGTACGACTGGCCGGCAACCGAAGCATTCACGAGTCGCTGGAGCAGGTAGAAGATATCCTGGCGAAACACAATCCCGCCTACCCGTTTGAATATAAATTTGCGGATGAGGAATTTGCCCGCAAATTCTCCACGATCAACCTCACCCGTCAGCTTGCTATTGCTTTCTCTTTGCTGGCTATCATTATCACCTGCCTGGGATTATTCGGACTTGCCAGCTATACGGCGGAGCAGCGCACCAAGGAAATAGGCATCCGTAAAGTGCTGGGGGCTTCGGTGGGCAACCTGGTAATGCTGATGTCACGTGATTTTACCTGGCTGGTGATCGTGGCATTCCTGCTGGCGACACCATTTGCCTGGTGGGGGCTTGACAATTACCTGGAGCGTTACCCGCTGCGCATTGATATTCAATGGTGGATATTCCCGCTGGCCGGAATTATTGCCCTGGTATTCGCCCTGCTGATCGTGACCAACCGGGCAAGGTCGGCTGCTTCAGCCAACCCGGTGAAGTCGCTGAGGAGTGAGTGATCAACGCGAAATATACCGGATCAGGTAATCCGGGCTCCTCGGGTCATAAACATAAGCAGTTCCGTTTAACGTAAATGCATTGAAGGTGTTATAAAAACGTGATATTGGAAAAGCAGAATTGGTAGCAGGATCCAGTTCGTGAACTATTCCGGAAGACTGTGTGAAATGCGGCAACCCGCGTACCATGAAATAATACCTTGCATTGTTATTTTGCAGGGACGGACTGATGTCCTCCGGGACCCAGTCCGACAAAATTTCGTCATACCTGTAAATGATCTCACCTTTTGAAACATAGGTTTGACCGTTCCATGTATAGGATCCAATCCATTGCGGATCCGTGTCCGTTATTGGCTCAGGATAATTTCCTGTGTAGGAGAATGTATCATCCGGCAACAGGCTGAAAAGTTGGCCATGTTCGTTCATAATATGGAGGGAACCATTAACAAAGAAACTTTCGTACGTTTTCCAGATTCCCGGCAAATCAGGTAAACGCTGCCAGGAAAGTGTGTTCTTATTCAGTGCCCACACCAGGCTGGAATTCTCTCCGCCAAGAAAGAGGATGCGGTCGCCGGCATCTGCCAGGTGAATATACGTACCCAGACCATCCGGAAGGGGAGCCATTGTATTCCAGCGAAGTGAGGATTCTTCCAGGGCATATACGTAGTCCTGAACCGCGATCAGGGCCTGACCGTCAATCACAAAAATCTTTTCTGTGTTTGTATCGGGCAGGCCAGCTGTTGATAATTCTTCCCAGCTCGTACGTATAGTAATTCGTTCATAATTGCCCTTATAGCCTGAATTCACAGCTACGTTGACCTGGTCATCCTGGTAAAAGTATCGGTTATTCACAGACGGTAATCTGAACCTGATAAGATCTTCCCTGACTTCCACCAGGTCGGTTATCTCCCTGACATCAACGGAAACGCGCAGGTCATCATTATCCAGATACATGCCATGAATCTCCACCACATCGCCTTCATAAATTTCAGCCGGAGCGATGCTTTCAATAATCGGGCCTTTAATGATCAATTCCTCCTCTGACAGGTAGGATGTCTGATTATAAATCAATTCCACTGGCGTCCGGCCCGCGAAGGAAGTATTTGGAACTCTGAAAACGATCTTTTCCTGGGTGCCTGAAATTAACTCGGCCTTTTTTCCCTGGATATAAATGCTGTTGACAGTACTCTTATTACTGAAATTTTTGCCCGTCACTTCCACGAGATCCCCGTCGTTAGCTATTTGCGGGGATACGGATATCAGCCTCGGTGGCTGCACCCCCAGGCTGGTAAAATGTTTACCCTCTCCAAATATCATTAAATCTTCAGTCTTAACGTAGGCTTTATACTCATACAGGACTCCTGCGGTCAGATCTGCGGTAAGAAGAAATTCAAATTCGCCCTCTGTTAAGTCACCAGGTACCACGACGCCAAATGATCTTTCATTCCCGGACAACTTAAACCCTTTTTCCAGTATGGGCTTATCACCTGGCTGAATGATATTGGCATGCAACCGGACCCCGGAATCGCTGAGGTCGGAATATGGAAGGGTTTCTGGTACCGGAAATGATTTAGGTAATGGCAGTTCTTCCTGTGTACAAGCCGCAAAGAAAAGTCCGATGAGCAGGAGCAGATTTCTCATAAATTAAACTTTAAGACAATCCCTGAATAATAGGGTGTATTGGTCGCGAAGAAAATATCCGTGGTATACTCGAGAGAAAGCAGGTGTTGCTTAAAAACAGGAAACTGTACACCTCCGGAGACCACGAACCCAAATGCCATCGGATCCACGGAGAATTCATCCTCACGGTGTATTACCGTCATTTCCCCGTTGGTAACGTGATAGTAAAAGTATTCAGATTTCTGTGCAAAATAGGCCCGCGAGGTGACTCCTCCTGAGATAAAGGGAACTATTCCCTTGTTTCGCAGCAGGTAGACAAACCGGGCATTTAACGCGACCGAGGAGCTTTCCGCAATAAGGTCATAATAATCCTCACCACTTCTCAATTCTTCGGCAAAGGAAAAGTAAATATAAAACAGCTCCAGTTCTCCATAAACCCTTGGCATTTCCCAAATCGGAATTCTGAATTCAATACCTGACAGGAATGCAGGGGCATTGATATCGTGATTGTCGAATGAACCTATGTGGCCGTCTACGGCCATAGAGCCGGTACCATACCCTGCCAGGAATCCAAGCCCGTAATCCACCTGCGTACCACAACCACCCTCTGCCTGGTCAAAAATGTATTTAAGGGATTTTCGCTTATACTGTACATTACACACCATGTCAGACCAGTTAGTACAATCTGTATTCAGACCATTCAACTGCTGACGATATGTTTCCCGGCTCAATTCTGCCAGTCCCGCTTCTGATTCAATAAAAAAACGGTCTCCGGCAGGATGTACCAGGAATAAATTCCTGCCGAAAGATACCACTTCCAGAAAGATCTTCTCCAACTGACCTTCGGTACGTACTTCGCGCGAAACGAAGTGTTGTTTTTTCATTCCAAAACCGGAAATCTCACCCGCATGAAATGTCAGAATATCACTGTCAAAATAGCTTAGATCACCTTCCCCGGTATACATTACCACCTTGGCCGGTAAAGATCGGTCGAATTGGATCGCACCCTGTATTGAAACGGTATCCTGAACGATAATATAGTCTCGTTTGGAGGATGGCTGAGCGACAGATTCAGAAATAAGCATGACCATCGCCAGAAACGCTAAAAAATAATTCATGCGAACAGAAAATCAAGAATTAACTGAATATCAGATAATTAAAAAAATAATACCTTTTTATCCCCTTAAGATTATAATTAAATAAATAATTCAAAAGCCAACGTACCTTTTTAGAGCAAAAGAGGCATAAAAAAAAAGCACCCGGGACCAGCGGGCGCTTTTTTTGATCGATCATGATCTGTTAGGTTGTTATTACTTTGAGTTTCTGACCTGCTATAGTATTTACAAGTGGTGTGCCAGAACCAAAAAATGCCTTTAATCAGATTAAAGGCATTTTTAAAATTGTATTCTGTACGATTCCGTACAGTCGACTGTACGGAACGTTACACCCGGACGATCAATTGGCATTTATCAGGTCCAGCGAACCAGACACCTGCTGGTCTATCTGCGGATTCCCTTTATAACGCACTACCGCGGCACCGCTGATTTCCAGGTCAAGCATTTCACTGCAGGAAACATTGATCTCTGCACTGCCTGATACCACCAGCTCGGTGTCTTCACTGTCCAGGTCGAAATTGTCGGCATACATGCTGCCGGATACAACCAGTCGCTGGTGTTCCACTTCACCGAACAGGTATACCTCTCCTTCCCCGGAGATGATTACCGTAATCGAAAGCTGATCAAGTGCTTCGTCGTTTTCCACGATGCCGGATCCGCTGAGGGCAACCGCCTCCAGCTCAGGAACAGTGACATCGACCCAAACGCCGTAGTCAGTTTCAAAACAACGGACGTTGTCGGGATAACCAATTTCAAGTGTGCCATTACGTACTTCGTATTCGAGCGGACTAAACATTTCAGGTTCTGCAAAAACGCTGACCTCCTGAACCGGTCCTTGCCGAAACCGCAGGTTGATCGGGCCTTCCAGGGCGATCATATCAAATGAGGAGAATGACAATTCATATTCGGTAACCGTGCCGGAACCGCGAAGACATAAATCTTCATTGTCATCGCAGGATACCAGAAAGAAACATCCTGCCAGAAACGGGATAAGTAATTTTTTCATAAGTTGATTGAGTTTGACCTGAGGTAATTATCTGAAATTGAGGGGACAGAACAAATGACTTTTGACAGAACGGACAATGATCATGGTATTCGATAAAAAATAAGGGCGAAGAAATGAAAAAGGGCCGTCGAAACGGCCCCTGATCTTAATTAAGACTCTCGTGAACTTCCTCGTCCATCGAATCAACAATATCCCGCCATTCATCCAGGAAAGAAACCCAACTGCCACTTCCATATTCATCTTCATATGCAGCAACGATATCAGAACCTTCCTCATCCCATTCCGCATAATTATTAAAAGGAAACAGAATTACGAGATCGGTTTGGTCCTTCATGTTGATCACGTTATTGTAAATTATGAAAGCGTTCCCTTCATCAGCCTGCACCTTTCTCATTTTTTCCATAAGCGGACCGAACCTGTAGGCTTGCCCGTCCTTCAACTGGACATGCCACACGCGGTACTTGGATGAAGCCTGCATGATCTCCATTCCGGTAGACAGATTCTCGTTGAATCTCCATAACGTCGTAAAGCCATATTCGGCAACATGCTGATCAACATTCTCCGACCAGTCTTTTTGATGCTTCTCATCAGTTGGCCTGGAATCCAGCCCGCTGTATGACCCGCTGAGAAACCAGACATACCAACCGCCATAATTGCCATACGATACATAGCGAAGTATTCCCTGACCATTATCTCCTGCATGGTAGGTCTCGTTATGTTTGTTTACGGCCGTCTCAAGTGCACTGCCGTGGCCGGGCTTTGTCAGGAACAAGACAAATAGTACTGACAGTCTGATGATTCATGGCCGGCCGGGCCAATCTTGCGTAGATTACTAATATTGTAAATTCACTATGCTATGAAACATATCACAATGATGGCACTGTTCAGCGTTTTACTGATCACAGCCTGCCAGGGACAAAAAGAAGTATACACGACTAAAGCCGGAGCGATCAAAGGATATGATCCGGTAGCTTATTTCACGGAGAATATGCCGGTAAAGGGAGAAAAAGACATTTCCTACACCTGGAAAGGTGCTGAATGGCATTTCAGTTCGACCGACAACCTTGACCTGTTCAAGGCTGACCCGGAAAAATATTCTCCGCAATACGGAGGGTTTTGCGCCTACGGGGTCGCCAATGGCTATAAGGTAAAAATCGAACCGGACAGCTGGGCCATCGTTAACGGTAAACTCTACCTGAATTATGACAAAGGCGTCCAGGAGGAATGGAATCAGGACCGGGGCAATTATATAAAAAAGGCTGATGAGCAATGGGAACAGGTAAAAAAGGATTGATACCTGCCCCGGCACCAATCCTATCACACCTGGCCTTCCCGGCTACTTCAGAAATGGAATCGCCGGTTTGTACCACGCGCTCTTTCCCCGACTTGCGAGGCGGACATTAATCAGTATGATTGATATCATGAATATGTAAATGCTGTTTAACGACAAGGTAATCCAGCCGGGTTCCACGAAAAGTGAACGTATGGTATCTGCCAGGTCCCAGCTGAAAATGATGAACCGTCCGGCCGCCGCAATAGTTAGGATCATGTAAATTACGAGCCCCCAGCTAATCATAAAACTTAGTTGCTTTCGTCCCGTGTCCTCCACTCTTCGAATATGCTCACGCTTCAATATGTACATCACCAGCGGGAGAATGATACCCAGCAACGGATGAAGCAGGAAGGTTAAAGCTGTCAGGTTCAGGACTATGAGGTATCCCTTGTCTTCAGCCGGTGCCCATTCCATTATTTCGTCCGGTGATACACCCAGGGCTTGAGTGAGTTGCAGCAGTGAATGCCCTGTCGGCTCGGATTCTCCATTCTCAATCCGCTGGATTGTTCGCAGACTTAATCCGGATTCCGTTGAAAGCTGCTCCTGTGACCACGCTTTCTTCTTTCTTAATTCTTTCAATTTAAAATTTTGCATAATAGCTGTTTTAAGATTCTATAGCCAAAGTACGTTAACCGTATGAAGCGTGCTGCGTCAAGTTTACGACATCTTTGCGCCGGCAGATTACCTTTTTAATCCGGAGAATATTAATGGCTGAAAGTACAGGCAACCTCTTCCTAATTTAACTATATTTCGCCATGATCCAGTTCGACTTTGAAGTACACAGCTACTTTGGCAATCACATCAAGGTGGTCATTGAAGACCGTCAGCTTCGCTACAGGGAATACATGGTGGATTTTGGGACAAAAAATGACTGGGTCATTCCGGACATCCCCGGAGAAGATACAGACCGGTTTCTGGAATCGCTGGAAAGCCTGGACGGATGTATTGAGGATTTCAGGAATGATTCCGTCCTGGACGGAATAGAATATACCATTATCTGTCGTACCGATGCGATCCGTAAAACCATCCATGGATATCATGAATTTCAATCCACTGTTCGCACCGTTCTAAAAGGACTTCATTCACTTGATACCGGACTGAAAGAGAAGCTCGACTTTATCTAAGTCCGGATTCAATCATTCTCCTGCCACTGACATGTCCAATCTGTCAGTTCATCAAACCTTATCCGGAATTTTATCAAAAAAAAGGTAACATTGACAACAGAACCTAGACAATGTTACTTATGCGAACCTTACAAAGCATGCTGACGGCATTTTGCCTGTTGGTATACCTTGGTGCAACAGCCCAGGAAGCTGTCACCGAAGAAGATTATGAGCGGGCTGCACAATTCCTTTATGGTAATACCTATGGAAAAGTGTATCGTTCGGCCGCCTATCCCAACTGGCTGGACGACGGACGTTTTTATTACAGCGTCAATACCGCAGACGGCAGAAAATATGTGCTGATCGATCCGAAAAAGAAAGACAGGACGGAGGCCGACAGTCTTGGAGCCCTTCTGGAGGAAGTCCCGGAGAATACAAGGAGAAGCCGCACTGAAATTGTTTCCCCGGATGGCAGCAAGGCTGTTTTTATCAGGGACTGGAATCTTTGGGTCCGGGATATGGAAACCAACAAGGAAAAACAGCTGACATTTGACGGGAAGGAGAATTTCGGATACGCCACCGATAATGCGGGCTGGAAACACAGTGACCGGCCGATTGTGCTCTGGTCGCCTGATTCCCGTAAACTTGCAACTTTCCAGCAGGATCAGCGTCATGTAAGTGACATGTACCTGGTGAAGACCACTGTGGGCGCTCCTGAATTACAGGCATGGAAATATCCGCTGCCGGAGGATGAGGAGATAATTCAGATCCACCGGGTGATCATTGAAGTGGACGAGCCAAAGGTGATACGCTTGAAAATGGATCCGGACGCCCGTCGCGGTACCCTGTGTGATGATATAGCCTGTACCGGGTCGTTTGATGATAACGTATGGAATGAGGATGCAAGCGAACTTATGTTCGTATCTTCCTCGCGTGACCATAAATCCGCTAAACTTCGGATTGCCAACGCTGCCACCGGTGAGGTACGGGAGATATTCGAGGAGACAGTCGATACCCAGTATGAATCAGGACAAGGGGCGGTAAACTGGAGATGGCTTCCCGATACCGATGAAGTGATATGGTATTCGGAAAGAAGTGACTGGGGACATCTGTACCTGTACGATGCCACTTCCGGTGAACTGAAAAACCAGATCACTACCGGCGATTTTGTGGTTACGCAATTGCTCAAGGTGGATGAAGATAAACGCATGCTTTATTTCCTGGCCAATGGAGGCGAAGAAGGGCGTGATCCATACTTCACCCATTTTTACAGTATTCGGATGGATGGTAAAAAACTTGACCTGCTGACACCGGAGGATGCGTATCACCAGGTGAGCCTGTCACCAGACGGAGAATATTTTGTCGATAATTATTCGCAGATGGATGTACCGAATGTGGCCAAGCTGCGCACCATGTCAGGGAAAGAAGTAATGACCCTCGAGGAAACCGATATAAGCGAACTGGAAGCAACGGGCTGGAAACCAGCGACGCCAATCACGGTTAAATCGCGTGACGGACGATGGGATTTGTTCGGAGTGATGTTTACTCCTACAAATCTGGATGAGGATATGAAGTACCCCGTGGTTAACTATATTTACCCGGGTCCGCAGGGCGGCGGCGTTGGCCGCAGATCCTTCTCCCCTTCCCGGAGTGATCACCAGGCTTTGGCCGAGCTGGGCTTTGTGGTTGTCGTTATCGACGGAACCTGTAACCCGGGCCGGTCCAAGTCTTTCCATGATGTATGTTATGGCAATATGGCGGACAATACCCTGGAAGACCAGATATCCGGCATCCGGCAGCTCGCCGAAAGATATCCTTTCATTGACCTGGATCGAGTAGGTATCTGGGGGCATTCTGGGGGTGGTTTTGCTACGGCAGCGGCCCTTTTCAGATATCCTGAATTCTATAAAGTAGGGGTTTCACAGTCCGGTAATCATGACAACCGGAATTACGAAGACGACTGGGGAGAACGCTACATCGGGCTTATTCAGCAAAATGAAGACGGGACTACCAACTATTCCGTTCAGGCGAACCAGGAATACGCGGATAATCTGATGGGCAAATTGCTGATCGCCCATGGAAATATGGACGATAATGTTCCGCCATATAACACCTACCTTGTTGTGGATGCACTGATCAGTGCCAATAAGGATTTTGATATGATCATCTATCCGAATGCAAGGCACGGGTACGGGCGGGACAATTACTATATGACCCGTCGTCGCTGGGATTATTTCGTCCGGCATCTGAAAGGAGTTGAACCACCAAAGGAATTTGATTTAAGACCTCAGAATTAATCCCGCCCTGGCATATAAGTTAAATGGCCGTAGTGATCTTGCTACGGCCATTTTTACTGGCAGGTAGTTTCTGCCAACACTATCGTCCCCCGGTTGTTTAGTTTATAGTAGCTTGTAGCTATATTATATCTAAATCAACCAGTTATGAAAAAATATATACCAACCAGCATCCTGATCGTTTTCCTGAGTTTACTATTTGTGCCCGCTTATTCGCAGGACAAGGACTTCGGAATCCGGGCCGGATGGCAGTCAGCCACCACGTTTAACGACGGCGACAAAGTACAGGGGGCCCAGAACTCGTTATACGTAGGTGTCTTCCGGGTACGGCCAATCGGCGGTAAAGTGTTATCCTGGGTCGGCGGCCTGGAATATTCGCAGCAGGGGCATAAAGACAATGACAGAAACTTCCGTAAGATCCATTACATAAGCCTGCCGGCTTCTCTCAGGTTGAAGATTGGTCCTGCGCATGCCCTGGGGGGTGCCAATGTGAATTTCAGAGTGGCGGAAAAAGTGGAAGTAGACGGAGAAGACATTGATAACAATTCGAATTTTCTGGATATAGCGCTGCATCTCGGTGCCGGATTCAATTTCGGCCGGTTAGGTGTGGAGGCCCGGTATCATTGGGGGCTGATGGATGTGAACGACGGAAACAGGAATAAATACCTTCAGCTTGGAGGTTCGATCAGATTGTTTTAATGCACCTGATTCAACATATGCACCATTTCCGCGGTATTGGATGCTTCCAGTTTTTTCATAATGCTCTTACGGTGACTCGTGACGGTATGTAATGCGATTGACAACTCCTCTGCGATTCGCTTTGAATTAAATCCATCGCGTATCAGCTGAGCAATCTCCAGCTCACGTGGCGTAAGCAGGTGGTACGAGCGAAATGCGCGGAAGCGGTTTGGATTCATCTGAATATACAACCTGTGAATTTCTCCCTGGATTTCATAAGCCTGATCAATAAGCTCCTGCAAGGACGAACCTGCCTCTTCCACGGATATATAGGTACTCAGGACCAGGTACGTTTTTCGTTGACCCGGGATAAAGTCCAGTACAGTGGAAACACAACGCATTGGAATATAATCACCATTACTGTGTATGATCGCAGCACTTACGTCCAGTCGTACCGCGTCGGTTAATAATACGGGGTCATCTTCCAGGACGGCGATCTGTTCGACCAGGCAATCCGAAATATTTCCAATCAAATCCGGGGGGGTCACCGAAAAAAGGAACATTATCCCGTGTTTGTGGAAATTTTTATACGGATAGCCGGAAATATCCGCCACTTTAGGGCTAATATAAAGATACTCATGGGACGAATGCCAGTTCAGTGCAACGAATGAACTGCGTAATCCGTCAAGTTTGTCAAATGTATCTCCCAGATTATCAATATGATCGGATTTCTCAAGATCCAATGCTTTGATAAAGGCTGCAGTATCCATAATCTAATATACTTAGAATAGGTCAATATCGACCTTCCAGAGTAATATTAGCTGCAATAATGATGCAAAATGGAATAAATAATTGATTTTCCTGTCCCGGTTGCATGATAAAGCACCCGTCTATCATGTAATGAAAACCGGATGACAAATGCATCAGCCACTATTGACAATAATCATTCTCTCTCGCCTGTTTGATCATACTTTTTGACGGTTTAAAGGAAGAACTTCAATAGCAAATATTCGGGAGGTGCGAACAAGCTGGCCTTCCTATCACCTTTAAATTCTAAGATTATGAGACCAGGAAAACACGTTTTTACCTTTGGGGGCGGAAGCGCCGAAGGTAACAAGTCAATGAAAGCATTGCTCGGTGGCAAAGGAGCCAACCTGGCGGAAATGAGCGCCATTGGTTTGCCTATTCCTCCGGGATTTACGATTTCCACTGAGGTCTGCGCATATTATAATGAACATAACAATGCCTGGCCGCAGGGTTTGGAAGAACAACTCCAGGAAAGTGTGCACTTTCTGGAAAATCTAATGGGCCTGAAATTCGGGGATTCGGACGATCCGTTACTGGTTTCTGTCCGTTCGGGAGCTGCCGTTTCCATGCCGGGAATGATGGATACTGTTCTTAATCTGGGTATCAATGATCAGTCTGTTATTGGAATCGCCCGTAAGACTCACAATGAACGATTTGCTTATGACTGTTACAGGCGGTTTATCGATATGTTCGGAGATGTTGTTATGGGTATCGAACACGAACAGTTTGAGCGCGTTCTTGAAAGCCTTAAAAAAGAAGTCGGGGTTGTCAATGACACTGAACTGGGTGTTGACGAGCTCAAGGACCTGGTTGACCGTTATAAGGCTGTATATCGAAAAAATACAGGGTACGTATTTCCTCAGGACCCTAATGAACAACTTCACTTTGCCATCAATGCTGTATTCAACTCCTGGAGCAGCAAGCGGGCACGGACCTACAGGAAAATCAACCGGATCACGGGACTTCTTGGTACCGCAGTAAATGTGGAAGTCATGGTCTATGGCAATATGGGAGAAGACTGTGCTACCGGAGTTTGCTTTACCAGAAACCCTGCCGACGGAACAGATGAATTATACGGAGAATTCCTGATCAATGCCCAGGGGGAAGATGTGGTGGCCGGTATCCGTACTCCCCGCAACATCAACGAACTCAATGATGTCATGCCGGAAAGCTATGCTGAATTACTGCATTGGACCAACCTGCTTGAAACCCACTACAAGGATATGCAGGACATTGAATTTACTATTCAGCAAGGCAAGCTTTATATTCTCCAGACCAGAAATGGCAAACGAACCGGACAGGCCGCGGTGAAGATCGCGGTGGATATGGTCCGCGAAGGACTCATTACCAGGCGTGAAGCGGTAATGAACCTTGTGGAATCGCGCCACCTTGACCAGCTTCTGCATCCTCAGCTTCGCAGCGAAGAGATTCGTGAAGATGAAATCCTGGGCCATGGCCTTCCTGCATCGCCGGGAGCCGCTGTCGGACGGGTAGTCTTTAATTCAGACCATGCAGAAGAAGAACATGCCAAAGGCGAGAAAGTGATTCTGGTGCGTATTGAAACAAGTCCGGAAGATGTGGGTGGTATGTCCGCTGCGGAAGGAATTCTCACCTCAAGAGGTGGTATGACCAGTCACGCAGCAGTCGTTGCAAGAGGATGGGGCAAACCATGTGTTGCCGGTTGCGATGATATTATTATCAATTATGAAGATCAGCATTTCACCAATGGTGATCAAACCGTAAAAGCCGGGGACTGGATCTCCATTGACGGCGCCAAAGGTATCGTCATATTGGGCAAAAAAGAGGTGGAAGAACCTGAAATGGACGACAATTACCGTGAATTCATGATGTGGGTCGACGAATTCCGTGACATGGATGTACGGACAAATGCTGACAATCCGAAAGATGCAGCGCTTGCTCTTAAGTTTGGCGCGCAGGGAATTGGTCTTACCAGGACCGAACATATGTTCTTCGGAGAAGAACGAATCCTCGCTATGCGGAAAATGATAGTGGCGGAGAATGAATCTGACAGGCGCAATGCACTGAAAGCACTTCTGCCTTTCCAGAAGCAGGATTTCCGGGGAATATTCAAGGTAATGGCCGGGCTGCCGGTTACAATCCGCCTTCTGGATCCTCCCCTCCATGAATTTGTTCCTTCTGAAAAAGAAGAGATAGAGGAATTGGCGATCGAACTCAAAATCCCGTTCAATAAACTGAATCGGAAAATCAGAATGTTGAAGGAATTCAACCCGATGATGGGTCATCGCGGATGTCGTCTTGGTATCACCTATCCGGAAATTACTGAAATGCAGGCGCGTGCGATCCTGGAAGCAGCGGTCGAACTGAAGCAGGAAGGTGTTGAGGTATACCCGGAAATTATGATTCCGCTGGTTGGCACCTCGGAAGAATTCATTCATCAGCACGAAGTGATTGATCATATAGCCGCTGAAGTATTCAATAAAAAAGGAGTCTTTGTTGATTACAAGGTAGGTACAATGATCGAGATCCCCAGAGCTGCGATCGTGGCAGATAAGATTGCTGAAGAAGCTGAATTCTTCTCCTTCGGTACGAATGACCTTACCCAGCTGACCTATGGGTACAGCAGGGACGATGCCGGTAAATTCCTTGAAGTATACATGAAAGAGGGTATCCTTCACGAGGATCCGTTCCAGACCCTTGATCAGGAAGGCGTTGGCAGCCTGGTAAGCATGGCCACCAAACGCGGCCGTGCCGTCCGGAAGAACCTTAAAGTGGGTATTTGCGGTGAACATGGAGGCGATCCGGATTCTGTCCGCTTCTGCTACAATCTCGGCTTGAATTATGTGTCTTGTTCGCCCTACCGGGTACCTGTTGCCAGGCTTGCCGCCGCACAGGCCGCGCTGAGTGTAAACAGGAAAGTGGCAGAGGAAGAAGCAGAATTAGTATAACCCTTGTGTAAACCGAACCCCCTGCCGGTGGTATCCGGCGAGCCCCTCCCCTGAAAAGGAGGGGCTTATTTATTCAGGGGGAGAAGGAGAGGGAGAGGGAGAAGCATTAGAGAGGGGGAGGGAGAGGGAGAATGAATAAAAAATTTCTGATTAACCGAACCTTTTTTTTATTCCGGCGTTTATATGTTTAAACATGTATGTTACAACACGTAATTTAAACTGAAATGGAAACACAAACTAAAACACTCTGGAAAATTGACAACATGCACAGCGAAGTGCAGTTCAAGGTAAAGCATCTGGTTATCTCAACTGTAACCGGCACTTTTAATGAGTTTGAAGGTACGCTGGAGAGTGACGGAGAAAATTTTGACGGTGCTGACGCCACTTTTGCCATCGAAACTGCCAGCGTAGACACCAATGTTGCTGATCGTGATGCACACCTGAAAAGCGAGGACTTTTTCTATGCAGAGAAATTTCCCAGGATAACATTTGAAGGCAAGCTGGAAAAAACTGGTGATGATTCTTATAAACTGGCAGGTCCGCTTACCATTCGTGATATCACCAGGGACGTTGAACTGAATGTCGAATACGGAGGTACGATGGTCGATGGCTACGGACAAACTAAAGCAGGATTCGAAGTAACCGGCAAAATCAATCGTAAGGAATTCGGGCTTACCTGGAGCCAGGTAACAGAAGCAGGCGGCGTTGTTGTGGGAGACCAGGTGCGTCTGGCCCTCAATATTCAGCTCACTAAATCATAAAAAATTACCTGCGTTTACAATAGAGGTCGCATTCCGCCCGGATGCGGCCTTATTTTATGTCTGCATTGTGTTGACCAGATAGGGTGTCAATTGATGGATCAGTTCGGGTGTGTTGCGCACATCGAATTTGGCAAGCATATTTTTTCGATGCGTATCGACCGTATTATGGCTTATAAATAGTTTTTCACCGATCTCGCGGGTGTTCAGCCCCTGACACAGCAATGTAGCTATCTCCAGTTCCCTTTTCGTTATGGTGGACCAGGCATTCAGGAATTTAAATCTTGCCGGATTACAACGAACATATTCCAGCTTGACCTGTCGCATGATCTGTTCCGCTTTCCGGCAAACCGCATCAACCTGTAATGTGGTCCTGTCCTCATGCAGGACAAGCGTTCCCAATACCAGATATGCCTTTTTTTCACCCGGGCGTAAATCAAGCGGCAACGCATTAAATGATATATCCACTGCCGTTCCGGAAGCACGGTGTATCTGCGTACCTACTTTCACCACGATCGGCTTCGTCATATACTTACTCTCCTTCTCCATTACTTCCAGCTGACGATTCATATCTTCGTACATCGGTTCAATCTGATCGCGCGGGGTGATTGAGTGAAGAAACATTACTCCACTCTTTAGAAATTTTTTATGCGGATATCCCAATAATTCCGCCACACGCGGACTGACAAACAAAAAATCATGATCAAACTGCCAGGCCAGCGCGGTAAAAGTACCCGGCAGGTCAAGCAGATTATTTAATGAAAGTTTGAGAGACGCATTCGCACCTTTTTCGAGGTGCAAATGAGAGATAAGTTCGTTCATCTGGTTCAGGAAAGTATCCAAATATTCTCAATTAATTACCATTCTCCAAACTTTGTTAAATTGGTAAAACAAATTAAACGAGCGCGATGAATTCAGTTAAATATCCGGATTTCCGGCTGGACGGGAAAGTGGCCCTCATCACTGGTGCGGCCCGCGGACTGGGACGGGCATGTGCTCTTGCCCTGGCCAATGCGGGTGCTGACATAGCGCTGGGCCTGAGGGACGTCAATAGTGCGGAAGATGTTGAAAAGGAGATCGCCAGGCTCGGCCGCCGTTCACTGCGCCTGGCTATGGATGTTGCCAGTATGGAACAGATCAGACAAGCTGTGGACAAGGCTGAGAAATCCTTCGGTCATATCGATATCCTGGTAAACAATGTCGGAATCGCACCCCCTAATCCGGCCGAGGAAGTGACTGAGGAAGATTACGATGAAACACTCAATCTAAATGTGAAAGCCACATTTTTCGTTTCCCAGGCTGTCGGGAGAATAATGATCAGGCAGGGAGGCGGCAGGATTATTAATATGAGTTCGCAGGCAGGATTCATCGCCCTCCAGGATGAATCGGTGTATTGCATGACCAAGGCGGCGGTCAACCACCTGACCCGGAACCTGGCCTCGGAATGGGCAAAATACCATATTAACGTGAATGCGGTGGCTCCCACTTTTGTCGAGACACCCGGTACTGAACCGTGGTTAAGCGATCCTGATTTCCGAAAAAGTGTGGTCGACCGTATCCCGCTGGGGCGGGTAGGCAAACCGATGGAAGTGGCCGGCGCTGTGGTATTCCTTGCTTCGGATGCCGCGTCGCTGATCACTGGAGAAATTATGCTGATTGACGGTGGGTGGACGGCAAGATGAATACTTGTAATGTGAAAATTTCAGGTCTAATACTTTTTCTGATTGTTTCATTTACTCTGCATGCTCAGCAGGATAAACTGAACCGATACCTCTCCAAAAAAATGGAACGTGCCGGACTGGTTGGATTACAGGCGGCGTACCTGTCAGCAGGAGATTCCATTTGGCAGGGCAATTACGGGCTGAAGGAATGGAATACCACAGACAGCGTCAATGCAGAAACGCTTTTTATGATTGCCTCTTGTTCCAAACCGGTTACGGCTTTGGGAATCCTCAAACTGGCAGACCAGGGGTTACTTTCCCTCGATGACCCTGTAAACGATCATCTGCCTTTTGCAGTTGAAAATCCACACTCTGCCGGCATACCCATTACGATCCGGATGCTGCTTACTCATGTGTCGTCCCTCAAAGACAACTGGCCCGTCATGACCCCCCTTTACACGGTTGAAAACGGAGGCGGCGATTCTCCCCTGCCCCTTCAGGAATTTCTGGAAAACTACCTGGTTCCTGGCGGCCGATATTATGATCAACAGGAAAATTTCCAGGCTGTGGCCCCTGCGACAAATTTCCGTTATTGTAACATAGGCTATGCGTTGGCCGGTCTGATCATAGAAACCGTTTCAGGGCAGTCCTTTCCGGCATTCATGCGGAATGAAATCTTTCAGCCACTTGGTATGCTGGAATCGTACTGGATGCTGGCGGATATACCTTATGAGAATATTGCCCGTCCGCATGATATTCCGAATGGACAGAATGACCTTGATCAAATCAAGATACTTCCACATTACGGGTACCCCGATTATCCGGACGGGCAAATCAGGACTACGACGGCTGATTATGCGAAATTTCTCCGCATGATCGTCAATAAAGGCAAAGTGGGGCAACATCAATTCATAAGCCCTGAGTTCATAGAGGAGTTCACCACCATTCAATACCCTGAAGTTGCCAGATACCAGGCCATTGCCTGGAACTACAACGAATTTGACAATTTCATCTACTACCTGCTGATGCCCCGGCTACCCTCACATACCGGGGCCGACCCGGGTGTGGCTACGGTAGTGTCCTTTAACCCTGAGACCGGCCATGCCGGCATTATTTTCACGAATTCTCCCCCTCAGAAATTCATGGAAACCAAAGTATTTTACCAGGAAATAATGAAACGTTTGTTGAAAGAAGCCAAAAAGGCCGCACACAGGTAGATGATTCACTATCCCGCCTAAAAGATGCCTTGCTCATAAACCTGATTTAATGAAATAGTAATAGTGTATTAATCTGATTCTTACTATCTTATCTATCCTTTTTGTGAACTATGACACCACCTTATACTAAAACTGCGTGTCATGAAACCAATATTCCTGCTTCTCTTATTTACCCTTCTTGTTACTCCTGTAATCGGCCAGGTTGTTTGTGAAGGTGATGTTATTCTTACCACCCAGGCAGAAGTGGATGCCTTTACCTGTACCGAGGTGAAAGGTACGGTGCTCATTTCCGGACCTGATATAACCAACCTGAATGCTTTGTCCGCCCTGGAAAAAGTAGGTGAGCATTTTATAATCAATGAAGCACACAATCTTCTGAACCTGGACGGACTGGAGAATCTGACACATGTGACCTGTTCGTTCGAGATTAAAAACAACGAAAACATACGGGAGATCAGCGCAGTCAGTAACCTGACCCGGGTGGGCCGGAATCTGACATTTTCAGGGAATTCATCCCTGACCTCCCTGGCAGGAATCAGCCAGATTGATTCGGTATTGAACATCAACGTCTTTGATAATCCGTCGCTTTATTTCTGCTGTGAACTGGCTCCCATTATCGAAAACGGAGGTGTTTACGGGTACGCTAATATCTATAATAACGCGGGATTCTGCCGGCTTGAAACCGTTGAGACGTGTGACAGTGATGAGATCATATGCGATGGAGATCTGATTGTGTCCAGTCAGGAAGAAATCAACAACCTGAATTGTACAATAATACTTGGCGATCTCACATTAAGAGTTGAATCAGAAGCGTTCGATCTTTCTCCGTTACAAAGACTGAAGGAAATATCCGGAACACTAAATCTGGAGTTCGCTCTTCAGCAATCTTTAACAGGTCTTTCTGGTCTGGAAAAAGTTGGAGAAGATATTTACCTTGAAAACACTAACTATCAGTCATTTTTAGAAATTGACCTGAGCCCGCTTGAATCTTTGACCTCCGTCAATTCACTCACGATTACCGAAGGAATATTTACCGGAACCTTACCATCATATTCGGATACTATTCCTGAGTTAATTATGGGGCCCGGTGGAATAATCAGTCCGGAAGTATTAAGCAATTCTCCGGGCACCAAACATATATTCATTTCATTAGGATATGATGAAAGATATAAGGATGTCATTCCACTGTTGTTAGACGGTGGGGACCTCATCGTTGATTCCGGAAATTTCTCACTGGCTGGACTTCGAGGAATTACTTCATTAGGGGAGTTAAGGCTTACCGGATTGACCATGCCCTCTTTTTTCGGTTTTGAAGATTTAATTTTTGTAGATAAGCTAAATTTTCTTGGGGTCAATGTTAAGGGAGATTATTGCGGTATAAGTAATCTGCTAAGGAATGGTACAATCAATGAATTAAGCTGGCTCTTCTCCGTTGAACAGGAACAAATTTTAAATAATTGCAACTACACAACTGCCTGCACTCCTGAAATAGATACTGAAATCGGTAAAATATGCCAGGGAGATATTGTGCTTGATTCCCAACAGGATATTGATATGTTTGATTGTGAAGTGATCAACGGAGACCTCACTATTCGTGGTTCGGGGATTTCGAGCCTGGAAGGGCTTTCTTCGCTGCAAGAAATCGGTGGTAGTCTGGTAATCGAGAACCTCCCTCAGCTTACTTCACTGACGGGCCTGGAAAACCTTGTCAAAATAAATTGCTCACTGACAGTTTCCGGCAATTCAGAATTGACCTCACTCGATGAGCTATCATCTCTTGAGGTACTGGGGTCAAATCTGGTAATTGAAGAAAACAATAATTTGATTTCCATCAATGCACTGGCCAATGTTAACCAGATCAGGAATCTGTTCATATTTAATAACCCCGAATTAACTGAATGCTGTGGCATACGTGATTTAATTATTAATGCTACCGAGGGTGTTCTGATTGGCAACAACAAACCTGATTGTTCTCAAACAGAAATACTTTCCTGTATTTATTCAGAACCGGTTTGCGAAAGTCATGTTACAATACGCAATCAAAGTGACGCCGATAACTTTAATTGTTCGATTGTTCTTGGAAACGTAACCCTGTTAGCAGAGCAGCCCATTGCCCTGGACAGTCTGTACATACTGAAAGAAGTTCTGGGTAGTGTTTACTTAAATTATTGGGAAGCAGAGAATTACACAGGCTTTTATGGCCTGCGCAATTTGCAAAGCACCGAAACATTAAGAATACATTCGTTGAATAGCCCTCCCACCGTTGATCTGAGTGAGTTTGAGAACCTTTCAAAACTTGAATACCTGGACGTCATTTATACGAATTTAGAGAATGCCTTCCCTAATTTATCCCAACTTGACGGCCTGTATATAACTGCCTCTGACGTTGACGATGCGACGTGGCTTGATCCGATTGACTCCCTGTCGTCCCTGGATTTGCTCAACTTTTATGACTCTCAAAAAACCGAAGAATTCCTTGCGAAGATAGGGGAAGGTGGTTCAGTTAGAATAATAGACAGCGATTTTGAACATCTGACAGGGCTTACCGGAATTAAACATCTGGAGCGTTTTGAGTCTTTGAATTCAACAGGAATCAGTTTCGACGGACTGGATGGTCTTGTATCTGCCGATGAGTTTATTGTTGAAGGCACCACGGTTGAAAATTGTTGCGGCCTTTCCGGTTTCTTAAGCTCAACTCCTGCCGGTGAATATTCTTTTCAGAATAATTCATGTTCTCTCACCGATGTATTTAACGACTGTCTCGGCTTTTGTCCCGGTAGTTACACACTGACCACCCAGGCAGAAGTGAATGCGTTTACCTGCCAGCGAATTGAAGGCAATCTGACCTTAAGCGGAACAAATATTTACAATTTGGATTCCCTTTACCGATTAGAAACGGTTGGCCAGGATTTCATTATCAATGGCACGCGTGTGTATAAACTTTCGGGATTGAACTCGGTTGATAGCATTGGTAGAGATCTCAGGATTCTGAACAATTCAAGTCTGTCCAATACACAAGGACTACTCAATCTCCGGGATGTAAATAGAAACCTGAGCATAAGTAACAATAACAACCTGCAAACGGTACGAGGATTAGAAAATGTGCGCTCGCCTTATAATCTGACAATAGATTTAAATCCTCGTTTAAATAATTGTTGTATCCTGGAAGCTGTCACCGACAGGGTATTAAACAACGTAACTATTCAAAACAATGGCGCCGAATGTTCAGGTCCGTTAAACTGTAATTACCGCGAGGGTGTATGTCCCGGAGATATATATCTGAATACTCAAACGGAAGTTGATGCATTCAACTGCGTAGTGGTAACGGGTTTTTTGGATATCCAATCTAATGAAAACCTTGAAACCAGCTCATTAAATGTTTTGGATTCAATTTATGGAAATCTAACACTGGGATTAAATGGATCCGACGTGAACGGACTGAACAGCCTGAAACACATTGGACAAGAATTAAAATTCAATCCAAGAGCTTATTATCAGGATCCGTATAGTCTGGATGCTTTCAGCAGCCTGCAATATGTAAGGAAAATCAGAATGGATTATTATACATCATATACAGGGCAGCTATTAACTATTACCGATACGATTGACAATGTCCAGGTTGAATATGTTCAGGGTATGGCCAATAAGGACTGGTTGCCCAATGTAAGTGTGATCGATACCTTAACAGTTTCAGGGATCTCTGAGGATCAGGTTGATTACAAAGACCTGATGAGACGATTGCCGGATAATGGTGTTTTCTACGCTTATTTCATAACCATCGATGATCTTCTTGTATTTCAGGGAAGAACAGCTCTTGGAGAAATCAATCTCTTCACGATGGACCTGAATTCCTTCGACGGCATCGAAGAGCTCCGACAAATAACCAACCTCAGAGTTCGCGATGTGCGTTCAAATGACTGCTGCGGCCTCTATAACTTACTCAATGACGGTACCATATCTGGCGAACTAATATTCGAAAACGAATCCTGTACCATCGATGAAATACTCGAAGGCTGTGCCCCTGAAGAAATAACAACCATGAGTGTCTATCCTAATCCGGCTGTTAGCAGCAATGTCACGCTGGAGTGGACCGGAAATCAGGCAAGCTCCTCGCGCATCCAGGTCCTCGATAATTTTGGCAAGATCGTCTATGATGAAACCGTCCCCGCCGGAGAAGGGAAAAGGGATGCACTGGTGGATATTAGTAAATTGTCACGGGGCACGTTCCTGGTTCGCATAATTACCGGGGACGATGTTGAACTAAGGCGATTAGTCAGGAAGTGATACCCAGTCATATTCGAAGTATTGGTTCGTAGATCCTTACCTGTGCCTGTGACAATATGTACAGTTGGAGGATTGAGCATACAGTGCGGGAAAATTAGAAGATTGTCAACCTCGTCCGTATGTTTTGAGCGAGCGATTAGTCTTCCAACCGGGGGTCTGGGATCGAAGATCCCCCGTAAGATTTAAGAGTAGGTCTTCGTGGCGGGTGGTAACAACCCCCTTCCATGAAGGATTTCAATGGGTGAATGCACACTCAACACTCTAAACTCAAACTGTACATACACCCCCCTAAAAGGGGGGAAGTTAATTGGTTTTCAGTTTGAATTTTCGGCGTTTGTAGACCCTGAGTACCAGAATTGAAATGATCATCAGCAATATTACCGGCCATATGGTAATTATTCCCAGGGTTATTACCTTAACCAGTGACCACCCATTCCTGCCACTTTCTGCGGCTTTAAGCCAGAAGCTCTTTGTCGGCGGAGCGTTTGCCACCAGGACTTCCTGGTATAACTCCAGTTGAATGGTGCTGAGTTCAACCCGGTCAGAAAGGTAACGAAGCCGGCCTTCCTTGGCTTCTATTTCTTCCGTGATTTTCCTGATCTCATTTTCGATCTTCAGAATGTCCTCTATTTTGGAAGCCCTCCCCAGCAATTTCAAATACTGGTCATGCGCTGCTTTCTTACTTTTTATCCGTATTTCAGTATCCACGAATTCCTCGCTCACATCCTGCACATTAAAATTCCGTTCGGCGATATAGTCTCCCGTTCCCGCCAGTTTATCGAGCAATGCCTCCATTTTACCAGCCGGTACCCGGATGGTTAGCATCCTGGATTTCCGTTGCGGATAATTCTCCAGGCGATCATTACTGACAAAGGCACCCGACTGCTTTACAAGTGAATCAACAGTTCGGGACGTCTTAGTCAGGTCTTCCACCTGCAGGGAAAGGTTGGAAGTCTTGATTAGCTTACGGCCAGATTCCGGAGGGGCCGGCTGCATGGACAGAGGAATCTCCATAACGTTATTGAATTCCTCCTTCACAACTTTATGAAACTCATTAACTTCTTCAGCTTCGCCGGATTCAAATTCGGTATATACAGGAGTTGGGTTATTCTTTTCACAGGCGCTGAAAAGAACAGTGATGATCAGGAAATATTTTAGATGTTTCATGACAATTCGATTTGTGTTTACAGTAATGATGCGCTTGCAGCATCATTTCCATAACCGGATTGCCATCATGGGTCACAACATTCTCCCTGAATATATCATAGATCGTAGCGAAGGACGCTATCATCACCTGTGTCTGTCACCCCCGTCCGTAAGTCTGAGCGAGCGGGTAGCCTTCCCCACTGGGGTCTGGGATCGACAGATCCAAGGTACTATTTAAGAGTAGACTTCGTAGCTGCAGATCCCGGGCTGCCCTGTCGGGCCCCCAGGATGACAGTATTAGGACCTGTGTCTGTCACCCTCGTCCGTAAGTTTGAGCGAGCGGTTAGTCTTCCAAACGGGGGTCTGGGATCGAAGATCCCCGGTAAGACTAAAGAATAGGTCTTCGTGGCGGGTGGTAACAACCCCCTTCCATGAAGGATTTCAATGGGTGAATGCACACTCAACACTCTAAACTCAAACTGTACATACACCCCCCTCAAGGGGGAAATATTATTCCTCCCGGAGCATCTGGTTCAGGGCTTCCACATCAGAATCCCCGGTCATCAGGCCGGTCACATTTTCTGCTTCCGTAGCGGAAACACATCGCATCACCACCAATTGGTTCACTCCGAGGTGCTGTGTAGCGGAGAAGCTGACAGGCTGTCCAAGTTCCGTCTCAAAATCGCTCATGTTTCTGATCAGGTCGAGAACTTTTTCACGGGTCAGATCCGGTCCCGCCTTCTCAAGTGCCTCGAGAAACGGCGACATCAGCGCGATGCCGGTGAACGCAAAATTATTCCACCGATCGTCGGGATACGCTTTCTCAAAGGCTGCTTTGTACGACGCGATGGTTTCATCACTAAGCTCACTGTACATCTTTGGAATAGGATACGTAAAATAAACTCCTTCCCAGGCACCCTTGGTAATATCGTGCATCAGCGCAATATCACTCAGCACTACCGAAGCAATCCAATTCGGATTATAATCAATAACGGCTGCACTGCCCAGGGTAATAGCCGCCTGCCGGGGCAGCGTCCACAAAAAGACCGACTCCGCTCCTGATTCCTTGAGGCGGGCCACATGGGAACTAAGGTCAGTATCGGTCGCCTCGACCGGCAGTGCCGCCACGAAATCCATATTCATTTCCTGCAGCACACTCTTTACACCCACCAGTCCGCTCTTTCCAAAATCATCATTCTGATAGATGATCCCCACTTTCTCCGAATTAAGTTCTTCGACCACCATCTTCGCCAGGATACGTCCTTCATCGTAATACAAAGGGAAGGTAGAGTAAATATTATCCTTCGGGGGGACGGTCATCTGGGCTGCCCCTGACATCGGACAGAACCACGGAACGTTATTCTCCACCAGGAAATCCATGACCGCCATATTGGGAGCGGTTCCGATTCCACCGGCCACCGCAAAAACCTCCTCGCGCTGAACCAGCTCACGTACGGCGGGAACTGTTTTGGAAGGATCATAGCCATCATCTTTCATGATAAACCGGATCTTCCTTCCGTGAATACCTCCGGCCTCATTTATCATATCAAACCGCGCATCAATGCCTTTCATCACATTACCCCACAGGGCTGCCGGACCTGTCAGCGGCCCCCAGGAACCGATGACTATTTCCGTATCGGTCACCCCCGGAACGGCGGCAGATTCATTATTATTCGCCTGGTCCGTTCCACAGGTGGACAGGGTCAGGACTAGGACAAGAGATAAAATGACTGAATTGAAGAATAATTTCATAGTGCTTGGATTTGGTTATTGGTACATTTTCTCAATGAGTTCCTGGTATTCCTCATTGATGAATTTTCTTTTCACTTTCATGGTTGGGGTGACTTCCCCGTCTTCCACATACAGTCGCTTATCGAGTATGGTGAAATTTCGGATTGTTTCCACCCGCGCCAGCTCCTTGTTCACCTGCCTGACCTCACCTGCAATCAGCTTCCGGATCTCCGGGTGATCAGCCAGTTCAGAATAGGATGAATAGGATATTTTGTGGTCCCTGGCATACTTGTTAATATTTTCCTCATCCAGAATTATAATGGCCGAGATAAATTTGCGCTTATCCCCGATCACAATCGCATCATTAATGTAGATGCTGAATTTGAGTTTATTCTCTATTTTCTGGGGAGCAATGTTTTTGCCCCCGGCGGTAATGATGATATCCTTTTTGCGATCCAGGATCGTGAGGTACCCTTCCTCATCAAACTTACCGATATCGCCGGTATGGAGCCACCCATCCATGATCGTATTCGAAGTGGATACTTCATCCTTATAGTAGCCTGAGGTAACGCCAGGATGCCTGGCCAGAATCTCACCCTCCTCCGATATTTTCACAGCATTTTCAAGAATCGGCCTGCCTACTGTACCCAGCTTAAAGTCTGTAGGGGTGGAGAAAGTGATCAGTGCGCTGGTCTCAGTCATGCCATATCCTTCAATTATCGGAAGCTCGAGCATATGGTAAAAGCGAAGAACTTTCGGCGAAATAGGTGCGGCTCCGCTGATTGCATAGCGCATCCGGTTTATTCCCATCATGTATTTCAAAGGATACAACACCCCCCAGTAAGCCAGGAAGCGCTTAATCCGCAACGTGATCCCTACAGGCCTGTTATCCAGTTTCCTGTTCGCATATTCCATACCGACCCGGGTAGCCAGCCTGAAAAGCCAGCGATTTAGCCAGGGGGCGTCTTCTATGCGCAGGAGAATACGTGACTGAAATTTTTCCCATACCCGGGGTACGGCATAGCCGATGGTGGGCCGGATCTCTGTAAGGTTTTTGGCAATGGTTTCAGTGCTTTCCGCAAAGTTGATCGTATACCCGGCACAAATGTGGAAATACGCACTGAACATACGTTCAAAAATGTGGCAGAGCGGGAGAAAGGACATAGTCTGATCCTTCTCACTGACGAGGCCCATCTCATAAAGTGTACGGGCTGTCCAGATTATGTTGCGCCCGGAGAGCATTACACCCTTTGGCGGTCCGGTAGTTCCTGAAGTATAGACCAGCAGAGAAATATCCTCCGGATCTACTTTTTCTGCCCGCTCCTGATATTCTTCCGACTGAATTTCACTTAGCGATTCTCCTTTCTTCAGAAAATCCGGGTAATACATGACTCCCGGATCGTCCATTCGTTCAAGGCCTTTCTTATCCCAATAGACTATGTATTCCAGCGAGGGCACCTCTGCTTTCATAGCCAGCCATTTATCCACCTGTTCTTCATTCTCGGCAAATAACACCCTGCACTCGGAATGATTAATAATATACTGTACCTGCTGCCAGGAATTGGTCGTGTAAATACCCACCGTGCGCGCCCCGGCCAACTGGATACCCATGTCCATGAATAACCACTCCGGACAATTCTCCCCGATAATCCCAACAAAATCACCTGCATTGATCCCAAGTGAAATAAGGCTGTTGGCCACCTTCACCGATTCAGCATAATAGTCATTCCAGGAATATTCCTGCCAAAGCCCGAGGTCCTTGAACCGCATAGCGATACGATCGCCGCGTTCCCGGCACACCTCCGTGAATAAAGACGGAATGCTTTTTATTTCCTGATCCGTTACCTCCATGTGCGTTTTCGTTTATATCGCTGATACCCCTTGATGGATTCATTCTCCTTGATACCCAGGTAAAATTCCCGTACATCCTCATCTGATTCCAGTTCAACGGCCGGTCCGTTCCGCACAAACCTCCCGTTTTCCATAATGTAGACTTCGTCTGCCACCTGGAATGCCATTCGCGCATTCTGTTCTACCAGGAGAATGGTTATCCCCTGCTTGTTGATTTCCTTTATGATCCCGAAAATCTCTGTTACCAGCCTGGGCGAAAGACCAAGGGATGGCTCATCCAGGATCAGCAGATCCGGTTTATTCATCAGTGCCCGGCCAATCGCCAGCATTTGCTGCTCACCGCCGGATAATTTGCCGGCCATTTGTCCGATCCTGTCTTTAAGCGCCGGAAACCAGGTCAGGATCCGTTCAAGATCTTCTTTCACAGCCCGTTTATCACGACGCTGGTAGGCACCCACCAGCAAATTCTCCTTCACCGTCAGTTCTTCAAAAACCTCCCTGCCTTCCGGTACATAGCCTATCCCCAGCGAAATGATCCGGTGCGTTTCCCTGCCCTCAATTGGCAACCCCTGGTAAAGAATAGTACCTTTTTCGGGCTGGTCATCAATCAGTCCGAGAATGGTATTCAGTGTCGTGGATTTGCCGGCCCCATTATTCCCAAGAATAGCCGTTATCTTTCCTTCTGCCACGGTAAAGGAAATACCATTAAGGACTTTCACCTTGTCATAAAAGGTCTCTATGTTTTCTATCGTCAGCATCAGGTTGTTTCAGGTATTTCCCCCAGGTAAGCCTTCCGTACTTCTTCATGTTCCAGTACCTCCAGCACCTGCCCCGTGGCAATCATTCTCCCGAAATTAAGGGCCAGCACCCGGTCGGATATATCTTTTACAAGTTCCATGTTATGTTCAATGACAATGACGGTGACTCCCAGCTGGTCCCGGATATCCTTGATCCAGAAGATCATATCCTGCCTTTCCTCATTGTTGAGTCCGGCCGCCGGTTCATCCAGCAGCAATATTTTTGGTTCAAGGGCCAGCGCCCGTCCCAGCTCCAGTAACTTCTGAATACCATAGGGAAGGGCAAACACCGGGCGGTCCCGGTACGCCTCCAGTTCAAGGAATTCGATGATTTCTTCCACCTTGTGCCGGTGAGCAATTTCTTCCCGGGCGGCGCGGGATCTCCTGAATGGCATGGCAAGTATCCGCAACAGGGATGCCTGCATGTGAATATGTCGTCCGAGCAGTAGATTATCTACAGCGGTCAGGTAGCGGAACAGTTCGAGATTCTGAAAGGTCCTTGCGATTCCGGCCCGGGCGATCCGGTGAGGTGCCCATCCGGTGATCTCCTTCTCCGCCAGCTGAATACTCCCTTCGTCAGGTGTGTACAATCCGCTAATGCAATTAAATATGGTGGATTTACCGGCACCGTTCGGACCGATCACGGAGAATATCTCACCCTCCTCCAGTTCGAATGACAAGTCTGACAGCGCCTGGACCCCGCCGAATGATTTACTGATATGGTTCAGGGAAAACAGGCTCATACCTTTCTCACATAATGTTTATCGAATAGTCCGGATGGCTTTATAAAGAGCACCAGCATAATAATCGCGAAAGCCACAATGGATTTAAATTCGAGTGAGATGTAGAAACCGAACAGGTTCTCGACAAGACCCAGGAGCAAACCGCCGATCACCACACCATGCAGCGATTTCATGCCACCCAGTACCGCTGCGGCAAACCCTTTGAGGAGCGGGTCCCACATCATGGATGGGTCAAGGGTGGAAATCGGTGCGACCAGGACACCGGCGATGGCGCCTACGATCGAACTGATCCCGAAGGATATTCCCAATATCCGGTTAGTGGGAATTCCGTTGAATTTCGCCGCCCGTACATTCTGCTGGCTGGCTTTCATGGCCAGTCCGAGGTTGGTGTGTTCAAGAAGCAAATACAATCCCGCCATCACCAGGATAGCGAGTACAATGGAAGCCAGGTTGTGTTCGGTCAGGACCACACTCTCTGTCTGGAACACCACTTCTGACTCGGAGAATGGCAGGGAGAAGGTCCGCTGATCACTTCCCCATTTCCAGCCTGCCAGTCCGTAGAGAACCATTTGAAATCCGAGGGTAATTATGATGAACCCCAGCAGGTTCGGTTCCTTGGCCCGGCGAATAAAGATGAATTCAAACAGAAACCCCAGGCAAAAGGCAAAGACCAGGGTTCCGGCCAGCGCATAAAGAAATGGCCAACCCAACACACTCAGCAGGATGAAGGTGATATAGGTGGAAAACATCGCCATTTCCCCCTGGGCGAAGTTGGGGATTTCGGAAGCCTTGTAAATGATGCTCATGGACAAGGCGATGAGCGCATAGATACTTCCGGCCACCAGGGCGTTTACTAGCAGTTGACTAATCATAATTTAAAATGGCCATAACCTCCAGTACCGTTTTACCCGTAACCATAGTCCGTTCAATCCCATCGGTTCAAAAAGGATCACCCCGATCAGGATCAACCCGGTAAGTACCCATTTAATGTTGGCGATGCCGGAGGTATTCATGAGTGAGTCGGAGAATGCGACAATCACATCACCCAGTACAGGCACCCCGACAATATTTTCAAGTTGCAGGCCCAGGTAGGTCATCACAATTGCACCCAATACCGAACCGGTCACACTTCCCAGACCGCCCAGCACAATGGTCGCAAGGAAAATTATTGACATCATGAAGGAAAATGTGCCGGGGGTAACAAACTGCAGGTACAGTCCCCAAAGACAACCAGCAATCCCGGCATAAAACGCACTGATAGCGAAACTGAATGTTTTGTAATGTGAGACGTTGATCCCGATCACTGAAGCAGCAATATCACTATCCCGGATGGCCTGGAATGCCCGTCCGATGCGGCTTTTCAGGAGAATGATGGTGATGATGACCAGCACCACCGTGGTAATGGTAAAGACATAGTATAGGGCTGTATCATAAGGGAGGCCGGTCCACCCAAGTTTTAGCTTCGGAACCGACATGCCCGTCCGCCCGCCAAACACATCCATTCTCCCGATAATGACCATAACTGCCAGTCCGAAACCGAGCGTGACAATCGAGAGATAGGGACCCTCGAGGCGAAGCGAGGGAATGCCGAGAAATGCGCCAATGAGGGCGGTGAGAAGGGCGGCCAGTAAGAGTGCAGGGACAAATGGAAGGCCTAATTGCATGAGGAGCGCTCCACTGTAGGCGCCGATGGCCACAAAACCGGCATGACCCAGGGAAATCTGTCCTGTATTGCCGACAAGGACATTCAGTCCGAGTGCCACAATAACATTCAGGGCCATCAGGTTAATGACGGACAGGTAATAGGCTTTAATGAAAAACGGCAGGAGGGCAAGTACAAGGATAAACAGAAACGTCCAGAATCGACTGGCACGGTTTCTGAAAATCCGGATGTCCTCAAAATACCCACGTTTGAGTTTCATCGGAATGCTGAAATAAAGGCGGTAAAACCAACCTGACAAACTAGATAACCTTACCAGAAGCAAGGACCGGAGGCGTCAATAATCAATTGAAATTCAGCACAATTCTTTTCAATGAGTCTAATAAGATAGCATTTTATTTTGAATGAATGCAACTATTGGGTTATTGTCATCAACGGCGAAGAGTGAGACCAGGGATCCGATTCTTCATTGTCATCCCCGGCGAACAGCAGTGAGACCGGGGATCCGATTCTTCATTGTCATCCCCGGCGAACAGCAGTGAGACCGGGGATCCCGATAATATGAAAGAGATATCTTCGTAGCCGCGGGATCTCGGGTTACACGCCCTTCGGTCGTGTCCACGAGATGACAGTGAGGCCCTCTCCTTCTGTTCTCCCTCTCCCTCTCCTTTTGTACTCCCTCTCCCTCTCCCTCTCCCTCTCTTTCTCCCCTCCACTCACAACTTCTCCGCGATCTGCTCCAGCACGCGGCGGTAGGAGTAGTTGGTGCAATGACCGGTCATTGGCGTGTACTCGATGACAGCGTCGGATTCGGGATTTTGCATGTTACCCAGGGCGTCATCAAAGGCACGGGTCGCCATATTCAGGTAAAAATTGTCCATGTCGCCGGTCCAGATATAGATTTTACCCTGCAGTTTCGGACCAAGTTC
>JAUILA010000032.1 GCA_030432655.1 Bacteroidia bacterium
GCTTTACCGACATCCTGATACAAAAGGGTTGCCCGATCAGACGCTGCAGCGTGGTAAAATCCCCGAAGCCCCGGTCTAAAATGAGTAAATCATTCCAGGCCAGTTTATCTATTCCTGCGGCCAACATGCTTTTTTCTCCAACCCACATCGGAGACAAATCGGCTTGCAAGACTATATCATTTAGTAAATCATAGAAAAGAAATGTTCGGGCCAGATAATTACACACGCCGGTTTTCTTACTGGAATGTCTTCCAAAATGAGCTTCTATCTCCTTAGAAGAGGGTAATTGCAAGGAACTTCCATCGCCACCCACCAGCGTATAGCCTTTCCATCTCTTTCTGCGCCCGTTCAGGCTGTGATCCACAACGAGTTGGTTGAGTTCCTGGAAAAAAGCTGGCTGTATTTTATACCGGGCTTGTGTAAAGGCACTGCCACTCACCTGCTTGATTACTAATGCATCAGATAATTTCGATAACCTGAATTCCACCGACTCCTTGAATAAACCCAGAATTGCAGTGGCGATGATTGGAAAACTAAGTGGCGAGGTACGGGTAAAATCGCTTGAAGAGTTTCTGAATCGCTGTTGATTGGGGCGGGAATGGAAAAAGTCAAAGATTTTTTTTTGAAGGCCCGGAAGATGCCTTCTTATTTCTTTGTATCTTCATTCGATATTGTTTTCTGACAATTACAATATACGAAAAAGGGCCGTTCCTACTATGGATTCGGCCCTTTTGATTTCTAGGAGTCCTTAACTTAATACCATTGCACCCCCTTCAAAGGGGGAAGTCAATTATTTGCCGAAGATCTCTTCGAGCTTCTCGCCCAGGGCGGGGCCACGCAGGTTCTTTCCGATGATCTTTCCTTCGGGGTCCAGCAACAGGGAATAGGGAATAGAATTAATATCATAGGTTCTTGCTGCCTCGCTGTTCCAGAATTTCAGGTCACTTACCTGGGTCCAGTGAAGTTCATCCTCCTCAATTGCCTGCACCCAGTCAGCTCGGGTTCTGTCAAGGGAGACGCCATATACTTCAAATCCTTCGTCATTATACTTCCTGTACTGGCGAACGATATTCGGGTTTTCCATCCGGCACGGACGGCACCACTTAGCCCAGAAATCCACCAGAACATAATTCCCGCGAAGGGACGATAATTTAACGATCTCGCCATCCGGATTCGGAAGAGCAATTTCCGGTGCTTCTTTGCCCATGGCCAGGAACTTAACCGCATCGACACTGCTCACGAAAGACATTGCTTCCGGAGAATCCGGCATCTCTTTCCTGACCGCCTCTGAATACTCATCAAGAAAGGCAAAGTTCTTATCCCAGTCGATCAGCCTTTTATTCCGTAACACCTCTATGGCTCCGAGTGAAGGGCCAAGGCTTCGCATGCTGTCAACAATCACAGACTTCACACTGTCATCATATGCGATGTATTCCATCTGGATCTCGCTCATCTTCTCCTCTTCACCGGCCTCACGCGCCTGAACGAACCGTTGGTTTATATCCTGCGCGCGTGGTGAGCTCTGCATTTGAGAGAGCGTATTCTGAACATACTGAATGAAGTCATGGTCGCGACTTCCCCTAATTTCCACAAACCCCTGCGGATCATTCCCGTCAACATTCACTTCCACATTATCCTTATCCAGGATCAGGTTAACCTGCTGCGTATTGAAAAAATCCAGCTGGTAGAAACCTGGAGCCGGTACCTCTACGGAGCCTGAATAGGTATAATCCTCTTTCAATGCAAAGGTGTCCAGCGGAATAAATTCACCATCCTGCTGTATTTTCTTCAATACAATATGTCCGTCCTTGGGAAAACCCACCTGGCCGGAAAGCCTGATACCATCTTCCTGGTTACCGGTTTCTTCCGATGCATTGCTGTTGCATGAAAAAAGTACAAGAGTCGCAAAAAATAATGCAGTCATTTTTCCTATCATAAAATTGTCAACCTAGTTTATTTCTTAAAAGTTCATTTGCCATTTTGGGATTGATCTTGCCCTTTCCGCGTTTCATCACCTCTCCCATAAACATACCGAGCAGCCCTTTCTGACCTTTCCGGTAGGCAGTGACCTTATCAGGAAAATCAGCCACCACATCGTCTACCAATTGTTCGATCGCCCCACTGTCCGACTCCTGGATCAGATTCAGACGTTTAGCTATTTCAGCAGCTGAGCTGTCAGTATCTTCCACCATAACGGGAAAAATACGCTGGGACGCAATACTGAAACTTACTTTTCCCGACTCAACAAGCTTCATTAAATCTACAAGCCTCACTGGTGTCAGCCTGAAATCACCAATTTCAATCGTATGCTCATTCAGGTACGACTTCACAGGCCCCATCATCCAGTTGGACGCCGCTTTATACTGATCGGTATGTGAGATGATTTCTTCGAAATAGGAGGCGATTTCCTTGCTGTCAGTTAGCACCCTGGCATCATACTCCGGCAAATCATATTCCTGCACATATTTTTTAACCAATTCACGCGGCAGTACCGGCATCTTTTCCTCTATCGCAGCCAGCCATTCTTCAGATACCACAAGCGGACTTAAATCAGGGTCAGGAAAATAACGATAATCGTTTAACTCCTCTTTGGTCCTCATCCCGGATGTGGTACCGGTGGTTTCATTAAATGTCCGCGTTTCAGAAATGATCTCTTCTCCTTTTTCCGCCAGCATCACCTGGCGTTCAATTTCATGCTCAAGCGCGCGCTGCACATTTCGCAGCGAATTCATATTCTTTATCTCCACTTTCTTCCCAAAGGTATCTGATCCGGCAGGCATAATTGAAATATTGGCATCACATCGCAATGAACCCTCCTCCATATTGCCATCACAAATATCCAGGTAGCGAACAAGCTGACGGATTTCAGCCAGAAAAGCATAAGCTTCCTCAGGAGTACGTAAATCAGGCTCCGTAACTATTTCAATCAGCGGGACCCCGGCCCGGTTAAAATCCACAAGCGTATCACTTTCTTCCGGCAGGTGCAATGATTTTCCCGCATCTTCTTCTATATGGATGCGGTTCAACCGGATCTCACGGTCTTCTGCGTTCTTCGGTGAGACCGTCACCGTACCGCCTATACAAATCGGCGTCCGGTCCTGGGTGAGCTGATATCCCTTAGGCAGATCAGGGTAGAAGTAGTTCTTCCGGTCAAATATATTGTAGCGTGATATTTCAGAACTGCATGCGAGGCCTATCCGGATAGCATATTCCACTACTTTCCTGTTCAGCCTGGGTAACGTACCCGGGTGTCCGAGCGTGATGACACTCACATTGGTATTGGGAGAATTACCGAATTCTGTTGAATCGGAACTGTAAATCTTACTTTGCGTCTGAAGCTGTGCATGTACTTCCAGTCCGATAACCACCGTATACTTACTGTAAACATCAGCATCCATGTCAGATATCCTTAACTAGTTCTTCTGCTGCTTCCACCACACGGTCGAGCCCGGACAGGTCTTTCCCCCCGGCTGTAGCAAAAAACGGTTGGCCGCCTCCTCCGCCTTTTATTTCTTTCGCAAGATCGCGCACCATATTCCCTGCATGCAATCCCTTCTCCTTTACCAGTTTATCGTCGATGACCACTGAGATCTGCGGCTTTCCCTGAATATCCGCGGCAAGAACCATAATAAGGCCAGGCACTTCCTTCTTTAATTCAAAACTGATCTTTTTGAGCATGTCGGCAGAAGGAAGTGATACTTTCGTCACCAGCTTGCTTACGTCTCCATTTCTTTCGATACGTTTCAATATCTCATCCTTGACGCCCGCTGCCTGCTGGTACCTGAATCGTTCAACCGTCTTTTCAAGGTCAGCGCGCTGTTCGATAAGCTGCCGGATTGATCCCTGGAGATCGGCAGGGTTTTTCAGGAGCTCTCTGATCTCGCGGTTCAGTGCCACCTGGTCTTCAACATATTGCTCCGCCTTGTCCCCGGTAACCGCTTCGATTCGCCGGATACCCGCCGAAATGGATGCTTCGCTGAGGATCTTAAAAAAACCGATTGTCCCTGTTGCGGGCACATGGGTACCTCCGCATAATTCAACCGAATACTCCTTATCAAACATGATCACCCGGACTTCATCGCCATACTTCTCTCCAAACAATGCCATCGCTCCCATTGCCTTTGCCTCATCCATTGGAACCGCCCGGTTTTCCAGCAGCGGAATATTCTCCCGGATTTTCTCATTGACGCGATGTTCGACTTTCTGAATTTCTTCTTCGCTCATACGGTCGAAGTGAGAAAAATCAAACCGGAGAAGTTTGTCATTTACCAGTGACCCGCGTTGCTCAACGTGCGAGCCAAGTATTTCTCGCAATGCAGCATGCAATAAATGCGTCGCTGTGTGGTTTCGCATTATGCGGTCACGGCGTTCGCTGTTAACACGTGCGATAAATTCCGATTCGGGATGAGCGGGCAGTTCTTTTACCTGGTGCACGATCAGGTCGTTCTCTTTGATGGTATCCACCACATGAATTGTTTCCTGATCAGAGGTCAGTGTTCCGGTATCCCCTATCTGTCCGCCACTTTCTGCATAAAATGGTGTTTTATCCAGTACGACCTGAAACACTTCCTTATCCTTTTTACGTATTGTCCGGAAACGGAGAATATGACTCTTGTTTTCCCGCTCATCGTACCCGGTAAACTTCGTGCTGTCGCCTTCGCGAACCACATGCCAGTCTCCGGTCTCCCGCACAGCATCGGCCTTTGACCTGGATTTCTGACCTGCCATGGCTTTTGCAAACCCTTTCTCGTCAACCTTCAACCCGAAATCCTTAACTATAAGCGATGTCAGATCCACCGGGAAGCCATACGTATCATAAAGCTCAAATACCTGGTCCCCAGGGATTATTCCTTTTCCGCTGCCTTTCAGAACGTCCCGGATCTGGTCCAGCTTTTTTAAACCATTCTCCAGTGTCCTGAGAAATGATTCTTCTTCCTTCTTAATTACATTCTTAACAAATTCCTGCTGTTCTGCCAGGGTCGGGAACACCTCCCGGAACTGATCCACAAGAATGTCCACCATGCTGTAGAGCACCGGTTCCTTGAAAGAAAGGAACGAATACCCATAGCGCACTGCCCGCCGAAGAATCCGCCTGATCACATACCCGGCACCGGTGTTGGACGGCAGCTGTCCGTCTGCCACCGCAAAGGAAATAGCCCGGATATGATCTGACATAACCCTTACGGCAATATCCTTCTCCACGTTTTTTCCATAATCAATACCGGCCAGCGAGGTGAGGTGATTGATCAGAGGCGTAAACACATCCGTATCGTAGTTGGAAGTTTTTCCCTGGATAGCCATGCACAGGCGTTCAAAACCCATTCCGGTATCCACATGTTTGGCAGGAAGAAATTTCAGTTTTCCGTCAGCCAGGCGGTTAAACTCCATAAAAACCAGGTTCCAGATTTCCACCACAAGCGGATGGTCTTTGTTCACCAGGTCCTTCCCGGGCAATTCGGCAATTTCTGAGTCAGGCCTCAGGTCAATATGAATCTCCGAGCACGGTCCGCACGGACCTGTATCACCCATTTCCCAGAAATTATCCTTTTTGGAACCATACAGTATCCTATCCTCCGGAAGTATCACTTTCCAGAGGTCATACGCTTCCTGATCGACACCCAGATTATCTTCCTTATCTCCGCCAAAGATCGTTGCGTACAAGCGGTCTTCTGGCAGTCCGTATTCTTTGGTGAGTAATTCCCAAGCCCATTCTATGGCTTCCTTTTTGAAATAGTCCCCGAAAGACCAGTTACCAAGCATTTCAAACATGGTATGATGATAGGTATCAAGCCCCACCTCTTCCAGGTCATTGTGCTTACCCGAAACGCGCAGGCATTTCTGGGTATCTGCCACCCGCGAGTAAGGAGGCTTACCATTGCCAAGAAAAAAATCTTTGAACTGATTCATCCCGGCATTGGTAAACATCAGAGTGGGATCGTCCTTATTCACCATCGGGGCCGATGGAACGATCTGATGATCTTTACTTTTGAAAAAATCCAGGAATTTTTGACGTATGTCCAGTGCGTTCATTATGTGCAAAAAAGTTGAATATCTTACAGATCACGGCATTGTACCTCGAAATAAATTAAATTGCATACAGTGCAATCCGGAAAAACCCGGCACCTGATGCCCTATTTTTTCAATGTCAAAACCGCTCCGGAGGCACAAAAATAAAAGTTTTTAGCGAAGGATAACATGGCTAGAATAAAATATACGTACGATACGGACTCATGTCGCTATGAGCGTGTCCGCCGGTCCTGGACAGACATTTTGCTTAATTTCCTGGGATATGTGGCCGGGGCACTTGTCATAGCGGTGGTGATCGTCATGGTCTATAATATCTATTTTGAGACAGAATTGACCCGGACACTTAAAAAAGAGAACGAGACTATGGAAAAACATTACACCAGCCTGAAAGGTGAATTGGTGGATGTTGAAGAAGTTATATCCGCCCTTCGCGAGCGCGACAATAAAATTTACAAGCGTATTTATGAAGCCGATCCGATTGCTGATTCCAAAGAGGTTAAGCTGGCAACTGTTACACTCCGGGACCTGATCGAAAATGGCTGGGACAATGAAGAATATGTAGATCAAACCAGCAAGCGTATTGACAATATACTCAAGGGGTCTCTGCAGGGGGAATTGAAAGAAGTTACCCGTCTTGTGAATGAGAAGGAAGCCATGCTTAAAGCATTGCCGGCTATTCAGCCTGTAAGTAATCCGGATCTCACGAAACTGTCATCCGGATTCGGGATGCGCATCAACCCTTTCCACAAAGGACGCGTCATGCACAGGGGGATTGATTTCACCGGTCACCGGGGAGAAGCGGTGATGGCAACCGGCGCTGGTAAAGTAATCGCAGTAAAGGAAGGAGTTTCGCTTGAAACGGGCTATGGCAATTATGTGGAAATTGATCATGGCTACGGATATGTTACCAAATATGCCCATCTGGAGAAAATTCTGGTGAAGCGCGGACAGAAAGTAACCCGGGGAGAGCAGATCGCCACCCTTGGCAGTACCGGCGGATCCATTGCGCCACATGTGCATTATGAAGTAATCCGGGACGGGGAAAAGATCGACCCGATCCAGTTCCTGATCAATGGAATAGACGATCATGATTTTAAAGAATTAAGAAAACACGCAAAACAGGAGAATCAAGCCTTCGACTAATTTTAGCATTTTTTTGACAGCAATATTTTTTAGACTGTAGCGATAGATGGCCAAAATAACGTACTACTACAACACGGAAACATGCAACTACGAGCCGGTTAAGGTCTCGCGAAAAGACATGATATTTCAACTGCTGGGATTCCTTACTATATCAGGAATACTGGCTGCCGGATTGATTTATGTCTACCATACGAATTTCCGCTCGATGAAAGAAAACCGGTTAATGGAAGACAACCAGAAACTGGTGCTGGACTGGCAGATTCTCCAGGAAGAACTGGATGCCGCCTACCAGGTAGTTGAGGAACTGGAATACAAGGATGATGAGATTTACCGTGTTATCCTGGATACGGAGCCCATTCCGGTTTCGGTCCGAGAAGGGGGTATCGGAGGTACTGACCGGTATGGTGAAATAATGAGGGAGGGCATTCCCCAGCAAAATATTATTCTCCATGCCTACCAGGAAATGGATAACCTGAAAAAGAAGCTTTACATTCAAAGTAAGTCGTACGATCACATCACGGAAATTCTGGAGGAAAAGGAAAAAATGTGGGCCAGCCGTCCGGCCATTCAGCCGATCAGCAACGAAGAGCTGGTGCGGATAGCAAGTGGCTGGAACCCCAAGCGCTTTAATCCTGTACTTAAACGGGTCATGCCTCACAAGGGAATTGATTTCACCGCCTCCAAAGGCACTCCGATTTACGCCACAGGTGATGGTGTGATTAACAGGTCCTACCGCTCAAGTTCGTATGGCAACGTTATTTTCCTGAACCATGGGTATGGATATCAGACCCGGTACGCACACCTGAATAAGTTCAATGTCAAGGTCGGTGACCGTGTAAAACGTGGTCAGATCATCGGATACGTGGGAAATACAGGAAGGTCTGTTTCAGATCACCTGCATTATGAAGTGCTGTTCAAAGGCGCGCACATTAATCCGATCAACTTTTTCCAGCGTGACTTAAGTAACGAGGAATACGAAAAGCTGGTTGAGATATCTCAACAGTCTCATGAGGTACTGGATTAAAATTTATTTAATTCCAGGCCTTTAAGATCTACATTCAATTTCTATTTTTGCCGCATGACTGACCTGCTGTCCGTACGGAATATTCTCCTGCTCTTAACCATTGCCTTCCTTACCTCCTGCGGAGGTGTACGGAAAACAAGTCTGATCAGCGAGGTGCCGCCGATACGGGACAGTGAAGTGCTCGCCGTTGGCCCGCCACCGCTACGGGAGTTGACGATGGTTACCCCCGGGCAGCTTCGCGTATGGAAACGAATGCGTCCCGATACAGTGAGTATGATCGGAGTAGGCGATATCATGCTCGGTACGAATTTTCCTGATCCGTCCTACCTGCCGGCTAATGAGGGCCGCAACCTGATGCGGGATGTCATACCGGTTTTACAGAACGCAGATCTGACCTTTGGCAATCTTGAAGGTGTCATTCTGAATGAAGGCGGGGATGCGAAAAAGTGCAAGGATCCTAAGGTATGCTATATATTCCGGTCACCTGAGTTCCTTGCCCAGCGATTTGTTGATGCCGGTTTTGATGTGATGAGCACGGCGAATAACCATGCCGGTGATTTTGGTGACCCGGGCCGGATCAATACTCAGCGCGTTCTGGATTCCCTGGAAATTCATCATGCAGGCCAGCAGAATACGCCCTATACCTTCCTGGTGCGTAATGGCCTGATCTATGGTTTTACCGCATTCTCACCAAATACGGGAACCTTAAGCATCAATGATATCCCGAAAGCGAAAGAAATTGTTTCCTACCTGGATCAGTACGCGGATATTGTGATTGTTTCCTTTCACGGGGGTGCAGAAGGCAGTGATTATCAGCATGTGCCACGGGAGAATGAGCTGTTTTACGGGGAAAACCGGGGGGATGTATATGAATTTTCCCACGCAGTAATAGATGCCGGGGCGGATGTGGTCTTTGGTCACGGTCCGCACGTCACCCGTGCCATGGAAGTTTACAAGGACCGGATAATTGCGTACAGCCTGGGCAATTTCTGCACATATGCGCGTTTTAATTTACGGGATGAAAATGGTCTTGCCCCGATCCTGAAAGTTTATGCGAAGCCTGACGGCACTTTTCTTTACGGAGAGATCACCCCTGTAATTCAGCCCGGTGCGGGTGGTCCGGTGATCGATAGCAGGGGTCGGGTAATTAAAGTAATACAAGAACTGACCAAAAAAGACTTCCCTGAAGGTCAGCTATCTATTGACGATACTGGAAGAATTCATTATCTTCCCAAAGAATTCTGATACATGCCGTATAAAGAAAAGAAAATTGAAAAGAAATACTACGCCATTGGCGAAGTAGCCGAAATGTTCGACGTGGCGCCTTCCCTTATCCGTTTCTGGGAAGGTGAATTTGATATCATCCGACCTAAAAAAAACCGTAAAGGAAATCGTCAGTTTACCAAGGAAGATATTGAGAATGTCCGTCTCATTTACCATCTAGTAAAGGAGAAAGGGTTTACCTTACAGGGAGCCAAGGATATGATCAAGAATGATTCAGGTAAGATCAAAGACAAGATGGAGATCATGGATTCGCTGACCAGTGTGAGAGCCTTCCTCAAAGAGCTCAGGCAGCAAATCAAATAAATCCGTCTACCATATGAACCAGGAAAGGCTGGCCCTGCTGGCGTTGCACCTTGTCCCCGGTGTTGGGTCCTTCACTATCCGTCAGCTTATCAGTTACTGCGGTACACCTCACCGGGTGTTCAGTACTCCAAAAAACAAACTAATCAAAATTCCCGGCATCGGTCCGGCACTGGCGGATGCCATCACCAATCATTCTTCAATGAATAAAGCGGGCGAACTGCTTGGTAATGCCGAGCAAAAGAATGTCAGGCTCCTTTTTCATACCGATGATGATTACCCGGACCGGTTACGCCATATCCCGGATTCACCATCGCTTCTGTTTTACCGTGGCAATGCAGATATGAATACGTCTAAAGTAATCGCGATTGTTGGAACACGCAAGGCAACTTCCTATGGTCGTGGTGTTACACGGGAACTTGTGGAAGGAATGCGTTCGCATCAACCGCTCATTATCAGCGGACTGGCGTATGGTATTGACGCTGAAGCTCATCGCAGCGCAATAACCAATGATTTATCCACTATTGGGGTGATGGCTGGAGGTATTGAATATATTTACCCGGCCAGCCATCGCAAACTGGCAGCAGACATGCAGGAAAATGGCGGCCTGCTGACCGAAAACGGAATTGACTCGGTGCCTGATGCCTCCCGTTTCCCTGCCAGAAACCGGATTATCGCCGGACTGAGTGACGTGGTGCTCGTCATAGAAGCTGCCGAACGGGGTGGTGCCCTTATCACCGCCTCCATCGCCAATGATTATGATCGTGAAGTCATGGCGGTACCAGGCACGGTCTACAATAAGTATTCAGCAGGATGCAACAATCTAATCCGCCGGCACCGTGCCCATCTGTTGTCCAAAGCTGAGGATGTTGAATATCTAATGAACTGGACAAAGGAGCCCTCCCAGACCATAAAAAAGGAACATCCACCGCTTGATACCGAAGAGCAGGAACTGGTTTCAATTCTGGAATCGAATGCCGGAAGAATGCACCTTGACCGCCTGAGCTGGGCAAGCAGAAAGGCTGTTGGAAAAACAGCCTCCCTGCTATTGCAGCTTGAATTTAAGAATGTAGTCGTGGCGCTTCCCGGTAAAATTTTCGAACTGCGGAAGCAGTTATTTCAGGAGCCTTGACCAGTATTGCTGAAATATTCAAATCAGGATCTTTTTTCAAGACTGCTGAATACAGTATAGTATCTAGTTTGACTATGTTTCACTGATATAATATCGTGAGTTTGCAGCATCCATGACCCGCTGAATGGCAACATAAAAGGCGGCGGTACGCAAATCAACATTTTTGGACTGCGAAATTCTGTATACTTCTGCGTAGGCCTTACGCATAATTTTTTCAAGTTCGGTGGTAATACGCTCATCATCCCATCGGAAATGCTGAATGTTCTGCGCCCACTCAAAATAGGAAACCGTAACCCCACCGGCATTGGCGAGGATATCCGGAACAATCAAAACGTTTTTATCGGCCAGGATTTTATTTGCCTCCGGCGTCGTGGGACCATTAGCACCTTCTATAATAATTTTTGCCTCTACCTTATCAGCATTTCCTTCATGCAAAACGCCATCAAGTGCTGCCGGGATAAGCACGTCAGCTTTCCAGCTCAACACTTCATCACTCTCAAAACCTTCTCCCCCGGCAAAATCTTTAACCGTCCTGGTTTCAGTCACCCATTCAATGAGCTTTGGTATATCAAGTCCGTCCATATTGGCCACTCCCCCTCCGGCATCCGCCACGGCTACAATCTTTGCCCCGGCTTCATGCAGCAGCCTTGCCGCATTGCTTCCTACATTCCCAAACCCCTGGATAGCCACAGTAACTTCTTCCAGGGAATGCCCCTTTTGCTCGAGGGCTTCTATCAGCACATACATAATACCTCTTCCAGTAGCTTCTTCCCTGCCATTGGATCCGAACAGCTGAAGGGGTTTACCGGTCACTACGCCCGGCGAAAACCCTTCGTACTTGGAATATTCTTCCATTATCCAGCCCATAATTTTAGAATTGGTATTTACATCAGGAGCGGGAATATCCGTGGTCGGACCAATGATTTCTTTCATCCGCTCTACAAACACACTGGTCAGGCGATGCAGCTCCCTGTCCGACATTTTCTGCGGATCACAGGCTATTCCACCCTTTGCGCCACCATAGGGAAGGTCAACGACGGCTGTTTTCCAGGTCATCAAACTGGCCAGGGCCGTACTGTGATCTTCATCCACGCTGGGGTGAAACCTGAGTCCGCCTTTCATTGGTCCTCTGGCATTATTATGCTGAACACGAAACCCGATATAGGAGTCCAGCTGGCCGTTGTCGTTTTCAATAATCAGTTCGGTCTTAACAACTCTTCGAGGCGTCAGCAGAATTGATCTGACCCGGTCAGATAACCCAAGAAGATCGGATGCTGCATGAAAGTATTCATTAATATCAGAAAGCATATTATATTGGTTGGTTATTATAAATATACACTATAGATTAAAATCAATAGTCTAACAGAAGATATTTTGCCTTGTTCAATCATGGCAGAATATGACGAATAGCATTTTCACTGATCCCGTTACCAAGTAACTTGGGAAGCAGAACAACACGTATACCCATGAGATATTTCCTGATTACCCTCTTCACATTTCTTATTTCCATGCCCAGTTACGGACAAACAACAGAAAGTAAAATCGACTCACTTATTTCAATTATGACCCTGGACGAGAAAATCGGCCAGATGAATCAGTACAACGGATTCTGGGAAGTAACAGGTCCGGCACCTGAAGAAGGTGCTAACAAAATGAAGTACGACAACCTTCGGAATGGCCTCGTCGGTTCCATGCTCAATGTGCGGGGCGTGGAAAATGTCAGGGCTATGCAGGAGCTGGTAGTTGAAAATTCCAGGCTCGGCATTCCGCTGATATTTGGTTTCGACATCATTCATGGCTACAAAACACTGGCACCGATCCCTCTTGCCGAGGCCGCCAGCTGGGACCTTGAGGCCATTGAACGTTCTTCACAGGTTGCCGCAGATGAAGCCTCAGCGCTTGGAATTAACTGGACCTTTGCCCCGATGGTTGACATTTCCCGCGATGCACGCTGGGGCCGGGTCATGGAAGGTGCCGGTGAAGATCCGTACCTTGGCGCCGCCATTGCACGGGCCCGCGTACGTGGCTTCCAGGGAAATGACCTGACCGCTCCAAATACCATCGCAGCCTGTGCCAAGCATTTCGCAGGCTATGGCTTTGCCGAATCAGGAAGGGATTACAACACAGTTGATATGAGCATTTCCACCCTGTACAATATGGTCCTGCCTCCATTTCAGGCCGCGTCAGAATCAGGTGTTCTCACCTTTATGAATGCGTTTAACACCCTCAACGGTATCCCGGCCACCGGAAGTCATTTTCTGCAGCGCGATATTCTGAAAGGTGACTGGGGATTTGAAGGATTTGTAATCTCGGACTGGGGATCCATTGGTGAAATGGTGCCTCATGGGTAAGCAAAAGATCTGCGACATGCCGCCGAACTTGCCGCGAATGCGGGATCAGATATGGATATGGAATCCTATGCCTACATCCAGCACCTCAAAGGGCTGGTAGAGGACGGAAGTGTCAGCATGGAGGTAATTGATGATGCCGTTCGGCGTATTCTCCGGGTCAAATATGCCCTTGGCCTTTTTGATGACCCCTACCTTTACTGTAATGAGGAACGGGAGAATACCAGGCCGTATCATCCTGATCATATGGAAGCCGTCCTCGACATGGCGAAAAAATCGATCGTCCTGCTGAAAAATGAAGGCGAATTACTCCCACTAAGCCGGAGTCAGCAAAACATTGCAGTGATCGGTCCGCTCGCGGAAGAAAAGAACAGTCCGCTTGGCAGCTGGCGAATCGGTTCTGACGACAACAGCGCGGTATCGGTTCTTGAAGGGCTGGAAGAATTTGCCTCTGGTAATATGACCTATGCACGCGGGGCGGATTTATTTACCGGTGATGTATCTTTTGTAAACGAAGTGAATATTAATGAAACGGATAAATCAGGTTTTGAAGAAGCAGTAAACCTTGCCCGCAATTCAGAAGTGGTGATTATGGTACTGGGTGAACATGGATTTCAGAGTGGTGAAGGCCGCAGCAGAACCGAACTTGGTCTGCCCGGAGTACAACAAGAGCTGCTGGAAACCGTTTATGATGTGAATAAGAACATCGTACTGGTCCTGATGAATGGCAGGCCGCTGGCCATACCCTGGGCGGCAGAAAACATCCCGTCCATCGTGGAAGCCTGGCAGCTCGGAACACAAAGCGGGAACGCTATTGCACAGGTGCTGTATGGTGAATACAACCCGTCCGGCAAATTACCGATGACCTTTCCGCGATCGGTCGGTCAGACGCCGATTTTTTACAATCACCTGAACACCGGCAGGCCTGCGGAACAACCTACGGTTTTCTGGTCACACTACACGGATGAATCCAACGACCCCCTGTACCCCTTTGGATTTGGCCTCAGTTACACATCGTTTGAATACAGCAGCTTGCAGGCTAAATTGCAGGCTGACAAGACGATTCGCGTACAGGTAACGGTAGCCAATACCGGCGCCACAGCTGGTGAGGAAGTGGTTCAGTTGTATATTCATGACCAGGCTGCCAGTATTGCCCGGCCGGTGAAGGAATTAAAGGGTTTTAAGAAGATTATGCTTGAAAGCGGAGCATCTGAAACAGTCGAATTTATTCTTACTGAAAAAGAACTTGGGTTCTGGAATAACGAGGGAGAATACGTGGTCGAACCTGGAGAATTTGAAATTATGACCGGAGGAAATTCCGCTGAGGTCCTTAAAACAACTGTTGAACTAAATTAATTAAGTATTTCCCGGGACAGGTTCATCGCCTCGCTGAACCTGTTCTCATGGATTTCAACAGGTTCTTTGCATTCTCTGAGGATATCGAGCAGGGTTTCCGTGGCTATATTGCCGACTAACTCATCTTTGGCCATAGGGCAACCGCCAAACCCACGGATGGCACTGTCAAACCGCCTGCATCCTGCTTTGTAGGCTGTCCTGATGCGTAAGGCAGCCTGATCAGGCCTGGCGTGAAAATGAGCTCCGAATTCAATATCAGGAAAAGTCCGGTTCATCTGCTTAAATAACCTGGTGATCAGTGCATCATCGGCAACCCCTACCGTATCGGCCAGGGAAATGGTACGGATCCCCATAGAAACCAGTATTTCAGTGAATTTGGCCACAATCTCAGGAGAATAAGGATCGTCATAAGGATTTCCGAAGCCCATGGAAATATAGGCAATCATCTCCCGCTTATTCAGGCGGCACAATTCAAGAATATCATTCATTTCATTCAGCGCCTCCATGATCGATTTATTGGTATTTCGTTGCTGAAAAGTTTCCGAAATTGAAAACGGAAACCCCAGAAAATCAATCTGCTCAAAAGACAGGGCATCCACGGCTCCGCGTTTATTGGCAACAATGGCGAGTAACTTGGTTTTTGAACCGGAGGTATCCAGCTGACGAACCACTTCGCTGGTATCACGCATCTGGGGAATTGCCTTTGGCGAAACAAAACTCCCAAAGTCAAGGGTATCAAACCCCACCTGCAACAACGCATTTAAGTACCTGACTTTCTCAGAAGTAGGTATAAATCCGGGCAAACCTTGCATGGCATCGCGCGGGCATTCAATGAGTTTTACCATGGTAGCAAAGCTATCCGAATATCCGCATAAAGACAAAATTTACCGTTGGTCGGCAATTTCGAAGTTTTAACCCCTACCGCTTTGCGTATAAAGGACTGTCAGACATGTTTAATCCGGAGCAACAGTTTTTTACGTAAAAAATTATGCCTTTATTACCTCAAAACGGCACTCTAGGAATACAGCGGGCGGCACACTTGCTTCGGCGGGCCACATTCGGCGCTACGAAGGCACAGGTGGATTATTATGCCGGACTTTCAGCAGCCCAGGCGGTAACTGAACTTTTCACCACAGGTTTGCCTGATGCACCTGCCCCGGTTGAACCGGAAACCGGGATCAATTGGGTGGATGCCGCTTACGATGCAGACACTGAACTCAATTACCAGGAATTATTTGTACGCTGGTACCTGGGCCGGATCCTGGGATCCGGAAATTCAGCCTCAACAGCACTTGCCGAATCGGCGCGTGAAAAGGTCGTCTTTTTTCTGCACACATTCTTCACAACCAAAAGACGTAAAGTAGTCAGCGGAAGGGCACTCTATTATCAAAACGAACTCTTCCGGATGTTTGCTTATGACAAACAGGACAGTCCGCTCGGGCCCCGGGATTTCAGAACACTGGTAAAAAAAGTCAGCCTCGACAATGCAATGATCAGGTTCCTGGACGGCAACGGGAATGTTAAGGGCAGTCCAAATGAAAATTATGCCCGGGAAATGCTCGAACTGTACACCATTGGTCGCGGGCTGGAAGGATCGAATCCGCCGGCAGCCGCCCAGGGTGATTATATTCATTACACAGAACAGGATGTGCGGGCCGCGGCAAATGTTCTGACCGGATACGAATTCGATGACACATTCTCCCGGATCGACCCGGAAACCAATCTTCCAACCTGCCGTATCAAGGGCGGAACGATCGGTTCGGCGCATGAACAGGACGATAGCAAAAAGGTATTCAGCGAGCGCTTTGCCAATCAGCAGATCACCCAGAATGCATCCCTGATGACGGGGGCAGACCCCAGCTGGGAAAGCATGACCGATGAACTGGAACAACTCATTGCCATGATATACGGCCAGCGGGAAGCCTCGCTGCATCTGTGCAGGAAGTTGTACAGGTACTACCTGCACTACGACATTGGGCAAAGCCTGGATAATGACATTATCTCCGATATGGCTGATATTTTTATCGCGGGGGGCTACCGCATACAACCGGTCATTGAAGCGCTGCTAACCAGTACGCATTTCTTTGAAGCGGTTAGCGGAACTGACGACGACAAATTCGGATGTATCATCAAATCTCCCCTCGAGCTTATCGCTGGAACGATCACATTTCTGGAAGTACAGATTCCTGACCAGACCAGCCAGCCTGCCGAATTTGATATGCTGGCCAGCGATATGCTTTCACTTATTCAGCGCCAGGGAATGGAATTGTACGAGCCGGATGAAGTGGCCGGATACCCGGCGTATCACCAGTTTCCGAAATTTAACCGGAACTGGATAACCACCAATTACCTGGTTCAGCGGTATGATTTTATTCGAACAATCCTTGACAGCAATATGGGAACCTGGAATATCAGGTATTTCATTTCTCAAAATTTTGGAGGAGCAGCCGGCGATGCTCGTCAGCTGATTATGGCCATGGCTCCTTATATGTTCCCGCTGGCCACTAACCTGGATTTTAACAGCAGCACCGGAACTATTACAGGGGAGCGCCTCTCCTATTTCCTGTATGCTTTTCTGACTGCCAACCAGTACAGTGAAGCTGAATGGACTTCGCTGTATGCCAATGAAGCCGTGAATTACCTGGAGGTGGAAACCTTGTTGAAAAGTTTGTTCAACGCCATGCTTCAGACACCTGAATATCAACTTTTTTAATTATGAGAAGGAGAAATTTTTTAAGGAATTCGACACTGATGGCGGGTGCCAGCTTCACCCTCCAGCAAGTCCCGATGCGCGTGATGGCCGAAAGAAATCATTTCCTGCGACTGGCAGAGTCCAGTTCGAATGACCGCGTACTGGTAATTCTCCAGCTTCACGGAGGTAATGATGGCCTGAATACGTTTGTACCGGTCGAACAATACGATTTGTATTACAGCCGACGGGCCAATATTGCCATTCCCGCCAAAAATAGTGTGCGGAGTATGATACCCCTTGACTCCACGCTGACCTCTGCGGACCAGGTTGGTCTGCATCCCGACATGATTGGTATTAAGGAAATGTACGACCAGGGTCGTATGGCCCTGGTACAGGGCGTATCCTATCCTCAGAATAACGGGTCCCATTTCAGGGGGCGGGACATCTGGCATATGGGTGGCGGTATCAATGATTATCATAGTTCGGGATGGGTCGGCAGGTATCTGAGCAAGGATGTTGATCCGCTGGTCTATCCGGAAGAATTTCCCAACGCTACCTACCCTGACCCGCTTGCCATTGAAATGGGGAGCGAAATTTCACTGGTCTTTCACCAGGAAGACAACATACCCCTGTCAATCTCCCTGGCCAGCGACCCGGATGCATTTGCGCAGCTGGTAGAAAGCCTGGAAGGATTTACCGACGAGGGGTTTGATCCCCGGGGAAGGCCGCCGGCGTATCTGGACAGCTCGCTGTACGGTAAAGAACTTAACTGGATCCTTGGGCTCGAAGACAAATCAGAAGACTATGCGGGAAGGTTGTACGAAGTATACAGCAGATCCTATACACCGAGGGTAACCTATCCGGAGAATTATCCGTTTGCCGCACCCTCCTCCAGCCGTAAAAACCGGCTTACCCCCCAGTTGCAGATGATCGCAAGACTCCTGCACGGTGGTGGAGCCGGGCAAGGCGTGGGAACCAAGGTATTTCTTGTAAAGCTGGGTGGATTTGATACCCATGCCGAACAGGTGGAAGGGCATGACGCTACTATGGGTGGACATGCGGCGCTCCTGCATCATATCTCCTCGGCGATGAAGGCCTTCCAGGAAGACCTTAGGGAACGGGGCATTGAAGATCGCGTCCTTACGGTTACAACATCAGAGTTTGGCAGGAGAATACCTTCAAATGGCAGCTACGGGACCGATCACGGGACAGGAGCTCCGATGATGGTATTCGGAAAAGGGGTAAGACCGGGCGTCTATGGCACCAATCCGGACGTCTCCCTGAATAATGTGGAAATGCAGTTTGATTATCGTCAGGTATACGCCAATATTCTGAAAGACTGGATGCAGGTGGACGAAGACATCATCGCTAATGACATCTTTTTTGGCAATTTTATTAACGGGGTAAGTGACGAGGGAGTCCCCTATTCGCCCCTCCCTGTAGCCAAACAGAATGTAACCTCCAACGAGGCATTTTTCAATGACAGGTTTTCACTGGACAAAGCATATCCTAACCCGGCCCATTTATCCACCACCATCAGGTTCAGGATCAACACCCCGGCAGAGGTTTCGCTCAATCTATATGATATGAATGGCCAGCTGGTCAAAGTACTCGTCAGTGAATCCCGGGGTCCGGGTGAACATATGGTTGATGTTTCACTTGAAGACATACCGGCAGGAATTTACATCTACCAGATTAAAGCAGGAATGCTGAATGATTCTAAAAAGTTAATCGTCAGGAAGTAACATGAAAAAATTATTAATTTTTTGTCTATTGGTACCGGCCATATTTTTTGCCGGAGAGGTCAGCGGACAGACAGTTCGCAAGGGGAAATACGCCCAGCGCCCTGACCGGAAAAGTGATTTTCTGAAAACCCAGTGGTGGCTCGGATTCTATGGAGGCGGGAATATGGCTATGGCAGTTCCAGGCCAGCGTTACTCCGGGATACAGGCACTTAATTACGATAACAGTATAAACGAAAAGAATTATGAAGGATACTCCCTGCCGGGCGGACAGGCGGGTATCAACATAACCTTTTATCATAGGGGTTTTTCCTTTACGCTGGCTCCCCATTACCGCGTAGAGAAATTTACCTATTCGAATACCTATGAATGGTATTCCGATGAGAATGAGCTCAATTCAATTCAGCTTACCTACGAACAGTCACACGCTCTGCAGTACGTGGAGCTACCATTCCTTATCCGGTATGATATCCTTGCCGGACAGTTTCGTCCATTCCTTCAGGCAGGTGTTTATTACAGGCACCTTCTGAATGCCAGTAAAACGGTAACAACCGAAGGCGTGGATATGGCATCCGGAACTTCAGGTCCTTTTGAGAATGAACCTGTAACCACCGGGGCAACTGATCTTTTTGTAAGCGGGGCAACCGGTATCATTGGCGGAGCTGGCTGTACTTACGATATTTGGAATGTTCGATTCGTCCTTGATGTCAGCTACCGCCACGGACTCGGCAATATCGCAAATGCCGAAAACCGTTATTCCGCAAATCCATTGACCGGGATTGGTGATGCTATGGATGACATTTCCCTGAACAGCATAAGTGTGAACATAGGATGTGTATTCCCATTGCGGTTTATCAGTAAGGACCTTAAAGCAATTGACTGATGATACGATTTACTTTTTTATTCTCGCTGCTCGCCGGCACAATGATATGGACCGGCTGTGACTTTTCGGAAAATGAGGCAGATCCCACTTCCTCTTTTACCCGCATATATGATGACAACCGGTTTGAGGCTTCTTATGAACCACTTGATATTGTTCAGACACCAGACGGAGGATTCCTCATTGCCGGCTCCAGAAAAACCGATCTTTCAGATTTTCCTGGTCTGTACCTCGTGAAGACGGATGCCGCCGGGAACTTTGTTCAGGAAATCGATTATTCGGCCTCACTGGTACATCCGCTGGACGAAATACTCCGGATCAACAACAATTACTACCTTATAGCTATGGATCCGGTGAGCCTCCAGGCCGTACTGGTCTCGCTTGATCCTTCAGGGGAAGCAGGCAGTATAACTCCCATGGGAGGCATTATCTATCCACTGGGAGCGGGTCAGGACGGCAATAATATCATTTTGCAGAGTTTTAACCTGGATGATAAACAGACCGTCATGAGTGTTCATGGCGTAAACGGACAACCAAGTTTGGTTAAAACGTTTTCTATCGGACCAGGCAGTGATTATGTAACACCCATCCTGGAGCATTTTACGGAAACAGGCAAAAAGCTGCCGTTTAAAGCCGGAAAACTGCCCGGGGGCCTTTATTACTTCAATGGATTCTATAATTATACATTCTCCCTGGTTTTTACCAATCTTCAGGAAGATGAGCCGCAAGGGGTGACGCAGGGGCAGCATGATGATGGGGGTATCAGCGCCATTCAGCCAATCCAGGGTCAGAATTTTGCGCTGGCAAGTTTTAATTATGGAAATAATTTTATTATGCCCCGGAAAACACTGAATACCGGAGGCATCTCCTCAACCGTCGACCTGGTTGAAAATCCCTTTCCTGAACTTGTTCAGGATGCCCCGATCGAACTGAAAGTTATCCAGGGACAGGCTCCCCGAATAGTGTACGGAAGCCATACCAGAAATGGCCAGATTGTCTTATACAGTTTCAGTGAATCTGAAGGAACACTAACCGGAACACGCTACCTGGGATACAGCAACAAATCGGAACTGGCCGGATTTACATCGACGGAAGACGGTGGTATGGCCGTGTTAGGGAAAACATATATATCGGGCCGTTTCGGGAGAATGATACTCTACAAACTGACAGCGGAGGAAACAAACGATTTACTGAATTAGACAATAAAAAACCCCGGGGCAACGCCCGGGGTTTCTGTTATTTATTTAATCAGCCATTAGTGGCTGTTGATATCTATTTCCCGTCTGTAGCCGGAAGTGAAATCACTAAGCGGCAAATGCACGTGCAAGGTACCATTCTCAAGATCAGCTGTAATTTTGTTGTGATCAATGTCCAGGGAAAGCGGGCAAACGGCCAAAACATGGGGAACGTGAAGAATTTTCCCGTTCCTGGTTTCAAATTGCATATTGTGAGAAACGATTAAATGCTTCTCTGCTATCTCCACTTTCAACTTTTCTTCGCGAATGCCCGGAACCGTCACAGATACATGGTAAAATTCGTTGTCACGTTTTACCTCGATCTGCGGTTCTATTGTACCACCATGAATGGTATTGAGAACATTTGCAGTCCTTAAGAGTTGGTGTACTTCACGTTTGCTAACGTCATATCGCATAATTCCTCCTTATTTTGATCAGTAGAGATCAATACCCGTGCCATTCTCCAGAAAAAGGCGAGTATTTATGCCTTTATGTCCGTAAAGATCAAAATTATATGACAGTATGTCCTAAAAGAGAGCTTTCGCGATGTTGTAGATTGATGTTGATTTGCCCATGGAGTAATAATGAAGAACAGGTACCCCGCCTTCCATCAGCTCCCTGGATTGCTGTATAGACCATTCAATCCCGGCCTCACGCACTTCTTCGTTGGATTTACACTTTTCAATAGCATCGGATAGGTCTTCAGGAATATCGATGTAGAAGATCTGCGGAAGCACATTAAGCTGCCGTTTGGTGGTAATAGGTTTCAATCCGGGGATGATCGGCACATTAATACCCATTTTTCTACATTCATCCACGAAATTGAAAAACTTAGCGTTGTCATAGAACATCTGAGTGACAATGTACTCCGCGCCGAGATCCACCTTCATTTTCAGGTATTTAAGGTCTGCTTTGAGGTTAGGCGCTGCAAAATGTTTTTCAGGGTATCCCGCCACCCCGATACAGAATGAGGTGGGCTGGGCATTCAGTAAGTCTTCATCGAGATATTTTCCATGATTCATTGAAACGACCTGCGCAATCAGTTCGGAGGCAAACGCATGTCCTTCCTGTTCTGGAACAAACCGCCCTTCGGTTTTAATGGCATCTCCCTGGAGTAATAATACGTTGTCTATTCCCAGGAAATTAAGATCGATCAGGGCATTCTCCGTTTCTTCCTTGGTAAACCCGCCGCAAATGATGTGGGGCACGGTATCCACTTCGTATTTGTTCTTGATAGCCGCACAGATTCCAACGGTTCCGGGGCGCTTGCGTATGGATTTCTTTTCCAGCAATCCATTCTCCCGCTTTTTATAAACAAACTCCTCCCGGTGATAGGTCACATCAATAAATGGAGGGTCAAATTCCATCAGCGGATCGATATGATCATATAAGGATTGAATACTTTGCCCTTTAAGGGGAGGTAATATTTCAAAGGAGAATAAGGTTTTATCACCCCTGGCGTTGATGTGCTCCGTAATTTTCATGTCGGCGCTAAAATAAAATGATTATTGGTCATAGGAAAGGTTTGGGCCCAACCATTTTTCTGCTTCCTGCACTGAAATGCCTTTTCGTGAAGCATAATCCTCTACCTGGTCCCGGTTTATCTTACCCAGTCCAAAATACCTTGAAGCGGGATTTGAGAAATAATAGCCGCTGACACTTGCTGCCGGATACATGGCCAGTGATTCGGTAAGGGATATGCCTGTTGCCGACGTCGCGTCCAGAATATCAAACAGAAATGGCTTTTCCGTGTGATCAGGGCATGCTGGATAACCTGGTGCCGGACGAATTCCTTCATAATTCTCACGTATGAGTTCGTCATTGGAGAATGATTCATTCGTCGCGTACCCCCAGTATTCCTTCCTGACCTTTTCATGCAGGCATTCAGCAAAGGCTTCGGCCAGGCGGTCTGCCAGGGCCTTGATCATTATTTCGCGGTAATCATCATGCTCCTCACGGAATTTTGCAATAATTTCCTCAATGCCCGTTCCAGCTGTGACTGCAAAGCCGCCGATATAGTCCTTTTTCCCTGATTCTTCTGGTGCAATGAAGTCAGACAGGCAGATGTTGGGAATACCGGAACCCTTTTTACCCTGCTGGCGAAGGAAATGAATGGTCCCCTCCTGTCCCTGGTCGTACCTGATCTTTACATCATCCCCGGAAGAATTTGCCTCAAAGATGCCCACGACGCCATGGGCAGTCAGTGTATTATCCTCAATCACCTGGTCCAGCATTTCGTTAGCGTCGTTATACAGCTTACGGGCCTCCTCTCCAACTACTTCATGGTCCAGGATAGCAGGGAATTTGCCTTTTAGCATCCAGGTCTGAAAGAATGGGGTCCAGTCAATATATTCGCGCAATGTTTCCAGGGGAAAGCAGGGAAGTACATGTACCCCGGGCTTTTCAGGTTTGGGCGGGGTGTAATTCTCCCAGTCAATTTGCATCCTGTTTTCCCGTGCCTCTTCAATGGTAATCAGTTTCTTTTCACTCCTGCGACTGGCATGTCCCTCCCGAAGGTCGGCATATTCCGCTTTCAGCTTTTCCTGAAAGGCTTGCCGCGAATCTTTACCAATAATGCTGCCGGCCACCGGAACACTGCGAGAGGCATCCAGGACATGGATGACAGGTCCTTCATAAACCGGGTCAATTTTTACGGCGGTATGGATCCTTGATGTCGTCGCGCCTCCGATTAGCAGCGGCAGGTCCATACCTTCCCGCTGCATTTCGCTGGCAACATTCACCATTTCATCAAGGGAAGGTGTGATCAGTCCGCTGAGGCCAATTGCAGAGACCTGTTCTTCCCTGGCACGGGCAAGTATCTTCTCCGCAGGCACCATAACTCCCAGGTCGATGATCTCATAATTGTTGCAGGCAAGAACCACCCCAACGATATTCTTACCTATATCATGCACGTCCCCTTTTACCGTAGCCAAGAGAATTTTCGGAGAAGATCCGGATTGTTTGTTCCTCTTTTTCTCTTCCTCCATGTATGGCTCAAGGTAAGCCACGGACTTCTTCATCACGCGTGCACTCTTAACCACCTGGGGCAGGAACATCTTACCCTCACCAAACAAATCACCAACGATATTCATACCGTCCATGAGCGGGCCTTCAATGACCGTCAGGGGAGAACCATATTTCTGGCGTGCCTCCTCTGTATCTTCTTCGATAAATTCTATAATTCCCTTAACCAGGGCATGGGACAGCCTTTCCTCCACGGCTGACTCTCTCCAGGTGAGATCCTTTTCCTTCTTCTTCACATCGCCTCTGACCGTTTCCGCGTATTCAAGCAGGCGTTCGGTAGCATCCTTCCGGCGGTCCAGCAGCACATCTTCCACATAGTTGAGCAATTCTTTCGGGATTTCATCATAGACCTCCAGCATCGTCGGGTTAACGATACCCATGTTCATTCCGTGACGGATAGCATGATAGAGGAATGCGGAGTGCATGGCTTCCCTGACTGTATTATTCCCTCTGAACGAGAAAGAAACATTACTCACACCGCCGCTGACCTGCGCGCCCGGAAGGTTTTCCCGGATCCATTTTGCAGCAAGAAAGAAGTCAAGTGCATTTCTCCTGTGCTCGTCCATTCCTGTTGCAACCGGGAAGATATTGGGGTCAAAAATAATGTCCTGCGGCGGAAAACCCACCTCTTTGGTGAGGATATCATACGAACGCTTGCAGATATCAATCCGGCGCTGATAATTATCAGCCTGGCCTTCTTCATCAAAGGCCATAACCACGACAGCGGCACCGTAGCGGTGGACGATTTTTGCCTGACGCACAAACTCGTCTTTACCCTCCTTCAGGCTGATGCTGTTCACAACCCCTTTACCCTGGAGGCATTTGAGGCCGGCTTCAATAATATGCCATTTGGATGAGTCGATCATGACCGGAACCCTGGCGATATCCGGTTCTGAGGCAATCAGATTCAGGAAGGTCACCATGGCTGTTTCTCCGTCAAGCATACCCTCATCCATATTCACATCAATGATCTGCGCTCCGCCTTCCACCTGATCTCTTGCTACTTCCAGGGCTTCTTCGTAATTCTCCTCCTTTATAAGCCGTAAAAATTTCCTTGAACCGGTGACATTTGTGCGCTCACCGATATTAACAAAGTTGGATTCCTTTGTTATTATGACCGGCTCCAGGCCGCTTAACCGTAAATATCGTTCGTTGTCTGGCATAAGTCTGTGAAATAACACGAGGGCCGAATATAAATCAAGCCGTGTGCTGGAAATTTTAGCAAATTTGGACTATTTACGCATTTAAACCGAAGATGAAAACAATTATTATGTACACTGAAAATGACCAGGTTAAACTTAACAGTCTGCTGGATCAGAAGCAGCATGACACATTTTTTACCGAACTGGACCAATTTACTGATGAATCATCACTGGAGCCCATTGTTGCTCAGATTAAAGAGGAATGGCGCAAGCTGCAGATAGCCCGGCGGAATGGTCTTATGGATCAGGATCAGATTGATCTGGCATTTGCAGCTTTCTTCCGCAAGAAATCTGCTCAGATGCTTGAGACCTCCTCCGGAGAAACTATTTAACGAGAATTCCCAGCTTTTCCCCCAGGATCAGGAACTGTTCTTTCCAGTCCGGTGTCACCGTATCAAATATCAGCTGATCGCTGTTCATTTCGAAATACAGGTTCTGCGATTTGTAAAGTTCGGGTTTAAGATTCATTGACACCAGGTATTGAAGAAACTGGTTCAGACGCCCTAGTCTTTCGGGTTCTGAAAGATGCTTACGGGCTCTGATTAACGCGGCGTAAATTGATTCAGAGGCATATTTTTCCAATGACAGGGAGTCATCAATGGTCAGGTTCCATTTTTCAAGTTCGTCAGCAATTCGCTCCAGTTCATCAAGGTCAATGGCATCATCATTCAGGGCATTCCTGAGGTCTGCGTTTACCACATATTGCAATGTGGTAAGGTATGCCGAAGGAATAGGCACATTATCATTTTTAAGTGAATTAATGAGCTGATAGTCGCGGTTATAGATCCTCCTGAACGAATTTTCCACCTGCATCAGGCTATTCTCCATGATCATATTGAGCACTTTCCGCTTTTCATCCTTAAACAGGTACCACAGGTTGTACTTGGCAGGGCCAAAATAACGCTGAAGGATACCGATCATTTCTCCCAGGTTGCTCAATTCAAATGCTTCGGTAAGCTTAATGTGCATTTCATGAAATACCTGATCGGTCATATCCAGCGATATATTACCAATGATATTTTGCTGGCCCAGGTAAAGAACCGCAAACTTGAAATGCTTCTCAGAATAGGTTACGCGCGATTTTACATGGGTCGAGCCAACCGCCAGACGATGTGCCCCGGCTTCCTGTCGTTCAAATAATTCACTGGTGGCACTGTAGTTAAATACCGGCAATGACTCTGGGTGCTCTTCAAAAATACTCGCAACTGCATAGTGAACTCCCACACGTTCCAGAGTCAGACGGGTCGGTACCACTACGGCCTGGTAGATGTCCGCTCCTGAATCATATTTCTTCAAATTACTTTTTGCGGCGGACATTCTGCGGACAAATTCAGGCTCCAGCGACACATCTGATTCCTGCTCGGCGAGCTGAATAGCCCGGCAGGCGTATTGCAGAATCTGAATCGTCTCGATCCCGGATATTTCATCAAAAAACCAGGCACAACTCGTAAACATCAGTAAGCAATGTCGCTGCATTTCCAGCAATCGTAAGGCCTTGGTACGATTGGCTGGTTTGATTTTAAATTTCTTTAGAAATTCTTCCAGACCGGTGCGACGGTTTAGAATCATTTCAATGTATTCGTTTCTGGCCTGCCAGGGATTATTGATTACACTTGCTCCGTCTTTCTCGTAAACGGCAATGCACTCATCCCGAAGCCAATCGAGGGTCTCACGAAGTGGTGCTCTCCATTTCTGATTCCAGTTGGGATACCCCCCGGTATGACATCCGCAGTCTTCCTTCCAGCGACCTACCCCGTGAACACAACTCCACGAACTGTCTTCCTGAATTTGTGCCTCCATATCAACGCTTACCTTGTCCAGGTATTCTCCGTAATTCGTAAGACTGACTTCCGGATGATGCTCAATATAGTCCAGGCAGAAGGCAAGCGCCATGTCGCCGTGTTTGTGATGGTGACCGTAGCTTTCACCGTCAGTAGCAATATGTACCAGTTCCGATTCCTGTTTGTTTTCAAACCCGGTCATCAGCCTTTTGGCAAATTCCTGTCCGTTATTAAGCAGTCCGTTAAAAGCAACCGACTGTGATAAGTCTCCATCGTAAAAGAACAGGTATATACTTTTACCGGAGGGCAGGTTACATACATACGGGACACGCGGGTCAACCGTGTCATGTCCTACCTGTTTCCATTCCTTTTCCCCTATCCTTCGTACTGCTTTCGCCTGGCGCGGTGCGAGTACAGTATATTTTATATTATTTTCCGCAAGTACTTCAAGGGTCTCGGTATCGACGGCAGTCTCAGCCAGCCACATTCCTTCCGGTTTGCGTTCAAATCTTGATTCAAAATCAGCGATGCCCCACTTTACCTGGGTTTCCTTATCCCTGCGATTGGCAAGGGGCATGATTATGTGGTTATAAACCTGTGCCATGGCCGAACCATGGCCTGAAAACCTTTTAATACTTTGCCGGTCTGCTTCAATGATAGCCTGGTAAACTTCCAGAGCATGCTGCTCGAGCCACGAAAGTAACGTCGGACCAAAATTAAAGCTGATGCGGGAATAATTATTGAGGATTTTCCGGATAACACCTTTTTCATCCAGTATCCTGGAAGCTGTGTTCGGACCATAGCATTCGGCGGTTATCCGCTCATTCCAGTCATGGAAAGGGTAAGCCGAATCCTGTAATTCAACGGTCTCAAGCCAGGCATTTTCACGCGGGGGCTGATAAAAATGACCATGTATGCAGATATATTTTTGCATCGGTTTCTGCTTAGGTAGAATAAACCGACAATACTAATATTTTATCGCGGAAGTTGTGAATAGTTTGCAATAAATTTAATCTTCCGGAACAAACTTCAGGATGGTTACACCCAGCGGGGGAAGTTTCAGGTTCAGAGAATGGTCCAGTCCATGATACTTGGTAGCCGTACTGCTGAGCACCCCGTTCATCAGTCCGCTCCCGCTGTATTTTTTATCATCAGAATTCAATATCTCCTTGTAGTCACCTCCCAGGGGAACACCTACCCTGTAGTTATAATGCGGAATGGGAGTGAAATTGCACACTGCGACAACGAGTTCATCGGCTTCATTACCCATTCTGGCAAACGCAATAATACTGTTTTCATTATCTCCGTAATCAATCCAGCGAAAGCCTGAAGCTTCAAATTGCTTTTCATATAATGCCGGTGTGGACTTATACATTCGGTTCAGGTCACGTACCAGGCTCTGAATGCCCTGGTGAAGCCCCTGGTTCAGCACATGCCAGTCGAGACTGGATTCATGATTCCATTCGGTACGCTGAGCAATGTCAGAGCCCATAAAAAGCAGGTTGGTTCCCGGATGTGCGAACATATAACTATACATCAGCCGGAGATTGGCGAATTGCTGCCATTCATCCCCTGGCATACGGTCCATCAGTGAACCTTTGCCATGCACCACTTCGTCATGTGAGAGCGGTAACATAAAATTCTCGGTGAAGGCATACATGATGCTGAAGGTGATCTCGTTTTGGTGATATTGTCTGTAAACAGGATCCTTCTTAAAGTATTCAAGTGTATCATGCATCCAGCCCATCATCCATTTCTGGCCAAATCCAAGTCCTCCCAGGTAGGTCGGCCTGGAAACGCCTGTCCAGTTAGTGGATTCCTCCGCAATGGTCACAGCGTCCGGTATGGCAGAGTACACGGCTTCATTCATTTCCTTGAGAAACGATATCGCCTCAATATTTTCATTCCCGCCATACTCATTAGGCACCCATTCTCCTGCATTTCTTGAGTAATCCAGGTAAAGCATGGAGGCCACCGCATCCACCCTAAGTCCGTCAATGTGATACTCTTCCAGCCAGAACAGGGCATTGCTGATGAGGAAACTGCGAACTTCGAACCTGCCATAGTTGAATATGGCACTCTTCCAGTCCGGGTGAAAACCTTTACGCGGATCAGCATGCTCGTACAAATGGCTGCCGTCAAACTTATACAGACCATGGGCGTCATTCGGAAAGTGCGACGGCACCCAATCCAGGATAATTCCTATGCCTGCTTTATGCAGTGCCTCAATCAAATATTTAAAATCCTGCGGCGACCCATACCGGCTGGAAGGCGCGAAGTATCCGGTAATCTGGTAGCCCCACGAACCGTAAAAAGGATGTTCCATCAATGGCATGAATTCAACATGCGTATACTCCATTCGCTTTACATACCGCACCAGTTCGTCGGCCATTTCCCGGTAGGTAAAGGAACGATTGTCTTCCTCCACATTTCTTTTCCACGAACCGAAATGCACCTCGTAGATTGAATATGGCTTATTTTGCCCTTCCTCGTCCTTGCGTTTTTTCATCCAGCTTTTATCCTTCCATTCATAGCCTGTGTCCCAGGTTATGCTTGCTGTCTTTGGTGGTTCTTCCGAAAAGCGACCAAACGGATCTGCTTTTTCAACAATTTGTCCGTCCTGAGCTTCAATAGAGAATTTGTACGCCTCACCGTGGCTTATACCCGGGAAAAACCCTTCCCAGATTCCTGAGCCGTCCCAGCGGACATTAAGCATATGATTTCCGCGCTGCCAGTGGTTAAAGTTTCCTATAACTCCTACGGATTTAGCCGAAGGAGCCCATACAGAAAAATAGTATCCTTCCTGACTTTTGAATTCCACGAAATGGGAACCCATTTTTTCATATAATTTATAGTGTTTGCCGGCCTTGAAGAGGTGAATATCAAATTCCGTCCATCTGGAATAAAAATCCGGCTCGTTGGATTCTTGTTTTACAGGAGAAGGTGCCTTCTTTTTTCTAGCCATAAATGGGTGTATTAGCGTACGTTTGGTTTATGTAATTTAAGCAATTGTCAAGGAATGATTGAATATAACGATTAATTTTTGCTGCTCAGGATTTGAACTGAAGGCTTGTCATAAGTTCATGCCCGGCCTGCCGGATGTAGTTGGTTGATCTTGCCATCGACAGTTCCTTTGAACCCGAGAGTTCAGTGAGGGAAATTATGCGGTCAAACCCATGATCTCCGCCATCCGTGCCCCCAAAAATTCCATACACGCTTTTTCCGTACTTTCTTGCCAGTTCGCACATACGAAACGGGGCTTTACCGAAGGAGGACTGCCGGTCAAAGAATCCTTCCCCGGTTATGATCACATCGGCTTTTCTTACTCGTTCTTCCAGGTTAACGGCTTCTGCCATTACTTCAAATCCGCTTTGCATACGCGCACCGAGGCAGGTGAAAAGTGCAAAGCCGGTTCCCCCGGCAGCCCCGGCTCCGGGCACGTTGCGATACGTACCACCGCAAGCATTCTCAACTGCTTCTGCAAATACGCCGGTGCGCTTCTCCAGCTTACTAATATCATCATCAGAAGCTCCTTTTTGCCGGGCATAAATGCGGGCCGCGCCGTTTTCGCCGAGAAGGGGATTTGTCACATCAGCTGCACATATTACTTCCACATTATTAATTAGTTGTACAACTTCAGTAAAATCAATACTTGAAATATTATGCGCATCACTGAACTGGCTTATGTCCTTAATTCCGGACAGAAACCGGACGCCCAGTGCCCTGAGCATTCCCATCCCTGCATCATGCGTGGCACTACCTCCCAATCCTACAAATAACCTTCGGGCTCCATGTGAGATTGCATCTCTTATCAATTCTCCCAATCCAAAAGTAGTCGCGTGCAACGGGTCCAGTTGGTCCGGAGTGAGTAATTCAATTCCTGAGGAGGAGGCAATTTCGATATACGCATCAGATGATCTCAGTCCGTATGCGGCAATCACTTGTTTGCCGGTCGGCCCGGTTACCGGAATACTGATTCGCTGGCATTCGTCTCCGCAACAAGCCTCAACAAACCCTTCCCCTCCATCCGATAGCGGCTGTCCGTCAACTTCTGTTACCTGATCGTATTCATCGCAAACTGCTTTCAGTTCATTTATAACTCCTGTCGCTGAAACAGTGCCCTTGAATGAGTCCGGTGCAATGAGAATTTTCATCTACCGGCTATTTTCTGAAATAGATCAGGATCAATCCGGCAAGCGCAATCCAAAGACCAAAAAACTCCCTGGTGAGTTCGATGTATGGCCGGTCAAAATGCATTTCTTCGGTAATGGCACCCGGGTCTCCTGCCCCGAAATAGTCTATCACACCACCGATATATTGCAAACTGAGGATGGCCCCGGCAATAATAAAAAGTCCGATAATTAACCGGTTGTGCCAGCCAAACAGGTTCAGAATAATCAATGCCGCCGCGACGCCGTAGATCAGGATCCAGTAAAGCGGATCAGGGTCATTGTATTGAACCGCGGCGAATACGATATAAAGAATGGCAAGCGCGATTTTTACAATTTTCATCTTAAAATAGGTCTAAAGCAGCTTTTTGTGGATAAAAGTTAACTCGGGTAAATAATTAATCAAGCCTTTTGAACGTTTTTTTATCGGGAAGCGACAAAAATTCCTTCCGATACTATTGCTTAAATTCTATCCAGTCCAGTTCAAGCATGGGTCGGTTGCCTCCCGGTCCGTCGAAAGTAATATACAGTTTGTTCATTACGCCATATTGCGCATTTAATGTTAATGAAACAATCTGGTCTCCCTGCTCATCAATATGCACCTCTCCGAGTACCTCCCCGTCCGGTCTGTCCCGGCGCAATTCAATCTTACATTCGGCAAGTCCGTTAACATTGAAATCAACTGAAGTAACAGTACTCAGATCAATATTATCGAACCAGACATATGAATCACTTTTAATATCATTCAGGATGCCATTGCCGGCTGAATTCACATAATCAGACATTCCACTCATTCCCGAATTTGTTTCTGCCTGAACGCGCGGATTCCTGAGAATCAGCTGTTCTGATTCCTTAAGTCCGCCGTATTCATTTCCCTTATCAGTATAGGAAGCCGTGATCAGATACAATGCCTGACGATTCTCCGCCTCATGCCTGTCAGTGGTTAACCGTCCGGAAAGAGAGGTGTTTGAGGCCTCTCCGGCGAGTTCCAGTTGATTCAGACTAAGGATATACCTGATGATATTTGCCGCATCTGCCTGGTCAAGGTCCGGGTGTGCTGCCATGGCCTGCTCACCCCAGACTCCCCCACCTCCATTAATGATCTTCTGTGTCAGGTATGGAATAGCTTCCGGATCATTATAATACCGGGCCGCCACCGCCGTATACGACGGACCCGCAGATTCCGCATCAATTTTATGACAAGCCTTGCAGTCCAGCTGTTCCATCGCATTTTTCCCCATAACCACGGGACTGGGCAGCTGATGGCCCTGGGCTATTTCGGTCATATCGTATCCATCTTCCAGGAAGTCTTCAGAAATGACCACCTCCCCGGGTGAAATAGTTCCGGCTTCGGTGGAACCATCTTCCTCATCCACTACCTTCACATTATAGGTCAGCGATCCATTCCCAAAATAAAAACTCTGATTCCCGTCCACCATAATTGAAATTTCCGGTGACTCATTGCCCGGGCGAATAATGGCATAATCACGTGCTTCGTCTTCACCATCCCTGCCAACGGCATTCACAAAGAAATATCCGGCCTGGTCAAAGGTATAGGTGAGCGTATCGCCCTCCCCGATTTTGTCCCTTCCGACATACCACTCGATCGATACTCCATCACCATCAGGATCAAAGCTGTCACGTGCATCAAAGAAAACCGTAAGAGGCGTTTTACCGGTGGTTTCCGTAGTTGCCAGCCTGATTTCCGGGGGCCGGTTTCCAGAGTTGTAATTAATCCGGGAAAGGCGCGCATTGGTATTCTGCTGAAACCATCCAGCCCCATACTCCAGGGTATACATGACCCCTGAACGGGAAAAATCCATGTCGATCAGATTTTCAAATGAAATATGGGAGAGAAAAGGCTCCAATTCCACCAGCTTTCCTTCCTCGTCCATAGTGACCGCGAGTATCCAACCGCGCATCCAGTCATAGGCAAGAAGTTTTCCGTCATAATACGCCGGAAAGGTCCCGGGCGTTTGCTCAAAAAGATCATGATAATATACATACCCTGCCATGGCATTCCTGCTGCCGTTTTTGACAATCGGAAATTCTTCGCTGATCCCGTACGGATACCAGATCAGGGGCGGATTGGCCGGAGGTAGTTCTCGCAGACCTGTATTGTTAGGAGAATCATTAATCGGGTGTTCAGGATCAAAATAATCTCCTGACTGTCCTGTGGCGAAATTAAAATCCCGGTAAGCATAATTGTTACCAATAAAATAAGGCCACCCATAATACCCGGGTTCGTCCGCACGGTTTACCTCATCGTACCCACGAGATCCCTTGAGGGGGCTGTCATCACTGGCATCCGGTCCCACATCGCCCCAGTAGAGCGTACCTGTCTTTCGATCCACATGGATCCGGTAAGGATTCCGGCAACCCATGACGTAAATTTCAGGCCTGGTCCCTTCCGTTCCCGGCGGAAACAAGTTACCCTCGGGAATGGTATAGGTCGCATCCTCCTGAACAGTAATCCGGAGAATTTTACCGCGCAGGTCATTGGTATTTCCCGGGGCCCGTTGTCCGTCCCAGTATTTCCGGCCATCACGTTCATCAAGCGGACCATACCCGTCTGATGCAAACGGATTGGTATCATCCCCGGTAGACAGAAACAGGTTCCCGTCCGGCCCGAAGGTAATAGAACCGCCGGTGTGGCAGCATTCTTCCCGTTGGACCGGCACTTTCAGAACCACTCTTTCAGTATAAAGCAGCAACCTGTTGCCATCCATTTCAAATCGCGACAAATGTTGAACCGGCTCATCTCCTGCGGGAGAATAATACATATAAACATACCGGTTATTTTCAAAATCAGGATCAATGGCCAGTCCCATCAACCCGTCCTCCTGCCCGGTATACACATCAATATGTGCAATCGTACGAACCGAATCGGCACCGGGAATAAATAACTTAACATCACCTTTTCTTTCTACAAATAAGACCCTGTCATCAGGAAGGACGGCCAGCTCTGTGGGCTCGTCCAGGTTGAATGCAAAAACTTCCCGGGAAAACCGGTCATTATCAGGCCGCAATGGACTGGATGCAAAATTATAATTGAGCTCCTCTGCAGTGATATAAAGCAGTGCTTCCCGCATCATTTTCTGAAAGTCCGCCTCGGAATACGTTTCTTCCGTATGCCCGAATCCAGTGTAAAACGCTTTACCCCCGTCGTATTCATGATACCAGGTGATTGGGTGGTCCCCATTCATATTACCTCCCTGGTAGCTGGACTCATCCAGTTTGAGCAGGGGAATGATATCGGCACTTACACTTCTGTAATTGTACCACTCATCTGTACGCTCGAAGGAGTCCGGAAGAAAATCCGTGGATGAATGATCATTTTCAGCCTTAACGACCGTTGCGGTTCGCACATTCGGATCATTGGGATGGCTTTCAAAATATCCACCAACAAGTCCGTTGTACCAGGGCCAATTGTATTCCGTATCTGCCGCGGCATGAATCCCCAGAAACCCTCCCCCGCTTTGAATATACCGCTCAAAGGCTGCCTGCTGTCCGCCGTCCAGTATATCCCCGGTGGTGCTCAGGAAAATAACTGCAGCAAATCCGGATAACGAATCTTCCCGGAATATTCCGGCATCTTCCGAGGCTACAGCGACAAATCCTTCGTCCCTGATTATCCCGCTTAAAACCTCGATTCCTTTTTCTATGGACGCATGGCGATACCCCATGGTCTTACTGAAAATCAGAACCTTCTCCGGGAGGGTGACATTCTCAACATCCTGTTTCTTCTGGCAACCGGCAATCACCATGATCAGCAGAGTCAGGATCAATCCCCGCTTGCCAACTTTCTTCAGCATCCTTAATCCAGTGGTTTAATCTTAATATTTCTGAACCAGACCATATTTCCATGATCCTGTAAAGCGATGTGTCCACTGGTAAATTTGCCAAAATCAGGCATTTCACTGAATTTACTGCCAGCCACCAGGTCTTTCCATTCCTGGCTGTTCATGTCTGTGGAGACCACAAGTTCGCCGTTTACCCATTGCTCGATATTCCCGTTGTTTGAAACGATCTTAATGGTGTTCCATTCTCCAACCGGATTCGTGGCATCTCCGCTGGCTTCAATCAGATCGTAGAGGTCACCGGCCCGGTGCTTTTCAATTTGTCCGTCCGGGTGACGATCGTCATCCAGGATTTGCATTTCCGGTCCTGTATGCCAGACATAGTCATAATCCCCTTCCTGTACGTGATAAATAACCCCGCTGTTTCCGCCTTCCGAGATCTTCCAGTCAATCATGAACTCATAATTTTCATACGGCTGATCGGTTAAAATATCCCCTCCATCCGACGTTTGCCAGTCCTCCTTTTTCAGTGTGTCAAGATACAGGGTCCCGTCTTCCACCTTCCAGGCAGATCCAACTTCTCCGCCATTAAACTTTCTCCAGCCGTCCGTAGATTCGCCGTCAAATAAGAGCACCCATCCTTCCGCTTTTTCTTCATCTGTCAGTGTGTTCATAGCAGGTTCTTCGGTTTCGGTCATGGCGGTTTCTTCCATTCCGGCAGATTCATCACTGTCCGCCTCCTCGTTTTTTGGTGAGCATGAAGGGATCACGAATGATCCGGCAACAAGCATAACGAATAACTTCTTACGCATTATTTCAATAGTTTAAATTCCAAGTATTTTCTTGTTCAGGTCTGCATCCGCGCCGGCTCCCGCGAAATCATCAAAGGCTTTTCCGGTGGATTCAATAATATGGGACGCAATGAAAGGGGCACCTTCCCTGGCTCCCTGGTCCGGACTTTTCAGTGCACATTCCCATTCCATAATCGCCCAGCCCTCAAAGCCGTACTGGGTGAGCTTACTGAAAATCGCGGAGAAATCGACCTGTCCGTCGCCTAATGAACGAAAACGGCCGGGGCGATCGACCCATCCCTGATATCCTCCGTACACACCGCTTTTTCCGGTTGGATTAAACTCAGCGTCCTTCACATGGAACATCCTGATCTTTTCGTGGTAAAAATCGATGTACTGAAGGTAATCAAGCTGTTGAAGGACAAAATGGCTCGGATCATATAGCAGGTTTACCCGCTTATGGTTTCCGGTAGCTTCCAGGAACTTCTCAAAGGTTACCCCATCGTGCAGGTCTTCGCCCGGGTGAACTTCATAACACACATCGACACCCTGATCCTCAAATGCATCAAGAATCGGTTTCCATCTTTTTGCCAGCTCTTTAAATCCATCTTCCACCAGCCCGGCAGGACGTTGTGGCCACGGGTACATGGTTGGCCATAATAAGGCGCCGGAGAATGTGGCATGAACATCAATTCCAAAATTGCGGCTTGCTTTGGCGGCCAGTTTTAATTGGTTAACGGCCCATTCGGTCCGTTTTTTGGGATTATTGTGACAGTCTTCAGGCGCAAATGCATCGAACATGGCATCGTACGCAGGATGGACAGCAACCAGCTGACCCTGGAGGTGGGTGGATAGTTCGGCGATAATTACACCGGCTTCATTCGCAATACCCTGTAATTCCTGGCAATAGTCCTTGCTTTCCGCAGCTTTCTCAAGATCAATACAACGGCTGTCCCAGGTAGGGATCTGCACGCCCTTGTAGCCTAGGTCGGCCGACCATTTGCAAATATCTTTTAACGTATTAAACGGTGGATTATCATCCATGAATTGTGCCAGGAAGATTCCTGGTCCTTTGATCTTTGTCATAATTAACGTTCGTTTTTTACTAATCGAAATTTACCCAAACTGCTCCTTTTTCGGAGGATTCGACGACTTTTTCTATAAAATTCATTCCCCTGACCCCATCTGTGACAGTCGGAACATCCAGAAGGTCCGGATCGGGAGCGGTATCAGTCATCCGCGCTTTTATCTGGTGGGCGAAATTTTTGTACAAGTTGGCAAATGCTTCCAGGTATCCTTCCGGATGCCCGGCCGGTAAACGGAGATTTTTCATGGCCACCGGAGCAAGATCCCTGTCACCACCCGTACGAAGTGTCTGCATCGGCTTGCCCTGCCATTTAAGCAGCAATGTATTCGGGTCATAATGAGACCATTCTATTCCTCCTTTTTCACCATAAACACGGATTTTCAGATCATTCTCCTCTCCCGCCGCAATTTGAGAGGCAGTCAGCACGCCGGTAGCCCCATTATCAAACTCCAGCAATACTGCCCCGTCATCGTCTATCGGACGGCCGGGCACCACTATATTAAGCTGGGCACATAGCCGGGTGATTTGAAGACCCGTCATAAATTCAACCATATTCTCCGCATGCGTACCTATGTCGCCCATACATCCGCTTTTACCACTTCTCGCCGGATCGGTCCTCCATTCTGCCTGTTTGTTGCCTGATTTTTCCTGGGGGAATGTCAGCCACCCCTGCGGGTATTCGACATACACTTTACGGACCTTTCCAATATCCCCGTTGCTGATCATATGACGCGCCTGTTTCACCATGGGATACCCTGTATAAGTATGAGTGACTCCGAACAAGAGTCCCGATTTTTCCACCAGCTGCTGCAGGTCCTTTGCTTCTTCCAGGGTGAATGCCAGTGGCTTATCAATCATCACATGAAATCCGTGCTTTAGTGCCAGTGCAGCCGGATCATGGTGAACGTGATTCGGAGTAACGATCGCCACAAAATCCATCCGTACATCTTCCGGCAAGGCGGCCTCAGCAGTGATCATCTCCTCGTAACTACCATAGACGCGATCCTGATCTAGGTATAGCTGTTCCCCTGTTTTCTTTGATTTTTCCGCACTGCTGCTGAATGCTCCGCATACAAGTTCAATTTCTCCATCCAGGTTGGCCGCCATACGATGTACTTCCCCGATGAAAGCATCCTTTGATCCGCCGACCATCCCCATTCGTATTTTTCGATTCATAAGTGAAGGTTTGATTGAACGTTTAAATTAGGACAAATTTTTCAAACACTGCCGATTTTTCAACCGGTTATCAAATTCTGGATCAATCATGTTGTTAGATTACAAAATTTGCAACATATTGTGTAAAATTTACATAATTTAATCTCCTCTAGCCACATACTTATGAACGTGACCGAAAATCGAAAACGACTTTTCCTGGCCAGCTGCCTGGCGCTTATTGTAACCTCCTTGTCCTTTGCTATCCGCGCAAAAATTGAGGGGGTTTTTGACACACAATACGGTCTCACCAAAGAAGCAATCGGATGGGCATTTGGTCCTGCTTTCTGGGGTTTTACCCTGGCCATGTTTATCGGGGGCCTGCTCATTGACCTTGTCAAAACCCGCACGGTTATCTGGTTTGCTTTCGTGATGCACCTGATAGGACTGGTCGTACTTATCCTCTCCAGGGATGCCACCACCCTGTTTATATCTAATGTCCTTATCGGGCTGGGTAATGGTAGTGTTGAAGCGGCCTGTAATCCGCTTATCGCCACCATGTTCCCGAATAATAAGACTAAAATGCTCAACCGCTTCCATGTTTGGTTTCCCGGCGGGATCGTAATCGGTGGTTTGCTTGCCTGGATACTTATGGACAATCTGGGACTGAGCTGGCAATTGCTTACAGGCCTGTTATTCATCCCACTGGCATTGTACGGATACCTGTTTTTCGGACAAAAGATTCCTGAGACCGAACGTGTTGTTACCGGTGTTTCCTATAAAGACATGCTGCGTAACGTGGCAGCACCGATCACCATAATCATCACTGTTCTTTTGATGATCCTCATTGCATCTGTCCAGTCCTGGAATCTTGATTTCTCAAACAATACCACCTGGATCGTCATGGGCGTCATATTGATTGGAATTATAGTGGAAGGACGAGTGATCAACAAGATCGCCCTCTTATTCCCCCTGATGTTTATCGCGATGTTCCTGACCTCGGCGACCGAACTTGGCACCAACCAATGGATCAATGCCCTTCTGGAACGAAGCGGAATTAACCCGATGATCATCCTGGTCGTGATCACCGGACTGATGGCAGTTGGCCGGTTCTTTGCCGGACCACTCATTCACCGGCTGAATCCAGCAGGTGTTTTGCTGGGATCATCAATTATATCGGCACTCGGATTATATTCTCTGAGTGTGGCCGAAGGGCCGGTTCTCACCATGGGAGCAGCGATTATCTTTGCGATTGGTGTTTGTTATTTCTGGCCAACGATGCTGGGTGTTGTGGCGGAATATGTGCCCAAAAGTGGGGCCCTGGGTTTATCCATTATGGGAGGCGCCGGGATGGTGGCGACTTCGCTCATCCTTCCGATCATGGGGGCTTCCATCGATGAAGCAGGACCACAAATGACCTTGCGTTACATGACGATTCTCCCGGTCATCCTGATCGGCATCTTCATTTTCCTTGTTATCTACCTGCGCAATAAGAACCCGTCACTACATGAAGATACGGATGAGGTTACGGAAGCATACCAGTCCGGAGAATAATAGGAAATGGAAGATTATACCCTGCTCGGGATTCTTGCAGGTTTACTGACGACTATCGCATTTCTGCCGCAGGTAATCAAAACATGGAAATCAAAATCTGCCCGGGATATATCCCTGGGCATGTTTTTGATTTTCTGTACCGGCGTACTGCTCTGGCTTGCCTATGGTATTCTGATTGATGACCTGGCCATTATCCTGGCAAACGCCTTTACCCTCGTTCTTGCAGGGTCCATTCTGTACTTCAAGCTTAAGTATCCGGGCTGAAGGCTGAAAATCTCCCCGGTTGCTGCCGCAAAATGGAAAATTTAATTATCTTGGAATTTAATGAGAATCTTAACTATTGCCCTTATCCTTTTGACATTCAGCACCTTGTCAAAAGCCCAGGATTGTACACCATGTGTTGGCGTTGACCAGCTACTGATCCTGTCCCCCACTGAAAAGTCTGATACCTTATCCAAGCTAATGTCCGGTACCACCATCGGGTTGTATGTCCAGCTGGACAACGCTCAAATTGTCCGGGTGGATCATGACTTCACCAGGCTCCTTAGTTTTACTGATGATAAACGGATGGACCTGATGAAAAAAGGCGCGCAGATTGAGCGAATTTTTGAAGCGGAAATGAAAAAAATGGATATCCTCATGACAGGGGGGATAAATGTGGACAATGCACGGATTAGTGAGGACGGCCATGCTGTCAGTGTCCCGATTCATACCATGGCGAAACCTACAAACGGAGCACAGACGCTGACCCTCGAAGGCCAGCTTGGCTTACGGATTAAAACCCCGGAAAGTGAGGAGATTCCTGTCAAAAATGTGCAGTTAAGTGACTCACAGACAACGATGATTGAATTGTCACAACTGACCATTGAAATTAGCCCGGAACGTACCGAAACGATTAACGAGACCACGGTTTACATATTCTCCTACTTTCCGGCCAATCAGATCATTGATATTCGCCAAAGTGCCAGCGGACTAACCGATATTGATGTCAGGGAGAATGAATTTTTTACTACGAGCCTGAATCCCGCAGAGCTCATCGTGGAACTTCCGAATATTGAGCTGATGGAGGTGCCCTTTTCGCTCCATTTCGGACTTGGGTTATAATTTATAAATCCTTCCCTCCCAGGGCCTGAGTGTCGGGGAATCGGCACCCTGATAATTATATACGACCGGATTGGCGGACGGCTTATCCGGGATTTTCTCTTCAAAATCACTCATATTCAGGTAAATCCTGAAATGATCCGCGCTGTCTTTTCGCTCAAAAACAAACAATTCAGGGCTCTCGGTACTGATCACGTCAAAATCACCATATACCAGGGTAGAATGATCCTTCCTGAAAGCGATCATTCTCCTGTAAAAATTGAGAATACTCGCCGGATCATTTTCCTGCTGACTCACATTAATCTCCCTGTAATTGGGATTTACTTTTAACCAGGGCTGGCCAGACGAAAACCCGGCATTACTAGCTGTATTCCACTGCATCGGGGTTCTTGCGTTGTCCCTGCTTTGCCAGTGGATACTTCTTAATATTTCCTCAGGATCCTTCCCCGCTTCCCTGGCTTCTTTCCAGGCACCCAGGGTTTCCACATCCTGGTAATCGTCTATCGAGGGATACTTCACATTCGTCATCCCAATTTCATCCCCCTGGTATATATACACCGTCCCGCGCATGGTCATGAGCAGCATAACCAGAAGTTTGGCAGATTCCACATGGTAGAGACTATCGTTACCAAACCTGGATACAATTCGCGAAAAATCATGATTTCCCAGAAAAATGCTGCCCCAGCCGCCATCTGCCAGTCGCGCGTCCCATTCTTCAAAGACCTCCTTAAAACGCTTCATATCATAGGGAACCGGGTCATATTTCCCATCCGGGCCATTGTCAATGAACATATGATCAAAGTGAAAAACCGTCTGCAATTCCTGCCGGTCTTCCCGCACATATAAGGGTGCGTTCTTCAAATCAATGCCTGGCCCCTCCCCGACAGTCATGACATCATAGTGACTCAGCACCTCACGGTACATTTCATGTAGGTATTCATGGATTCGCGGACCGTTTGCGTAAACCTCGCGAATAGTATCTCCAAATGACTGTTCTCTTACGTCCGGAAAATCAAGCTGCTTTGAAATAAGCGAAATGACATCCATCCGGAACCCATCCACCCCTTTATCGAACCAGAATTTCATTATATCATATATCTCACGGCGCACCTTTTCATTCTCCCAGTTTAGGTCAACCTGCTTGCTGGTAAAGAGATGGAGATAATATTCGCCTGTTGTTTCGTCGTACTGCCAGGCACTTCCTCCGAAAAAAGACCGCCAGTTGTTCGGAGGCCCCCCGTTCTTCCCGGGACGCCAGAAATAATAATCCCGGTAAGGATTATCGGTTGATTTGCGTGATTCCTGAAACCAGGTATGTTCATCCGAACTATGATTAGCCACCAGGTCCATAACCAGCTTCAACTTTCTGTGATGTACCTCTTCAAGAAGGCGGTCAAAGTCTGCCATTGTCCCGAATTCATTCATGATATCACGATAATCACTGATATCATAGCCATTGTCATCATTTGGACTCTTGTAAACAGGGCAAACCCAGATAACATCTACACCAAGTGACTGAATATGATCCAGTCGTTCAATAATTCCAGGCAGGTCTCCGATCCCGTCCCCGTTCGAATCGTTAAAACTCCGGGGGTAGATCTGGTAAACCACCGCTTCTTTCCACCAGGTTCTATTCATCATTCTTCGTGTCTGTCAGCCAGAGAATCGCATATGCGGAAAGGGCTATCCCCTTTGGCTCAATCCGGACTGCCTCTCCCGAAAGAAGGTCATACGTAAATTGGGTATCAAGGCCTGTCTGGAACAATACCGATGTCTCCACGAATTGTTGCTCCCCGGTGAGGTTGGCCACTACAAGCAACGGACCCGGGCCACCGGAAGGTCTTGTAAAAACAAATACATGTTCATTGCTGGTATCCGGCAGGTGGATATTATTTACGTCCTTCATGACAGGCAGCTCCCGGCGTATCCTGAGCATCGACGCAAGCGCCTTGAAAATCCGGTATTCAGGAGTGTTTTTCCTCTTCCTACGTTCCGCGCGTTTCCAGTCAATAACCGGCCGGTGCACCCATCGGTTATCATCCTGTTTCTGCGGATCATTTATGAAACTGTAATCGTTAAGCGTAGCCAGTTCGTCCCCGTAATAGATCATGGGAATACCGCCGAATGCAATCACCACCCCGTGCATCATCAGAATCCGGCGAATGGATAACTCAATGGCTTCCTTATCTTTTTCCTCAAGTGCTTTCTCAAGTCCGGCCAGGGATGCCATGGACCCGGAAATACGTGCATCACCGGTTTCCGGATTAGACATAAACGGCAAACCGCGGGCAAATGAACCTTCAAAATTTCCGGTCAGGAAATCAACAATGAATTTCCGGTGCATACCGGGCGTATAGCCGGCCAGCTCAATATCCGAATTATCGTAACCCAACCCGATGTCATCGTGGCACCGTAAATAATTAATCCAGGTGGTTCCTACCGGTTTATGCGGTAAATGACCTATTGAATTTCTAAGCACCCTGGCATTTCTTGTACAGATTGCGTCCCACATAAGCGCCATCAGTGTAGCATTGTAGGCCAGATCACATTCATCACTCCAGGTCTGACTTTGTCCGAAATAATGCATGATCTCCTGCGGCGCCACGATTGCTTCGGCAAGGAAGGCGGTTCCCGGGGCCACAATCTGGGTAGCTGCTTTCATGATCTTCAGGAGAATATGAGCCTCCGGGAGATTTTGACTGTTAGTCCCCATTTTCTTCCAGAGAAAGGCAACCGCATCCAGCCGGAATATATCAACGCCCATATTGGCCACATCCAGCAGAATACAGATCATTTCCGTGAGCACCTTCGGGTTGGTGTAATTCAGGTCCCACTGGTATTGATTAAAAACAGTCATGACCCATTTGTTCATTTCTTCCGACCAGGTAAAGTTTCCGGGAGCATTCTCCGGAAATACCTCGGGAAGACTGCGTTCAAATAATTCGGGAATGGTACGGTCTTCAAAAAGGTAATAATAGTCCTGATAAGCCTTATCCCCTTTTTTGGCCTTCTGAGCCCATTCATGTTCATCAGATGTATGGTTGATCACCAGGTCGAGCATAAGTAGCATTTTACGCTTTCTGAGCTTGACAGCAAGTGACCTCAGGTCTTTGTTACTTCCGAATTTAGGATCCACCTTGCGATAATCACTTACCGCATATCCCCCGTCATTTTTCTTCGCCGGTGATTTAAAGATAGGCATCAGATGGAGCAGGTTGATGTGAAGCGATTCAAAATAGTCCAACTTCGCGGTAACACCATTCAGGTCTCCGTTAAAGCGGTCTACATACAACATCATGCCTGCGATATTCTCTGTAATAAACCAGTCAGGATTGGCTTCGCGGTCGTTATCAGACTTTTTAAGAACCCCGGGGCGGTCTTCATATTTCTGATGTAACTGATCAACCAGGTTTTTCAGTTCTTCCTGCCAGTCCTCACGTGAGCCATAAATACGTTCATACAAGCTGAAAAGATGTTGGAATATGGCGGTTAGCCGGAGAATGAATTGCTGGTCGGCATCCTGAGACCAGTCTGCTTTGTCCAGTAATTGTCTGAGGAATCGATGGGCTATCGGGTTGTACATTATTTAAAATCAGATACCTCCCTGATCTCTCGCTGCATCGCCTGAATTTCCAGTTCTTTGGTTCGCTCTGACCAGTGGAGATGTTCCTGCATAAATTCAGCTATTTCAGATAAAGTTTCCCTGACACTGTTGATATCAAAATATAACCGCCCGGTCCTCCGGATAAAATAATCGGAAAGCCTACGGATCATTTCATATTCCATTCCGAACAGACACTCCGCTTTCATTAAGGTGTGGCCCGTATCATCAAGTTTACCGAGGTATTCAAGAATGCGATCTGTCTGTTTGCCGTAATTACTTACCAGGTACCACGCGTCATATGGATCCTCAACTCCTGCATCAGCCAGTTTCGTTCGAATTTTCTCTTCATACAGATCAACTTCCCCGGGATTATCAAATGCTTCGCCTCCGATGGGTATTTTATCAGTCTGCACATTCTTCAATTCTACATCCCTTTCCGATTCATATTTCTTTGACACCAGGTTAACGATGCGTTCAGCCATCTTCCTGTACCCGGTCAGTTTTCCACCGGCTATTGAAATCAGCCCTGTATCGGATTCAAAAATCTCGTCTTTACGCGATAACTCAGAAGCCGATTTCCCTTCTTCATGGATCAGCGGCCGGAGTCCGGCCCAGCTGGACACAACATCTCTCATAGACAGATCGACGGTTGGAAAGGTATGGTTCACGGCATCCACCAGGTACATTACATCTTCTTTGTTAGTCAGGACATGGTTTTTGTCCCCTTCATAATCTGTGTCGGTTGTACCCACATAAGTCACCTTGCCCCTGGGTATTGCGAAAATCATCCGGCCATCAGGCACATCAAAGTAAACGGCCTGTTTGACGGGCAGCCTTCTGTGCGGCACCACGATGTGAACTCCTTTGGTAAGGTGAAGCCGCTTGCCACTTAGTGAATCATTTTTTCCCCGGAGTTCGTCCACCCAAGGTCCGGCAGCACTCACGACATATGTCGCACGTATTTTTCCTGGTTCGTCAGTGAGCATATCACGTGCCTTAACCCCTCTGACAATTCCTTCCTTATAAATAAAATCTTCCGCCTGCACATAATTCACGCAAACTGCCCCGAAGCTAATGGCGGTCTTTATAACCTCCACGGTCAGACGGGCATCGTCGGTACGGTATTCGGAGTAGATACCAGCCCCTTCCAGAACTGATTCATCAAGGAGCGGTTCCTTTTCGAGTGTTTCTTCTTTCGAGAGCATTTTTCGCTGATCGGCGCTTTCAACCCCGGCCAGTACATCGTATACCATTAAGCCAAACGATGTGGCAAACTTACCATAAGTCCCGTCCGTGATGAGAGGCAATAACATTTTTTCCGAACGGACCAGATGCGGCGCCAGGTGATGCACGATGGCACGCTCGCGACCCACTTCCCTTACCAGCATGATCTCAAACTGTTTCAGGTAGCGTAATCCGCCATGAATAAGTTTGGTTGACCGGCTGCTTGTACCTGAGGCAAAATCATTCTGCTCGACCAGGGCGGTTTTCAATCCGCGTGATGCGGCATCCAGAGCAATGCCGGCACCGGTAATACCCCCACCTATGACCAGTAAATCATATTGATCATGGAAGAGGTTCTGCGCCATTGCTTTGCGGTCGGCCTTTTTAATCTCAATCTTCTGCCTCATCCTCATCTATCCAGTTCATCGTTCGTTCCACCGCTTTTTTCCAGCGACTGTAAAGTTTTTCTGCCCGCTCAGCAGGCATCTCGGGCTCAAACACCGCATTCAGTTTCCTGAATTTTTCCAGGTCTTCCTTTTTCCACAAACCGCACCCGATCCCGGCCAGGTAGGCAGCCCCCTGGGCTGTTGATTCAATAATCTCCGGGCGTTCCACAGGCACCTGGAGAATATCTGCCTGGAACTGCATCAGGTAATCATTTGCCACAGCTCCGCCATCCACTTTCAGTGTAAGCAATTCTTTCCCCGCGTCTTTCTCAATGGCAATTATGACGTCCTTTGTCTGGTAGGCCATGGATTCAAGGGTAGCTTTGACAATATGTTTGTAAGAAGTATCGCGGGTAAGTCCGAATATCGCACCCCTTGCATTTTCATCCCAATACGGGGCGCCCAGTCCGGCAAATGCCGGAACTACGAAAATCTCATCATTCCCTTTTGTTTCTTCCGCCAATTTCTTGCTTTCAGGTGCTGATTTAATGATTTTCAGCCCATCCCTCAGCCACTGCACCGCCGCCCCGGCGTTAAAAATACTTCCCTCAATGGCATATGAAATATCATCCGCCAGTCCCACTCCAATGGTCGTCAGCAGGTTATTCTCCGACAACCGCATGGTCTTCCCAATATTCATTAGCATGAAGCAGCCGGTCCCGTAAGTATTTTTGACCATTCCGGGGGAGAAACACTGCTGACCAAACAGTGCGGCCTGCTGGTCCCCTGCAATGCCGGTAATCGGGATCCTGGTATTCCTGTAGGAGAATTCACCAAAATCAGCGGCTGAAGGTTTGGCTTCCGGCAACATGTTTCGCGGTATTGCCAGGCCTTCCAGTAAATGATCGTCCCATTGCAGCGTTTTAATATTGAACAGGAGGGTTCTGCTGGCATTGGAATAATCGGTGGCATGCACCTTCCCCTCGGTCAGCTTCCAGACCAGCCAGGTATCGATCGTTCCAAAAAGAAGATCGCCATTATCGGCCTTCCCGCGAGCACCATCGACATTTTCAAGGATCCACATAATTTTGGTCCCCGAGAAATAGGAATCGATGATCAGGCCGGTGTTTTCCCGGATATAGGGCTCAAGTCCGGCCTTTCTCAAGGTACGGCATTGCCGGTTAGAAGTACGGGTGTCCTGCCAGACAATCGCATTGTATACCGGCTTACCGGTATTTTTGTCCCAAACAACAGTAGTTTCCCGCTGGTTGGTAATTCCTATAGCCGCAATTTCCTTCGGGTCTGCCACATGGTCGCGGACCAGCTTCTTCAGCACATCAAGCTGTGTTTCCCATATTTCTTCCGGATCGTGCTCTACCCACCCTGCCTGGGGGAAGATCTGGGTAAACTCCTTTTGTTCAATTCCCAGTAGTTCTCCCGAGGTGTCAAATAACACCGCACGTGAACTGGTCGTACCCTGGTCGAGGGCAATAATGTATTTGCCTTCCGTCATGCGAATTTCGTGTTTTTTAGTTTTACCAGAACCAGATTACTATAAAGGCTGTCAACACCAGTAATAACAGGCTGAGAATGCGATAGTTTTGATACCAGGGCATTCCTTTCAGTTCCTTTGTTTCTGCGGTAAAGACGCGTCTGTGCCAGGTCATGTTTTCCACTTTTTCCGCTGGCGGACTGGCTGTAGCATGCGAGATAATTACATTGAGAACAGCACAGATCACCGCAAGCACCGGGACCTGGAGAGTGAAATGGACATTGGTCAGTTCCGGGGCTACGTCATTAGTTTTCATCAGGATGAATATGACAGCGAGTCCGTAACTCAACAGCAAGCTGAAAAACGCCCCGTGGGCATTGGCTCGTTTATAGAACAACCCGAGCATGAAGGTAGCAACAATCGGCGGGGCGATATAGGTAAGTACAAGCTGCAGGTATTCCCAAAGAGAGGATGCCACCGTTTCAATCATAGGCGCCCATACCGCGGCCAGGATCACCAGTACCACCGTGGCAATTTGCCCGGCACGTACCAATGCCTTACTGCTCATTCCCGGACGTAATTTGGAAACAAAGTCCATAGTAATCAGGGTGGAAGCAGAATTTAATGTTGCTGAAATACTTGAGGACATTGCGGCCAGGAGACCGGCAATAACCAGTCCCAGGATTCCCGTTGGCAGCAACTGAAGGATCAGCACCGGGAATGTCATATTCGGACAATCTTCCAGGCTGTCACAAATCACGTCTCCACCTGCCCCGCCGATGGGATATTTCAGGAAGCTTATGTCCAGGTCATTAAACATGACATAGGCCATGACGCCAGGGATGACCATTATAAACAACACAGGTAATTTCAGGAGGCCCGCAAAAAGAGCACCCCATCGTCCGTGGTTCAGGTCTTTGGCCGAAAGTACCCGTTGCACCATGAATTGGTTATTAGCCCAGAAATAAAACCCAAGGAGGGGAACACCAAGTAACAGCCCGGTCCACGGGAGGTCCGGGTCACTGGCAGGCTTCACAAGACTCAGCACCTCCTCTGCATTCTTTCCTTCTGGCTGTAATTCATTCAACCGTTCAATCATGCCATTCCAGCCTCCGACTTCGACAAAGCAGAAATAAGTAAGCAACGTTGATCCGAAAATAAGAAGTATCGCCTGGATCACTTCGGTGTGTACCACAGATGATAATCCGCCAGGGATGGTGTATGCGGCAGCCGCAAAAGCCAGAATGGCAATAATAAGCCATGAGGGCATGCCCGGGAATACTATTTTAAGAATGAGGTTTCCCGCATATAATCCTGATGCCGTATCAATGATCACGTTCCCGATGATCGTGATCCCTGAAAAGAGGTACCTGGAGCGGCTGTCATACCGGCGTTCCAGGAATTCAGGCATCGTGTACACTTTGGAGCGCAGATAAAACGGCAGAAAGAATATGGCGAAGAACACAAGGACGACTGCCGCCATCCATTCGTAATTGTACACGGCCACGTTGGTTTGATAGGCATCTGAGGCCAGCCCGATCAGGGTGTTGCTCCCGATATTAGCGGCAAACAGGGAAATACCAACAATGGGCCAGGTCATGTTCCGTCCGGCGAGAAAGTAATCTTCGGAGCTTTCCTGCTTTCCTTTCCGGATCCCATACCAGACAATCCCAACAAGATATACGACGATGATGCCAAGATCGATCAAGCTCAATCCTATGTTTTCCATGCGTTTGGAGGTTGTTTAAAGTGTCCAAATAATCTGACAGCGGCTACTCCTGCTCTGCCTCCACCTGCACTTTCATCTCTTCCGCTTTGTCCCTGTTATTCTGAATTTCTTCAAGGGCAAGGGCCACCCCGTTAGTCCAGCCAAACCCATCCTGCAGGGCATATTCTCCCCCGCCGGCCAGTAGAGTGGTGTCGACTACGTTGTATTTCTCCATCATTTTTCCGGTGGCTTTGTACACTTCCCGGTTTCGTCGCAGCCAACGGTCAATGGCCTCTTCCCCGGCATCAATGTATCCGTAGTTGAACAGCCCGTTAATCGTAATCCATTGCAACGGAGCCCAGCCGTTCGGCCAGTCCCATTGCTGCCCCGTATTTTCAAGGGTGGTTACAAAACCTCCTGGCTGCAGAAAGTCTTCCAACAGCCGTGAGGCTACTTTTTTCGCTTTTGCCTTATCTGCTGCCTGGAAATAAAGTGGATAAGCCGCTGCCAGGGATGGAATGGAAGTCGAACTTCCTTTTTCAATATCATAATCCAGATAGAACCCTACCTCGTCGTTCCATAAGTATTGGTTAATAGCATTCTTCCGCTGATCTGCCAGTTTCAGAAACCTGGCAGCCGATTCGCGGTCGTCCGACCAGTTGTAGGCCTGTGCTATTTTTAATTCGAGGTGATAGAGTAATGAATTCAGATCTACCGGGACAATATCTGTTGTATGGATGGTCGACAACGATTTTCCGTCTTCGAGCCACCGGCTGGAGAAATCCCATCCCGATTCCGCTCCTGCCCGCAAATGCCGGTAAGTGTCGTTTTCTTCCCTGCTTTCATTCTCCCCGGCGATAATGACATCTTCCCGGTACGATTCAGGCCGGGGCGTTGAATAATGATCCCAGTACCGGTTGAGGATACTTCCGTCAGGCATCCGGATTACCCGGAGAATGGCGTAATTCACCTTGCTCAGGTCTTCACTGCCTTTCATCCAGAATTCATATTCCCGCAGCATATCCGGCAGGTACGAGACAAACAGGTCACGGTCATCTTCGGCCACAAGGCTTACCATCAGCGAAAAGAAAGGGGGCTGGGACCGGCCCGAATAATAGGCGCGGTTGCCATTGGGAATAAATCCCTGCGATTGCAGCAGAAAAGCAAAATTATCCGTCATTTCCCGGGCAAGCTCTTCCTTTCCTGAAATGCGTAAACCCTCCATGGTGAAGTAACTGTCCCAG
>JAUILA010000050.1 GCA_030432655.1 Bacteroidia bacterium
TTCCGAAGCCGTATTTGCCATGCTGTCCCAAAACGCCCGGCGGCTAATCATTACAGACAATCCCCCCGCCGGAGGGATCAGTGGTTCTTCCATGACGACCATCGACCGCCGGGTGTACAGTTGGGCGAGCCTTTTCAAAGGCAGCGATGGAAAAGATATGCGCGCTGAATGGTTCAATGAAGCGGCGGAAATCAGTTACCTGGTTTCCGAAATCACCCCTCCGTCTAAAAATGCCCAAATCCTCCAAATATTACTCCAAACGCTGTACATCATGCATGACTATGCCTCTTTTCTGGATGCTGAAAATTCCGGATCCATCGCCAACCGGGGTATCAGAGACAATCTGGCCTGGCTGTTCCTCACCCTCCACCATCCCGATGAGGCGCAGGAAGACCAGCTTCGTGGCCGGTACTTCAATCACCCGGACGCCAAAAAACCGGGCGATAATCCCAATACTTCCGATTTTGACGAATCTACCGTCAATACCATGTTTGAATTAGTAGAACGTATGCGCGAAAATGGCTATGCCTCTGCTCCGGATCTGCCCTATCAGCCCGTACCCAACTGGTTCGCAGAACAATACGAAACTTTGACCGGGGCACCAATGCCAAACGGCAATTTTGCAGATCAGGCTGCCATTGACCTGGCGATTAAGGCTTGCAATACGTTCCTGGATAACCGAACAGACGCTCGTAACTTCGTCAAAGACTACTACGGAGTTGAATTCCCGTAGACACTGACCGCTCAGGCGGCGATGGCACGGCCGCCGCCTGAGACCAACTGCCTTACCTTGCTCCCGATTCAGCCCCTCGCCAATAACTCTTCCCGGACCGCTTTCAATTCGGAATAATAAGTCAGGGGCCCGGCCAGCGAGCAAATAGCGATAGTCAGGATGGGCCAATTTAAGTCTTCTCCATTCATATAATCTCGGGTGACGGAATAAAATAGCGCAACAATAATCGGGATAAAAATACCGATCATCGTTTTCAGGCCTTTTTCTTTCTTCGTCAACTCTTCTTTGGATAGATCCGTTAGTTTTGGTTTAGCCATAATTTAACCTTTTTAGCGTTGAAATGGGAAATATCCAGCCCAGGTTATCCAATCATTGAACAGCACTGGGTTGCCTTTACAAAACATTTACAGCAAAACACTGTGCACTTTTCAGATCAACTCTCAGCAATATACAGTAAAAAAGATAAAGGCATACAAGAAGACCTCATGCCCGAATTAATGACCTGTTATCCAGGCATTTGGTTTATTAATCTGCACTATTTTATTCCTTGAGCATGACCATTTCCGTACTGATTCACCCTGTGGGCTGCAGCACACTATTCTTAAGATACTGTGATATGAAAATCCGAATTTCTGTGCCCTTCTCAGGCTGACTGCTTTCCATTTCCGCTTCCAGTTTCCGCAAAAAAGCCCGGATAAGGCGGGAACCGAAGCCTTTCTGAACCGTTTCCGGGTGCATGCCCACACCATCATCCTTCACTTCAACGAGCAGG
>JAUILA010000033.1 GCA_030432655.1 Bacteroidia bacterium
AAAGAAACACCTGGCACGACCCGTGATCGGCCTGGCGAATGCGGTACAAACCATTCCGAGTATTGCATTGCTGGGAGTTCTGCTCCCTCTTGTGGGGATCGGACCGGTTCCGGCAATCATAGCATTATTTTTATACGGACTGCTTCCTGTCATACGAAATACTTATACCGGGATCATTGGAGTTGACCCGGCTGTCATGGAAGCAGCACGGGGGATGGGCCTTTCAGAGACTCAGCAGCTTACCAAAGTGGAGCTGCCGCTGGCAACTCCTGTAATTTTCGCCGGTATCCGTACCGCCTTTGTAATCAATGTGGGAGTAGCGACCCTTTGTGCCCTGATTGCTGCGGGCGGACTAGGGGAGTTTATTTTCCGGGGCCTGTCTACAAATAACCCCAGGATGATCCTGGCTGGCGCCATTCCTGCGGCGGCTATTGCTCTTATTTTTGATGCACTGCTGGGTTATTTTGAGAAAAATATAAGGAAATATCTCTGGCCGGTGATCATCACTTTTCTGGTATTGCTTGCATTTCTGTTTATATCCCGTCAGGGATGGACATCATCGGACAGGCCGGGTCTTTCAGGCGGGTTCCCTTCTGAATTTATTCAGCGGGAAGACGGGTTTCCCGGTCTTGACAGCACCTATGATCTGAACCTTGAGATCAGGGAAATGGAAATCGGATTAATGTACGATGCAGTAAGGAACGGTGAGGTTGACGTTATCAGCGGATTCAGCACCGATGGGAGAATTGCCGCATTTAACCTGACCGTTCTTGAAGATGACAAACGTTATTTTCCACCCTATCACGCGGCGCCGCTGATCCGTAGCGAAACACTCCGGCAGTACCCGGAAATAGAAATAGCGCTGGAGCAGCTTTCCAACCTGATACCGGATACGGCCATGGCCCGTCTGAACTTTCTGGTTGATCAGGAGAACAGGAATATCCGCGAGGTGGCTCGTCAGTTTCTTGCTTCGCGGGGACTTCGCGCAAAAGAGGAGCGGAACGGGAGTCCTGATATACTCATCGGTTCCAAGAACTTTACGGAAAATTATATCCTGGCTGAGATGTTCGCTATCCTTATTGAGAACTACACCTCGCTTGATGCTGACACAAAGCTGGGCTTCGGAGGGACCAAATTAATATTTGATGCCCTGAACACCGGGGAGATTGATATGTACCCTGAGTATACCGGAACAGGCTTGCTGGTAATATTGCAAACCCGGTCTGAGATACTTAGAAAGCTGAAGTTTGAGAAAGAGGCGGTTTATAATTTCGTCAGTAAGGAATTTCTTGATCAGTACCACCTCAGGTGGCTCGGGCCATTTGGTTTCAATAACACATTCGCCCTTATGACCCGTTCGTCGTTCGCAAAGGAAAACAGGCTGAAAACAATCAGTGACCTTGCTGAATTAAGCCGCGAATGAATTATTTGCAGTGCTCCTTTAGATATTCATCTATGTCCTCAGCGCCTAGTTCCCTTGCTGTATTGAGGTCCAGACAACCATCATAGTTATCTCCCATAGCTATTTTTGCCAGTCCTCGCTGCAGAAACGTTTCCGGATCTGACGGGTAAAGTTCAATGGAAAAACTATAGTCTTTAACCGCACCGCTGTAATCTTCAGAGGCAGCCTTTGACAGTGCCCGGTTGTCAAAATAGACTGGATTAGTGTCATCGAGCAGAATAGCTTGGGTATAATCGCTGATCGCGGCTTCATGATTCTCCAGGTTATAATGGACCACTCCTCGCATGTTATATACATCCGGATCCTCATCAAAAAGTTCTATGGACTTGTTGTAGTCTGCAAGTGCTTCATCGTAGGCACCTCTGGCCGTGTATACAAGCGCCCTGTTTTCATATTTTATCGGATCTTCGGGGTCCATCTCAATGGACTTGTTAAAATCTTCCAGGGCTTCGTCAAGCTGATCAAGGTTATAGCGGGCCACTCCGCGATAGGAAAAAACATCTGCTTCAGAATCATCAAGTTGAATTGATTTGCTGTAATCGTCGATGGCTCCCACGTATTCTTCCAATTCCGCCCGAATAACAGCACGATTAAAGTAAGCATCTGCATTTTCAGGATCGAGTTCAATTGCTTTGGAGAAATCGAAATAAGCACCCTGCAGATCGTCAAGATTATATTTAGCAAAAGCACGACTTACATAAGCTCCTGTATTTTCTGAATCAAGTTCTATTCCCCGGTCATAATCACTGATCGCACCCTCATCATCACCCAGATTGAATTTGGCATCTCCCCGGTTGATATAGGCCTCGGCGTATTCCGGATCCAGCTCGATGGCGTAATTGTAATCTCCGATAGCCTCGTAAAAGTTGGCCATGGCATTGCGTGCCACTCCGCGGTCATTATAGGCTTCCTTGTCGCGCGGGTTTTCGGAAATATAGGTGGTGAAGTAACCTATTGCGTCTTCAAATCGTTCTTCTTCAAGTGCAAGCTTTGCTTTTTGCAGTTCGGATTCCTGGCCGATGGCAGGAAGACTACCGCAAATCAAAAAAATGAGGCATGCATATGCTGCAGCCATATAATTGGGTATCTTCATGCAGCCAAATATAGTGTTTTTTGGTTTATAAGTTTATCCTTCACGATTTTGTGCTTAATGTGCATTTAACCCGTAAAATCTGACCATGAAATTCCTTTATACCCTGCTTATTGTTCTTTTGTTCTCCTGCCTCGGTGTTGCCCAGGAAGAGACGATCATGGACTGGGAGAAATACGATCCGCCATCAACCCTGGTGGTGCCGGAACATCTGGTTACGTCTGCAAAGTACCCGTTTATTGACGTCCATAATCACCAATTCGGTATGCCTGAGCAGGATCTGAATGAGCTGGTGGCGGAAATGGAGGCCCTCAATATGCAGGTGATGGTGAACCTAAGCGGGCGGGGGCGTTTTTCCCTGGATCATTTAAAAGGAGCGCTGGAGAATGTGAATTCAACAGCCCCTGACCGGTTCATAGTTTTTACCAATATTAATTTAAACGGAATTGACGATCCGGACTGGACCGATCGGACCGTCAAACAGATAGAGAGTGATGTTGCCCTGGGAGCTGCGGGACTGAAGATTTACAAAAGCCAGGGGATGTTTGATAATGACAGCAAAGGAAACCGGATATCCATTGATGATCCCAGGATAGATCCTGTTTGGGAGAAGTGTGGCGAATTGGGCATACCCGTACTTATTCATGCCGCGGATCCCAAATCATTCTGGGATCCTCATGATGAGAATAATGAGCGGTGGCTGGAATTGAAAGTACGCCCGGGTCGCGAACGGGGTCCGGATAATCCTGCTCCGTGGGAAGACATCATTGCCGAACAGCACCATATTTTTGAAAAGCATCCGAATACCACCTTTATCAATGCGCATCTGGGCTGGTACGGGAATGACCTGAAAACCCTGGGCGAACTGCTTGACAAGTATCCTAACATGTATACGGAGATAGGGGCGGTCATTGCTGAGCTCGGAAGGCAGCCCAGAATGGCAAAGAAATTCCTGACAGCCTACCAGGATCGGGTTCTTTTCGGGAAGGATGCCTGGAACCCTGAAGAATATTATACGTATTTCAGGGTGCTGGAAACGGCCGATGAATATTTTCCATATTACAAACGTTATCATGCGTTCTGGAGAATGTATGGTCTTGATCTTGATGATGACGTGCTGAAAAAAATATATTACAAAAACGCACTGAAGATCATACCGGGGATTGATCCTGCTCCGTTTCCTGAGTAGGCATGATTATGGTTAATAGTTTTGTTATGAAGAAGAAAGCGATCAGATGGATAGTGATTGTGCTCCTGATCTGGAGTGCAGGATTGAATGGTTGTAAACAGCCTGAGGAAGCGCCGGAATTCAAAGGGGTGCGGAATATTAAAGTATCACGGGTTGAAAACACCACCGCACATTTAAATGCGGAAGCCTTTTTTTATAATCCGAATGATGTGAACATGACGCTTCGTAAGATTGATGTGGATGTATCATTGGAAGGAGAAAAAATCGGTGAAATTGATCAGTCGACCCGTATAAAAATTCCGGCGGAATCTGATTTTAAAGTGCCGTTAAATGCCAAATTCAATATGGGAGATGCGGGTGTATTGAACAGTTTACTGGGCATGCTTGGTGGTAAAAAAATGAAGGTCAGATATGAGGGGCATGTAAAAGTGACGATGCACGGCATTCCGATGCGTGTACCGGTTGATTATGAGGATGAAATTACCTTGCGCTAAAGCAGGATAGTACAAACTACACGGCGGTTAAGCGCGCGTCCCCGGTCTGTGGTATTGGACCTTAAAGGGGATTCTTCACCGTAATATACAATCCGTAGTTGATCTTTTGGGATTCCAAGTTCCATTAATGCTGCCGCAACCCTGTTTGATCGGCGTTCAGACAGCCTGATATTGTACGTGTCTGAGCCTTTGGCATCGGTATGGCCTGCTATCTCTACGGTAGCACTTGGCGTCTTTCTCCAGGCGCCATAAATCAGTTTAACTTCTTTCACCGCCTGCTCTGTCAGGTCGTAGCGATCAAAATCAAAATGCACTATTCCTGTGTGTATAGATTCCTCGGCGGCAAGTGGCTGTACTTCGTTTAAAGGTATGGGGACAATTTCCACATCGGGCACCGTATTGTTTTCAAATGATTTAAAATGATTATCAAGTCGTACGATCTGATCTCCGGAGCTGTGAAAACTGCCTCCCTCCAGGAATACGCCGGAATCAAGGATCCCATCCGCTACATCTGCAATCGCAATTTTAATATGATATACCTCGTTAGGAATGACTTTATACCTCGCTTCAAGTACCGTGGTGAATCCGTCGAACTGTGTGTCATATGGAGGAATTTGCTCCTTTTCCATATAATGCTTGTTTTTAATCACTTTTCGGTTTCGGACATCCCAAACAAACGGATCGGTTGTATTATAATAAGTGTTGTCTATGTAGTATTTACTGTTTCTTTCATTGTTAACAGTATTGACGGTAATCGGAGTGCGGCTTTCCGGCAGGTGGGCAAGATTGACATTTTCTGCATTTGGTCCGTCGAGAAAGAAGGCGAAAACGTCATTAAATTTTGAGCCAACGTATTCCTGGTATTCCTCGGATGCAAAGACATAACGGAAGCTGAGATTTTCTGAAGCGGTCACAAAGTCAAATTCTAGGACCGCTGCATCGTAGGTTTTACCGCGGGCAATGGCATCAAGTGATTCATCTCCGCTGGAATTACTTGCCCAGCCCGAGCGTGGGGATTTGTTAGGTCCGTTAATAAGATGCACATGACCTGAGGTCAGGACAATACCGCTGTCAATACCAATGGTTTTATCTGGGTGATGATAATAAGATATAGAATGCCTGTTACCAGTGAATTTTACATCACCAATAAGCACACCGTTACCTAATAATATTTTTTTTACCAGGTGTTCCGGGGTAAGTGTAGTGTCTATCTCTGTTTGACCCTGAGCCCATGTGGAGAGTAAGCATAAACATGAGACGACAGCAAATATTCGCCACTTTAGAATGTCCACAAATTCAGCAAGTTACATCTATATTCAATATAGAATATACCCCGAAGAGGGGATAAGTAACCATTAAAATACAAAATTCGGGGCGGATTTTGGAAAATTTTGCACTCCGTCTTACTCAGGATTGGCTAGTAGCCTCTGTTTCAGTGACATGATTCTTTTATAAGATGCATCGATACGATCTTCCGTTAGTACACCCTCTTCCACAAGATCACGCATGATCTGGTGGACAGTGCCCACGGTTCGTTCCGTACTTCCCTGGATATTATTGGAAAAAATAATCACATCTATTCCAGCCAGCAGGGCCATTCGAATTGCTTTCTCCAATCCGAAATATTCGGTAATGGCCCTCATTTGCATGTCGTCAGAAAATACAACCCCGTCATATCCGAGGCTGTCCCGGAGTAATCCGGTCACGATCGGCTTTGACAGCGTCCCGGGATTTCCCTCCTTATCAAATTTACGGTTGACTATATGCGCTGACATAATCCCGTCCACATGATTTCGATCAATCAAATAGCGGTAAGGTTCCAGTTCGGCAGGAACCCAGGTATCAGTGACATCTGCAATGCCCAGGTGAGTATCATCTTCGGAACTGCCATGTCCGGGGAAATGTTTAAGCGCGGTGACTATATGAAATCTCCGGTGCGTTTCAATAACGATTTCTGCCCGCCTCGCGGTTTCCATCGGGTCGGCCGAATAGGACCTTTCCACACCCGCGATAATCGGATTATCAGGATTAATTGCCAGGTCGACCACGGGGGCAAAGTTTACATTAAACCCGAGTCCGGCCAGGGCGGAAGCAGTAAGCTCAGCATAAAACCTGGTGCTGTCCAACGGTTGTTTGCCCAGGTAAGCCGCCGTCACACTAGGAGGAAAACCATATTTTGGCTTAAGGCGGTTAACGCGCCCTCCCTCCTGGTCAATCGCCATAAACAAGGGAATTTCCGCCCGCTTATGCATACTCCAGGTTAATTGTTTAAGCGTTACCCAGCTGTTATCGGCAAGTATGTTTTTCTCAAAAAGGATTACACCACCAACAAGCCCTTGTTCTATTTCCGACAGAAGCGGATCATCCGGCGAAATTGACTTGCCAGGGTATCCAACCATAATCATTTGACCCAGTTTTAGGTCAAGACTGTCCTGTGCACTGACCAGGCAGCTGGAAGACAGGAATATCAGGAGAATTGTTAGTTTCTTCATGTGATCAGAGATTTTCATTGATTAACCTCAAAATCTGCTCCATTTTTCTTTTTACAGGTGTTGAGGAGGTAGGATAATTGTTATTCATAAAGCTGAAAAGGTACCGGTTGCCTTTCGCCGTATAAATAATTCCGCTGACATTGTGGTTGTTTCTTAGTGTTCCGGTCTTTCCGTAAATGAAAGGCGGATTACTCACGTACCAGTTTTCCAGAGTTCCTGGTCCGCCACCCGAAGCCAGCATGGGGAGTATCCGTTCTTCCGGAAATTCGTCAAATATTCTTTCCCACAGCCAGATGACAGATTTAGGGGTGATCAGATTGTATCTGGACAAACCGGAACCATCGACCCATTGCGGTTCCTGGGGCATTTCATTGAAATAATTCTCCAGGGCATAATCAATAGCGATTTCACTGGATAATGTATCTGACAAGGCATAGGCAGACATAAGCAGGAGCTGCTCTGCGATAAAATTATCGCTTTGCTGCATCATTACGGTCAGAGCGCTGTCGAGAAGAATACTTGAAACTTTCTGAATCCGGCTATCCCGCGGAATCTGCAGCTCGACAGGAATTACTGTTTTATTCAGGGTGTCTGAAAGCAGACGTGAGGCAATTTCACGTGAATAAATAAACGGAATCTCAAAGGTTGAGTTTTCAGGGGTCTTACCAGGATAGAACGTTGTTTTATTGGTATGAATATCACGCAACATTCGGTCATTTTCCAGCGTGTCACCCAGCCAGATGAATCTTCTGAAGTATGGTTGAGGGGTTGAAAGGTACCCGGTCAGGCTGTCGTGCTCCATGGTAAAGGTGTTGCCGTAGACAGGCAGATCTGCCCTTTCTGATGAATACGGGTACAGGTAATCCGCCCATGACCATCCGGGACCGAACGCGTCATCTTCATAATTTCGACGGGCAAGATATAAAGTATCACCCTGATTTGATAGAAACTCAAAAACATGACTGTCCGGCAATTCATCATAAAGTAGTGAAGGGTCCCCGGTCCCCCAGAAAATGAGCGAATCGTTTCTGATGGTGTACTCCAATCCGGTCAGCGAATCGGGCAAGACCTTGAGGGAGGTGTAAAAAGTAAGGATTTTGGTATTGGAGGCAGGGGTGAAATAAGTATCCCCCTGATAATCGATCAGGTACTCGCCCGTTTCCGGATCGTAAAGAACAAAACCTGAATGATTGTTGAAATTACTTTCAAGCTCATTCAGGCTCTTTCTGACTGTTTTTTCAGTAGACACGCATGAAGCCAGCAACACGAGGAGAATAAAACAGATGTGTATTTTCATATTCGGCATGAAAATACGAATCTATAATTACTCCGGAAAGTATCGCTCCATAAGAATCTTTCTGTGATGCTGTTCATGGCCTGCAATGATCTCCCCCAATTCCCGAACCGTCAGCGTTATACCACTGGCTGTTCCCTGCCGTTTCAACTGTTTTTCGGTAAACCCGCTGAAAAGTGCAGTAGTGGACGATCTTACAATCTCCATTTCTTTTAGAATTTCGCTAAAGGGTCGTTCGTCCTCTGCATAGGTTTCTGCATAAGCATTCTCATCAAAACCCGGCAGGCTTGTCGGGTCGCGTCGTGCGAAACGAAGCGCCCGGCAGGCAAAAATGCGTTCTGCATCAATCATATGCAGGATTACCTCCCTGGCCGACCACTTGCCTTCCTGATACCGGTAAGCGGTCATTTCTGCAGACCAGGACCGTGCAAATTCCTGCATTTCCCGACCATTTTCTTCCAAAATATGGACGATCAGATTGGAATCAATAAGATCAATGTAGCGCCTGTAAAATGGAGGTATTCTTTGTTCACTCATTTCAGTGCTCAGGAGCGTTTCCATTTAATGGAACAGCCTATTGCTTTGGCAGATGTTACAGGGGGTTCATTGCCATTTAATAAGGCTTCCACCGCGTCTTCCACGTAATGTTCCGTAGCGGCACTGGCATCCCTGGAATTATTGTCAATGGCACCGATATATGCCACTTTGAATGAACCATTCTCATTATTCAAAACAAATACATGCGGTGTATTGGTTGCCCCGAATGCGCGTGTCACTTCCTGAGATGTGTCCTGGACATATGTATGAGGGAAATTTTTGTCCGTTGCGTAGGCCACCATTTTATCAAAGGAATCACCAGGTGATACTTGTGGATCGTTCGGGTTGATCGCCAGTACAGGAAATCCCTGATCGGCATACTTACGATGCAAAGCTTTAATTCGTTCATTGTATCCCTGAGAAAACGGACACGTGTTACAATCGAATATCAGTATGACTCCCTTTTCGGAATTATAATCACTGAGTGAGATCATTTCTCCGGAAGTGCTCTTTAAAGTAAAGCCTTCAACAGTCTCACCAATTTCATATCCGTTGCGGTCAGTTGGCATCATTGATACCAAAAAGAATGATGTAAGTACGAGTAATAGTTTCATAATTGAGATAGTATTAGTTGAGTAGTGCGTTCAATTCGTTGACGAGATCTTCATACGTCATCTGGCGTTCCATGAAAATCCGTTCACCGGTTTTAGGGTTGATAAACAACGTGGCCGGTATTGCACCTGACCAGGAAGGATCTACCTTGTCAATCCATGAGTTATAGTCCACTTCATCCAGGATCACCACATTGCCATCAAGGGATTTTCGACTGGCAAATGCCGAAACTTTATCTGCCTGATCGGCATAATCCAAACTTATAAGGTGTAAATCAATCTGATTTTCATATTCATCGCCTGCTTTTACAAAATAGGGTAACTCCTTAATACAGGGTGCACACCAGGTTGCCCAAAAGTTGATCACCTGGATTTTTTCTGAGTCACTGTTCAGTATTGACTCCAAAGCGTCAAATTTAACTACCTGAATTTCCTGGTCCTGAGCGTTAACCGGATCCGGACGGACCGTGATAAAAAAAATGAAGAGGAGAATAATAAACCGGTTTTTCATATTACTAGTATAACGTTGGTCAATTCAATTAGGTTATCTAATTGGCTGCACAATATTAATGAAATTACTTATTTGCATTATTCTAAGAATGGTCATTTTGACAGGCTATGGAGAATTAACCCAGGGGTTAGCCTCGTAATATCAAAAAAATAAAGACGTAACATTCAGGTAACACCGGCTAACTTCGTTTATACGTCTCTTTGCTTTACTCGGATAAAGTAAAATTTGGTCAAATTGACAGTCAGAGACAGGTAAGAAGAAGGCTTATTTGTGTGTAAGAATTCGTGCTAAATTTGTGGGAATTAGACTGATCAAAGATTTGATAAAAGTCAATGAAAAGTTTTCCACATTTTCAACAACTTTTCCACATCATCCTGAGAAAATTGTATAAACAACTGATTATCAGATGTTTATAAGGAATATTTTAATTATGAATTCTGTGGACAACTTTTAAAATCCTCAATTACAGGAAGCAGAAGCCTCTTTTTATGGCTTTCACAATGTAATTATGACGTGTGCTAAAGAAGTACAATATTCTTATTCGTACTGCTGACGAATCAATTGTTTACGGTAGGTATTGAAAATTCGGGATTTAGATAAAAAGCCGATGTATTTGCCATCATCAATCACCGGCAGGTTCCAGGCTCCGCTTTTTTCAAACTTGCGCATTACGGATTGCATATTTTCATGAGACGAAATAAACGCAGGCGGACTGTGCATAAGTTCTTTAACCATGGTCACTTCATATTTCTCATGGTCAAACATTATTTCACGGATGTCGTCAAGGGTTACTACGCCAACCAGTTGTTGTTCATCATTTACCACCGGAAATATGTTTCTTTTAGAAGCTCTCACGAGATCCACAAGTTCGGATAAATTATTCTCAGGGCTGGCAATCATCAGGTCTTTCTCAATGATCTTACTAAGTTCGATTTTACTTAGAACAAGACGGTCCTTATCATACTGAATGAGGTCGCCGCTTTCGACGAGATGTTTGGTATATAGCGAGTGTTTTTCAAAAAACGAAGAGGTCATGTAGGCAATCGCGGAAACCAGCATGAGCGGAACAAATAATTCATAGCCACTGGTTATTTCAGCAATCAGGAAAATTGCGGTCAGTGGCGCATAAAGGACTCCGCTCATCACCCCACACATTCCTACCAGCGTAAAATTGCTGGTACTGATCTGATTTGTTCCTAACAGGTTAACAGTACTTGCAAACAAATGTCCGCTTACACCGCCGATGAATAGGGAGGGCGCAAATATTCCGCCGCTGCCCCCGGAGCCTATGGTTAGCGCGGAGGCAATAGGTTTTACCAGTAGGATGGCACACGTAAAGAACATCAGGAAATAAATATGATTAATATTCGCAAAAAACAGGGATCCGTTCAACATTTCACTTTCCCTGCCAGCCAGAAGAAGTTTAATCGTATTGTATCCCTCACCGTACATTGGCGGGAAAATGAATATAATGATCCCCAGCAATATTCCCCCGGTTACCGCACGTCCCAGATCGTTTTTAATTTTGGTAATGACAGATTCGACCCGGTAAGTCATCCTTGTAAAATATACCGAAACCAGTCCGCATAGAATTCCCAGTAAAATGTAATAAGGAGAATCAGCCGCAACGAAGTCATCCGTCAGTCGGAATGAAAACAGCACTTCATCTCCAAGCAGCGTAAGCGATATCAGCGAACCAGCCACTGAAGCGATCAGTAACGGGATAAACATGGTAATGGTCACATCAGAAAGGATTACCTCCATACTGAAAATTACTCCTGCCACCGGAGAATTAAATATGGCAGAAATTGCCCCGGCAGCTCCACAGCCAATCAATAATGTTCGTTTTTTCTGATTCAGGTGCATCAGGTTCCCAATATTTGACCCGATGGCACTTCCGGTTACAACAATGGGCGCCTCGAGACCGACCGAACCGCCCAGTCCGACCGTGATCGCACTTGTGATCATGCGGGAATACATTTTCGTACGCTGCATGATACTGGATCGTTTGGCCACGGCATACAGGATTTGGGTGATTCCATGACCAAGTCGCTCTTTGAACCAGTATTTTGCGATCAGAACCGTTATGAGGATGCCCAGCATCGGGAATCCCAGGTAAAGAAAATTTGGCAATTGTTCACTGAAGCCTCCCGTCAGGAACTCTTCGAGGTAATGCACCGAAGTTTTCAGGATAACCGCAGCAAGTCCTGTTATGGCTCCGATAACACCTCCCAGGATGATTACAAAGTTCCTGTTGCTGATGTGGCGCATTCTCCAGATCAGGAATTTTACAAGAAGGCCTTCCAGTTTAACCATGTACGATTGAATTGCAACCGCAAAGTAAATGAATCCTTAATGGTTGTGTAAAATATTTTGTTTAATCTTCCTGAGCTTAACCGAATGCCGCCAGGAATTTCCTAATTTTTCTTCATGAACAGAGAACTGGAAGGTATATCAGGTATTAAGGAGACTTGCCTCTATATTCACGATCTTGAAAAAGCACGTGAATTCTATCATGGAAAGCTGTCATTTGACATCATTCATTACGAGCCGGGAAAGCACATTTTCTTTCGGGTCGGGAAATCGGTGCTCTTATGTTTCAATCCGGAGGACAGCCGGTTAAAGTCATCTCCTCCCCCGCATTATGCCGATGGCGAACAACATCTTGCATTTGAGGTGCCGGCGGCCATTTATAATGAAACACTTAATTGGTTTGTGAACAATGGAATCACCATTGTTGATCGTGTGACCTGGAAGAGCGGTCAGGAATCTTTCTATTTCCTGGACCCTGAAAAAAATGTATTGGAAATCGTTCCCGAGGGTGTTTGGGATTAACTTTCCAGCGAATAAGTGAATCCTGCCACGGTTTTTGTCAGTTGACTATGCGCTCTGGATTTTTCTTCTTTCTGAACAGTGGTGTACAGATTTTCAAACCAGTAAAGAAAATCCTTCACCTGAATGCAGTCCCTGAGAATGCCGTCTTCCGTCTTAATCTTAATAAGAACATCGTTACTCAGCCAGTTATTTATCTCTTCGGACAATTCTTCTGACAACTCGGATAACCGAATATATTCTATCCCTTTATAAGATCTTTTGCGGATGCTCTTCATAATCAACGACTTATGATAAAATGAATTTACGAAATTCTCAGTATTATTCGTTAAGAAATCGTAAAGCATTTTTCAATAAATTAATTTCCCCAGGTTAATTCCTTGAAAAAAGAACGCCAAGATATCTTACTGCATTGAATTTTGAGTCCCCCTGACTTTAAATGGCAGGCTTAACCGATAACCTGCATGTATTACCGTTTAAATTTCAGGAGGAAAGTATCCGGGTTGGGTTGATGAAACACTTGCTCAAATCGCTCGGGATGAGCACGTACTGCCGGCAACAGGTAGCGAAATGTGTTGGGGTAAACCTGATCAATCACCACGTAATCTACTTTTTCATCTTCCAGTTCAGCAAGTAAAGCTTCCGTATCCTGTTCAAAAGGATAGCGTACAGTAAAGGTTTTTGAATACAGGTAAAACAAGGCCGGTTTCCCGCAGGCTACGACAGGCTTTTCTCCGGACTGACTTCTGAGCCACCTTCCCATTGCATAATAATTATCCCATGCGGGATGAAGCGGTGTGGATGCCTGTTTGTGAAGTTGGCCTACACTTGTCAGAAGAAGAAGCGGCAGAATCAGGAAAGCCCAGCCACTCACTTTTTTCCCGGCAGCGCTGAATAATTTTCCCGCAAGTTGATACAAGCCATGTACGAGTCCGACGGCCAGTATCGGGATGAGCGGCACCATAAATCGCACTCCCACCCAGACATCCGGCCACAACAGAAGGATGAAAAAGGTAAAAAGGGCATATAAGCCCAGGATAATGCGGAATTTCCTCAGCGTTATAAATCCATAGATAATCACTGCCATCAATAACAGTCCGGCTACCCAGTCCGATGCTGCTGCCTCCTGCCTGTAATCCACCTCCGTAAAGGGAAACAAGGCATTCGGAATTTCTGTCGTGATATAGCGTGAGAAATTATTTAAAAACCTGTCAATGAAATCGCCAACATCTGCTTTACCGAGATTAGGCTGGTATGGATTGATCATCATTAACTGCCGGCTGTAGGACCCGCCTCCCAGCATCTGGCTTCGAACAAACCATGGCAGGGCAAGTAAAACAAAGCCACCCCCCAGGGCAACTCCATGCCCCCATTTTTTCTGAAGCAGGAAGGCAGCTATGGTGGCACCGGTCAGTGCAATTCCCAGGGAACGGGTATGGTAGCTGATCACAATTGCAACGAGAAGCAGGTAAAAATTCCGGTCTCTGAAAAAAGGTTTCTGCGTATCAATTTTGAGGAACAGCCATAACCCCAGAAGGGAGAAAAACAGGAAAGGTATTTCGGACATGATCATGGATCCGTACTGTAGTATATGGAAATTCAGCACGGTCATTAACACAATAATGAAAGCCAGAACATCATTCTCCAGTAATTTCTTCATTACCTGGTAAAGGATCAGGCAGCTTGCCAGCAGGAAAACCCCGTTCAGTATCTTAAAAAATACAATGCTGTCGGTAAATTGCATGAAAATACTCAGCACGGCCGGATACCCCGGGGGATAATGGTTGTTCGGTGTTTTATCAATCTTACTGATATTCACGTACCCTTCTCCCTGTGCCAGTGCTTCGCCGAGCATATAATAACTGGCATTGTCACCAAGAGGAGCCAGTTTGCGGTCAAAGGTGTAGGAATAGCTCACCAGGAAAACCAGGATGATCAGGGCCGGGAATAAGTAAGGTTGATTTCGTATCTTCATGGAAGGCTTAAATATATGAATTTCCTCGCCTACCCAAACGAAAAGAGGAATGCTTTAAGGAATTACAAATCATGAAATACTTTCTTTCGATTGTGTTATTGCTGATACTGATGGGATGTAATACGGAGAATGACCTGGATGACATCCGTATAGACCAGGAATTTGCCGACCATTGGTTTGCCGGGAACGCCGAGGTCGTATCCTATGACCTGGTTCAATCCCGTTATGGCGAGCCTCGTGATGGCCACGCTGTCCTGATATTTGTGACAGAGCCGTTTTCAAAAAGTCATCATGTCAAACTTGATGATCCGGAGAAGGCAGGATCAGATGCCGCGACGGTTATGAAACTGAATATGATCAAGAAATTCGTCACCGGCATTTACCCGTATTCCATGATGCTCTCCGTGTTTACTCCGGCCGATACGGAAACTCCCCGGCACCCATTTAGGATTACCATGTCAGGACAGGAATGGTGTGGCCAGGTATATTCCCAGATGAACAGGAGAAAGAATAATTACCGGCTTCAGGGGTTCTCTTATTTTCAGTCCGAGGGCGACCAGGACTTAAACCTGCCGGGAGAATGGCTGGAGGATGAAATATGGAACCTGATTCGTATGAATCCGGAAAAGCTCCCGGTTGGGAAAATAAAAATCTATCCCGGACTTTTTTACACCAGGCTCAATCATGAGCCAATGGAAGCAGGTTTTGCCGATGCACAGCTTACTGACCTGAATGGAGAAAAGATATACCGCATCAATTTTTCCTCCGGGCGCTCATTTGAATGGCATTTTACTCCTGAATTTCCCCATGTGATCAATTCGTGGCGGGAGGAAAATACCGGACGTGATGGTTCTTTGCAGGTAACAACGGCAACACTTCGCAAGAGCCTTTTTCTTCCTTACTGGAAGTTTAATGGTACAGAAGATATTATTCTGAGGGATTCTCTTGGGATTCGCTGAAAACCAATAAATTTAATATATGATTGACCACCGTTCCAGTTTTTACATGCCCGAAGGAACTTATCTTAATTGTTCCTACATGGCTCCGCTGCTCAATGATGTGGAGGAGGCAGGTATCCGGGCAATCCGTCAGCGCCGAAATCCCGGGGAAATTACACCTGACCACTTCTTTAAAGAATCAGAAGAAATAAGAAAGCTGCTGGGTCAGATGTTGAATGCCGAGGCTTCACGTATTGTGATGGTTCCTTCCGTGTCCTATGGTATGGCTAATGTAATCAGGAACATTACACTCGGAAAAGGTAAAGAGATCCTTCTTGCCGCAGAACAGTTTCCGAGTAATTATTATCCCTGGCAGCGGCTGGCTTCTGAGAGCGGTGCCGCCATCAGAACCGTTGCGCCCGAGCCGGGGGCTGAATCCAGGGGCCGGAGCTGGAATGAGCAAATTTTAGAGGCGATTACTGAAAAAACGGGTGTGGTTGGAATCTCAAATGTACACTGGGCCGACGGGAGCCATTTTCACCTGAAGAAAATAAGGGAAAAGACAGACAAAGTTGGTGCAAAATTAGTCCTGGATGGCACGCAATCAGTGGGTGCACTTCCACTTGATGTGGAGGAGATCAGACCGGATGCACTCATTTGTGCGGGATACAAGTGGCTCATGGGACCTTACAGTCTCGGGTTTGCTTATTACGGTCCGCACTTCGACGACGGAATACCCATTGAAGAGAACTGGATTAACCGGAAAAACAGTGAGGACTTTAAGTCGCTCATAAATTACCAGGAGGATTATCAACCCGGAGCGTTACGCTACGAAGTGGGAGAGCATAGTAATTTTGTTTTGGTGCCCATGTTTCATGCCGCGCTAAAAAAAGTAGCATCATGGACACCATCTTTTATTCAGAATTATTGTGAATCAATCACAGCAGATGCTGTGAATGAAATTCGGGGCCTTGGCTATTCCGTGGATGATCTCCCCTGGCGGGCCTCTCATGTTTTCGGAATCAGACTACCTGATCATGTCGACCCGGTTTATTTGAAGAAGATACTCGATAACGAAAAGATAATCGTTTCATTCCGGGGAGACGCGATACGGGTTTCGGTGAATGTTTACAATTCAGCAGACGATGTTAAGAAGCTGGTTTATGCTCTTCAAAAAGCCGTAAAGACCACGGCAAATTCGTTATGAAATTATTCGCAGGCCTGGTTCTTATTTTGATTATATCAGGGTTTGCCGAATTGCCGGCCCAGGAGGCTGACTATTATTTTATTTTCCTTAACAGCAATCCGGATAAAAAGGAGTTATCCCAAGAAGAAACGGACAGTATACAATCGGCTCATCTTGATAACATTTCGAGGCTGGCACAGGAAGGCAAATTGCTGGTTGCCGGGCCATTTGAAGGCGGCGGAGGAGTTTTTATTCTGAATACCGGAGAATACAATGAGGCAGAGGAATGGATTCTTTCGGATCCGGCTGTTCGGGCAGGAAGATTCCGAATTGAAATAATACCCTGGAAGCCGGTAGCCGCTAAGCCATGCCTGGCATCGGCTGATGCGAATATGGTGAAGTATTCATTTGTACGGTACGTTCCGCATTTGACAAAGTTCAATATTCAACAGTCACCGCTCTTGTTTAGGGAACATGATACTTATATGGATCGGGTTCGCTCCGCCCATGACGTTATAACGTACGGGGTGTTCGTCCCGCACGATGGCAGTGTCCTGATTGTCAAAGGCGAGCCGGATAAAGAGCTGATAATGAAAGATCCCACCGTTCAGGAAGGCATGTTGTATCCGGACTTCAGAACGGTCTGGCTGGCTGAAGGATCATTTTGCCAATGACCGGAAAGAGAAAATACTGGTTGCTGCTTCCGGTCGGACTGATTGCCATATATCTCGCTGGTCCGTCTGTAAAGGGGCCTCAGCTATCACGGGAATTACCTGAAATCCCGGGAAAGCTTGAAGAACTGGAATCCTGGATTGCGTATCGCGAAGATACCACACCTATGGTCAAACCTGACAATGAGGCAAGGATAATATGGGCGGATTCGGCCCGTAAAACGAAATACAGCCTTGTCTACTTGCACGGCTGGTCTGCCAGTCAGGCAGAAGGAGCTCCATTACATACTGAACTCGCCAGGAGATACGGAATGAACCTGTATTTGCCGAGACTTTACGGCCACGGACTGGAAGAAGAATGGGCGATGAAAGACCTTACAGCCGAAAAATTGTTGCTATCAGCCCGTGAGGCTATTGCTGTCGCCCGCGAGATCGGGGACAGCATACTATTTTTTGGTACTTCGACGGGAGGAACCCTGTCTCTTTATATGGCACCGGCCGTTCCTGAGCTGGCCGCCATTATTCTGTATTCTCCGAATATCAGGATTTATGAGTCCACCGCAGCCCTGCTTGATGATCCCTGGGGCTACCAGATTGCCCGTATCGTATCAGGAAGCGAGTATCATTACTGGGAGATTGAGCCGGAGCGTGCGCCCTACTGGTCTAACAAATATCCCCTGAAAGCCCTGACCCATCTTCAGGCCCTGGTTACCGCCACCATGACCCAGGAAAATTTTGAGAATGTGCGAGTGCCTGTCTTTATGGGGTATTACTACAAAAATGATTCCCTGCAGGATCATACTGTTTCTGTTCCCGCTATGCTGGAAATGTTCGATGAACTGGGAACTCCGCCGGGTAAAAAAGTGAAACAGGCTTTTCCGGAAGCAGGAGCTCATGTCATCGGCTCTTACCTGGTCTCCGAGGATCTGCCATCCGTCAGGTCAGCAACGATTCAGTTCCTGGAGGGAATAGTTGGACTACGTCCGGTCGATTCAGTGTCCTCCCTCAGTGGTACTAACCAATCCGAATGACGAAATGGTTTCCATTCTACCTGGCTGAAATCAACTAGCGGATCATACAAAGGCTGCCCGTTACGGCCATTGAGGCTTACCAGGCTGTTAACGTGAATCCTCGGGTTTTTGATTCCCTTGTTTGCCAGGTCCGATTTAAGGATCTGAATAAATTGGTACATCATATCCGGGCGGGTAGCGATAGATCGCTGTTGTTTGGCGGTCAGGTAGTCTGAAAGTTTAACTTTGAAGGTTTCTCCTGTTTCCGGGTCTGTCACGTGTATTCCGGCATATCCTGATTTTACCCGCAGCATCATATGCCAGGAAAGGCGATGTCCCTCTTCCGTCCAGTTTACATTTCCCGGATACAGCCAGTGACGCAAAGGCAGGTACAGTTGAATCAAGAAATAAACAAGGAAAACGGCCATCAGCAGCTTTCCTGCGGGCCTGACGACAGGGGAGGTATGCAATTCCGGGACAGGTTTTTTTCTGAAGAACAAGCGGCGAATCTGATCCGGGGGAAAAAAGAAAATACCAAAGGCTATCCCCAGATAAGGAAATATCCCTACCTGAAAAACCGCGGAATTAAAGAGGTGAAAGAAAATAGAAATAAAGAAGGCGTACTTCCGGGTCCTTTTCCAAATTAAAGCCGGGGCGATCAGGAGATCAAACGCAATCCCACCCCAGGCTATCAGGTGCTGGAACCATTCTTTCGTCAGCAGCGGACCAACCAGGAAATAGTGCTTTTTTGCTTCAAACCAGATGTGAACAGGCTTCGCTTCAATCCAGTCCGGATACATTTTAGCCACCGATGCATATATATAAACAATCGTAATCTGCACCGCGAATATCAACAGGCACCATCTCGGGCAAGTCAGTGATTTAATTTCAGGATTCCGACGGGCATCCATCGAGTAATACCGGTTTGCAGGTACAATAACCATCATGAAATTCAGCAGCATGAGCAGGTAATAATGATTATTGTAACTGGTCTTCTGCATGAAGTAGACCCCGGCCCACATGATGGCATAGAGACCCATTGAAGACCGGTAGAACAGGCCCAGCATGACAAAGATACCGGCCAGCCCCATAAGTCCGTAATAGTAATACATGCCATTCCCCGGCAGGGGTTCAAGCCAGGAAAAAGCCATAAAGGGGAACGTATGCTGCGGTTCTATGAAGGCTCTGTGCACCCAGCCAGTGGCGATTGCTCCCCAGGCTTCTGCCATGATCAGGAAGCCGAAAATCATCCTGAAAAGGACGAGCGGCGCATTGTCTTTTTCCTCGAACAGCAGGGTTTGAAGTTTTTTCAGCATAATTCTTTACCGCAGACTACGTGAAAAGATAAACCCAATATCGAAAAAAAGCGTTAAATTCAGGAAAGCATAACAAAAACTCAACATCCTATGAAAACAGTTAATACCTGCTTTAAGATTACGTACACTTCGGAACAATATGATCGTGCCCGCGAATATGTTGAGGATATGAAGAGGCATCCTGAACGCGTTTACTGGATTGGTAACAAGGGTAAAAGTGATGAAGAGCTTATTCTTTCCCATATCGCCAATCGTATTTTAAGTGGTTTTTATAACCAGTATAATTCGTGGATGTCACAGAATCATATCATTTCTATGACCAACCGTAACTTTAACTAGAACATCACGCCCAATTCCAGGCCGAAGTAGTCATTTTTATAGATAATGTCGCTGTTAATCGCGTCAGAGGCTGCATTGATAAGTCCACGACTGTATGATATTCCGCCGAAAACCCGGGTGGTATTTCCTATCTGGTATTCAAGCCCGGCACCCATATAGAGTGACATATCAAAAAAGCGGAAATCATCAATGACTTTAACGCTTTTATCACCGTCTTTGAGCTTTTCGCTTATTTTAATGTCGAATGTCGGGCCGAACTGGAAAAATACCCGTTTATCCAGCCCTACTTCGTTGGTATAGAATTTAAGAGTGGCGGGCAGCTGAATATATTGAAGGGAATAGGCCTGTGTGATGCGCTCAGAACCGTCATTATAGCTGATACCGGCCCGTTTCGAGGTTAGCCAGAAACCCGTGCTGAAGTGATAATTCTCATTATTATCCAGTGAAAAATCAGCAATGGGGCCAAAGGAAAACCGAATGGCACTCCCGTCACTGTCCACCTGGGCAGCATCTGATTCTATATCAACCCGGTTAATGGAAATATTCGGGCTTAGTTTAAAACCCATCTGTATCTGGGCAAATGCCCCGCTAAAAAGTAAAGTCAATGTCAGTGTGATGAACAATTTTCTCATCTGATGTATTTTTGCGTTACTTTAGTGGTTCAAAGGTAATGATAACCAAATTTTTTAATGATATGCAAAAGCTTATCCTGCCGTTTCTCCTTTGCTCATTTTTTCTATTTCAGGGATGCGGCGATGACAAGGAAGATGTCTGTGTCGAACAACCAGTAATCAATAAACCGGCGAATATTTCCATTGTTCAGTTACATAATGATTTACTTACTTCAACCAGTCGGGACAGCCTGATTAACTTGCTCAGTAATAACCCCGTAATTGCCGAAGTCTTTCTGAAGAGAAATCAATATCCGGATGATTCCGTGATGGTCTCGGTACTGAGAAACCGGTTTGCCAACCCGGGAATAGATACGCTTCAGAGTGAAATTAAACGGGTTTTCGGAGATTTGTCGGAGCTGAATGCCGAACTGGAAACAGCTTACTCCAATCTGATCTATTATTATCCTGAATTTGAAGTTCCTCGTATTAAAACGGTTGCCACCGGTCTCGATTATGATCTGTATGTTTCTGATTCGCTGGTCGTGATTGGTCTTGATTATTTCCTGGGACCCGGTGCGAAATACCGTCCGGTCGGGCTATACAATTATATGCTTCAGCGCTACATTCCGGAATCTATTGTTCCGTCGATCATGCTTTTATACGGGATCTCCCCATCCGTCAATGTTACGGATATGTCAAACAAGACCATGCTGGCCGACATGATCACATATGGCAAGGCTTATTATTTTGCCAAACATATGCTTCCCTGCACGCCTGACAGTATCATGATTTCTTATACAGCAGAGGAAATTGACGGTACACGGGAGAATGAGGCAGTCGTCTGGACGCATTTCATTGAAAATGAATTGCTGTTTGAAACCAACCACGAAATAAAGAAGAAATATATTGAGGAGCGGCCGAAAACCTATGAAATTGGTGAAAAGGCCCCGGGACGAATTGGAACCTGGGTTGGATGGCAGATCGTCCGGGAATTTATGGACCGCAATCCGGATATAACACTTGCGGATCTGATGGCCATTGAAGACCCTCAGGTAATTCTGAATGGCAGCAAGTATAAGCCCTGATGTAACATCCTCCACCTCAATTTATTAACTTTATACTAAAACAGACCTTTACATATTATGCGTAAAAAAATAGTAGCCGGAAACTGGAAAATGAACAAGACCCTGGATGAGGGCTTAAAGCTAACTTCGGAAATTGTTAATATGGTCCCGGATGAGGTGAATAATGATGCCTTGGTGATCATTGCGCCCCCGTTTGTACACCTCACCGCAGTGAGAAACCTTTTGAAAGACCAGGACCGCGTCCATTTGGCTGCACAGAATTGCCACAGCGAGGAGAGTGGTGCCTATACAGGTGAAATTTCCGCGTCCATGCTGGCATCCGCCGGTGCAGGTTACGTAATTATCGGACACAGTGAACGCCGGGAGTATTTTCACGAAACTAATGAGGAGCTGGCCAAAAAAGTAAATATTGCCCTGGCAAATAAATTGACGCCTGTTTTCTGTTGCGGAGAATCACTTGAGATACGTGAGGAAGGTAATTATGTGGAATACGTTTCAAATCAGTTGAAGGAAAGCCTTTTCCATCTTCCCGACGAAGACCTGTCCAGGGTGATTATTGCTTACGAACCGATATGGGCCATTGGAACCGGTAAAACAGCATCTTCCGAACAGGCACAGGAAATGCATGCTGCCCTCAGGAAATACATCGCTTCCGCCTACTCCGATGAACTGGCGGATAACCTGTCTGTATTATATGGTGGTAGTTGTAAACCATCCAACGCCAGGAAGCTCTTTGCCTGTCCTGATGTTGATGGAGGCCTGATAGGAGGAGCTTCCCTCTCTTCCCGTGATTTTGTGGATATTATTAAATCCTTCTGAATGGCGCTGACGGATTATATAGGTGTCCGTTTCCGCTGTCCCGGCGAATTTACAGAAATACTGATTGCTGAAATGGATGGCCTGGGGGCTGAATCCATGATGGAAACAGAGGATGGCCTGGAAGCGTACATGGAAGAATCCGATTTTGATGAGGCGGCCGTTAAAGACGTAATTGAGCGCTACCCCAGGGTCAATATAACCTATGAAATCACCAGGGTGGCTACCCGCAACTGGAACGAGGAATGGGAGAAAAACTATGATCCCATTCGGGTAAATGATGAAATTCTTGTAAGAGCTGATTTTCATTCTCCGGAACCAGAAATTCCGTATGAGATAATTATCAATCCCAGGATGTCCTTCGGAACCGGCCATCACGCCACTACATTTCTGATGTTGTCAGAACAGCTTAAGCTGGACCATCAGGGAAAACGGGTACTGGACGCCGGATGCGGCACGGCCATACTTGCGGTAATGGCCGAAAAGAAAGGTGCCAGGGAAGTCATTGCTTATGATAATAACAGCTGGACGATTGAAAATGCGCCTGAAAACCTGGAACTCAATCATTGCCGGAATATCACGATTCTTGAAGGAACAATCAGCACCCTGAACCTTTCCGGTAAATTTGACATTATTCTGGCAAACATTAACAAGAATGTACTTCTCGAGGAAATGTCGGAGTACGTCAGTTACCTTGAACGTCCAGGCGTATTAATACTAAGCGGGTTCTATACCGGGGATGCGGCTGATCTGGAACATAAAGCAGCCAACCTCGGACTGACCCTTCAAAACCAGGCCGTTAAAAATGACTGGATGGCGCTGGTATTCGATTACAAATAGCACTCAGGTGCTATTTATACAATTTTTTGAGTGGTTTTGCTGTTAATAGCTAAAGCAGGAAAAGGTATATTGCCTTTATTTTTGAATGACATCAGATGATCAAAGCACAGCTACGATACGGGCTTTTGATTCTAATTTTTCTACTATCCGCCACGGCGAGGTCTCAGCAATCGATATTGCCTGATGACAATCCAGCCATGGGTGATACACTTGTGTCCATTCTGGAAAAGTCGGGGAATGAAAAAGTGAAAGCAACTTCGCGTTCACTTTCAGCGGTGTGGGCTTCCCTTGGACGGGAGAATGAAAAACTCGCTGCCGACCAGATCCGGCTGATGTATAATAAAAAACTCCCGGTACGTCCGTATATCTCAACCTATGCCGCTGCCCTGGTAGCCGCGGTAAACACGGAGGGTTTGAGCGGGGATAAAATTAATGAATGGCTTTCGACGGCCGGCAAGGTTATCGAGCTGCAATCCCGGAAAGACATAATGACATTCCTGAGGACCTCAGAAAACTTCTTTGTCAGCCGTGAATTATTCAGTTCAAATTCCAATCGCTTAAAAATTCTTGACGACAGCTATTCGTTTGAATATATAGCGATACCCGAACTTACTGAAGTGGCGGAGCCCCTGGCAGAATCAGATGAATTCGCAGAGGAGGAAGATTGGGACGATGATGATGCCTGGGAAGAAGATGAGCTTACTGACGAGGACTGGGACGAAGATGATGGGTGGTCAGATGATTGGGATGATGAACCTGCGGATGGTGACTGGGATACTGAATGGGAAGAAGAAGAATGGGAAGATAAACCGGCTTTTGATGCCGCTGCAGAAATGTCCAATCTGGGCGCCAAACCATTACCGGTGGTAGAGGGTGCCGTAATCCGGTTTGATCAGGTAACCCTGAATTTTATTACGGAATACGATTCAGTTTTTCTGAACAACTCTGCAGGGGCATATAAAATCACAACACATGAGTTTGTCGGGGACGGTGGGCGCTTTGACTGGTCAATGGCAGGTCTTTCCGCGGGGAATGTTTATGCAGACCTGGGTGCGTACAGCTTTGATGTTAGAAAGCCGTACCTGGAAGCATCAACGGCAAAAATGACTTATGAAGGTAAACTAAATGAACCGGTTGATGGTCTGTTTGAGTACAAAAGTGTAAGACACGATTCCATAAGCCAGGTTACCTACCCGCGTTTCATGTCTTTTTACAGCAATATAGAAGTAGAAGGGTTCGGTCCGGATATCACCTATGTGGGCGGGTTCTCTCTTAAAGGGGCTTCCGTTTTAAGCACCTCATTGTACGGAGATCTTTCAACGGTCTATGTGGCAACAAATGAAATGCCGCGTTTCAAGGCCTCATCTGCAACATTTGAATTCATGGATACCGTCATGCTTTCAAAACGCGCCAAGGTGGTAATTTACCAGGGATATGACAGCATATATCATCCGGCGGTAAGGGTAAGGTACGAGATTCCCGGGCGGAATCTTGTGCTACAAAAAGATAAAGGAGGATACAGGAATACCCCTTATTCCACCAGTTATTTCAATATGGATTTCACTTCGGACATTATCCGGTGGGATCTGAATTCGGACAGCCTGGATGTTTCCATACTGGAGGCGAGACGAATGGTGCCCGCTTATTTTGAATCCATCGACCATTACAAGGTGGAGGACTATCGCGCCCTGGGAGACCAGGTTTATGATTTTAACCCGCTAAGCCTTGTGGTTGCCTATGGAAATAAATCCGGAGAGGAAGAATTTTTTGTAGCCGACCTGGCCAGGAGCTACCGGAAAGACCTGAGGCAAATGCAGGGGGCGATGCTTTTCCTGGCACAAAAAGGACTGATCGGGTACAATGCGCGTACAGGGCTGATAACGCTGAAGTCAAAAGCGAGGCATTTATACACTTCCAATTTCGGTCGTAAAGACTTTGATAATATTATTCTCTCCTCGGTCATTATGGATAAGCCCAATGCCAGCCTGAATTTCAGGGAAGGATATATGACCGTTCGCGGGGTGGAGGAATTCCGGCTCAGTGATTCACTTAATGTCGTGATTGAGCCTGACAGCAGCACCATTACCTTGTTGAAAGACCGTAGCTTCCGCTTTAATGGTAAAATAACGGCAGGAAACTACGAATATTACGGTCGCGATTTCACCTTCCGTTATGACAGTTTCCTCATTAATTTATCGGAAATTGATTCTGTCCAGTTTTATATCAAGGATGTGAACAGCCGCGGAGGTTCCGGACGGAAAAAGATTAATAACTCCCTTGTGTCCGACGCCACAGGCGCTACAAAAGGAGTGTTGTATATTAACCGCCCGGATAATAAATCAGGTAAAATACCATATACCGATTACCCTAAATTTGATTCCGGCAGTGAATCAGTCGTATTCTTTAATAATAAGGATATGCTCGGCGGGGTATATGATAAGTCAATAAATTTTGTTGTTCCGCCGTTTGCAGTGGACAGTCTGAGCGGGGATGACCCAACCTCGATTAGTTTTGACGGCCAGTTTGTAAGTGAAATATTTCCAACATTTGATGCCAGGCTCGAGGTCATGGAAGATTATTCCATGGGCTTTGATTATACAACTCCTCCGGAAGGACTGAACCTCTATGGATCTGACTCCAGATTTTATAATGAGGTCCGCCTGGATAAGGAAGGTCTCCGCGGCAATGGCAGGATTTCCCACCTGTCCATGGATATATACTCCGAAGATTTTCTTTTCTACCCGGATTCCGTTATTACCCAGGGAGATTCGCTGGTCATGAATGAACGAATGGCCGGAAACTTTTTGTACCCTGATGCACATCTGGAAAATTTCAGTATGAAATGGTCTCCTGATGAGGATAATTTTGAAGTAAAGACCGGCGAGACACCCTTCCGCTTCTATGATAATTTTGCCGCGCTGAACGGAGAAGCAACGATCAGTCAGCAGGGAATTCAGGCGAGCGGTATCGTGGAGTCCAGAGGTTCGCGATTTGAGTCGGAAGACATAAGTTTTGAGAATAATACATTTGCCTCCAGGCATGCCTTGTTTGAAATGCTATCAAATAACCCGGATAAGCCCCTGGTGGAAGGTACAGATGTTAAACTTGACTTTAACCTGAATGACAGTACTGCGACCATCAGTCCGGAAGTAGAAGGCGAAGCGGCTATTGTCTTTCCCTATGCCCAGTTCAATACGTCCATTACCGAAGCTAAATGGGACCTGGAGGAACAGAAGATTTACATGACAAAACCGGAAGATATTGCCATTGAGTCATCCTACTTCTATACAACACGGGAAGACCTTGACAGCCTTGCCTTCAATGCCACCAGTGCGGAATATGACCTGCAGACAAATGAGCTGAAGGTCATGGGTATCCCGTATATTACCGTTGCAGATGCAAGGATCACCCCGGAAAACGGGGAAGTGCTGATCCTGGAGAATTCGAAGATCGGGCGCCTGACCAACACCACCATCGTTCTGGATACGCTGAATGCCTATCATACGCTGACCGACGGCGTGATTGATGTTATCAGCCGAAATGAATTTACCGGTTATGCTACCTATCATTTCATAAACTCCCTGGGAGACAGTGTCCCGGTACGGTTTGACAATTTCCGGCTGGAGACCATGGAGTTTGGCTCAGGAAGGAAGGCGTATACCGAGCAGCACTCTGTTGCTGACGGATATGTGCGTGAGGACCAGGATGCAATGGTGGCTCCCGGAATGTTCTATAAGGGCGGGATGATTCTTTACGCCCACAAACCAACACTTGAGCTGGATGGGTATATTAAACTGGACATGGATGAGCCCGGCTATGATACCTGGATCAAGCATGCAAGTACCGGTGATGACGAAAAAGTAGTTATCGATTTCGAGGATAATATTACGGAAGACGGACGTCCGGTTGTTGCGGGCCTCCACTTCAGTACGTTTGACGGAAGTCTGTACAGGACATTCATTACCCAGAAACTGTCTCCGGATGATGATGATTTTTATAAGGCCGGAGGAGTTTTGTACTATGATGAGGAGAATAACGATTTTGTGATCGAAGATCCTAAAAAGGCATCGGGAGAATTACTTGCGGGAAGAATATTCAGGTATAACCGCCAATCCAAAAATATCCGGTTTGAAGGTCCGGCGAACTTCCTGCCGAGTTATCCGGATGCATCATTTAAAGGATCCGTGATTGGAACGGGAAATATGGATGAAAACAATTTTGCCATCAATGCAATGCTGGCAGTAAATTTCAGCCCCGTTCCTGACCAGGTATTTGAGGCAATGACCGCTGACATCCTTGATGTGATCAATAATCTTGGTGCACCTGAAGCCATGGGAGATCCGACAACACTCTTGTATAAACTGGCCGATGTCGCCGGTGAGCGTGCCGCCCGTGAATATGAAAAAGCCATGATGGAAGAATATGTTTCGCTTGGCGGATTTACTAATGAGACCACGGTTTCAATGATGTTCCCGAATATTGATTTTAAATGGTCGGATGAGTATAATGCTTTTTATAATGTCGGTAAGATAGGACTTTCGAATATTGATAAATTTGATATCAATGCTTCACTTGACGGATTCATGGAGATTCGCAGGACCGAAGACGGCGAACCCGTCTTTAACCTTTTCATTAAAGCATCCGGCGCTTCCTGGTTTTTCTTTAGTTATGAAGACAACCGGTTACTCATGTACTCCAGCAATGAGCTCTTCAATCAGCTTGTCAGTGAAAAGAGCAACGGTGCCAAGGCAAAAATCGGGGAACTTGTCTTTGCCCCGGCTGACCGCATAGAAACTTTGTCATTTATCAATGAATTCCGCTCGAATTACCTGGGTATTGATGATGAATACTTCCTGGATTCAGAAGTGGAAACGGTAGTTGATGAGGATCAGGATGGATTTGGTGGTAAAACCACCGAAGATGATGGATTTGAAGACGAGGACGACGGATTTTAACTCATTGCAGGCCAGTCACATAGATTCTGCTGCATACCGCCGGTAATAAATTGTCTTCACTAACCCTCCCGAATTTTGTATATTTGTGTCAAGGTAACAGATTGGATAATTCTGTTAATAATGTAAACCTCGTTTCATGCAAGTACTTTACATTCTTTTTGGTGCAATGTTTGCCTACCTGCTCGGGTCTGTTCCTACAGCGGTTTGGTGGGGTAAGGCATTTTATAATGTAGATGTCCGCGAACATGGCAGCGGAAATCCGGGTGCCACAAATACCTTCAGGGTTTTGGGAAAGCGCGCGGGAATCATCGTTATGCTGGCAGACATTGTTAAAGGGATGGTTGCCACTTCTCTGGCCGTACCACTGATGAACCTGGGATTTATTCCGGAAGCAAATCTTGTCACCTTCAAAATTATTTTTGGTGTTATAGCCGTGACCGGACATATTTTCTCGATCTTCCTGAATTTTAAAGGCGGGAAGGGAGTTGCCACCCTGCTGGGAATGATGGTCGCAGTTAATTATGAAGTGGCACTCATATCTATTGCGATATTTATTGTCACCCTCCTGGTGTCTAAATATGTTTCCCTGGCATCCATCATCAGTGCTCTCGCGTTTCCAAGCATTCTGACGTTCATACCCCGCTTTAAGACCTCCGAGCCATTACTGATCATCTTTGGTTTTTTCTTGTTTATCGTGATCGTCTGGACACATCAGAAGAATATCCGGCGAATAGTGGATGGCGAGGAGAACAAAACCTATATCATAAAAAAGCGGGAGAGCGATTAGGTGCTCAGTTGACTGAGCATAGCCAGAATATCCTCCACATATTCGCGTGAATTACTGAGACGGGGCACTTTGTTTTGTCCGCCCAGTTTATTTCGCTTTTTCATCCAGCGGTAGAATGTTCCCGGTTCAACATAATGAATTGTCGGAGGAACAAGGGCCATGTTATGGTATCGTTTGGCATCATAATCCGAATTGATCTCGCGAAGCTTTTTATCCAGCAACTGGTTGAATTCCTCCCGGTTGTCCGGAGGGGTTTTAAATTCAATGATCCACTCGTGGCTGCCTTTCGCATTACCCTCAAAAAAGATGGGCGCAGCCGTAAAGTTGTCAATCGAGGCGTGAGTCATCTCGCAGGCATACGTAATGGCCGTTTCTGCATTCTCTACCACCACTTCTTCTCCAAATGCATTAATGAAATGCTTTGTACGCCCTGAAATTCGAATCCGGTACGGGCTCAGCGATGTAAACTTCACTGTATCTCCAATACTATATCTCCAGAGCCCCGCATTGGTCGTAATGACCATTGCATAATTCTTGTCGAGTTCAACATCCTGCAGCGGAATTACTTTGGGGTTTTCGTTTTCAAGTTCTTCGAACGGAATGAATTCATAAAATATGCCGTAATCCAGCATGAGAAGCAATTCATCACTATTCTTCTGATCCTGAATCCCGAAAAATCCTTCTGAGGCATTATACGTTTCTACATACCTCATTTCTTCATCCGGTATGATTGATCGGAATACAGGGCGATAAGGGGTAAACGCTACTGCGCCATGAAAAAATACCTCGAGGTTAGGCCAAACCTCCTTGATATTATCCACTCCTTTATTTTCCATGATCTTCTGCAACAGGAGAATGGTCCAGGTCGGAACACCTGAGAGACTTGTTACATTCTGATCCATCGTAATCCTGGCCATTTTTTCAATCTTCTCCTCCCATTCGTCCATAAGGGCAACATCCAGGCTTGGGGTCCTGATCATTTGGGCCCACAGGGGAAGATTCTTCATGATAACTGCTGAAACATCACCGTAGTATGAGTTCTGGGAGGGGTTAAATTCATTGATCTGATGACTCCCGCCGATGGCCAGACCTTTACCGCTGAACATCCTGCTCATAGGATAATTGTTAATATAGATGGAGATCAGGTCTTTGCCACCCTTAAAATGACAGTCTTCCAGTGCTTCGGTTGTCACCGGAATGAATTTGCTGCGCGCATTGGTGGTCCCGGAAGACTTGGCAAACCAGGTCACTTCGGTTGGCCAGAGAATATTCTGTTCTCCCCGCATCAGTCGCTCAATGTACGGGAACATCTGTTCATAGGTTTGAACCGGGACGCGTTCGCGATATTCCTCATAGGTTTTAATATCGCTGAAACCGAATTTTTTACCAAACTCCGTATTTTTTCCTTTTTCCAACAGTCCGGTAAGCAGTTCATGCTGAACTTCATGGGGGTATTTCATGAAGAGCTCAATATCATGAATACGCTTCTTCATCACCCAGGTCAGTATGGAATTAATCAGGCTCACCTATTATATCTTTCTTTTTAATTCGAAATGCTTTCCAAGATAAACCCGCCGTACCTGTTCATCAGCTGCCAGGTCTTCGGCGCTGCCTGCTTTGAGAAGCCTTCCTTCAAACATGAGGTAGGCCCGGTCGGTTATTGACAATGTCTCATTTACATTGTGGTCAGTAATGAGAATCCCAATATTTTTCTTTTTCAGCTGAGCTACGATTGTTTGTATTTCTTCCACTGCGATCGGATCCACGCCGGCGAAGGGTTCATCCAGTAATACAAAGCTGGGATCAACTGCGAGTGCCCGAGCAATTTCAGTCCGGCGTCTTTCCCCTCCCGATAAAACCATACCCATGTTCTTGCGGACATGTGTAAGGCTGAATTCTTCCAGGAGCATTTCCGTCTTTTCTTTCATGTCAGACTTGCTCATGTCACGCATTTCAAGGACAGCCATTATATTTTCCTCAACCGATAATTTTCTGAAAACCGAAGCCTCCTGTGCCAGGTATCCGATTCCGCGCTTGGCACGACGGTACATCGGCAACCCGGTCAGATTCTCCTTGTCCAGAAATATCTCGCCTTCGTTCGGTTTAATGAGTCCAACAATCATGTAAAAAGTGGTGGTCTTTCCCGCTCCGTTAGGACCAAGAAGCCCGACAATCTCACCCTGCTCCACTTCTACTGAAACATCATTGACGACCGTACGCTTTTTATATTTTTTTACGAGGTTTTTGGCGTGTAGCTTCATCTGTTCAAATATACTTAATCCACCTTAATATCCTGGATCATAAGTTGAAGGGAGGTCTTGCCGCGAAAGTGATTGACTTCCAGCGAATAGGCCATATTAAAATAATCACTCCCCTTTATAAGATCTTCTAACCCGCCGAGCCCAAAGCCGATCGCATCGAAGTAATTTCCGCTGTCTTCCTGGCACACCTGCATTTTCAGATGTTTCCCTTTCAAAACACGGACTGACCGGGCCTTCAGTTTGCAGCTCATGAAAACCGGATTAAGATTTTCCGGGCCGAAAGGGGCAAACTGCCTGATGATCCTGAAAAATTTCGGTGTGATCTCATCAAATTTCAAGCCACTGTCAATCCTGATTTCAGGAGTAAGGTCTTCTTCCCTGATTGTCCGCGATACTACTTTTTCAAATTCCTCACGAAAAGCGCTGACATTGTCTTCCCGTAATGTCATTCCGGCAGCATGCATATGTCCGCCGAATTGCTCAAGCAAATCAGCACAGGAGGTCAGTGCTGAATAAACATCGAACCCGTTTACGGATCGTGCGGATCCGGTGACAAGGTTTTCCGATTTGTGGGTAAGGATAATAGTGGGCCGGTAATATCTTTCAATGCAGCGGGAGGCAACAATCCCGATTACTCCTTTATGCCAGTCTTTTTTAAAAAGGACGGTACTTCTGGCACTAATCATAGTACTGTCCGCCTCAATCATTTCAAGTGCCTCACGGGTGATTAATTCATCCGTTTCCTTCCGAACCTGGTTTTGTTCATGGAGTTCATGCGCATAAGAAGCTGCTTCTTCTTCAGAGGCTGCCAGCATGAGCACAACAGCATCGAAGGCATGATTTATCCTTCCCGCACTGTTGATCCGCGGGGCTATCCGAAACACCACATTCGTCATCGTCACCTCGGTCATCCCGGATAAGTGCATAAGTGCCTGAAGACCTGGCCGGGGATTTTCCCTGAGTCGCGCCAACCCGAAATGTGCCAGAATACGGTTCTCGCCGGTTACCGGCACAATGTCGGCCCCGATACTCACCGCTACCAGGTCGAGGTAATCAAGAGGGTCAACCGGGAGATCCGGATGGTTAAGATAAAAGGCCTGGATGAATTTGAATCCAACCCCGCAACCAGAGAGCTCCTTAAAAGGGTACAGACAATCGTTCCGCTTTGGATCCAGAACAGCAACCGCCGGCGGAAGTTTCTTTCCGGGAAGGTGATGATCACACACAATAAAATCGATCCCGTATTCCTTCGCACGAGAGATCAGCTCAACTGATTTGATACCACAGTCCAGGGTGATCACCAGTCCGGCGTTTTCTTCCCGGGCTCTCAGGATTCCTGCTTCCGACACCCCATATCCTTCTTTGTGCCGGTCAGGAATGTAATAGCTGATATTCGGGTGAAATGAACGCAGAAAATGGAACATCATGGCTACAGACGTGGTTCCGTCCACATCATAATCCCCGTACACCACAATCCGCTCCTGCCGGCTCACAGCCAGGGCAAGACGATCGACTGCCTGATCCATGTCTTTCATCTTAAATGGATCGTGCAGCATTGAAAGGGACGGTCTGAAGAATGCTTTTGCTTCTTCAAATTCCCTGATTCCCCGCTGCGCAAGTAGACGGGCGATTGGCCGGATTACACCTATTTGAGCCCCGAGGCTATTCTGAATTGCCTGATCGGGTTCCGGTACCATTCTCCAACGTTTATCCTGCATGCGGCAAATATAAAAAACGGGCTGCCAGTTACCCGGCAGCCCGAAATATTTTGTTAATAATTTAGTATGCTGTCCGTTCTGATTACGGTAACATACAAATTATCGCGGACAAATTATTGAGAGATCACCCCTTCCAGTACATCTTTGATCGGAACCCGCTCGCCATCCTTGTAAGGAACGATCCAGGCATCCTTCACGCCCATTTCCCGCAGGTACTTCTTAAACGTATCCGCTTCCCAATAATCCCTGAAGTTGCCCAGGGTTATTTTTTGGGTTTCATCACGGATCTCACCGGCAAAATTCGGATTGTTTTCAAAATATTTGCTCAGGTCTTTATTTCTGAAAGCCCCGATCTGTACTTTAAAAACCACACCCGGCATGGCAGCCGCCGTGGCTCCCGCGGCACCAGTTTCCTGAAGGCTGCTAAGTTCAGAATTAGCCGCCGACAAGTCGGCCCGTATCTGTGTAAGATTCTCCTCTAATTCGTCAATTTTCTGGTTCTTATTATCTAATTGTGACTGTAATGCCTGATTTTCTTCTTTAATAGTCGTGACTTCCTGCTGAAGCTGTTGCTCATTTTCCATCAGTGTTTTCAACTGGGCAGGATCTTTCACCATTTGCTTGGCCATACGTTTCCATTCTTTTTTTTCTTCCTTGGAAAGCTGCGCAAACGTATTTACGCATATAAAAAGGCTCAGCGTCAGTGTCAGAAGAACTGAAAAATTTTTCATGAGTTATAGATTTAAAAAATGACAATCAAAGGCAATATAAGCATTTCTCGGGAAATTCAACCCTTCAAACTACCCACCATATCTTCCGGACGTACCCATTTATTGAATTCTTCTTCAGTTAGATACCCGAGATTCAAGGCTTCCTCTTTGAGGGTGGTTCCGTTTTCATGCGCCGTCTTCGCGATTTTTGCCGCTTTTTCATAACCAATATGGGTATTCAGCGCAGTAACAAGCATCAGACTGTTATTCAGGTGTTCCCTGATGTTCTTCTCATGCGGTTCAATTCCTATAGCGCAATGCTCGTCAAACGACACACAGGCATCTCCCAGAAGGCGAGCAGACTGGAGGAAGTTGGCCGCCATGACCGGCTTGAAAACATTTAGTTCATAATGACCCTGTGTGCCACCCACGGCAATGGCCATGTCATTCCCGATAACCTGGGCACAAACCATGGTCATGGCCTCGCATTGCGTAGGGTTGACTTTGCCAGGCATAATCGAGGAGCCTGGTTCATTTGCCGGAATAATAATTTCACCAATTCCTGCCCGAGGACCGGAAGCCAGCAACCGGATGTCATTGGCAATCTTATTCAGGGATACAGCCAGCTGCTTCAGTGCACCATGACTCTCAACGATAGCATCATGGGCGGCAAGCGCCTCAAATTTATTTTCGGCCGTCCGGAACGGCAGCCCGGTGAATTCTGCGATCTTACCGGCAACTGTTTCAGCATAACCTTCAGGGGTGTTGATACCTGTCCCCACGGCGGTTCCCCCGAGTGCAATCTCGGAAAGATGATCGAGCGTATTTTTCAACGCTTTCATGCCATGGTCAAGCTGGCTCACATACCCGGAGAATTCCTGTCCGAGTGTCAGCGGGGTCGCGTCCATCAGGTGGGTGCGTCCGATTTTCACGACATTCATAAACTCTTCGGATTTTTTTGCCAGTGTGTTGCGAAGCTGCTCGATTCCCGGCAGGGTGGTTTCCACGACCATTTTGTAGCACGCGATATGCATGCCGGTGGGAAATGTGTCATTGGATGACTGGGACTTATTTACATCATCGTTCGGATGGATCGTCCGCAAACCTTCTCCAAGCTCATTACCCTGCATGATATGCGCCCGGTTGGCGATCACCTCATTGACATTCATGTTGGATTGCGTACCTGAGCCTGTTTGCCAGATGACCAGGGGAAACTGGTCGTCCAGCTTTCCTTCAAGTATTTCATCGCAGACACGTGAGATAAGGTCTCTTTTATCTTCCGGCAGCACACCAAGGTCATGATTTGCGTGGGCCGCCGCTTTTTTCAGGTAAGCAAATCCGCGAACAATTTCCAGGGGCATACTGGCAGGATTACCGATCCTGAAGTTATTTCTGGAGCGTTCGGTCTGTGCTCCCCAGTATTTATCCGCAGGGACTTTCACCTCCCCCATTGTATCTTTTTCTATTCGGTATGACATGATGTGTTTTCTGTTTTGGCTTTAACAAAGGTAGGCAAATTCGCACCTTTTTGCCTTCAAAATCCCGGCGGAATTGGCAGGGATAATTTCGACATTCACCGGTAAAGAATCGGCAATAACCGATAAGACCTGTTCCGGCCTTGTCTTTTTCAGTAAAATTGAACCAACAAACGAAATTAATCATGACTCAACAACAACAAACCCCAGACCACATCCGCGACCGGCGATTCTGGCTCGGAATCGGACTCCTGGTTTTCGGCGCCTTCTGGCTTCTGGATGAAATCAACATCATCCCGAATTTTCTTACCTATTATATTCTTAACTGGAGAACAGTACTCATCGTGCTTGGCTTGTTCTTTATCGTACAACGCGAGAAAGCCGGGCTCGGACTGGTCCTGCTCGCTATCGGATCATTTTTCTGGCTTCGGCGATTTGACCTGATCTTCTTCGACTGGGACATTTTCCTTCCCGCGGCGGTCATACTCATCGGGATCGCCCTGATCGTTAACAGAAGCGTACGCGGCCCGAATCAACGCACCTCAGACGACTCAAAAGAGGATTTTCTCGATGACTTTTCCCTGTTAGGGGGCCGGGAGCGGACGATTACATCACAATCATTCCGCGGGGGAAAAGTCACGGCACTATTCGGCGGTTCCCAGATCGATATGCGTAATGCCGAAATGGCGGACGGCGAGCACATCATTGATGTCTTCATCATGTTCGGAGGGACTTCTCTCATCGTTCCTCCGGACTGGAACGTGCGGGTGGAAGTATTCTCCCTGCTCGGTGGTTTTGGAGATAAGCGATATTCCGCATTGAAGGTTGTTCCAAATCCGGAAAAGACCATGGTAATTAAAGGATTCGTTATGTTTGGCGGAGGAGAGATATCCTTAACCTCCTGACTTAATGGAACATCCGTTAACCGGCAAAGCAATCTATCTGTACATACTGATCTGGAGCCTGGTAATATCTGTCCATGCCCTGCTCCTGCATCAGTTGTACAGCTTTGATTTTTTCGTATGTCTGACAGATGCGGGATTATATTATATACCTCTTGCCGGATTTGGCCTTTCCCTGTTTTACATAGTAAGATATTTCCGTGCTTCCAAAGGATATGCATTAAACCATATTATAGCCCATCTTTTGTCGGCGTTCTTTGTGGCGGTGGGAGTTTCGTACGTCTGGAGGCAGGTCATGCACTCGATTTATACGGATGAATCAATGCAGGCATATATTAACAGCAATTTTACCTGGCACGCTGTAAGTGGTACACTGCTCCTTATCCTTCTGCTGATGTTCTATTACCTTATGGAGAATACTTACCGGCTGCGGGAGCGTGAAAACCGGGAGAAATCGCTTGAGTCCCTGCTCAGGGATACGGAGATGGAAATGCTGCGTTTCCAGATCAATCCGCATTTTATATTCAACAGCCTTAACTCGATCAGTGCACTGACCATGGAAGACCCGCCGAAGGCTCAGGAAATGGTGATACGTCTTTCTGAGTTTTTCCGGAACGCGCTGGGCAAGAACCGGGAAGCCTCGCATTCATTGCGCGAAGAATTGAACCAGATCGATCTGTACCTGCAGATTGAAAAAGTGCGTTTCGGAGACCGCCTGCTGCTCGTTAATGAAATTGAGGAGAAGTGCCTGGACTTGCTGGTCCCGGCCCTTATTCTCCAGCCAATTTATGAGAATGCTATTAAATACGGGTTGTATGAAAATCTGGAGCCCGTAGAGATTAAAACCATCATTACATGTTCGGAAGCCGGCGTCACCATCACGGTTAGCAATCCCTACGACTCCATGGCCCAGGTGAGGAAAGGAAGGGGAATCGGATTGAAAAATGTCCGTTCACGGCTTGAATTAATGTTCCACATTCCTGACCTTGTAACCATTGCACGAAGTAAGGACCAGTTTACAGCGGAACTTTACATACCCCAGACAACCCATGATCAGAACACTGCTGATTGACGACGAAGATCTCGCACGGTCGGTCATTAAAAATTTTCTCAAAGATTACCCGGACGTAACCATTGTCGGGGAGGCGGCCAACGGATTTGATGGCCTTAAGCAGATACAGGAGAATGCTCCGGACCTGATCCTGCTGGATGTGCAGATGCCAAAACTTAACGGGTTTGAAATGCTGGAGCTGATTGATCCGGAAAACCGTCCAATGGTCATCTTTTGTACAGCCTTTGATGAATATGCGCTCAGGGCATTTGAGCAAAATGCTGTCGACTATTTGTTGAAACCGTTTACCCGGGACAGGTTGCTCGAGGCAGTAGGAAGGGTTGTGCAGCAGCAATCTGAAAACAACGCGGAAAAGAAGGAGGCGGTAAGTAAGACAGTTAATGAATTACGTACAGCCGGCGGCCCGCTGGATCGCATTGTGGTACGACAAGGAACCCGCATTATCATAATTCCTGTGGATGAGATTGACCATATCCAGGCGGAAGATGATTATGTATCCATACATACCGGGGGAAAGAAATATCTCCGGCAAATGACCATGAAACACCTCGAAGAGGCGCTTCCGCCCGATCAGTTTGCCAGGATTCACCGGTCGCATATTGTTTCAGTCCGCATGATTGACCGGCTGGAGGCCTATTCGAAGGATTCCTATCTTGCCGTGCTCACGAATGGCGAAAAATTGCCGGTCAGCCGCAGCGGGTATCAAACCCTGCGCGGAATATTAGGCTTTTAGCATCGCTCATGTAACTTTGTTTCATGGGAAAGCACAAGATCGTTATACTGGACGGGCACACAACCAACCCGGATGATTTTTCATGGGAACCGCTGGAATCGTCAGGGGAAGTAACAGTTTATCCGCGAACACCAGACGACGAGGTGCTCAAACGGTGTGAAGGGGCAGACATTGTTATTACCAACAAGATCCGGATGACCCGTGAAAAAATTGAGGCACTTCCCTCCCTGCGCTACATCGGTCTTCTGGCCACGGGTTTTGACAATGTTGACCTGGAGGCTGCTCGGGAGAATGACGTGGTCGTTACAAATATCCCTGCTTACAGCACCCCTTCCGTGGCTCAGCATGCTTTCGCGCTCCTGCTGCAACATACCAACCGGGTGGCGCTTCATGACAGAAGTGTGCATGAGGATGAATGGGTACGCAGCAAGGATTTCAGCTATTTTAAGAAGCCACTTTCAGAACTGGAAGGTAAATACTTTGGCATACTCGGGTACGGCCAGATAGGGAAATATACGGCCAGGATTGCCCTGGCTTTCGGAATGAAACTGCTTGTTCATTCAGGACATGCCACGCACCTGGAAGAGGGGGAGCTTGTATCACTGGAAGATCTGTTTCGCCGGAGTGATGTCTTGTCCCTCCATGCCGCACTGACCAAAGACAATACCGGGCTGGTAAATAAGAACTTGCTTTCCCTGATGAAGCCGGAGGCAATTCTCATCAATACAAGCCGCGGAGGCTTGATCAATGAGCAGGACCTGGCGGATGCACTCAATGAAGAAAAAATCAAAGGCGCTTCGCTGGATGTCCTGAGCAAAGAACCCCCGGCTCCTGATAATCCTCTCCTGACTGCCAAAAACTGTATCATAACACCACATATTTCGTGGGTTTCGCTGGAGGCGAGGAAACGACTGATGGAGACGGCCATTGGAAATGTGGAGGCGTTTCTGGCTGGAAATCCTCGTAACGTGGTCAGCTGATCCTGCTCCAGTTGACTTCTGTCTTTTTCTGTTGGTTGATTTGCCTGCGTACGTTGGTATTTTCTGACAGCTGCAGATTTGGATCATTCTCCAGTAACGCCTGAGCGGCCTGCCTGGCCAGCTGAAGAATCTTGCCATCGGTCGCCAGGTCAGCGACCAGCAGGTCCAGGACCCCGCTCTGTTGTGTACCCGTGATATCACCAGGCCCCCTCAGGCGCAGGTCAGTATCGGCGATCTCAAACCCGTTATTGGTACGGACCATGGTTTCAATCCGCGTTTTCCCGTCTTTGCTAAGTTTAAAGCTTGTCATCAGGATACAATACGACTGGTCGGCCCCCCTGCCCACACGGCCCCGGAGTTGATGCAGCTGTGCCAGCCCGAAGCGTTCGGCGTTTTCAATCACCATGACCGAAGCATTGGGTACGTTGACACCGACCTCAATAACTGTGGTGGCCACCATTATTTGGGTTTCGCCTTTCACGAAACGCTGCATTTCAAAATCCTTTGCGTCAGGTTTCATCTTGCCATGAACGATCGACACCTGGTAATCCGGGAAGGCCCGGCAGACACTTTCATAGCCATCCATCAGATGCTTCAGGTCGAGCTTCTCGGATTCCTCAATTAACGGATATACGATATAGGCCTGTCTACCTTCCTCAATTTGCTTTTTTATGAACCCGTTTACTTTCAGGCGGTTGGAGTCGAACCGGTGTACAGTGACGATCGGTTTCCTTCCTGCCGGCAATTCATCGATCACCGATACGTCCAGGTCGCCATACAACGTCATGGCCAGGGTTCTGGGTATGGGCGTAGCGGTCATCACCAGGACATGCGGATAGATGTCCTCGTTCTTTTGCCAGAGCCGGGACCGTTGGGCAACCCCAAACCGGTGTTGTTCGTCAACAATGGCCAGTCCGAGGCGTTCAAACTGCACCACATCCTCGAGCAAAGCATGCGTACCGACCAGGATGTGCAGTTCGCCGGAACGGAGCATCTCATGAATGACCCTGCGATCACTTTTCTTTGTTGACCCGGTGAGTAAGGCAATGTTGAGGCCCATGAGCCGGGCATACTCCTTAAGTCCTTCGTAATGCTGAGTGGCAAGGATTTCAGTGGGGGCCATCATCGCTGCCTGGGTTCCGGAGCCGGCAGCAATCAGGATGCAGATAAAGGCAACGATTGTTTTTCCACTTCCGACATCTCCCTGAAGTAGCCGGTTCATCTGACGGCCCGACCGCATGTCCTGATAAATTTCCCTGATCACCCGTTTTTGCGCGTCGGTCAGCTCAAAGGGCAGGTGTTCATTATAGAATTTAGTCAGAAGTTCTGTCTCCTGAAGCTTGATTCCTTTGAACTTATCTACCCGGGCAAGTTTGAGCATAAGCAAACGCAGCTGGACGAAAAACAATTCTTCAAATTTCAAACGGTAGGTTGCGCGCTGCAGTTTTCGCTGATCTTCCGGAATATGGATCTGGGGCAATGCTTCCTGCTTGGACATCAGTTTATATTCACTCATCACAGAACCAGGCAGCGATTCCCTGATATGCGGCCCGGCCATGTTCAGAAGCCGTTGAATGATCTTTCCGATCGCTTTTGAGTCCAGGTATTTTTTCTTCAGTTTTTCCGTGGTGGAATATACGGGCTGCAGGTACCCGCCTTCCAGGGAAAACTGGCTGGCTGGTTCGAGTTCCGGGTGAGCCATGTAGAGTTTTCCATTGAATGTGCCGGGTTTTCCGAACACCACGTATTCGACTCCGGGGACGATCTTTTTTTCTATCCAGTTAACTCCGCCAAACCAGATCAATTCGATCGAGCCGGTATCGTCGTGAAAATGGGCAACCAGGCGTTTCTTACGCCCGGCACCGATAAGTTCTTTGGAGCGGATTCTGCCTTTCAGCTGAACATAAGGTAAAGAGGCATTTATCTCCCTGATATCGTAGAAACGGGTACGGTCTTCATAGCGGAAAGGATAGTGCTGCAAAAGGTCGCCATAGGTAAATATGAGCAGCTCCTTGTTCAGAAGTGCTGCTTTCTGGGGGCCAACCCCTTTCAGAAATTCTATTTTGGTATTAAAAAACCCCGGCATGGACCTGATGCTCTCTTTAATTCTTATCCGCTTAAAATTAGTAATTAATGAATGTATGACAACAATTATGAAAATCGCCCACACCCCCCGGATTATGCAAAATTTCTTATCTTAACGCATACAGATTCAATATCAGCAAACAGCATGGCCGAATTAGCGAGAGAAAAAGCAATACAGATTATAGAAGCATATTTCAATGGAGTTTATGATGGTGAGGTGGATAACGTTCCCCTTCATCCCGAGGTGACATTTCAGGGCACAATGGTGGAGAATGAAATCAAGGGAGAAGGTCAGGTACGCGCCTTTCTTGCTGACCTGGCGGCCGCCTTTGACGAAACGGATGTGGTCTTTGTAAGGGACATCATTGACGGAAATTTTGTTTGTTCCGAAGTGCAGTTAAAAATGTCAAACGGAAAGGTTGTGCACCTCTGTGACATATTTGAAATTCAGGATGAACTGATAAAAAGTGTCCGGCCCTACTTTGATCCCCGTCCAATGCTGGGTGAATAGAGACAAAATGCGGAAATCACCACCGCTAAAAATCTAAAAAGGACTAATTTTAGGGAAAAAGAACCTATGAATACTATTCCCTGGCAAACAGTCCGCGAATTCGAAGACATCACTTACAAGAAAGCTGGCGGCGTGGCCCGCATTGCCTTCAACCGACCCGAGGTGCGTAACGCCTTCAGGCCGAAGACGGTTGGGGAATTATACCAGGCATTTCTCGACGCGAGGGAAGATACTTCCATAGGCGTTGTACTGTTCTCTGCAGAAGGTCCCTCCCCGAAAGACGGGGTCTACTCATTTTGCAGCGGAGGGGACCAGCGCACCCGCGGACAACAGGGCTATGTCGACGATGACGGCATGCCAAGGCTTAACATTCTTGAAGTGCAGCGCCTGATCCGGTTTATGCCTAAGGTCGTTATTGCGGTTGTTCCCGGTTGGGCCGTGGGTGGCGGTCACAGCCTTCATGTGGTGTGTGACATGACCCTGGCCAGTGAAGAACATGCCATCTTTAAGCAGACAGATGCGGATGTAACCAGTTTTGACGGCGGGTATGGTTCGGCCTACCTGGCAAAAATGGTCGGACAAAAACGCGCCAGGGAAATTTTCTTTCTTGGGAGGAATTATTCTGCCCGGGAAGCTTTCGAGATGGGTATGGTGAATGCGGTGATACCTCATGAAGAACTGGAGGATACGGCCTATCAGTGGGCGCTCGAAATACTGGAAAAATCACCCACATCCATTAAAATGCTGAAATTCGCGTTCAACCTTACCGATGACGGCATGGTCGGACAGCAGGTATTTGCAGGAGAAGCCACCCGTCTTGCCTATATGACGGAAGAGGCGAAGGAAGGCCGCAATGCTTTCCTGGAAAAGCGGAAACCTGACTTCAGCAACATTAAATGGATACCCTGATTATAGATTTATAAGTAGGATACTATGCTGACCTGGAAAGATGTAAATGAACGTGCCCGTAATGGCAATCCTGAGCCTGACCGGCGGGTTGAAAAATCTCCGGAGGAATGGGAAGAATTACTCAGCCGCGAAGAGTTTTATGTAACAAGACTTAAAGGAACAGAACGGGCATTCAGCTCAGAAATGTGCAACCTTTTTGAACCTGGTAAATACGCCTGTGTTTGTTGTGATACGCTCCTTTTTGACGCGGGAGAAAAATTTGAGTCCGGTTCAGGCTGGCCTTCCTTCACGCAGCCTATCGCGGGGAATGTCATTGCCTATCATGAAGACCGTTCATTCGGAATGAGCCGTATTGAGACCATTTGTAATACCTGTGATGCCCACCTGGGACATGTTTTCCCGGACGGGCCCGGACCTGGCGGACTCCGTTACTGTATGAATGCAGTGGCACTAAAAAAGCTTGAACAATGATCCGGAATGCCCAACCCGCCGATGCTGGTATACTTGCTTCATTTATCAATAAGGCATACCGGGGTGATTCGTCAAGATCGGGCTGGACGACTGAGGCGGATTTTCTGGACGGGACCCGCACAGATAAGGAATTGCTGCTGAGGGTCATCGAAAACCCGCAGTCCCGCATTCTCCTGTATTTTGATGAGGACCAGATCCTGGCTGGTTGTGTAGAGTTAAGAAAGGAGAATGATCAGATGTATCTTGGTATGCTGACTGTAGACCCGGAACGGCAGGGACAAGGACTTGGCAAGATGCTGATGAAAGTGGCGGAAAGCGAAGCTGTGGAATCAGGGTGCCAGGCCATGTATATGACCGTCATTACCAGGCGGGATAAACTGATTGCCTGGTATGAGCGCCATGGTTATGTTAATACGGGGGAGGTAAAACCCTTTTCATTTGATGATCCGCGTTACGGGCAGCCTAAAGAACCACTTGAATTCACCGTCCTGAAAAAGCCGCTTATTTCGTAGCAGGATGTTATTAACGCAGAAAAACAAAAAAACCCCGGAGTCTTTCCCCGGGGTTTCATCAAATCAAATCACAATTATTAACTGACGGCACCAACCACACGCTGCATGAACTCATTCAGTGCTTCTTTTTGTGGTTTGCCACTTTTAATTTCCTTACTTACCTCCAGTGCTCCGTAAAGGTTGGAAAGGATTTCTCCAAGTACATCCAGTTCTTCATCCTTTATTCCTTTGGCTTCAGAGAGGTATTCAATCATTTCGATGGTTTCAACCACCCAATCTTCGTCATTATGGTCGATAAATTCGACGACATGTTTAATTAGAGGCAACCTCATCCAGCATCTTCTTTATAATGTCTACTTTATTTCCAAATGACTGATAAACCAGCTTGCCATTTTTGTACCCGGCGAATGTCGGCAGATTTTTAACTTCTGCGAGTGTTCGTGAATCCGGATATTTTTCTGCATCCACATAGACAAATTTCACATCGGTATTTTCTGTTGCCAGTCTTTTGAACTTGGGTTTAATGAGCCTGCAACTTCCGCACCAGCCAGCCCCGAATTGTACGGCCACCTGCTCGTTTTCCTGTATTATTTCACTAAGGTTATCCTGACTTAATTCAATCATGTTGTTTCTGTTAGTTATTTAATGCAAAGATTGGCCGGATCAGGAAATTTGCGGTCCATTCTCAATACAAATAGTTTATTGCCTGATAGATTTTTTAGATCAGGTGATCCGAGAAATGATACAGCGAAGATGGCTGGTACAGAAGCCATCCGGTCAGACTGTACCTGCTCGCATGTGTTAGAAGCACCTCGTGTTCCAGGACATCACTCCGAAAGATGACACATCGGTTAGCCACGGGTTCGACCAACCGCTCTTCTCCGTTTGTGCAGTACATTCTGAGTTCTCCCGCATCGTCTTTCGTCCAATTTTCGTTCAGGTAAATAATTACGGAGATCATGCGGTTGCTTCTTTCCCGGAACTGATCCAGGTGGCGGTGGTAAAAGGATCCCGCGGGATAATGGGCGAGATGGAATTCTGCTCCTGATAAACTCAGAAAGCAATAACGATTCAATTTGACGATAAGCTCATCGCTCAGGTTAAAAAAGGGCTGGACCGGCAGATCACGTTTTCTGTCAAGCCAGTAAACATAATCACCGCGGACAGAAGTGGCAATAATGCGATTGGCAGATGATCCGATACCGGCCCGGGAGAAATCTTCCATTTCCAGGTGTTCCAGAAAGAATTTTCTGACGGCGTCATATAATGGTTCCGGCAGAAACTCATCAATGACCACGTAATCCTCATTAGCAAGCCGGTCAATCCATGCCAGCCATTGCTCATCAGAATAGTATTCCATTAATGGTGCAAAGATAACTGCACGGTCCATATTTTTTTCCGTGCGGGTAATTTTTGTCAATTCATTCCATGCCTTTATATTGGCTCTGTCGTACCTTGCCGGCATGAGTGTTTCAGAAGCGCATGAAAGCGCCGGAAGAATCAGTTTATATGGAATTTGACATTGGTATAATCGGGATCGGGGCAGCCGGCTCGCATTTGCTTCACGCCTTACTGGATGACCCGTTCTTCCGGAACAAATCCATTCTGGTTGTGGAAAAAGAGGCCAAGGATACGAATGACCGAACCTGGTCGTTCTGGGAATTAGCATCCGGTCGCTGGGATGAGCTGGTTCACCATCGCTGGGACCGTGGCAGGTTTATATCCGGGTCTGTTGAGGAGGAGTTTGCCCTGGGTCCGTATGCTTACAAGACGGTCCGGGCCCTGGATTTCTACGAATATACCCGGGACAGGATCGGTGGAGCCGGAAATGTGGAAGTGCGTAAAGCGGAGGTCAAGAGCGTCGGGATGGTGGAGGAAAAACCGGTTATTCTGCTGGAGAATGGGGAGCAGCTATTTGTTTCCTATTTATTTGACAGTCGCATTGACAAGCGATTCTATCAATCAGGAGATAATTACTTCAGGGTATGGCAACACTTTAAGGGATGGATAATACGAACGAAAGAGGACGTATTTGATCCGGACCAGTTTGTAATGATGGATTTCCGTATAAAGCACGGAAATGAAACCAGCTTCACCTATATTCTCCCGTTCAGTCCCCGCCAGGCCCTTGTGGAATTCACATTTTTCAGTCCCGGGCTCAAAGATGAACAGGTGTATGATACTGAAATTAAGCGGTACCTGAAGGAAGTAATAGAAATAGGTGAATACGAAATTGAGGAGACTGAATCCGGGATTATTCCCATGACGAATTACCCGTTTCATCGGTCAAACAGGGAAAATCACATCCGTATCGGCACGGCAGGCTCCTGGGTAAAGCCATCGTCAGGCTATTCCTTTAAAAATGCAGAGAAGAAGGCGCGAAAAGCTGTTGCCAACATAAAAGAAAATAAGCCATTGGCACGCGGTCTCATCAACCAGCGGCACCGGTTTTATGACTCCATCTTTCTGGACCTGTTATATCGCAGGAATGACCTGGGAGAGGAATTGTTTAGTTCTATGTACAGCAAGAATGATGTGCAGTCCATTTTCAGGTTTCTGGATGAGGAAACCACCCTGAAAGAAGAACTGGCAATAATCGGAAGTTTCAGGCCCGCGCCGTTTCTGGAAGCACTGGGCCGGCATATTGCCAGACAATTTTTCGCGATTAAGTGAATGAATATTGCAGGATTGAACCTCCTTTTGAATCATTTGGCTTAAGAATGCACGGAATTACGCGTAAATAATTAAATTCAGGGATGCAAAAAATACTCCTTTTCCTCCTTGCCGGCATGATCATGGCTTCCTGTGCCGGACCTAAGATAAACCTTACGGGCTCTTCAAACCTATCTGATAAGGACCCAGCCGAATATTCCAAGCTAGCAGTGCTGGCTCTCACGCCAAAGACGTCTGTTCGTGCCAACGTTGAAGAGGCTATTGCCACGGAAATGAGGAAACGGGGTATCAAGGCAGTAAGTACATTTACCATGTTCCCCCTTGCGAATCATATTGACGAGGTCAGAAAAAATGCCGATATGACGGAGGAGCAGATCAAAGCCCGCATTCGTGAAAAAATTGATTTCAGGGAAATTGACGGGGTGTTGATCCTGAGTGTCCTGGACGCAACCGAAGAAGAACGCTACGTTCAGAAAGGCATGAGCCTTTCCGTTGCCGGACCATCTGTGCAATACGCAGACCCTGTTTATAACTACGAGTTTACGGATTATTATTCCTATAGCTACGCCACCATTTACAATCCCGGGTACTACGAAAAATCGAAAACCTATTTCGTGGAATCCAATTTGTACGACATGTCGGATCAGTCTCTGAGGTATTCGGCGCAATTCAGCATAAAAGATCCTGAAAAGCTGGGAGCCGATTCTGAAACACTGGCTGAAATACTGACCGATGATATGCAGCGGAAAAAGGTTCTTGAAAAATAAATAAGCATGTTATGAAAGACAGAAAAATAGAAATTAAATGGGCATTTATTTTCATCATTGTTTCTATTCTATGGATTGCGCTTGAGCGTATGTTCGGTTGGCATGACGAAAACATAGAGCAGCACGCGGTATATACAAACATCTTCGGATTACTGGCAATCATAATCTATGTATTCGCCCTGATCGACAAACGCAATAATCATTATAACGGTATAATGACCTGGAAACAGGGTTTTATTGCAGGTTGTATCATGTCTGTAATTATAGCCGTACTGACACCGTTGTCGGTTTATATAAGTACCGTTCTGGTTTCCCCTGATTTCTATTCGAACATGATTGAGTATTCGGTAGAAAGCGGAAATTCCAGCAGGGAGGAGGCCGAAAA
>JAUILA010000034.1 GCA_030432655.1 Bacteroidia bacterium
TGGCTTCCAGGGCAACGGTTGCCTTAAATTTTGCACTGAATTTTCTTCTGGATCGTCTCATAGGTTTATTAAAGTTAAAGGTTAATTTTTAACTTACCCTATGGTCCGGATTTCGGGGAGTATTATATACGAAAACAGATCCAGAAATGGAATCACACTGAATAGTTGGTTAAAAGTTACTGTAAAAAGAAAAAGAGACTTAAATAAACCACTTTCCGCAAGATGGTATGAGGAGGGTGTAGTGGCACTTTTAAAGTACCTGCAAAAGGAAGACCTGCCAATGGCCCAGTTAAAAGTGAGTCATTTGAACGGGTTTATTCATTATCAGAAGGCAAAAGGAAATAAGCAGAATACGATCAGCAATTATCTCAGGGCTATTCGGGCTTTATACAATTCAGCCATGAAGGAGGATCGCTTGTTTATGGTAAAATATCCTTTTCATCACTTTAAGGTACCCTCGACAGCGCGAACCAGGAAACGGGCTATATCAAAAGAGAAATTTCTGAGAATACGTAACTTGAATTATGAAAAAGAAACACCAATCTGGCATGCCCGAAATTATGCACTGATCATGTTTTACTGCCGGGGGATGAACTTGATGGATCTGGTTCAATTAAAAGTTTCTAATATACAGTCCGGCCGAATTTTATACGGTCGCAGCAAGACCGGTTCGCCACTATCTGTTAAAATCACAAACGAGGTTCAGGAGATACTGCGGTATTATCTTGAAAACAAGTCTGATGAGGATTATATCTTTCCGGCCAATTACGATGGAAGCACAAAACACATGGAGAAGTACAGATCGATTCGACGTCGGATGAATGAAAATTTACGCATTATTGGAAAGGATGCGGGCATAGAAGAAAAGTTGACGACCTATACGATCCGCCACACCTGGGCCACGATTGCAAAACATATCGGGATACCGATTGAGGTAATTAGTGAATCTCTGGGGCATCATTCATTAGAAACGACGGAGATCTATTTGAAAGGATTTGATAATAAAGTGCTGGATGAGGCAAATGAAAAAATTATTAGATCTGAAAACGCTTAAAATCCTGTCGCCATTGCGGCGGTGCGGGTTCGACCCCCGCTCCGGGTACAACACAAAATGCAGCTCCATTGGCTGTATTTTGTGTTTCTTGATTTTTCCGTACAAATATGTCAGGGGTCAATCGATTAGTTAATTTCTCGTGGTTTAAACATGGTTTAAACATTTTCTATGACTTTTGATAGACTAAGACTTCGATACAACTGCGATTGGCCTGCTAATGTATTTCTTTTTCTTTAGGATTTGGCAAATGAGCTTTTCCATACCTGGATGGACGTTACGGGCCCATTTGCCGAAGTATTCCGGGATCCATTGTGTCACAAAGTGGTGCGACGATACCAGGTGATCGGGTTCAGTGGTGTAATTATACTCGCTCATAGTGGAAATTCCAGACCTACTGATCATCTAATTCTGGTAATAATTGAGCATGTCCAATTTGATCATTTCTCGTTCTAATGAATTGACTAATAGTCTCTTAACTAAATACAAACCCAACTCACAGGTGGTCAACTAATTCCGGAATTAAGTGGTCATTCTTACCGGACTCCGTATTCGGTATGGATTTTGGCGCATTTATATACTGCTTCGCCGGGAAGGGTTTACCGATAATCACAAGCGTGTATACCGCGTGTATAAGGAGGAAGGGTTGAACCTGAGATCCAAAAAAGGCCACGACGTAGCAAGATGGCGGCACATCGCTTAGAGCGACCGCAGCTTTCCAGTAAACATCAGTGCTGGAGGATGGACTTTGTATGCGACAACCTCTTTGACGGACGTCGGTTCAGGGCGCTAACCTTGGTGGATAATTTTACACGCAAGTGCTTGGCTATCCGGGTAGGCCAATCATTAAAAGGAGATTATGTGGTAGCGGTGATGGAGGATACAGTCATGAAAAATGCAGCAGTACCCTACAGAATCCAGGTAGATAATGGCAGTGAGTTTATCTCCAAAGCACTGGATAAGTGGGCATACGAGAACCAGGTGACCCTTGATTTCTCAAGACCAGGAAAACCCACCGATAATCCGTTTATTGAATCATTCAACAGAAGTTTCTGTGATGAATGTCTGAATGTGAATTGGTTTCTGTCTCTGACAAATGCTCAGGAAAAGATCGAGAACTGGCGGCAAGAATACAATGGATTTCGGCCACACAGCTCTCTCAATGATCGTAGGGATGATGAAGTGTTTTATGACGAAAAAGCAGCCAATTTTCTACTTTAGACTGTGATCGATAAAGGGAGGAGCTCAAGTTTGCCTTCATAAATTTTATCCCTGCTGCAAACAGGATGATCAACTATTTTGATTTATAAACTTCAATTTGAGTAGAATAGCTTAAATTATTGTAGCCTAAGGTATCAATATCATGTTCAGTTAAAAAATAGAATTCCAGATTATAAATTCCGGATTTAGACATAATGGTATCAAAGCAATATAACCGGCTATTACATTTTCTAAAACGTATCGTATCGTTCTCGTTTATTACTGCTGCTACATTTAAATCATTAGGAATAAATACTCCGAATTTAACCTCGATATCTAATTTCTGATTAGTATAAACTGTATCTTGTTCGATATTTATAATAGGAAGGACGGAAGACGTCACTGATTGATTACGGTAATTCTGAAAATAAACTATTTGATTTTGATCATTGTAGTATCTCTTTTCTGCAATAGAATCATTTGAATATTTAATGGTCCAATAATAATTACTTATTGTATCGTATAATTGAATTAATTTGATTTTCTCATTGGCTAAATATTCAAATCGTTTTATCAATTTACCATTATAATATATAGAACGTTCTTCTAACGTGGAATTTTTACGATAATAAAATGATTCCCCATGCAGTTTTAGTTCATTGTAACTTTCAACCTTTTTGAGATTGCCATTTTCGAAATACTCTTTATAAATCGCATATTTACCATTTGACAAAATCACTTCGGATTTAACATTACCATTGGAATAATAATCTTTTTCTGTAGTTGAACTGCAACTAATGAAGATACAAAATATGATAACCAGCCTATTCTTCTTCGTCATGCTCTTCATATGTTTGTATTTTTATTGTATCACCTTTACTATTTCGAAAATACTCCACTTTTGTTCTCCCTTCAGTTCCTATTATAAATTTAGATTTCAAATATTCCAGTTCACTTTGAGCGTTATCATCTTCCTCCTGTTCCTCTTTGTTTTTTTCATTCTCTAAATCCTCGCTAAGGTCTTTTATTCCTTCTACTATATCTTTGGCATCAGAGGCTCTATCTACTATATCTCTTGGTATAAACTTCTTAATGTCAAATCCAGAGGCCATCATTAATAATTCAATATTTGTTGGCGGCCCAATAAATGTTGCAGTGTATTTAGTTGGAGAAGGACCCCCTTTAGGAGTGTAAAACTTTTGTCCATACGTCTGTGTATCACCAAATCCTTCTTTAACCTCAAATTTAAGTCTATTAATACCAGCCTTAACAGTTCTTTTTGCATCATTGTAACCTTTTGCTATATTGGCTTTAATAGCTTCGTAGTCTTTTTGTAACTCTTGTGCAAATAAAACACCTTCAGCTTCTAATCCTTCTAATTCTCGGTATGAGATTAATTTGTTTTCACTAAACGCATATGGACTATTGTAAAAGTATTCAGAAGCTAATGGATCCACATTAAAGAACCTGCCGATGGACGGATCATGGTTTCGCCATTTAAATTGGATCCAATTCAGATCCAGAGCCGTAATCTTCTCCTGATCCTGAAAGGTGTTGTATTTATTTTCTTTTGCCGTAACTCTTTGGTAGGAGTTAAACGTCAAGCCAAAAGGGTAGTAATTTTGGACCTATATAATTGTGTAAATTTACCCTATAGTTTCATTATTAAATTTCTCACATGGGGAGTAGTAAAATTTAAACATGACTCTGAATTAAACTGTGGAGGGTTATAAGGACTAGTATAACTAAATACTTTACCATCCAAAAACCTAATATAAATTTTAAATAAATAGGAACCAGTTCCTATTGGTTGACAAAATTGAAATACTTTACCTTCAAATGAATGATTAAAGCTTTCAATTATTTGACTAGACGTTTCCTTATTAATTGTGATACTAGTCGTATCATTCTCTGTAAAATTTTGGCCTTTCAACTCTGAAGTTTCAAATGTGTAAATAACTACCTCATGATGTTTTGCTTCATAATATGAACGTGAGATAAATATTCCGCTAGCATTACTCTTTTCAAATTCAGAAAGCATGTCTGAAATAAAGGGACTAAGTTCTACTACCTCAACTTCATCCCTGTAACATTCACATTGTTTCGTATAGCTTCTATTTTTTTTCTGAAAAGCGCATTGACAAAATAACAGTATACAGAGTACTATTGTAATCTTCATTTTATAAGCGCATTTAACTTATATCTTCCGGTCAAATATCCCTGTTGATTATAACTAGCATCTAACAAGGGTATATCTTCACCCTGAAAGGAGAGTCTAACTTTTCCATCTGATTGAAACCTGGGAGTTGGATATAATCCACTAAATGTTTGGCGGATTGACACATCATATCCAGAATTTTGAAGTTCCCCACGCACAATATTCTCAATATGACGTGCACCTTTTTCTTGACTCACTTTTGAAGAATATAAATTTGCGATTTCACTAAACGACGCGTCAAAGACATTATCTATTACAGGCGCCTGTCTATCCAAACCATTTTGGAATCTCCACGCATGACCCCATTCATGGGCGGGGGTTGTCATCACCCTAATCTTCTGAGAATTGGTTCCTCGCATAAGTCCTTCTGAAAAATCCGTTCCGATAGCTATATCTGTATCACCGTTTTTTTAAATTCAGTATGCCCTTCTGCCGATTTTGTTACATACATCGTATGAACTTCATCTGCGGCATCTAGATCATTATTGAGCGTTTTGGCTGTTCATTTTTACACCTTATCTTCCAATCCCAATTGGTTCAACAATAAATTGATCATTACTGTCTTTTCTAACCAAACCCTGAGACCAGAGAATAAATTTCTGTATTAGAAATATATATTACCTATTCTATGGATTGATAAATTTCGTTTTTACAGTGTTATAGTATAGAATTTTTTGATTTTTCTCCCAAAACTCTCCGGCACCCAGAATGAATCGATTTTTCCATTCAGGATTAGATCTTATCACTTTCTTTGATAATATATTTACAATCACTATTCTATTCTTTGAATCATCAAAATAACCAGCATATTGTCTATAATTTCTATTGAAACCTTTGAGTGAATCGCACAGTGTTTTTTCAATTTGAATTATATCAGTCATGTTAGGCGTAAATTGCCTTAGATCTTTTGATATCAATATTATTTCCTTGTAGTCATAACTAAAGATTATGGCCTCCTTTTTTGAGTAATTGGTTTTAATTGTCTTAGTCAATTTCTGACCAAATACTGGAGCACAACAGCTAAGATATATTATTAAAATAAATTTCATTTTTCAGTAAGTCATTCTATGTGTACCATCGTCTTTGTACTCCTCCAATTGGTAGTGTATAAATCCCATTTCTAATAATTTGATGTACAGCACTTTGATTTATATTGCCATTTTGTAATATTCTACCCTCACCCTCGTTCCATGCCATTGACATAAGGCTAGCCCGTTTTCGCTCCTTAAGTATATTCCACATGTGAAGCATATTTTTCCATATTCCTAATGTCGTCACCCCTGCCGAATTGGTATACCAAGTTCCTTGTGCAACTGAACCATCTAATCCATCACATGCAGGTGATAATTCATGTCCTAACCCTAAGAATAATGATGGTCTTTTTTTACTACGCTTGTCACCTTCACATGTCCAAACCCATTTTCAATCAAATTCATATTTTCATAAAGGAGTAATTCGTGCTAAATATCTGTTGCTGCAATTGCAAGATGTGTTTTTTGATTCAAAAAACGAAAATCCGGCGCGACTTGGATTTCTTCTTTACTGTGGATTTATGGATAACTCTGCGAGTTTTCCACAAGTCCACAGACTGACAATAGCAACAAAAATTTGATCTTTTTAAAATGTCTGAACGAACCATTCTGTCAGATTAAAAAAGATTTTTAAAATACTTTATATTTATAGAATTCGTTCCGGTTCATCAAAGTTTCCGGGGCTGATTTTCTCCTCTTATGCAGCTATTTTTAATAAAATGGTTGCTGATGAAAAGAGAAAAAATACACATTGAATATGAGGCCACTCTCGCGGCGCTCACTGAATTTTCTATAGAATACAACAAGAGATGCACCGAGCGGAAAGATCGGATCAATGCGGGCATGAAAGGGGTGGCAGAACGAATGATTACCCTGTACCTGGGACAGATCAATGGAACTTATCTGGATCCGGAAAAAGATCTGATACCCGGGTTCCATACTTTTAACCCCAGCCTGGCGAAAGATCGCGGATGTGCTGTACGGACAATCATTAATATCCGGCGGCGCCTGGTACAGTCCGGATTAATCAAGATTGAATTACTGAACGGCAACGACGGGATCTACATCTGGTTTGCCGATGAGCTCTTTAAACACAATCCATTATATACATTCATGGTAAAAAGAGACATGCAAAATCTGCATGCCCTTACCTCTTCAGAAACACACTTTTCAGGGTCAACCATGAAAAAATTACACCCATTAGTTAGTCATGAACTAATTAATAAAAATAGGAATGTGGATAAGTGGAAAACTCAGGAGTTTGACTTGCTGGACGATGAGAGAATCATGAACACCGAGAAAACAGGATGGGAAGAGATAGACAACCTGACTGAGGAATCTCATCCTTCGTCTTCCTTACTCTGGATGGTGGAAAGTTTTTGGTTGCGCGCGCGAACCAAACTTTATCCGTATGAAGAATTTGACAAAGAGAGAACCCGGCATATCCTGAATTTCATCTGGGAGTCCGTTTACGGAAAATTTCAATACAATCAATCAGAACAACAGTGGAGAGAATATCACAAGATTGCCTTGCGCCGGATCGGAATGGTTCACCGCTGGCTGCACCGCAAACCCAACCATTGGGTTCCGATTGCTGAAATTTACTTTGATCCGCTGAACCGCAAAAATGGTTTCAATAAAACCTGGGACTGGTATTTGAGAAGTGCTAAAAAAAAGAAAAAAAGACGATAGCTGAGAATGACATACAATGCCGTCGATTCAATAAGGTGCTTTAAAGCTTCAAAAAAGTGTGCGTAAAGTGTGCGTAAAAGAAAAAGCACTTACAAATTTCTTCGTAAGTGCTTGATTATCAGTGTCGGGGCGGCAGGATTCGAACCTGCGACCCCCTGCTCCCAAAGCAGGTACGCTAACCGGACTGCGCTACGCCCCGATTCAATCAGGGCACAAAGGTAAAAGAATTATTTTCTCAGCCATCGTTTGTGTTGAAAAAAAATATAATTCCTTTTTCGCCAATTCAGGCGAACCGTTCGCTCTTACATCCGGACAGTTTCCTCAGGCTTTAGTTCCGTTCACTCTTTTTGCCCCAACCCTGCGGAACTACTGATGTTCTAATTCAAAATCAAACCTTCTTAAATTATGAAAAAATTTACCTATCTGATCCCAATTCTTTGCATTCTCTTACTGGCTTCCTGCCAGGAAGAAAACAATGTTGTACCGCAAACAGCGCAGGATCCTGACCTGAAATCGATCGAACAAACACTTATCGACTTGTCCGACGAGGCAGAGGCTGAAGAGCTGAAAGATGATGCTAACAGCCGCCGATGGGGCAAACGTCCTAAGTTCAGAACGCTGATTACGGCGCTGGTGAAAACACGACTGATCAAAACGGTTGCGATTAACCGCCTGACGGTCCTGGCTCCGACTGACGCTGCCTTTGCTGAGCTTGGTCTGAATCCGCGAAACATAGGAAGTGTACCCAACCTGAAAGAAATTCTTCTTTACCATGTGCTTGAGGGTAAAATACGTTCGACCGACCTGACCGAGGGTTATGCGCATACGGTTAATGGTGCTTCCGTGAGAGTATCACTCGATGGAGGTGTATTCTTTAATGACGCGGAAGTGATCCTGGCTGACAAATGGGCGATCAATGGTATTATCCATGGCATAGACAAAGTGTTGCTTCCTCCGACTTTAGTAGACATCGTACAGGGGAATGAAAATTTCTCCATCCTTGAAGAAGCGCTCATTAAAGCTGACCTTGTGGATGTATTGGCTGATCCGATGGCCGAATTCACTGTATTCGCCCCGACCAACGATGCCTTCGCAGCATTATTGGGAGAATTGGGACTGACCAAGGATCAATTGCTTGGCCTGCCCAATCTTGATCAGGTACTGCTTTACCACGTATTAGGCGGGTCAGTATTCTCCGATAACCTGGCTGACGGCCTTTCGGTCGAAATGGCAAACGGCGAGAATATAACATTCGACCTCACGGGAGCCCCGGCTATTATTGACGTAAACGGACGATCCACTACGCTTAATACGGGACTACTCGATATAAAAGCTACCAATGGTGTTGTTCATGTGTTGAATGGTGTCCTGTTACCGACACTCTGATTTTATTGCTTGATTGTTTGGAAAAAGCTGGTCCGGTTTCGGGCCGGCTTTTTTTATATAATTGCGTACAAAATGGTCTTCAAAGCTGAGTGCGCTAACTATCTGTAATCCAATAATATAATTTATCTGTGGGAATGGATACTCAACTGGTTGCGCAAAAATCCCTGTTTTGGTATTTACTTTTTCACTATAATTAGTATGTAAATACAAAGCAGAGATTAATTTTTTATGTTATCTGTACGCATACTATTTTTTCTGACCGCGCTTACTATTCTCCCGTTTTATAAGAGCCAGGCGTTTACCATAAGTGTCATGGATGAGAAGTCCGGTAAGCCCCTTTCCGGCGCGCTGGTTACCCTGGAATCAAAGGAATATTACACCAACGAAAGCGGAAGCCTCGACCTGCCCCTTGAAGCAGGGAATGTGCTTATCGTGGAATATTTCGGATATCTCCGAGAAAGACTGGTGATAAGCGGAGAATTCGACGGAATGATCCTTCTTTACCGGAATTACCAAAACCTTGGAATCGTCATTCTGGAGGAAAATAACTACGCAAACATTGAATATCTTGATATTCCGAAGCAATCAGCCCGATATGCTGGCGGACTCAATAATGTGTATGATGAAATCAGATCACGGTTTAACAACCATCCTGATAAGGACCTGATCGAAGAGGACATGAATATCAATGTGCTCTTTCGTGTGGATGAGAAAGGTGCCATCAGCGATATGAGTATTCTCCGGGCAGATGTGCAGAGCCAGAACATAATCCGGGAGGTCATGCAGGGCCTGGAAGGGTGGAGTCCTGCGCAGTTTAACGGTAGGCCGGTTCCGCAGTCATTCGAATTGCAGATCAGGCGGAAGGATGGAATTTATGACCTGGTGGAAGAGCCTGCTTACCCGAAGGATGGATTCGAAGCATTTTATGACGCCCTGGAAAAGGAAAAGAAAAATCCGAAGGATGCTGTTAAATACATGGTATCGGGCAAGGTGGTCGTCAGTTTTGATGTGCTCAAGACGGGCGAACTGACCAATTTCAAAATTGAAGAGTCCCTTGGATATGGCTGTGATATTGAAGCAATCCGGGTGCTTACGCTGGCCGAGCCCTGGGTGCCGGCACGGGAGCAGGGTCAGCTGGTGGCTACCCGCAGGGAACTGCCCGTTCAGTTTGGCGGAGTTGCTTTTTTTGTGAAGGTCGACCATAAAAAGAAAGAAAAGGATTATACCGTACAGGATATCATAAACAATTATCCCTATAGCCGCTCACTCGACCTGGTAGACCACGACCTGGATACGATTTCTTCCAACATTAACCAGCTGAAGTATTTGTATAAAATAGACCTGGAAAACAATAATCTCACTTACCTGCCTGAGACGATTACCTCCCTGCCGAATTTGTACGAACTTTACGTTCCCTTTAATGACCTGGTTCGCCTGCCTTCTGAAATGAAGGATCTTAGGAACCTGGAAATCCTGGGTCTCGGGTACAATGAGTTTGATGAATTTCCTGTTCAGCTCACCAGGTGTAAAGAACTGAGAGTGCTGGACCTGTCCGGCAATAAGATTTCAGCACTTCCTCCTGAAATAAAGGACATGAAGAACTTGTCGCTGCTTTACCTGGGTGATAATGATCTCGCTGACCTGCCGGAAGAAATTTACAAGCTTAAAAACCTGCAGGAGATTCACCTGGTGCAGAACCGGTTTACTGAAGAAAAACAACTCGAGATACGCAGTAAATTTAAAAAGACAAAGGTGTTTTTTGACTGATCCTTATTTGGGAAAAAGGAAGACAATAATCGTCCGGATTCCCCAGTCTGCCTTACCGCCATCCGGAGCCGCCAGGTTAATCCGGGGCCCGGCTCCCAATTGTACCTTCTGCTTGCCAATGCTGGTGAGTCCGTTGATGAACGGGTTCCACCACAGCGTGGTATTCTCCGCTTCCCAGTTCTGTGTCATTTCGAAATTCATGCCCACCCCGGCGCCGCTTTTCCAGTTATAAATCAGGAACGGCTGAAGGAACATCTGGTTGACATCCGGATAATCGTCCTTCCCGCTCACGCCCCAGATCTGGTTGACCAGTGCACCATAGGTAAATCCATTTGCCTGCCGGAGGAATACAGCTGTAGGCCCGATACCAAACTGTTCGGCCGACAAGCCTTCCTTTCCAACCGGCACCAGGAAGACTGGTCCGGCCCCCCAGGTGATGCCGTTCTTCGAGTTGGTCGGACTGATGAATCCGCTGACCACCGCATCCGATAAACCGCTTTGTTTTTCTCCTTCGCCCGTGATGTTATACTGACTGATAACCGGGAGAATGACCCGTGTGATCAGGTTAAGGTTTTTTGAAAGGGATACCGGAATCACCGGCTGGATATTGAGTGTGTTTCGGGTACCGTTCAGCTCCCCGATCCCGAAATCAGTATTGTTCTGAAGGGGGACACTTATCAGTGAGGCGATCGGATTGGCAAGTTTTTTTGCCAGCTCTGCCGCGTCATCCTGGGCGTTAGCATGTTGATAAGCGAAGAGAAATAATACCAAAAATGATACAGAAATTCGCATAGTATTGTCTTTATTTTACACTATGAAAGGTATGAAAATAACAGGTGCAATCTTCTAATTGCCAGTAAAATATAGCCTTGTTTGCGCTGATAAAAACCGAATCTTTTTTTAACTTAAATAATATTTAGGTCTTAATTAAATTTCAAAAATTATGGGTAGGATAGTGTCATACTGCCTGATCATGGTCATGTCCGTCTTTTCGCAATCAGTTTTTGGCCAATCAGAGGAAGATGTAATTACGAAAATGGACGGGGAGGAAATGCGTGGTAAAGTGACCAAAATGGGCACGGAAAGTGTAACGTTTGTTTATTCGGGAGAAGACCTGGAATACGAAGTAGCTAAAACGAATATTCACAAAATTGTTTTTGCCAGTGGCCGTACCCAGGTAATTAATGAAATGGCAGCTCCGGCGGCTGCTCAGCCGGCAACACCGGTAGTCTCTGCGGCTGACCGTAAAGGCAAGATCGCCGTTCTCCCTTTTGAATTTGCCACCAACGACCCCTCACTACAAGGTGAATCTTTTGAGACGAGGGTTCAGATTGATTGTGCCAGGTCGCTTCGGGAGAATACATCGGGGCTGCAGGTACAGGACCCGCGGGAGACCAATGCCATCCTCGCTCAGAACAATATGGATGCTCAGCAACTGGCAGCCATGACCCCTGCGGATGTCGCGGCAGTTCTTGGGGTGGAGTTTGTTACCTACGGTACGCTGAAAGTTGATAATGAAGGAGCCCAGACGTATGGAAGTTCTGTCACCACCTACAAGGATAAAGAGGAAAGGGAGAGAAGCAAAAAGTCTGAAAAAAGCACAGAGGTATCCTCGGGAAGCTCAACAACAGTGATCAATTATGATGTCAGGGTCGGTATAAATATTTACAGCGATCAGGGAACAAGCATATTCAGCGATTCCAGGGAACCATTCGGTTCAGGTACTGAAACATATTCGGCGGCACTGGACTATATGATAAAACGTGGTCCGCATGGCAGCAAGCATAAATGATTCACTAATTAAGCTGTACCGATAATAATGATCAGAGTTGTGCTTTCCTGTTTACTGATTGCCTTAATTCCGGTATCTCTTTATTCCCAGGAAGTTATACTGGGATTTCATGGCAGCTTTCCTCTTGGAGAAGACGCGGCAACGGATGACGACGGTGGATTTGCCAGGACCGGGTATGGCGGTATCATTGAAAGCTACTACCGGTTCAGCAGCTGGCCGGAGCCCCTGTACGCGGGACTGTTCCTGTCCTACCAGACCAATGACATTGATGGGGCGAAACTCGCTGAACTGTTTAACGAAACATTCGGAGGCCAATTGACCACTACGGTAAGCCGGAGCCGTTACAGGCCGTTAACCCTGCTCCTGGGGCCATTGTACCGTTTTCGGCTGTCCGAAAAGTTTTCCCTCGATGGAAAAGCAGGAGTTGGGATGATGATCAGTAATATTGATCCGATCCGCTTTAACTTTTTTGATGACCAGGGAGCTCTGATCGTCAGCGAAGAATTGTCTTTTAACAGCGAACCGGTCTTCGCCTTTATGCTGGGTGCCAACCTGGGCTACCAGTTTACCAGCGTAATTGGCGTTAAGTTTTACGCCAATTATTCGTATGGGAAAGAAGAAATTTCTTCTTCCGGGACGCGGTCAGACCAGAAGATTTCCTATTTGAATTCAGGTTTAGCTCTTTCAATAACCTTTGATTAATGCAGCCATGGCTAAAATAGGTAAACTGTTATATACCATGTTCCTTATGCTGGCCGGCTCCGGGCTGATCATGTCATTGGCTGGTTGCGAAGACTGCGCACTGGATGATATTTCTACCCCCGTACTACCGGACGGACGAATTGGATTTGCCTATTCTGCAGAAATAAACCTGGAAACGGAATGTACTCCGCGATTTGAAAATGTCTGGTTGTTAGGCGGACAACTTCCACCGGGTCTGTCACTTAGGGGTGATGGCCGGATCCAGGGAACTCCGTCACGGCTGGGAGATTACCGTTTCACATTGGCGGCTACCGCCTGCTTCAGCCAGGATGTATATGGTTTCTATGATTGTGAAGAAATCACCCGTGGATATTATATTCTGATCACTGAATAACCACTTAACTTCCTGCCTGCTTTGACAGATTCTCCTATATTTATCAGATAAACATTCCCTGATGAAGAGAAGAGAATACATCAAAACCTTTATACTGGGAACGGCTCTGCCTTTCACCGGAATTGGTTCAGCCACCGATTTATTGTCTGCCGGGTTCTTTAACGGGCCATTCAAAACGTCTTTTGCGAGTGAATGGGACAAGTGGCCGGATATGAAATGGGCCGGTCCGCAGTTCTGGGGAAACCGGCTGCAGGACTGGAAGCTGGAGAATGGTAAGCTGGTATGCGATTACACAGGACCTGACCGCAGCCTTCACCTGATGACATTACAGAATGCCGCGCCCGCAGGCACAACGGAGATCCGTTGCAAGGTCAGCTTGCTTAACCCCGGGTACCGTGACCGGGAAACAGGTTGCCTCGGCCTGATGATTGGAGCCAAGGGAATTTTTGATGACTATAGATCCGCCTCGGTTTTTGGAAAAGGGTTGAAAATAGGACTGTCACCATCCGGTTTGCTGGTAGCCGGCGATCAGAGTTTTGATACAGGCCTGCCCGGACTTCCTGATGAATTCGTGATCAGTACCAAAATCTTTGCCGGTAGTTCGCCCGCCAAACTGCATATTGCCATTCTCTCACCGGACGGAAGTGAGACCTGGTTTGAACAGAAGGATATTTCTGTGACTAAGGAACTTTTAACGGGCAATTTTGCCCTGCTAGCGGATTGCGGACTGCAAAAAGAGCAGGAGGGAAGCCCTGCCGCAGCATTCTCCGGCTGGGAAATATCAGGCGACGAACTCTACAGCAATGAGCAGCAAATTTACGGACCGATATGTTTCGCCCAATACACCTTACACGATAGTGTACTGAAGCTGACTGCCCAGTGCATGCCATTTGAGGAGGTCACAGGGCACCGGGTTCTGTTGCAATTCAGGGAGAATGGAGAATGGCGAACGGAATCGGAGTCCACGCTGTCTCATGCAGGACGAGCTGTACATTTCCGGGTGGAAAACTGGCGGCAGGCGGAAGATATCCCGTACCGGGTCCTGGCAGAAATCCCTGTGGGAGAGGCCGTCCACCATTATATTTACGAAGGGCTCGTCGCTGCGGAACCGGTTGACAGGGATTCGCTCAAAGTGGCGGTATTCAGCTGCAATGCCCATTATGGGTTTCCGGACAATGATATTCCGGAAGCACTGGCCAGGCTTGATTATGATGTCTGTGTATTCCTGGGTGATCAGTTCTATGAGAATACAGGAGGGTTCGGTCCGCAATACACCGGGGAATTTGACAAGACGTGCCTGGATTACCTGCGAAAATGGCTCATGTTTGGCTGGTCGTACCGGGAGTTATTCCGGCGGCGGCCGTGTGCCATCATTCCTGACGATCATGATGTGTACCACGGCAATGTCTGGGGAGAAGGAGGGAAGCAGGCCGATGTTTCCAGCGGATACGGCAGCAGGGCGCAGGATACCGGGGGGTATAAAATGGAACCCGGGTGGGTGAATATGGTGCAGTTTACCCAGACCAGCCACCTGCCTGATCCGGTTGATCCCCGACCGGCAAAAAATAACATTGGAGTTTACTTTACGCATTGGCGGTACGGGGGGATCAGCTTTGCCATCCTGGAGGATCGCAAATTCAAGTCTGCTCCTTCGAATGTACTTCCGCCAGAAGCGGATGTATTCAACGGATGGCTGCATAACAAAGAGTTTAACATTAAAGCGCATACAGATATAAATGCGGAATTGCTCGGACCCAGGCAGGAAGCCTTTCTGGAGGCATGGGTGAATGACTGGACGGGCAACACCCAGATGAAGGCGGTTTTGTCACAAACGAATTTTGCCACGGTGGCAACCCTTCCCGCAGATGCGATCGATGACAGTGTGGTGCCTTCGCTGGATATTCCGGAGAAAGGTGAATACGTGAAAGGGGATATGCCTACGATCGATATGGATTCTAATGGCTGGCCGGTGGCGATGCGCAACAAGGCATTGGGCATCATGCGTCAAGCCATGGCCTTTCATATTGCGGGTGATCAGCACCTGGCCACCTTTATACAGTATGGTATTGATGAATACGGCGATGCGGGTTTTGCCTTTGCCGGACCCGCGCTGAATAACCTCTGGCCGCGGCGGTTCTGGCCGCCGGTTGCAGATATTGATTCACATTCTCCCGAAGATCCGGCGTATACCGGCGATCATACCGATGGATTTGGAAATAAATTTACGTTGCATGCTGTCGCTAATCCGTATAAGGGACACCGGGAACCTGCGATCCTTCATGACCGGGTGAATGGATACGGACTGGTTACATTTAATAAGAAAGAGCGGACTATCCGTACGGAATGTTTCCGCCGGTTTACGGACCCGTTATCTGCCGAATCCCAATACGAGGGATGGCCGCAGACAATCAGGCAGGAAGATAATTACTCGGTGGGTGAGAATTTATCATTGCCGCGAATAAAAGTGGAGACCTCCGGAAACGAGCTGCCTGTACTTAACGTACTGGACGAAGAAGATAAACTTGTTTATGCAGTACGTTTGGCGGATAAGAATTACAATCCCCTGGTCCGTAATGAAGGGAAATACAGAATTGTACTGAAGGAAACTGATCAGCTTATTTCACATGATTTAGGGATGCATCCGGCCCTTCCGGGAAACAAGGAAATAATTGAGGTTACACTTTAATTGGTGAGTCATGTCTCAGAGAACTAACCGGGTTCGTATAATTGCTTTTTAGAGATAGTCAGGAATAAAAAAAACTCCGGCTTTGCGGCCGGAGTTTCTTCGTGATTGTTGGTTGGTATAATCTTCAGGAATCCAGTTCTTCCCGCATTTCCCTGAATTCTTTGCCCAGGGAATCTTTTTTATTTTCCGAGAGAACCTTACCGGCCATCTGGAACACTTCGTGTTCTTCTTCATCGAGATGATGCTCAACCAGTTCCTGTAATTTTTTGACAGCCGGAAGCCAGGCGCTTGAACTGAAGTCAATGTTTTCCATTTTTTCTAACTGTTCATCAATTTCGTGATGCTCATGGATACTGTGCCTGGACTTGTCACGGGTGAGATCAGCTTCGATCAGGGGAACGTAGAAATGCTTTTCTTCTGCCTCGGCGTGATTCTGCAGTTCTTCTTTGACTTTCTCAAATAGTTCCCTTCTTCCTTCGCTGTCTCCTTCTGTCTTTGTAAGAATGGAAAGCAGGGTTCGCTGTTTTTCGTGGTCTTCCTTTATTTCGTCAAAAATCCTCATATAAGTTGGGCTTTATAAATTGGGGTTAATAAAACAGGAGGCCGGCGGCCCCCTGCTCTGTCGATTCTGGTTTTAGTTGATTATTTCTTCAAGCTGTTGAACCTGAATATTCTCCAGTTCATTGATGTCCATCTGAACTGAATTCCGGTGTTCAATGATCATGGCCTTAAGTTCGCCGCCTAGATACGCATTTCTCAAAATCCTGTCATAAATTATGAGCAGATTTTGTTCCAGCTTCAGGTGAGTCACTTTATGGTTTTCTGTACTGGGTCTGGCAAACTCGCGGGCAATTGATTTCATCATTGCGTCTTCGAGGCATTTGTCACCCATAATTCTTACCTTCTTTTCAAGGTCTGACAATAAACCTTTCCGTTCACTCAATCGCTGAGCTGCCAGATTTTGAATTTCGGGATCCGGTGCATGTTTTTTAGTGTACTCAAATGTCCCGATAGATTTCAAATGATGATCGACCAGTTCTTTCATCTCCGCCATAAACAGGCTCGCTTTCTTCATGGTGATTTTGGTTGGTTTTGCTTTACCTGGAGAAATAATGATACCAGAAGTGCTGATTTGATAAAACGAACCGACAAAAGGAAGAATGAATTAGTTTACCAGTGCTATTACCCGGCAGACGTGCGTTTAAAATATTTTGGCGGGGAAAGGAGGTAAAAATCCGTCCGGGCAGATTTTCCCCATTGTGTAAATAATTTACTCACGGAAGCCACGGGTTTTGAAGGTTGTCTTGCGCTGTTCCGGAATGTCAATGCCGGAATGATTTTGGCAGTCAAACAGGTAAAAAAGAATCAATTATGAAATTAGATGCGCGAAAATGGAATGTTCTCTCCGGAATTATCGTGGTGGCAAGCAGCTATATTGCTTCCAGCCTGGTGAAAAAGACCTGGAAAAAGGTCGGAGACGGCCGCCCGCCCGAGCACCCGCGATTGCCCACAGCAAATCTGAAAACCGCTATGGTGGTGGCCGGTATCACCGGAATCACCAGTGCGGCCATTAAGTTTGTCGTGGTACGATTTGCCGGTAAGCAGTGGCGATATTATGGAGGAGAACTTCCTGAGCAGCGCTCGTAAAATATTTAACCAATGATACGCGAAGGAACAGAAGTGAAATGGAAATGGGGCAAAGGAACTGCCTCAGGCAAAGTGGTGGAATCCTATACCCACCGGGTGACTAAGAATATTGACGGAAAAAATTTTGTGCGCAATGGTTCCCAGTCCGATAAAGCGCTGCTTATCCAACAGGAAGACGGACAAGAGGTGCTGAAACTTGAAAGTGAAGTAGACAGAGACTAGAATAAGCAAATGAAACAATCGAATTTTTCCGGATTAAGGGTAGTTTTTGTGAATTGTACCCTGAAGAAATCGACAGAAACAAGTCATACGGCAGGGATCTGGTCGATCAGTAAACAGATTCTTGATGAAGAGAAGGTGGAACATGAGGAGATTCGGTTTGCAGATTATGTGGTGCCACCCGGCGTACAGCCCGATATGACCGAACACGGATTTGATCGTGATGATTGGCCCGACTTATATGAACGAATCATGAAATCCGATATTCTGATAGTAGGCAGTCCCATCTGGCTGGGTGAAAGATCTTCCGTGTGTTCACGCTTTATCGAACGGATTTATTCCATGAGCGCTATGACCAATAAGAAAGGACAGTATGCCTACTATGGCAAAGTGGGTGGCGCAATTATTTCCGGAAATGAGGATGGGCTGAAACATGTCGGTCAGAGTATTCTGTATGCATTACAGCATGTGGGTTACACTATACCCCCACAAGCTGATTCAGGCTGGATCGGGGAAGCCGGCCCCGGACCCAGTTATCTCGATGAAGGATCCGGAGCTTCCAAAAATGATTTTACCAACCGCAACGTTACTTTTATGACCTATAATATGCTGCACCTGGCGAACCTGTATCGTCAAAGTGATGGTATTCCTGCTTACGGTAATGTTCCCGGAGAATGGGAAGATGGTAAGCGGTGGGGGTTCAGTAATCCTGAATACCGATGACTGGCGGGTATTTTGGTAACAATTTGAGAAAACACATCCCCATAAATCAAACGCATTTCTTCCAATTATAATGATTTAAGCACGAGGCAGGGATTTTGCCATATGTCATGTAAACAAAACCTAAACGTGATATGGGCATTATTGAAATTATACTTGCATTACTTCTTCCGCCGGTAGCTGTTGCACTGCGACACGGTATCGGGAAAGATTTTCTGATCAACGTATTGCTGACACTTCTGGGATGGATTCCCGGGGTGATTCATGCATTCTACGTTTTGAGCAAGTAGACATAAGGCCTCAAAGGGCCTCAGCAGTTTTGCCTTTAATACACCTTGTGTACTAAACCTGTGAAAAATGCTAACTAAAATAAACAATATATTACTGACAACCGGAATTGCTGTGGCGATATTGATCAGCCTTAACAGCTTCCAGCTGATAGGAGGCGAAGAGCCTGTTCATTTGGATTCGCCTTACTATACTGTAAAAGACAGTTTGGTTCAAACGATCCGCTCATTTGATACATTCTCAGAGCTTTACCTTGATAAACTGACCAACTTTGACCAGAATTCTGCGTACCGCTATACCGGATATACGAACTTCTTAAGGACCAAAATTCATGGTCATCAGTCGGATCTTTCATCGCTGATGCTTACGTGGCAAAATAGTGATGTAGCTGCCTGGGACCAGGACAGTTCGGCCTTTAACAAGGAGTTTATCATTCAGAAAAAGGAAGGAGTTGAAATCAGGGAGGAGACGGTAACCTTTCTGAACGTGCACCGAAATGTAAGAAGATAATTAATCGTGACCTATTTCCCCACGGTTTTCATCAATTCGGGAATGCTATTCTACATGAAGGACAAAAAAAACCCTTTTAAACAACATATTGGAATGGCAATATTTTTGCCTGTTTGTCGTAAGTATTAATATGACTAGACCGGCACCTGAACAAAAAAACTATGTTTATAAATCATCCAATTCCAATGAGAAGTGCTGACCATATAAAGAAGACGGAGGCTGTCAGGGGAAAGAGCACTGATTCAGGAGCTCAGAATACACCGGTTACCGATTCATCCATTTCACAGGATGATACGATGATCTACACCTTAGCCCATGATATAAAATCACCCATTAACCAGGTGGAAGGGCTGTTGGTGATTGCCAGCAAAATGAGTGATAATGAAGACATGCAGAATATTTTGCAAATGGCATTATCGGCAAACCGTAAATTATCCGCTAAGGTGAATGAGATGCTGGATATGAATATTCGCGAGAAAAATCATGAGGAGTTTTGTCTCGGAAGCATGGTGGCCGATCTGTGGGGATCGATATCTAATACAGATGAATCCACCACCATAAAATTAATCCACCAGTGCCGCCTGGATAACGATATTAAGGCCGACCGCATCAGGGTAAAATCTATTCTGCAAAACCTTATTGAGAATGCGATTAAATACCGAAATCCTGATAATACCAGTCATTCTATATTAATTAACTCAGGCAGGGAAGATAATATGCTCGTTATCAAAGTTACTGATAACGGTATGGGCATACATTCTGATAATCTTGACCGGATATTCAGTGCCTCATTCCAGGAAGACAATACAAAGAACGGCCACGGTATGGGATTGTACCTGGCCAGGAGAAATGCACAAACTATGGGCGGCGACCTGAAGGTACAAAGCAAATACAGGGAAGGAACGACATTTACACTTACCATACCCTTCCGTGGTTCAGCAGCAGCTGCCTGATATAAGACTTTTAGTAGTGGTTACGGGAATAGAGCCTTTCGAACGATTGGCTCTTTTCTTTTGTAGGGGGGTCTAATGTACAGTTGGAGGGTAGAGCATACAGTGTGTGAAGATAAAAATTCTGTCACCCCCGTCCGCGATCTTCATTGAGTGATGATACCCCCAAACGGGGGTCTGGGATCGAAGATCCCCGGTAAGCTGAAATAGTAGGCTGGTAATCTGTAAATACGAAGGATACTTTCCCTAGCTACTGGATACCCGGTTCCGCTACGCAGCCCGGGGATGACAATGTGTAGATACATGTCACCCCCGTCGGTTAACGAACCCTGTCACCCCCGTCCGTTGGCTTGATCGAGTGATAATAACCCCAAACGGGGGTCTGGGATGTATGTACAGTTGGAGGGTAGAGCATACAGTGTGTGAAGATAAAAATTCTGTCACCCCCGTCCGTTGACGAACCCTGTCACCCCCGTCCGTTGGTTTGATCGAGTGATAATACCTCCAAACGGGGGTCTGAACCGAAGGTTCCGGTAGATTTGAAGAGTACCGGTCGTAGCGAAAGGACGCTACGACCATCTCCGTTTCCATAGCTGCGGGATCCCCGGTTCCGCTACGCAGCCCGGGGATGACAGTTGCAGTTCTCGCACTTCATCTCTTTCTCCCTCTGCACTCCTTCTCTTTCTCCTTCTCCCTCTCCTTCCCCTACTCTTGTCAGCTCACCTCTCCAACCGTATGATCCCTCTCCGGCTTCTCATCATAAGTCAGTTTTTTGGTAAGGTTCTTAAACAACTTACCGGAGCCTGTACCCATCCCGACAATGGTTTGCATGGCAATTTGCGGCGGGATATCGACAAGTACTGCCCGTGAAACAGGGACATGATAAATATTTCCGTTCATTGGGTTAGGAGCGGTAGGTACAAACACGGTAAGGTATTTCCCCTCGATTTCTTCCGCGACAAAGCCGGTCAGCTGGATCCCTGAATCGTAAATATCAATCAGGACCACCTTGGAGAAGGGAAGTTCCTTCATTCCGGCAAACTGGTAGATCAGCTCACTGATCTGCGCGTATAATGGAATGCGGTGCAGGACGCTTTTTTCAAGCCTTCGCACAATCCGCTTCCCGGACCGCGTCCGCATGGTCATGCCTAATGACAGAATAATGAAAAACAGGATCAGTGCAGAAAGAATGTGAACAATCCAGTGCGGTTCGTCCGTTCCGGGATCAATCATCCGGCTGATAGGTTCGAGTATGTCGAACAGAAAGTCAAAAGCTAATTTGAACAAGAATAATATTATTACCAGGGGTAACAGTGTCAGGATTCCGCGGATCAGCGTTTTCCCAATTAGCGGTCCCGGCTGGTCATTTGATTTGCTTTTTGATTGCATGATATGTTTAATGTTGTAACCAGGTATTAATGTTCAACCCCGGAATAATAATGATGAACCAACTTTCATGCTAGCAGTGTTCCACAGTGCAAAAAGGCCTTTCCCGTGCAGGGGAATGGTTAAATCAGACCAGGCAAAAATAAAATCGACTATGTTAATGTAGAAAAAATTCTACACAAGAAACAGCCTCTCAGCTTCCTGAAAGCCATTCTTTGAATTCTCCCGCTTTTGCTTTGCTGATGATGACAGGTTCCTGGAGTGACACCTTCAGGTTAACTGCCAGCCGCTGATTTAGCCAGGGGTCAATATCCCTGATGGATTTTCGTGAGATAATAAACTGGCGGTTGGCACGGTAAAACATCCGCGGATCCAGCTGTTCGCCCAGCTCTTCAAGTGTTTGGTCCGGAAAATATGTTTTTCCGTCCACCGTGCCCGCTTTGACCAGTCCGTCCTCTATACGAAAAAAGGCAATTGAGGCGACTTCAAGGGGGACCAGTTTATTTCCGCGCACCGACACCAGGAGGTGTGTTTTGTACTCCTTCTCCGCCCCCAGGATGCGCTTCACTTCCTGCAGGTCTGGTGCCCACCCGTTGTTTTTCTGTAATGTCTCAAGTTTTTCCAGGGCCGAATGTACATCCTTTTCCTTGATGGGCTTGAGTAGATAGGAGACACTGTTGACACGGAAGGCCTGCAGTGCATGCTCGTCATAGGCGGTGGTAAAAATGATCGGACAATTCACCTCTATATGGTCAAAGATCTCAAAGGAAGATCCGTCTGCCAGGTGGATATCAAGAAAGAGGACTTCCGGCGGACCATTCTCCCGGAACCAGTGAATCGTGTCTTCAATGCTGTCAAGCACTCCTAATATCTCTACGTTGCCCACCCCGTTCAGGATTTGTTTAAGGTTCCTGGCCGATGCCAGTTCGTCTTCCACGATCAGCGCTTTCATACGGAATGCTCGATTAACGGTATGGAAACTTCAAATGTCTTTTCAGTCTTGCTTATTTCGATTGTTTTTTTGCTGATCAGCTCATACTGCCGGGAGAGATTCGACAGGCCAAAACCCGTACCATTTTCCGGAGTTTCTTTTTTATTCAGAGAATTTTCCACTACCAGATGATTGTCCTTCCCATAGATGTGTATCTGCATGTGCCTGCGGTTGCTGATTACATTATGCTTAATAGCATTTTCAACCAGTGTCTGCAGCGCCAGGTGAGGGATTTTCATATGCCGGAAGGTGTCAGGGATATCAATATCAATTACCAGGTTGTCCTCATAGCGCATCTTCATCAGAAATATGTATGAGTTGAGCAGTGTGAGTTCGTCAGCCACGGAAACCGTTTTTTCTTCCTGGTTTTGCAGCGTTTTGCGCAGCACATCAGACAAATGATCCAGGTAATCAACCCCTTTTGGAGAATTGGTCGTGATGAGTGACCGGAGTGCAGAAAGTGAATTGAAAAGGAAATGGGGGCTTATCTGGGTCCGCAGGGATTCATACTGACTCTCCAGGTTTTCCCGCATCAGCTGTTCATTCTCCAGCGCATATTGCTGTCGGTCAAAAAGAATTTTTATCGTATACACACCACTGAGAATAATGGCAGATACCACCAGGTCCTTAAAGAAATAGGCGGTGTCCAGACCCAGGTTGAGGGTGCCACGGCGCACATAACTGTTAATGCCAAAAAAGAAGTCGCTGAGCACATAGACGGACACGACGGTCACCACGATGGAAACAATCACTTTTTTGGTGGAGAATCCCGATTTCCCGTCCAGGGGCCGGATCACATAATAATTGATAATAAATGTTCCCCATGCTACCGCTGAATCAAGGAAGAGGCGAACGAACATAAAATGCCAGTTGATATTGTCCGCTTCATCATCCGGAATCGGATCCAGGATGCGCTGCAGCGTGTTCAGCTGAATGAGAATACCGATTCCAATTGAAATCAGCAGCGTGTAAAATAGGTATTTGACTAATTTGGTTTTCATGCCGCAAGACAGTAAACGGTCCGGTTTTACCTGCCTCCGTAAGATAAGGAAATGATTTGGATTTCGGTCTGACAGGCCACCAAGCCGAAAAATATGTAAACCATACAGCCCTTTTCCGACGATTGAGGGAAAAGGACTGTACAATTTTCTACCTTATGAGTAAATAACGCCGGCAGGGCCTGATTGTCTGAAAAATCAGGTTGAAACGGATAAACTAAAAAGTGAACTGACGGATCGCCCCCCTGAATTCACTGTAATCTCTGCTGCATTACCTTTAACAGTTGGTGTAATTCACATAAAAGTGCGATATTCGCACGCTGAAGCCATTTTTTAGGGATAAACAATCAATTTTTCAGACCTGTAACAGGTGAATTCAGTCCCGGTTTTAGACGTTTCACCCGATTTCCAGTGAACCATTCCCTTTAAATGCGTTTAACATATACGAGGAATTGTTAAACAATTTTTCAAAAACCTTGAAAGAACATTTATACAGAATATTTATGAATCGATTTTTACTAACAAGTTTGCTGACTTTTTTGACACTGAGCCTGATGGCCCAGCAAACTGCGCCGGGTGCGTCTGCTTCGACACCTTCTGAAGTAAAGTACCGGATAACCGGGACAATTGTGGATGGCGCCAACAATGAGCCGCTGGAATATTCCACCATCAGCCTGATGAGTCCGGGTGATAGTGCAATCATTTCCGGTACAATAACCGGGGCCGACGGGAAATTCAATCTGGAAACCAAAGCAGGTTCTTACATAGTGGGAGTTCAGTTTATTTCGTATAAATCAAAGTATTTTAATGTTCAGCTGACCCGGGAGAATCCGTCGAAGGACCTCGGGACCATTAGTTTGTCGCCTGATGCCGAAACGCTTGAAGAGGTAGTAGTGGAAGGTCAGCGTTCGACCATGACGATGGAACTGGACAAACGTATCTTCAATGTGGGACAGGATTTAAGTAACATTAGCGGGAATGCGTCAGACATCCTGGATAATATTCCGTCTGTAGCGGTGGATATCGAAGGGAACGTCAGCTTGCGCGGCTCCCAGAATGTACGAATTCTGGTAAATGGCAAACCATCAGGAATGGTGGGGATAGACGGCACTAACGGACTCCGCAACCTTCAGAGCAATATGATCGAAAGGGTCGAGGTGATTACCAATCCGTCGGCCAGGTACGAGGCCCAGGGAAATGCCGGGATCATTAATATTATCCTCAAAAAAGATGAAAAGCAGGGAATCAACGGGACATTTAATGCAAACGTCGGATGGCCTCATAATCATGGTGCCGGATTTAACCTGAATTTCCGCAAATCCTGGCTGAATCTTTTCGCCAGCTATGGATTGAGCTATCGGAAAAATCCGGGGGGTGGATTTACAAACCAGGAATTCATATATCCGGATTCTACATTTTTCCGTGATGTAACGAATGACCGGAGCCGGGAAGAATTGTCAAATACATTTCGGTTTGGGTCGGATATTTACCTGAATGATCTGAACATCATAACCATGTCTGGTCTCTACCAGGTGGGATCAGGAACGAATACCACCGATATCCTTTACGAAAATTTTGATTCCGATCGGACCCTGATTTCGCAGTCGCTCCGGTTTGACGATGAGAAGGAAGACGAGGAAGACATTGAGTTTAATGTTAATTATACGCGGACGTTTAAGGACGACGAGGATCACAAGCTTTCCACGATCATTCAGTATCGTGAAAGCAGTGAAACAGAGGATGCCGAACAGGAGCAGGGGCCATTGCCATTGAACGCGGAATCATTTCAGCCTGACCTGAATCAGCGATCACTGAATGATGAATTTGAGAGTACACTGCTGTTGCAGGCCGATTATGTTCATCCGCTCGGGGAGAATGGAAAATTTGAGGCCGGCTATCGCGGGTCGATTCGTGATATCACCAACGCCTACATGGTCGAAGAGCTTAATGACGAGGGAGAATGGGTGAACCTGGCGGGTTTTACAAATGATTTTGCCTACGATGAGAATATCCAGGCAGTTTATGGTATTTATGGAAACAAATGGGGAAAGATATCTTTTCAGGGTGGACTGCGAGTGGAACTAACTGATATCAGGACCTACCTTGAGCAGACCGGTGAAGAGAATAATAAAAACTATACGAATTATTTCCCCAGCGCGCACTTTACGTATGAGCTGGCGAATGAGAATAATGTTCAGTTGAGCTACAGTCGGAGGATTGACCGTCCCGGATTCCGCAGCCTGAATCCGTTCAGCAGTTTTACCGATCCGCTGAATATCCGGGTGGGTAATCCGGATCTGGACCCGGAGTACAGTGATTCCTATGAACTGGGATACCTGAAAAACTGGCCTACAGGGAACCTGTATACGAGTGTATATTATCGCCATTCGACCGGGGTGAATGATCGCGTGCGGTATACCCAGAATGATACAACCTACACCATACCACTCAACCTGGCGAGCCGGGATGCGGTGGGGATTGAATTTACCTTTCAAAAGGACATCGGCGATTGGTGGAGGATCAATGGATCTGCGAATTTCTACCATGAACGCCAGGAAGGGGAATATGAAGGAGAAGATCTTAGCAATGAGACACTGACGATGGGTACCAGGGTAACGTCGCTCATGACCATCTGGGATGTGCTTGAATCCCAGATATCCTTCCGGTACAGGGCACCACAGAATGATACCCAGGGTCGAAGGAAAGCATTTTATACGATCGATCTTGGATTCAGTAAAGATGTTTTCCAGGGCAAGGGAACGCTTATCCTGAATGTGCGGGACTTACTGAATTCACGTAAATGGAGATCGGAAACTATTACCGAAGAACTACGCCAGTACGGAGAGTTCCAGTGGAGATCCAGGGTGGTGACACTGACGCTCAACTATCGTCTGAACCAGAAGAAACGCCCAGACCGCGGCGGACGGGGTGATGGCGATTACGAAGGCGGCGACGGTGATTTTTAGAAAGTCATCCTCCCCCCTTGAGGAGGGGGGCGTAGGGGGGTGTAAAAAAGTGCATGGATAGTCGTAGTGTCAATGGATAGTAGTAGCGTCCTTTCGCTACGACCGGAACTCTTAAAATCTACCGGGATCTCCGATCCCAGACCCCCGTCTGGAGGTATTATCGCTCGCTAAAACTTACAGACGGGGGTGACAGTGTTGTGTCATCCCCGGGCTGCCAAGCAGAACCGGGGATCCCGCGGCTATGAAAAGTGTCCTTCTTAATTACAGAATACCCACCTACTCTTCAAGCTAGCCGGGATCTTTGATCCAGACCCCCGTTTGGAGGTATCATCACTCGATCAAGTCATCGGACGGGGGTGACAGTGCACATATACGACGGGGGTGACAGTGTATTCTCCCTCTGCACTCTTGCCCCTTCTCCTTCTGCACTCATTCTCCTTCTCCTTTTCCATCTCCATCTCATATTACCTCCCCTCACTCATCCCGCAATGCGTCCACAGGATTGGCCAGGGCTGCTTTGACTGATTGGATGCATATGGTTGCGAGTGCGATAACGAGGGTAATGAGTGCTGCTGCAATAAAGATGATCGGTCCTGGTGTCATGCGGTATGCAAATCCTTTCAGCCATTGATCCATGCCGTACCAGGCAAGCGGAACGGCCAGCAGGCAGGCAATGATAAACAGAACCACATACCCTTTGGACAGCTGGGCAATAATACCCGGCACCGAAGCTCCCATAACTTTCCTGATACCAATTTCTTTTCTTCTCAGCTGAATATTGTACATGGTCAGGCCAAGCAGACCCAGGCAGGCAATAAAGATAGAGATGATGGCAAACGCAGTGAAGATCCGGCTGAACCGCACATCTTTCTCATAGTGCGTGTTAAATGATTCATCAAGAAACGTATACAGGAAAGGCCGGTTAGGGACGAGTTCGGCCCATTTAATCTCCAGCTCATCTATAGTGCCCGGCAGATTGTTTCCATCAAGCGTCAACGTGATTTTGGTATAGGAGAACCACGGGGCAAAGCGAATGGATAATGGCTCAACCTCGCTATGTAGTGATCGGTAATTAAAATTTTCTGTTACGCCAATGACCACGCCACTGTTCCCCCATTGCTCATAACGTTTACCGATAATGTCTTCAGGGTTGGTGTACCCAAACCACTCGGCGGCGGCCCGGTTAAGGATGAGTGCTTCGGTGGTATCCGAAACGAATTCATCTGAAAAATTTCTGCCTGCCAAAAGCTCCACATCATACTCAGGGATAAATTCCGTATCCACTTCATATATTCCCGGGTTGCGCATGATCATTTCTCCTTCCGGCGACTCGACCATGGTTCCGGCATTGGGCAGGAAATCGCCCGGCACTGCTCGTGTGGAGGATACGCCATTAACGCCGGGTATATCTGCCAGCGCCTGTTTGACATAATTCATGGATTTCTGAACACCATTATCCCACCCAAAATCCAGGACCATTTTGTATTCCTTGCTGAATCCAAGGGAATGGTTTCGCATGTAGTCCAGTTGCGAATACACGATGGCGGTCCCGGCGATTAATCCGATCGATAAAGTAAACTGAAATATGACCAGCCCTTTTCGGAAACTGATTCCCCCCAGCTTTTCCGCTTTGCCTTTAAGTACCCGGGCTGGCCGGTAGGTGGACAGAAGAAAAGAAGGATAGGCGCCGGCCAGAACGGACAGCAGGATGAGTCCGCCGATAAACCAAATGAGGTTCACCGGGGTCAGCAGCCCCGAAAGTTCGAGCTCCTTGCCTGAAAACCGGTTCATTAGTGGCAGCGCCAGCACGGTAAGCGCCAGGGCCAGAACACCTGAAATAAGGGTGATAAGTGAAGTTTCAAGCATGAACTGTGTTACCAGCGACATACGGTTGGCACCAATGGATTTACGTACGCCGATCTCCCTGGCCCGCTCCATCGATCGTGAAGTGGATAGGTTCATGTAGTTGATGGCAGCCACCGCGAGAATGAATACGGCGATGAAAGAAAACAGGTAGATATTCCCGTAATTCCCCGTATCACCCGGCTGGCGACCTGCCACACTGTGCAGGTAAGCGTCGGAGAGGGGCTCTACTTCCAGGCCGAAGCTCTTAAAATCAGGCAGGTATTTTTCCCGAATTTCCGGAAGGCGTTCACGGATCCCTGCAATGGCAGACGGATCGTTTACCGTGAAATAGGTGTAAAAATCAACATAATCCCACATCTCAAATATGTTGGGACGCCATGTGTAGAACGTACTCATTGAGATCAGGCCGGGAAAATAGAAATGGGAATTGGCCGGAACATTCTCCATCACCCCGGTCACCATAAACTCCACCTGCTGATCAATTGTAATTGATTTCCCCACCGGATCTTCGTCGCCGAAATATTTGCGTGCGGTGTTGTAGGTCAGAACGATCGAATTTGGTTCCTTCAACGCGGTTTCGGGATTGCCACTGATCATTTTCCAGGAGAATATGTCGAAGACGGATGAATCGGCAAAGATCATCCCGTTTTCCTGGATACGTTTATCTCCAACTTCGAAGAGTAATTCGGTCGGACTCGTAAAGCGGCAGAATTGCTCTACTGCCGGAAATTCATTGACAAATGTTGGCCCTGCGACTGCCCCGCCCCAGACCTGGAAGTCTTCGGGTTCAGGAGTAGGAGAGGCTTCAAATTCGGCGTAATTCCTGTAGGCGTGCAACACCCGGTAGATATTGTCGTACTTCGCATGATAGGTATCATATGACAATTCGTTTGACACATACAGGAGAATCAGCAGGCAGCAGGCGATGCCGACGGAAAGCCCGCTGATATTGATGACAGAAAAGATTTTTTGTTTGCGGATTGAACGGAAACCCGTTTTGAGATAATTTTTGAACATACCGTAATTATTGAGTTTAATGGAACCTTCTGCGGGGCGGATCAGCCCCGGACGAAACATGAGTAAAACCTCCCTGATAAACTGCCGGTTGGCAAAGGATTGACCTTTTTCCTCTGCCTGATGGAAATATCGTTCCATCAGATCACCTTCAATATCCTCCAGGTAAGCTTGATGACAATACCACCTGAAAAAGCGCAGCGCCCAGGCAGGCGGGGATGGATGATTCATAGGTTATCGCTGATTGAGAATCCCGGCACGGCTTTCCATAATTGCATTCGCTGGTCCCTAACTTCAGTCAGGACCTGCTTGCCAAAGGTGGTAAGCCTGAAATAACGTTTGCGTTTCCCACCGCGCATATTGGTAGGTTCGCCAAATTCTGAAGACAGATAGCCTTTTTTCTCCAGGCGGCGCAGCACGGTCTGCAAAGAACCCATGCTCACCTTTCTGTCCAGCCTTGATTCCATCTCATCGATGATCGTTACACCATATGCTTCATCAGCCAGAATGGCGACAGTCAGCATGACGATTTCCTCGAATTCTCCAAGATGATGTTTACTCATTTGATTAATTTTATACTCAAATGTATATAAAATAATCTGACATTGATTCAACGTTGATAAATTATTTTTTACTTAAATGTATATTTAATGGTGCTGCTTCCTGGCTGGAAGCCATAAAAAAAGCCCCTTCCAATAGAAAGGGGCCTCATTCTGCCTCAACAGAATGCGATAATTATCAGGCTTCCTGTGCCTCCTGATTCAGACGGCCTTCAGCCAGTTTGTCGAGTTTATTGTCGGCATCGTACTCTTCGTCCAGTGTCTCCTGGAGCATGGCGGCGATTTGCTTATGACCAAGCTGCTTGGCATACCTGACCGCGGTTCCGTAACCGGAGATCTCATAGTGTTCGATCCGCTGGGCATCGGCAATCAGACCGGCATCCCGGACTTCTTCAGTGGCATCTTCCTTCAGGAATCCTTTGGCTTCTTTGATGAGGCCCTGCATGGCATTGCAGGTTTCACCTTCAGGAGAGATACCCAGTTCCTTGCAAATTTCCACTAAGCGCTCTTTTTGTTTTTTAGTTTCCTTCAGGTGACTTTCAAAGGCATCGGTCAATCTTGAGTCGGATGCGTTCTTCACCATTTCAGGTAATGCGTCGATCAGCTGAGTCTCTGCGCTGTAAAGATCTTTAAGCTGATGTTGGAATAAATCTTCTAAATTTCTCATGGCTTATATTGTTTTAATTTTATCAATCTTTACCTGTAAATGGACAAGACTGATGCCAGCTTCCTGTGGGTTCCCGTATTTCACCTAAAGCCATATTTGCCACCTTATATTGTTATATCCCGCTTCCGCGGTGAAGAGTAAATTGCTCACGACTGTGGAAGAAACGCATCTGATAATCAGGCATCAATCTTCCGGAGCGCCTGGTTATTTTTTGTAAATTATGTGCTATGGTTTTTCAGAAAGTATGACCCATTAGCCGGATATTTTTTATTTTTATTAAATAAGAAAATAAATATACTGACACTTCCAACTAACTCACTTCAGCCATGATGACTCTTGACCGACGCAACTTCCTTCTCAAAGCTTCCTTCAGCGCCCTTGGGTTATCAGGAATACCTGAAGCTATGGCAGCTGCATCGCCTGATACAATTCTCCAGGAACAGAACCTGAACGTATTCGGACCGCGTGCAGGATATACTCCACAGATGAGTTCGCTTATTTCCATGTTTGACTGGATGCGCTTTACCATGCTTCGTTCCGTGGAAGGAATGGGCCAGAAGGAACTGGATTTTCTGCTGGATGAGAATGCTAATTCGATCGGTGCCATGTTATTTCACCTGGCGGCCACCGATAAATTATTTTACCTGAATTGTTTTGAAGGAGTCACGCCGCAGACCTTGTTCAACAACGAAAAATTTAGTGAGTACCGCATCGCCATGGAGCTTGGGGACAATGCCCGCCAGGAAATTAAAGGGTACGACCTGGATTTTTACCTGGAGAAACTGGAGACAACGCGTGAAGAAACCAAAAAGGCCTTATCGGAGCGTGATGATGAATGGCTGATGGCAGTTGATAACGATTTTCCCTGGGGACCAACAAATAATTACTGCAAGTTATTCCATGTATGCGAGCATGAATCTAACCACAACGGGCAGATCAAATTAATTCGGAGCAGGATATCCTGAGAGAACAGTTCAATTTCATTTTACCGGATTCATCCATATAAGTTTATTTATAAAATAAGATAAACTGTCCATTTCGTGGTTTTTAACCAGAAGCCTCTTTGTTTTGTTAGAATGTGGATAAACGAATCAATATCCGGAAAATGAACAATAACGAAATTGCAGAAGAAAAGCTGATTATTGTGGGAATTGGGGCTTCCGCAGGCGGCTTGTCTGTATTGAAGGAACTGGTTCACTCGCTGACTTCGGATCTCAACATGGCGTTCATTATCATCCAGCATCTTGACCCGGAGCATAAAAGCATTTTACCGGAATTGTTGGAAAAAGAAACCGAATTATCGGTTAAGGTGGCAGGAAAATCTGAAACCATCGCAAGGGGAAACATATATGTAATCCCGCCGAATGCCTACCTGGAAATCAGTAAAGGGAAGTTAATACGTACAGAGCCAACCGAAGTGCGCGGTCAGAGGAAAGCAATCGACCATTTTTTCAGATCAATGGCAGAAGCCTTTGACCACAGGTGTGTGGGTATTGTTCTTTCCGGGGCTGGAAATGACGGTACGGCCGGACTTCGTGTTATTAAAGCGCATGGTGGTCTGACCATCGCCCAGGAACCTGAGAGTGCAGAACATTCTTCAATGCCGTCAAGCGCAATTACCGCCGGTTGTATTGATATTGTCTTACCGGTAGACGAAATGGCCGGTGCGCTGAGAGAATTCCGTGAACATCCTTATTTCAATCAGGCTGAAGCCGAATTACAGAAGGAACAATCGATGAACAGCCTGCAGGAGATTAGTGCTGTTCTGAAAACCCGGGAGGATTTTAACCTTCAGAATTACAAGGCAAGTACTGTCCTGAGAAGAATTATCAGGCGCATGAGTCTGACTGGCATCAGGGAATACGGCAAATACCTGGACAAATTACGTGAGGATCCGAACGAGAGAAAATTATTGACCAGTGATTTATTAATAAACGTGACGGATTTTTTCCGGGACCCAAAAGCTTTCAAGTTACTGGAGAATAAAGTTCTGAGCGATATAGTAAATAATATAGAGCCAAATGAGGACATCAGGGTGTGGGTTCCGGGGTGTGCAACAGGTGAAGAGGCCTATTCGATTGCTATCATTCTCCAGGAAATGCTGGATGAAAAGAATTTGAAAAATGAAATTCGATTATTCGCAACTGATATTGACGATACGGCGATACAAAAAGCACGTCAGGGCCTGTACCCTGAAAGTATTGTAGGTGAAATTCCGGAGTTTTACCTTGAAAAATATTTCTTCCAGCTGGATGGCGGGTACTATAAAATTAAAAGTGAAATACGTGACCTGATATCTTTTGCCCTGCAGGATATAACGATAGACCCACCGTTTTCAAACATGCACCTGATCAGCTGCAGGAATGTAATGATCTATTTGCAGAAAGAAATCCAGAGCAAGGTAATAGGTGCTTTTGAGTTTGCATTGAAACCATCGGGATATTTGTTCCTGGGAACGGCAGAATCACTTGGTTTAAGCAAACAACAATTTCATGTAGTTTCTTCTAAGTGGAAGATTTATCAAAAGACAACTTCGGAGTCAAGGACTAAAGAAGACTCCAGAATTTCCGGTCTCCTGAAACGACGGTTTAATATTCCGAAATCAACGACCCTTCAACACAGACCATCCAGGTCTGAAACCAGGCAGAATAATATTCGAAACAGTCTGCTGAAAGGACTACTGGACCCCACAGTGGTGGTGGATGAAAATGATGCCATCATCTATTTCCACGGAAATGTTTCGCCTTACCTCATAACACCGGAAGGTGAACCAAAAACGAATATCTATGAGGTAATCAACCCGGCAATCAGGTCTAAAATCAGAACTTCCGTTTTCAAAGCAAAGAGAAGCGGTGAAAAGGTCTCCTTTTTAACACGTGTTCTTAAGGATGAGTTAACCAGTATTCAAATCAATAAAATATCCGAAGAGGATGAAAACCTGCTTGTAAGTATATCATTTCAGAAACAGGAAGACGGTTATGATTTACCGGTAAGTCCTGAATCGGAAGACAACGAACAGAACAGGGCATTTCAAACACTGGAACAGGAGTTGGCTGAGGCAAAACAGGAGCTTCAGACAACCGTTGAAGAACTGGAAACGAATTCTGAAGAACTTAAGGCGGCGCATGAGGAGGCACTCTCCACTAACGAAGAATTACAGTCAGCCAACGAAGAGCTGGAGGCCAGTTCTGAGGAATTGCGTTCTTTAAATGAAGAATTGCGAACTGTCAATGACCAGCTCAAGGACAAGATTAGCCAGCTGCAGAAGGCGAATAATGATGTTCAGAATTTTTTCACCAGTACGAATATTCCTACAATATTTCTGGATACAGATTTCAGAATTAAGCGGTTCACACCCGCAGCCACCATACTGCTTAATATGTCCCGGGCCGATATTGACCGGCCGATATTTGCCTTGAATTCGGAATTACTTGACACGGAACTGATTGAACAGGCGAAAAGCGTATTGATCAACTTTAATGCACTTAGCTCCGAAAAACAGTCCGGCGACGGGAAGTATTATATACGAAATGTTACACCCTATCGGACCGAAGACCGACGTATTGACGGAGTTGTCATAAGCTTCCAGGACATAACCGAAACCCGGAAATTATCAGTCAGGGCCGAGAAAAGGGAATTACAGCAGGCAGTGGTGGCAAAACTTGGTATTCTTGCCCTGAGTGGCGTTCAGTTGGATCAGTTATTTCACCAGGTTTCGGTCGAACTTATCAATACGCTGGATGTAGCCTATTGCAAAATATTGAAATATGAGCCTGCTGAAAATAATTTGCTGGTGGTTGCCGGATACGGATGGGATGATGGGGTAGTAGGTTCGGCCCGGGTCCCTGACAGAAAGGATTCACAGGCAGGATATACCCTGCTCACCAAAGATGCTGTGATCACCAAAGACCTGGCGTCGGAAAAGAGGTTTACAGGCCCTGACCTGCTGATTCAACATGGGGTTGTTAGTGGAATGAGCTGCGTCATAAATCATACCGATCCGCCTTACGGGGTACTTGGTGTACACGCTAAAGAACCCAGGGAATTCAGCCAGGATGATGCAAACTTCCTCTTGTCAATCGCAAACCTGTTGTCGATCGCTATCAAGGATGAAGCTGCACAAAAGAAATTGTTTCAAAGCGAAGCACGATTCCGCACCCTGTCAAACTCCATTCCACAACTTACGTGGATGACCGATGAAAATGGATCGATAATCTGGTATAATAATCGGTGGTACGAATACACCGGTACAACCTATGATGAAGTTGCGGGCTGGGGCTGGAAGAAAGTACATGATCCTGATTTTGCAGAGGACGTCGCAAAAAAATTCAAGGAACATGTGGAAAGAGGCGAAGACTGGGAAGACACCTTCCCTTTACGCAGTAAGGAAGGGGAATACAGGTGGTTTTTGTCCCGGGCCCGGACCATCAAGAATGAAAAAGGGGAAATCATAAACTGGTTTGGAACCAATACGGATATCACAGCCCAGTTAAAAACGGAGCGTGCTTTAGCTGAGAGCGAAGAAAAATTACGTATTGCCAAGAATTCCGGTTTGGTGGGGACGTTTGACTATCATTTTAAAAGGAACACTGTGATTCTTGATAACTTCCTGATGAATCTCATGGGACTTAATAAGAATACCATCGGGCATGATGAATTCTGGGAGTCACTGGATGAAGACGATCGCAAACGCGTAAAAGCGCAATTTCTGGAAGTGTCACAGTCAAAATCAAGGGGGCATTTCCGGTCCGAATACCGGGTAAAAAACAGAATTACCGATGAGTGGTTCTACGTTGAATCAACCGGTCAGGTCATGTTTGAAAATCAAATCCCGGTAAGAATGCTGGGTATGATCATAGACATATCGGAGCGTAAAAAGCTGGAGAATGAATTGAGCCAGGCGATCACTGAATTACGAAGTGCCAGCAGTAAGAAAAACCAGTTTTTAGCAACGTTGGGACATGAATTACGCAATCCGCTTGCTTCCATAAGTGGTGGGATTCAACTCCTTGAAATGGAAATGCCTGACCTGGAACAGGTTCGGATAATGTCAAATGGCGTTGGCCAGATGTCCTCTTTGCTGGATGATCTGCTTGACCTGACTCGAATCGAACGTGGCAAGATCAAACTGGATAAACGGGTCGTTAATCTCACTGAGGTCTTCATGAAAGTTGCGGACAGTTTCAAAACGGTTTTTCAAAAGAGTAAACAGTACTATGAGGTCAAAGCTCCTCGCAGCGACTATTACATGTTGGCTGATGACACGAGACTGGAACAAATACTATCCAACCTTTTGTCTAACGCAAACAAATTCAGTAATGAAGGTGATAAAATTACCTTCAGTCTGAAGAAAGAAAAGGGAAAGGCCCGGATTGAAGTTTCGGATACAGGAATAGGTATCAATAAAGAAAATCAGCAAAACATATTTCGCCCTTTTGAGCAGTTTTCGGATATCAGGCATAACCGCGGCCTGGGAATAGGACTGTCGCTTGTCGAACAATTTGTGGACATGCACAACGGGAAAATTAAAGTCAGGAGTGACGGAAGCGGAACAGGGACCACATTTACCATTTGGTTTGACCTTTCTGATCAATCAACCAACGGAAATTATATTGAAAAAGAAGATACCCAGGCTACCGGCGCACCTCTTGTCATGATCGTTGATGATAATGAAGATGCGGCAAATGGAATGGGAGCCCTTCTCAGGAAAAAAGGGTACCGGACCGTTCTGTTTTATACAGGTAAACAGGCCATGGAAGGAATCACGGAATTTTCCCCGGATGTATTCATTCTTGATATAGGCTTACCGGATATGGATGGATATGAGCTGATCAAATTGATCAAAGATGAAACAACGAAAAAAGCCGTCTTTATCGCCCATTCCGGATACGGGCATGATGAGGCCAGACAGAAATCTATAGCTTCGGGATTTGATTTCCATTTGAATAAACCTGTCAATATTGATGAATTGCTCCGGTTTATTAAGAAGAATGCTTAATACTACGTAAACGTCGTTATAAGCAAGTTTATTTACGAACCCACGAATTGAAAATGGCTTCTTCAAGTGGTTTCATTTCGGTTTTCTTTTTAATCGACCACCGGGTTTCGTCGTCCTCCGTTTCTTCCTGCACAAGCTGCAGACCTGCATAACCAAGATAGGTCTCATAATCCAGTTCTTTGGTCGTGTAGACATAATCAAAAACCGCAGCCAGGCTGGTGCCGGCAAATTTCTCACAGGCCATAATGAACTCAGCATCGGTAAAACCACGCTCCAGGTTCAGGTAATAATGCCGGTATAAGTACCGCATCACATCGTCCAGGGAATGCTCATTCCCACTGGCGTTCCTTATGGCAAAATCAAGGAACAATCCGACCACAGGCCCTTTCTGGTAATAGGAGATGGTCTCCCCGGGTTTGCCAAACGGACCGTCCTCCCAGGTGTAAAATCCGGACTGCGCCAGCGACTGCCTGAGCCTGCCCGGGTTGTTCTCGATATGGTTGATGTGGTTTTCGAACTCATGAAAAAACCGGTCTTCATCCGATAATCCGGCCATCCTCATCATGATATATTCGTAGTAAACCGTTAGTCCCTCGCTGATCCAGAGCAGGTTTGTTCGATTCTCCCGGCCGTAATCAAACGGACCCAGTTCGTAGGGCCGGATCCGCTTGGCATTGTAGTGGTGATAGTATTCGTGTCCCAGGAAATTTAAAACCCCGATCATACTTTTTTCATCGGTCAGATAGCTGCCGTTAAAGCTGACGGTGGTATTATTCAGATGCTCAATTCCGCCTCTGCCGGCGCCAATTCCAATAAACGTATATTCATCAAACGGGATATGTCCGATCAGGTCAACGGCTGCCTGTACTACTTTTTGAAGGCTTTTGGAGAATAGTTCATGGTCAAATTCTCCGATATCATACCCGGTGAAATGATGGGGTACACCATTTACGCTGAAAGAGGGGATCTCCTCAAGTTTGCCGACGACAAACGGACTGTCGTAGAGAATGTCAAAATCCGGCGCTTTATAAATCCCGGGAGCTGTCTGTTCAAGACCGGTGGCAACAGCAGTACCGGACAGGCTGGTATTCGGAATGATCTCCACCGTAACCGGCAGGTCAGTCCGCCCGTCAACATAAAAGAACGTATTCGTGGGAACTATGTAGGCCATGGCGGAATCCAGGTAACTGGTCGCCACAAATTTTCTTTTCGTTTCAATGTCATATTTAAAAAGGACTTCAGTCTTTCCTTGGGTAAGGAGAATGCGGGTATTCGGATCAGGTGAAAGGATAGTGACTTGTTCGCCGCCGGTGGTGGTCGCAGAAACCTGGCTCACATCCTCCGCATATTTCATGCGCTGGTAATATCCCGGCATCCAAACCGGAAGTTTCAAACGCAGGGAATCATCCTGGAGATTAGTGATGGCCAGTTCGACATGGATCACATGAGCAGCCGGGTCTTTAAAACTGACTTTATAGTGAAGGTTCTGACCTCTGCATAAAAAAACGCTTAAAAGCAGGAGGATGAACAGGGATGCGGGAAGTATTCGTTGCATCTGCCCAAATTGGGATGACCGGACGAATAAGCAAAGTATAAATTATCTGAATTCCCGCATGAGGTTACCAGTGGTCAACGGTTTAGGTCAATGGAAACCTGTATAAATGTAAGAAGCCCCTGTTTTTACAGGGGCTCCCAGCACAAATTCAACTAAAAATCTACTATGTCTTCTGTGTATGGATTTTGAAGCAGGAAGGTAACCGGATAACAAACGAAATGCTGAGGCTATTGATAAAGTAGTTTTTTGTACCCCAGCTGGAGTACCAGCATCGCCATGAAGGCGCAGCCCAGCATGACCAGCACCATGGCCAGTGCGGTATCGCCCTGGAAAACACTGACCAGGGCTGAAGCAATGGCACCGGCAGTCATCTGCACCGATCCCATCAGGGCCGAGGCATTACCCGCGGTATGCCCTAGTGTGGACATGGATAAAGCTGAGGCATTAGGAAATACGAATCCAAGACAGAAGAGGTAGAAGAAAATCTGTACGGTGGTAATGTACATTCCTGTGAAATCAAGCAGGGTGGAGGCCACCAGGATAAGAGCAATGACCAGCTGTACCACCAGGGCGCGGGTCATTAATTTCTCTCCTGAACGTTTCCGAAGGACATAACTATTGATCTGACTGGCGCCGATCAAACCCATGGCGATGAAAGCGAAGATCAGCCCGTATTCCTGTTCATTAACGGAGAATAATTCCAGGTACAAATGCGGGGATCCGCTGACATAGGCGTATACGCTGGCGTAGGCGATGGCACCGGAGAATGCGAATACGAGAAACTGTGAATTACGAAGCACTTCCATGAAACCACGAAGGATCTTTCCGGGTCGGAGGGAATAGGAGGGGTTCGGCCTTTTGGTATCAGGCAGCTGGAAATACGTCATGATCAGGATGAGAACGGATAGAATGGCCAGGGCCATAAAGACATATCGCCATCCGAAATGGGCCGTGATGAATCCGCCCAGGGTTGGTGCAATAATCGGTGAAACAGCCACCACCATCATTAAGGTGGAGAATACCTGGGCAACTCGTTTTGTATCAAAAAGATCGCGTACCACGGCGCGTGCGGTCACAAGACCGGCACAGGCCCCCATGGCCTGGAAAAAGCGCAAAATGATCAGCGTGTCCATGGAATTGGAAAATGCGCAGCCCGCCGTTGCAATGACATAAACAATAATGCCGGCATAGAGAGGTCGTTTGCGGCCGAAGCGTTCGAGCAACGGACCGTAAATCAGCTGTCCAACCGAAAGGCCAATGAAGAAGCTGGAAAGGGAAAGCGCCACCCGGGCGGAGGTGGTTTGAAAATCCTCCGCAATATCAGCGAAAGCCGGAAGGTACATGTCGACCGAAAGTGGCCCCATGGCGGTCAGCAATCCCAGGTTGAGAACCATCAGGAACCGGTTCCGGACTTTACGCTTTTTCATCCCTCAAAGCTGATCCAATTCCGTCAAAGTGCCAAGCGCTGAGGTGGATAACGCACCTTTCATCCATGGAACCTGTGCAGAATTTACCGCCACCTGTTCATAATTGATCCCCGTTCCGGTAAAACTATTGGTTTCCTCGCCGAAAAAAATTTAAACTTACATCTTGTATAAATGTGCCTGTAATAACTATGACATTCTTTTTTAAAACACGAAATAAATGGTCGCTTCTGGTAATTACCCTTCTTTTTGCCTCATGCGGTCAGGACCTGCCAACGGAAACACCGCTGACCGTCCGTGAGGATGCGGCCACTGCGTCTGACCGTTTGAAGCAAATCACCGAAAATACCGCAGTCGAATTGTACGACGGGTTGTCAATCAGCCTATGGGCGTCCGATTCCCTGGCGCCGGATCCGATTGCCATGTCCATCGATGACGATGGCAATGTGTACCTGACCCGGACCAACCGTCAGAAAAACTCGGAATTCGATATCCGGGGCCACCGGGACTGGATGACTCCTTCGATCGGCCTGCAATCCGTGGAGGAGCGTCGTGCCTTTCTCCATGAAACCTTTGCGCCGGAAAAAAGCAGTGAGAATGAATGGCTGCCTGACCTGAACGGGGACGGAAGCCATGACTGGAAAGATCTGGCGGTGGAAGAAGATGAGGTTTGGAAAATCACCGATACGGACGGAGACGGCATTGCTGATGTATCCAAACGGATTCTGTCTGATTTTCACGATGAGGTGAGTGACGTGGCCGGTGCCCTGCTCGTCCGTGACAACGATGTTTTCGTAGGGATCGGTCCGGACATGTGGCGCCTGGAAGATACCAATGATGACGAGGTGCTGGATAAAAAGGAATCAATCAGCCATGGCTATGCCGTCCATATCGGCTTTGGCGGACACGGAATGTCCGGGGCTATCGAAGGGCCTGACGGAAGAATTTACTGGGGTATTGGCGATATCGGCGCGAATATCACGGACAAGGAAGGCAATAATTATAAGTACCCTAACCAGGGTGTGATCGTGCGGTCCGAACCGGATGGCAGCAATTTCGAAGTGTTTGCAGCCGGACTCCGGAATACGCACGAATTTGTTTTTGATGAATACGGGAATATCATCAGTTCGGATAACGACGGCGATCACCCGGGTGAAAGCGAACGCCTGGTGTATATTGTACAGGGGCATGATGCGGGCTGGCGATCTAACTGGCAGTACGGAAAGTATACGGATCCGCGCAATAATGAATACAAAGTCTGGATGGACGAAAAGCTTTACCAGCCACGGTGGGAAGGGCAGGCGGCATATATTATCCCGCCCATCATGAATTATCATAACGGTCCGACCGGAATGGTGTTTAATCCGGGTACGGCACTGGGGGCGGACTGGAAAAACCACTTTTTCCTGGTGGAGTTCGTGGGGAACCCGAGCCGGTCACCGATCTGGGCATTTACGCTGAAACCCAAAGGGGCTTCATTTGAACTCGAGCAGGAGAAGCAGATTGTGACCGGGATACTTCCTACCGGGATTAAATTTGGTCCGGATGGCGCCTTGTACGCGGCGGACTGGATCAATGGATGGGGCACGAAGAATTACGGCCGGGTATGGCGGATTGATGTGACCAATGAGAAGAATGACTTGTCTGCAGCCAGGAAACAGACTGAAGCGCTAATGAAGCTGGATTATTCTGATCAGTCAGATGACCGTCTTTATGAGCTGCTATTCTACGAAGACATGAGGATCCGGCAGAAAGCCCAATTTGAACTGGCGGAAAGGGGCGAAAAGGAATTGTTCGAACAAGCCATCGGCCAGACAGACAACCAGCTGGCGCGTGTTCACGGTATCTGGGGACTGGGACAGCTGGGCCGGGATAACAAGGAAAGTGCTGCGGCCCTGACTGGTTTGCTCAATGACAGTGATCCTGAAATAGTAGCACAGGCCGTGAAAATCCTGGGTGATATCCGGTTTGAGGAAGCGGCAGGATCAATTACTGAATTGCTTGGCCATTCCTATCCACGCACCAGGTTCTATGCTGCCGAAGCGCTCGGACGACTTGCTTATGCGGACGCCGTTCCGGACCTGATCAGTATGCTGGAGGAGAATAATGATGAGGACGTGTACTTGCGCCATGCCGCCGTGCTTGCCCTGAGCCGGATTGGTGCGGGCGATGCCATGGTTGCACTGACTGATTCTCCAAGTAAGGCACTGCGTACGGCAGCAGTCCTTGTGCTCAGGAGAATGGGCGATGAGCGCGTTGCGGAGTTTCTCAATGACGAAGATGAGTACGTTGTGACCGAAGCGGCACGTGCGATCAATGATGATTTTTCTATTGAACCCGCACTGCCTGCCCTGGCTGCAACACTGGCAGAGAGCCGGTTTGCTTCAGAAGCGCTGTTGCGCAGGAGTATTAACGCTGCACTTCGTGTCGGTGGTGAAAAGGAGGCGACCATGCTGATTGATTTTGCTCAGCGGGAGAATGTCACGCCGGAACTGAAGGCAGAAGCACTGGCTGCCCTGGGCACCTGGGCCAATCCTTCTGTGCTGGATCGGGTGGACGGACGTTACCGCGGCGAGATTTCCCGTGATCCGGGAGTTATCAGCAATATGGTGGCCGAACATGTACCCGGGTTCCTGGACAGTTCAGATCCTGAAGTGGTCATGGCAGCGGCAAGAATGCTTAATGAGCTTCAGATTACTGATTATAACGACAGACTGGCCACTTTGATGGCTCGTCATCCGGAAGCACAGGTTCGCGCCGTGGCGCTGGAAAGCCTGAGCGGACTGCATTATTCTGATATGGACGGTTTGATGCGCCAGGGTATGAATGACCGCGACAGTGAAGTTCGTACAGCCGCACTCGGACTGATGGAAGACATGGATATTTCGGCAGAAAACCTTCCGGGAATTGTTGATCCTGTATTTCGGAAAGGAACACTTGACGAACAACAGGAGATGCTTCGGGTGCTGGGTAAAATGCCGGTGGAGGAAAGCGGACCTATCCTGAGCGATCTGACCGACCGGATGGTTAGCGGCGACTTGTCTAAAAACCTGAGCCTTGACCTTATTGAAGCGGTGGAAGCCACCGGCTCGGAAGAGCTGATTGCAGCTCTTGATCCGCTTAAGACGGATGATGCGGCCATGGAAGCGGCATTATACGGTGGGGACCGCCGTCTTGGCGCACGTATTTTCTATACCCATGCGGCGGCACAGTGTACACGGTGTCACGTGATCCAGGGTGAAGGAACCACTGTCGGACCGAAGCTCGCAGGAATTGGAAGCCTCCTGACCCGCGAACAACTGCTGGAAGCACTGATAGAGCCCGGAGCACGTTTGGCTCCTGGTTTTGGCACAGTGACGCTCACACTCACAGATGGCGCAACCGTGTCAGGCATTTTAATGGAAGAGACGGAAGATGAACTGGTACTAAAGACGTCGGAAGCAGAGCCTCTGCATATTGAGGTCTCCCGTGTCACCGAACGCAGGAATGCCCCGTCAAGTATGCCGGCGATGGGCAGCATTCTCACTACCCGTGAACTGCGGGATGTGGTGGAGTTCCTCGCCAACCTGGAATAACAACTTGGCAGTACAATTATTAAGTTGCCGGAACAGACTCAGGAAGTAATCACGTTTTCAAAGAAAAGCCCGGTCATGCCGGGCTTTTTTTTGAGCGGCAGGATAAGCGATGGAAAGATTTGTGAGTAATCTAATGCCTTGATAAAGAGTTCAAAATGATTGCCGGTTCTTGATGAGGCAAACAACAGGGGATGATTTCTGTTAGCTTATGTGTTAAACCAAATGAAATCAGACATGAAAATTAAATATATTTCAATCATAGCAATCGTTACACTGATGACCGCTTGTGGCAGCGGGGCCAGTGAAAAAGAAGAGGAGACAACCCGAACAGCTACTGAAAATTCTGTGGAGGATGAAGGCGTTGTCGGCGATATTAAAGACGCCGGTAAAGATGTGGGAGAAGCGGTCAAGGGTGCTGCCGAGGACGTAGGCGACGTGGTCAAAGGAGATTCACCCGCTGAGGAACGGGCTGAGGATGAGGCGGAGGCCAAAGCTGACGCCGAAGAGGAAGCTGAAGAACGTGCTGAGGATCGGGCAGAAGGCGATAACTAATACAATACCTGACCGGCCGGGCCGTTCAGACTTTATGATGAAAAAATATTTTCCGTATTTCTTAACGGCCCTGCTGTTACTTTCCGGCCAGTTAACGGCCATTTCCCAGGAAAAGAAAGTTACGATTACCGTGGATGATCTCCCGACGGTGATCTATGCAGACGAACCATATGTGGAGCGGCTTGAACTCACAAAACGGTTTACCGAATTCTTCAGTGAAAATGAAATCCCGGCCATTGGGTTTGTGAATGAAAAAAAGGTCTACGCGGAGAATGCGCCTGATCCGAAGGAAGTGAAGCTGTTGGAATTATGGTACGAACACGGCCTGGAACTGGGAAACCATACATTCTCCCACATGAATTACAACCAGAATGGGTTTGACGCCTTCACGGCGGATATGCTGAAAGGAGAAAAGGTGATGAAAAAGGTGGGAGGGAAATACAACCAGCCTCCTGTATACCTGAGGCACCCCTATCTGCGCAGTGGCAAGACGCAGGGGCAGTCAGATTCTCTGCTTCAATTCCTGGATGAACAAGGCTATAAGGAAGCTCCTGTCACCCTGGATAACGGGGATTATTTGTTTGCCGTCAAATACGAAAAGGCCCGAAATAATGGAGATCAGGCAGAAATGAAAAAAATCAGTGATGCGTACCTGGAGTATACGGCCGACCAGATCGACTATTATGAACAGCTGACGGCCCATGTTTTTGACCGTCAGGTGCCGCAGGTCTTTCTGATGCATATCAACTGGCTGAATGCCGATGTGCTGGAAGAGCTGGCCAATTTGTTCAGGAGCAAAGGGTATGCTTTCGTTTCTCTGGCCGAATCCCTGGAAGATGAAGCCTACGATCATCCGATCACCCGATACGGCGACTGGGGAATATCCTGGCTGGAACGCTGGGCATTGAGCGACGGAGATGCTTCTGATCTGATGAAGGCAAGCCCTACTGTTCCGGAGTTCATTCTTAAATAGTAATTCCTTAATAAACTGGTAAATTTTTGTCCTGTTAATTCCCGGCAGTAAATGGTAACTTAAGGTCTTAATCCCTTACTGTTATGAAAAAGCTGCTGTTTGCCTGTTTGTTTGTTTTCGTCGCCTGGTCAGGAACCTGCCAGGACCGTTCACGGATAATTGTGGACATCCCGACAGACCAGAAACCCTGGAGTGACAGGGAGATCAACACCAATAATTTCCAGTTTGCCATTGTCACCGACCGCACCGGCGGTCATCGCCCGGGGGTTTTCCTTGAGGGTATTCATCGCCTTAACCTCATGCAGCCTGAATTTGTCCTGAGTGTCGGGGATCTGATCGAAGGGTATACGGAAGATACGGATCGTTTGGATGCCGAATGGACAGAATTCAACGGGTTCATTGATAGTCTATCGGTGCCGTTCTTTTACGTACCAGGCAATCATGATATCACCAACCAGGTGATGGAGGATAAATGGAAGGAGTTATATGGCGTGACGTATTACCATTTCGTTTACAACGATGTCCTTTTCCTCTGCCTGAATAGTGAAGATAATTTACGCGGAGCCGGCCGGGGAACCATCGATGATGAACAGTACGAATATATTAAGAAGACTCTCGAAGAAAATCAGGATGTTAAATGGACGCTGGTTTTTATGCACCAGCCACTGTGGGTGCAGGAGGATACCAAACGCTGGAACGATGTGGAGGCGCTGCTCGCCGACAGGGAGCATAATGTTTTTGCGGGCCACTATCACAGGTACTGGAAAACCAAACGTAATAATGGCAAATACATTGCCCTGGCTACCACTGGGGGAGGCAGTCCCTTGAGAGGAACGGCCTACGGCGAGTTTGATCATGTTGTTTGGGTGACCATGACCGACGAAGGCCCCATCCTTGCGAATCTCCTGCTGGAAGGGGTGTGGGATGAGAATATTGTTACCGAGGATCTGATCGAACTGGTGCGGAACCGTCCGTACCCGATCAGCCAGGAAACCGTATATGCCGCCTCAGAGAACAGTTACGAAACGACCCTTCGTATTACAAATGACAGCGATTACCCGATGGAGGTACGGCTGGAGGGATTCAACAACCAGGACTGGGATTATTCTTTATCGGAGAATGCTCTGCGGGTAGAACCAAATGATGTAAAGGATATCAGGATGACCATGGCGGCGATGTCGGATGATGGAGAAATAAGAGCCCCCGTTCATCTGAATACCGAAGTGAGTTACCTATATCCCGGCCGGACAGATGTTGTTCTTCAGCAGGAATTCCTGGTGGGTCCGGTGCGTAAATACCTGGTTACACATTCAACCTCCCCGGTAAAAGTCGACGGCAAGATGAGTGAATGGGCTGGAGAATGGATGTCATTCGGCGGGGAGCTTATGAAAGGGAAACCATTTGATTACAGCGGACCTAAGGATTTGCAGGTCAGTTTCCAGGTAGCGACGGATGATAATAATCTTTACCTGGCATTCCGCATTGATGACGACGAGATCTATATGAATGAAAAAGGTTCGCTTTGGAGTCAGGATGCCTTGCTGGTCGGACTGGACCCGCGGGAAGCTGGCGTGAGTTCACAAAATAAAGGAGAGGGCAGAAACCAGGCATGGCTCGGGTACCTGCGATCGTTTCGCGAAACAGATCCGACCCACTGGCCAAACGATGCGCCGGTAGAAGTGGAGTCTGCCATGACCCGTACAGATACCGGGGTGGCGTTGGAGATGGCGATCCCGCTCAGCTATCTCGAAGAAAATCAGCCCGGCGGCTGGGAAAACTTCAGACTTATCCTTGGCTATTACGATTACGATGATGAAGGAGAGCAACGAACCGAACATTACTGGTACCCCGCCTGGGACAGCGACGGAAACCTGGTGGGTTCCGGGACATTTTTTCGGGAAGTTGTAACCAACGAGCCTTAATCATTTCCCCCCTTGAGGGGGGCGCAATGTCATTAAGCTAAGGCAAGATTAAATTAGGACTTTGTGATTTGTCTGCGCTTAATGACAGAGCGAGTTTGGGTGTGAGTGTGAGGATACAGTTGAGTAGCCTGAAAAATTCATTAAAGCGTTTGGTACCACCTGCCAAAAGGCTGATTTGTTGGGAAGAAGGCATACT
>JAUILA010000035.1 GCA_030432655.1 Bacteroidia bacterium
CACCTGGACAGAAACGAACGGCACATGCAGCAACGGGGCAAGTGTCATGGTCGATTTCTACGAGGCCGTGACAGTCAATGCGGGTACGGATGATGCGGTTTGCGGACTGGATATCAGTTTGAATGCGACCTTGTCCACCGGCACCGGCGAATGGAGCGGACCGGCAGGAATTAGTTTTGATGATATTAGCAGTCCGACAGCCACCGCTACTGCGACGACTTACGGAACCTATACGCTGACCTGGACCGAGACAAACGGGACTTGTGAGGAAGCAGATCAGGTAGTGGTTCGCTTTGATGAATCACCCAATCCGAACGCAGGCATTGACAGCGAGGTATGCGGCCTTAATCAGCTGCTGGCGGCGGTTCCCAGCCTGGGTACAGGTACCTGGACCCAGACAAACGGACCGGGCACGGCCAGTTTTAATAATGCGAACAGTCCAAACGCGACAGTGACCGTGGATGCCTATGGTATTTACGAGTTTACCTGGGCCGAAACCAACGGTACGTGCAGCAATGGCGCAACCATTTCTGTAACATTCTCCGAGCAACCTGTAGCCAATGCAGGGACGGACAATGTAGATCTGTGTACAGACACGTATACTATGGACGCAGCGTATAGCGTTACCGGTTCGACCGGAAGCTGGGCTCAGATATCCGGACCCGGAACAACAACATTCTCCGATAATACCTCACCCACCACATTAATAACAGCTGATGCATGGGGCCGATACGTTTACGAATGGACAGAGGATAATAACGGTTGTACCTCATCGGCCCGCATCACTATAAATTATTTCAATCAGCCTGTGGCCGATGCAGGTTCAGGCGGAGATGCGTGTAACCTGAGCTTCCTGCTGGGAGCAAATCCTTCTTCAGGATCGGGTGCGTGGACGCAGACCGCCGGACCGGGTAGCTCCAGCTTCAACAATGTGAACAGTCCGAATGCAACGGTGACCGTGGATACGTACGGCACCTACGAGTTCACCTGGACGGAAACGAACGGTGTTTGTAGCAATTCGGCACCGGTTTTGGTCAATTTCTATGAACAACCAACGGCCAACGCAGGAACAGATGCTGATGAGTGTGCACTGGTTCATACCATGGATGCAGTAATCAGTATCAGCGGGGCTACAGGCACCTGGACACAGAAATCCGGACCCGGGACCAGTATTTTCTCCGACGACACGTCTCCGGTAAGTGATGTGACCGCGGATACGTACGGAACGTATGTATACATCTGGACCGAAGATAACAACGGATGTACTGATGCAGATGAAGTAACAATCAGGTTTAACCAGGCGGCTACAGTGGTATCCGTTGCGAACGAAGGGGCAGTTTATTGTGAGCCGTCAAGCATTGATCTTTCAGGGGTCATTGGAGGGGGCGCATTCTCCGGCACCTGGACACTTGTTTCCGGAGGCACAGGAACCCTTTCCGTGAGCAGCCTTGTTGGTTCCCAGGTGAATGCTACCTATTTCCCTGCACCAGGAGAATTTGGCCCGCTTCAGTTCATGCTGACCACCAATGATCCTGACGGTTCGGGACCATGTGTTGAGGATTCCCAGGTATTAAATATTACCGTTACCGAGTCTCCGAAAGTGGATGCGGGCGCGGATTTTGCGGTCTGTGAAGATGCCGGCGGAGCGGGTCTGTCCGGAGTCATTTCAGGCACAGCCACCACGGTTCAATGGTCGGGTGGACTTGGTTCATTTGATGATCCGGCCAGTCCGACCGCCACCTACATTTTCGATCCATCCGAAATTGGCTCGACGGTGACGCTTACATTCACTGCCTTTGACCCTGATGGAGCCGGTCCGTGTACAGTTGTCATGGATGAAGTTGACGTAACCATCAACCCGCTTCCCGTGGTGAATTTCTTTAATCTCCCCGCCGTAACGGACGAGGGTGCGGCGCCTGTTACCCTGATCGGAAACAGGGCCGGCGGAGTATTTACCATCAGTCCGGGATCCGGCCTGGAGAATCCAATGATCGTAGACGGACAGGACAATGTGACATTTGATCCGTCAAATGCTGAAGTGGCGGCAACGAATTTTATTACCTATACCTACACTGACCCCAATGGCTGTTCGAACAGCATAACAAAATCTGTGCTGGTTAATGAACTGACATCGATTGATTTTACCATCCAGGGTGGTATTACCAACAGTGACGGACAGCTTCAGATTTGTAACAACATAGGGGAGGCCATACTAAATGGCATTCCGCCGGTAAGCGAGGGATTTCCGGTAACGGAATTCACGAGTCCTACCGCAGGATTGATAAGTAATCCGAGTTCCGGTGTTTACACGTTTAATACCAATGTTGCACCCGGAACATACGAGGTGCGTTATACCTTCACCAATGAATTCAATGCCACTTCCAATATTATAAAGTATGTCAAAGTAGTTGGAACACCGGTGGCTGATTTTCAGAATCTCAATTCCTGTGTCACCGAATCAATTGATTTTGAGGATTTGTCCACGCTTGACGCGGGTCCTTTCCCTACAGTGATCAATAGCTGGTTCTGGGATTTCGATGGTGGCGATCCGGGCGATACGCTTGGCGGCCCCAATGTGGCTAATTTTTATGATGAAGCCGGGACTTATGATGTATCGCTGACTGTGACTACAGATTTTGGCTGTACCAATACGATTGAAAAACAAATTGAGATTGGTGGAGTTCCGGAAGCGGAATTTACCTGGTCCAACATTTGTGAGGCTGACTATACCATATTTGAGAATGAGACCGCGGCATCAACACCAGTGACCAATTGGAACTTTGGTGATGGTTCAACCAGTACGGACCCGAACCCGCAGCACATTTTTCCTGCTCCGGGTAATTATGACGTCCAACTTGTGGTTGGCAGTGCCTTTGGATGTAGTGATACTACGATCATGGAAGTAAACATTCTCCCGACCGTTAATGTTGACGTATCTTCTGATAATGAATATTTCGCAGATTTCAATCTGAATAATGGAAACTGGGTTCCTGAGTCATACCAGGATGGCGGGATGATCAGCTGGACCTATGGTGTTGCTTCAGGAGCTTCAATTACAAGCACAGATCCTGTCTGGTTTACCGCCGGGTCAGATGGAAGTCCCGGATATTATTCCAAAGAGCAATCCTACCTGAACGGTCCATGCTTCAATATAAGTGCGCTGGAGCGACCGATGGTGGCATTTGATATGATCTATGACGCGCAGGATGGATTTGACGGGATGGTGCTTCAGTACAGCATAAATGATGGCCAGGAATGGGTGAATGTGGGCCAGCGTAACCGGGGAATTGAATGGTTCAATGACCAGGGAATTATTGCCCGTCCGGGAGATGACCCTCTCAATTTTAATGAAGGCGACCAGGGGTGGACTGGTATTTCCGGGGATGGTGTGAGTCCGGAATGGGTAAGTTCGAGATACAGTCTGGATACACTTGCTGAGGTTGGACAGTTCAGATTAAGGTTTGCCTTTGCTTCAGATGAAAATATAAGTGCTGATGGATTTGCCCTCGATAACTTCTTTATCGGAGAGAAAAAGCGTAATGTCCTGGTGGAATTCTTTGCTGATAATGGATTCCAGACGAGCACAGATTACAATGCATCCCTCAATGACCTGATGGATGATCCGGAGGTCTCACGATTCGGAGCCATTCAGTATCACCTGAATCAGTCCGGCCTGGATGACTTCCATGAGGAAAATCCGTCGGATCCATTGGCCCGAGGTCTTTTCTACAGTGTTTCCACGGCGCCCAGGTTTGTGCTGGACGGGGAGGTGCTTCCCACCACTTTGGCGGATAACCTTTCTGAGAATAAGATCGACCAGCAATCCCTGATTGATCCGCTTTTTGATATCCGGATTGATACGCTGACTTCTCCCCAGGGAGTGATCAATTTCAATATCCGGGTGGAATCACTTCAGGATGTTAATAAGCCGGTGGTGTTGCATGCTGCACTGGCGGAAGACAGAACGACCAGTGACGAATACCGCAATATTCTTAAAAAGCTCTTCTACGGCGGAGGCGGACTTGACATTCCGGATGTGTGGACTGCCGGCCAGGTAGAAACCTATTCGGTCAACTACATGATCGATGTGGAGATTATTGAGACGGACAAACTCAACCTGATTGCGTTTATTCAGGACAAAGTGGATTACTCCATTTACCAGGCAGAGCAGGCGAAAGCACCGGTGAAGGATGATAACGGCGTGGTAACGAGTGTGGGTGATGAACTGGAAGAACATGTTCAGCACATCAGTCTGTATCCCAACCCCGTGAATGGCAGGCTGAATTTCTACCTGCCGGAGAGGGAGTACGGGCAATATACCTATACAATGATCGATCAGCGCGGGGTAACCATGCTGAACGGGTCGCTCGACTTTGTTAACGACCGGTTCGGGGTCGATACCTGGGACCTGTCCAATGGCGTTTACTATGTGATCATTGCCAGGGACGAGGAACCCATAGCACAGCGGAAAATTGTCATTATGAACCGAGTCAGATAAAGACCTGGTTCATTTTCTTATGATTCAAGGATCGATTGCTGTTTTAAAGGGAGAATTATCTGCCAGCCAAAGGCCGTAAAAATTCCGTAACTTCGTGAAGAAAGAATCAAACAATCAGTTGAATAATTTCTTCATGATAAAACTTCTGCCATTCTCCTTTGTCATCGCCTTCGCCCTGTTGTACTCCTGTCAATCCGGACAGCCCGATCAGCAATCAGCGCAAAAAAAATCTGAAACCCCGGAGGCTGAGTCAGAGGTTACCATTGAAGAGGTTGAGCGGGGAATAAGGCGTAACATTGAGCAGCAGACTGCTGACGGCGATGGTTATTTTCTCTATGAGAATGATTCAATGTCCCTCAGGCTGAAACTGGTACGTGTTCACACCGAATATTTGTCAGTACTTGGAGACCATGAATTCTTTGCGTGTGTTGACCTGGCCACCGCGGATGGTGATGTGTACGATTTTGATTTCTTCATGGATGGGAGTCCGGGAGATATGGATGTTACACGGACGGATCTTCACAAGCTGAACGGGAAGCCCTATTATACCTGGAAGCAGGCAAAGGACAAAACCTGGTTTACCGTACCTGTTAAAGATGCGACGAATGAATTACTGGGGGTAGTGGAGGGTGAAGATCACTTCAGTTTTGTATATTCCGCCCGGCTGCCGGAGTTATCCGGTTCGGCGCAAATGTGGGTGCCTATTGCCACCAGTGATAAATTTCAGCAGGTGGAACTCGTATCCCTGGAGGCACCAGGAGAACAACACATGATCAGGGATGACGAATTTGGAAATGAAATTCTTTATCTGAAGCTGACTCCCGAAGACGGACAGAAGGAAGTCCGCATAGAATACAAAGTTCAACGAACAGAGAAGGCGGCGTACGCCGATTCCACTGAACTCGCCAGATACCTGGAACCCACGCCTTTATTACCGGTAGGGGACCGTTTTGCCGCGATTGCCGATGAGGTGATCAGGAGCAGGCAGGCAAACACGCCGCTCACCAGGGCACGCGCGCTTTACGATTATGTTATTGACGAAGTAAAATATGCCAAACAGGGAATTTACGGAACCGGTGACGCGAATTATGCCTGTGATTCCAAGTCAGGTAATTGTACAGAGTTTCATTCCTATTTCATCTCCCTGGCCCGTTCGGCAGGAATTCCCGCCCGGTTCGCCGTAGGTGCGGCCATACCGTCTGAGCGAAATGATGGGGGAGTGGACGGTTATCACTGCTGGGCCGAATTTTACGCGGAAGATAAATGGTGGCCGGTAGATATCAGCGAGGCGGATAAATATGCTCCGCTTGCCACTTACTATTTTGGTCATCATCCGGCCAACCGGATTGAATTTAGCAAAGGGAGGAATATCGCTCCGGATCCGCTACCGCAATCCGGACCGATCAATTTTCTGGCTTACCCGGTGCTAGAAGTGGAAGGCGAACCGGAATTTGCAGAAATTAGATTTACCTATACTCGCCCGGCAACGGGTGCTTAGTGATTAATTGTCGGGATGTTCCCCGGCAGGATGCTCACCGGCTGTGGAATCTGAAGCATTTTCTTCTTCCATTTGTTCGGTGTTGTCATCATCCGTCGGCTGTGTATTACAGGAGGTCAGAACAATGCCACCTGCGAAGAGCAGAATGGAAAATGCCAGGAACAGATCACGTACAGATTTTATGGTTGACTTCATGGTAGTAATATTAAGCGTTTCTACTGCTAAACTACAAAATACGGACTCAAACTAAAAGGCCACACTCCCGGACATCGTTTATAAAAAAACCCCGGAACTACAGTATGTGAGTCCCGGGATCAACCACCCATAGTAGCATTATATCTTCAGACGTGCTCTTCCTGCCCGGTCATCGCAATCAGTTCCCTGTAGGCGAAATGGCAGATCTCATCGGCCTCTTCAATCAGTTCAGGAATGGTGATTTCCGGGGATTTTTCCTCTCCGAATAATTCAATCCGTTTTATTACCGGTTTCAGGGAATGAATGCCCATAAACGTGACAGATGGCTTTACTTTATGAGCAATAGCTGCGACTTCTGTCCACTTTTGCCGGCTTGCTTCCATGCGCATGGATTCGATGGCATGTGGTGTATTCTCCAGGAATGTATTGATCATTTCCTTTATAAATCCTTCATCACCCCCGCTGACATTCTGAAGATAGCTCAGGTCCGTTAAGGGTTCGTGCGTAGTTTCCTCACTTTCCACTTCCGGCGTTTCTTCCGAAGCCGAAATGGCTTCTCCTGCATAGCGACTGATTACCAGCAGCAGGTCTTCCGGCTGGAAGGGCTTGGGCAGGTAATCGTTCATGCCGGCTTCCAGGCATTTCTCATTATCACCTTTTATGGCATTGGCAGTCAGGGCGATGATCGGAATAGTAATATTGTTCCGGCGAAGCACGCGTGTTGCTTCATAACCATCCATCACCGGCATCTGAACGTCCATCAGGATAATATCATAGGGAATACCCCGGGCTTTTTCCACCGCGATGTACCCGTTTTCCGCACAGTCTACTTTACATTTCCATTTTTTCAGAATATTCTGGGCATAAAGGCGGTTGATGTCATTGTCTTCCACGAGCAAAACCCGCATGTTTTCCAGTGCAGGAGAGGGGGTATCCACCTTTTTTCGCTCCTGGCGCTCAACCAGGTCCTGTACTTTTCCGGTCTCATAGGGAATCACAAACGTGAATTCGGTTCCTTTATTCTCCTCGCTGCTGACCGATATTGTGCCATTCTGTAATTCGATCAGCTGCTTTACAATCGTCAGTCCAAGGCCCGTTCCCCCGTATCGGCGGGTTACACTTTCATCAGCCTGGGTAAAGGAATCAAAGATATGGTTCAGCTTATCATCAGGAATACCGACCCCGGTATCCTTGACGGTAAATCGAATGTTATTCACTTCATTTTCCCTGCTTTCAAGGGCAGCATGAATGGAAATACTTCCCTTGTGGGTAAATTTCATGCTGTTACTGATCAGGTTGATCATGATCTGGTTGAGCCGCACAGGATCACCGAGCAGCACATGATCCGCTTCAGGTTCAATGGAATAGCGAATAGGCAGCTTTTTTTCGTTGGCTTCAGGCAGGAAAGACTCCACCACGGCTCCGAGCTGATAACGTATATTGAATCCGATCTTTTCAAACCTGAGTTTCCCGGATTCTATCACTGAAATATCCAGAATGTCATTGATAATCACCTTCAGGTTTTCCGTGCTGTTCTTGATGGCGGACAGGTACTTCACCTTATCTTCCTCGCTGGTAGCTTCGGAGAGCAGGTTGACCATACCGGCAATTCCGTTGATCGGGGTCCGGATTTCATGACTCATGTTGGCGAGAAACTGCTCCTTTGCCCGTTGAGCGCGCAGGAGTTCTTCGGCATCCTTTTTCCGCTGTGTGATATCCCGGCAATCAAGGATAAGCCCTTCGATACCTTCTTTGTGGGTCAGGTTGATCGAATTGAACTCCAGAAATTTATAAGTTCCGTCTGCTGTCAGAAATTTAAATTCTATGCTTTCGTCGTAAGGCTTGGTACAGCTTTTCCGGAAGGCAGTTTTAAAATCATTAAGCGTTTCCGGCTGGATGTAGTCAAAAAAATTATCGCCCTGGAGGGTTTCCTGAGGGTGGCCCAGGATTTCTGTAACCGACCGGTTATGATAAAGGATCTTTCCTTCGTAGTTGACGACAAAAATAATGTCAGATCCGTCTTCCACGACAGACTGATAAAATGCACCCTGCTCAATGTACTGTTTTAGTGATGGTTTCATGGCAATAGCTTTTGCTTAGTTAAGTTCGGCCTCCATTTCCTTGAGGTACCTGTAGATGGTAGATTTTCCAATGTCCAACTTCGCTGCGACTTTCAGTACGTTATTATTGTACTTGTCGAGGTAAAACTGGATGATCCTGAAGGTGTAGTCCCGGAGGGACATTTCTTCATAAAGGAAATTGTTTTCCTTACTGGCATTGTTGAAGGTGATATCTTCTGCTTCAATAGAGTCCCCGTCTGCCATCACAGCAGCCAGTTCAACAATGGACTTTAGCTCACGTACGTTACCGGGGAAATTATATTTCATCAGTTTTTCAATGGCTTCAGGAGACAGCCTGATTTCAGACAGACTGTTTTCTTCGGTGAAAGACTTCAGAAAGAATCGTGACAGAAGAATAATGTCATTACCGCGTTCACGGAGCGGGGGGAGTTCGACCGGCATTCCCAGCAAACGGTAATAAAGGTCTTCTCTGAACGTTCCTTTTTGTACTTCTTCGGCCAGGTTCCGGTGGGTGGCTACGATCAGCCTGAAGTGGAGTTTGATCACTTCATTCCCGCCAATTCGCGACAGTTCCTTTTCCTGCAATGCCCGAAGGATCTTGGCCTGGAGGTTCAGGTCCATTTCCCCGATCTCATCAAGGAACAGCGTGCCCCCTTCCGCCTCTTCAAATTTTCCGATGCGCCGCGTGGCTGCGCCCGTAAATGCGCCTTTTTCATGTCCGAATAATTCGCTTTCCATGAGTTCGGAAGGAATCGCAGCGATGTTGACCGCTACAAAAGGTTTGTCACTACGGGGGGAATTGTAATGGATCGCTTTAGCCACCAGCTCCTTACCTGTTCCGGTTTCACCGGTGATCGATACCGTTATCGCGGTATTCACTGCTTTCTCCAGCCGTTTAAATACTTTCTGAATAGCCGGACTGTCGCCTACAATGCTGTTGGAGAATTCATATTTGCCGCTGATTTCTTCCCGCAGGGTATTAATCTCGCGGATCAGTGACAGGTTTTTCCGGGCATTGTTGATGGTATTCAGCAGCCGGTTCTTCGTGTCCTCATCCTTAGTGATGTAATCATATGCGCCGCATTTTAATAATTCCACCGCCGTTCCGATCTTTTCCTGTGCGGAAATTACGATCACCTGTATATTGGCGTCGTACCGGTTGATCTCCTCCAGTACCTCCTGACCTGATATATCGGGCAGCGAATAATCAAGCGTGATTATATCCGGATTTTCATACAGCGCTTTCAGACAATCCTTACCCGTTTCGAAGCAGGTCACATCGAAATCCGGATTCAGGTCCAGAACGTATTTCAGGAATTTGGTGTATGCCGGATCATCTTCTACTACAAAAATTTTAAGTGTATCATTCATAACACTATGAGTTGAAAAAATAGATGATGGTTAAACTTATGGGAAACAAAGCATTTAATCCTGTCCAAGTCGCCCGGTATCAAATACATGTAAGTTTATCAGGAATCTTATCTGTTTCGGGATGAGGCGATTTCTGCAGGCGGTTCAACTATTCTATGGATTAATGCCTAACTTAGTGCAACCAACAACTATTGTAATATCCCTTCATGGAAGCACTAAAACATCTATCACCAGCGGAAAAGGATACGTTATTCGAAGCCCCGGTCCTCGTGGCAATCCTCATTGCAGGTGCTGATAATGATTATGATAAGTCGGAGCTGCAGCGGGCGGTAGAACTGACACACGACAAAAAAATTACCGCGCGACGTGACCTTGTCGAATTTTACAAGGTCGTGGGAGAAGGTTTCGAAGATAAACTGAAAGTAAAAATTCACAGTCTTCCGGCAGATGCTCAGTCACGAAACCCGTTGCTTATTGCTGACCTGGAAAAACTGAATTCCATTCTGCCTAAACTCGAACAAGAATTCGCCAATGACTTTTACTGGAGTTTACGCGGTATGGCAGATAAAATCGCGCACGCATCAGGGGGTTTGCTGGGGTACATGGCTGTTGGCTATGAGGAGTCAAAGCTTATTGGCCTGGACATGATAAATGAGCCAAAGTAAGCCTATGGCGACGTCCCGGTCCATAATCGGCAGCAGTATTGTGCCGTTCCGGATGGTCTTTCTCATGTGGCTCGCGTTTGTCCTCGAGCGATTAATGGGATGGGACTTGTCAATGTTCGGAATCCAGCCAAGGTCACTTATCGGAATGGTGGGCATTATTGCCGCTCCGCTGATCCATGCCAATTACCTGCATATCGTTTCAAACACCCTTCCGATCCTGTTCCTGGGCGCGGCCTTATTTTATTATTATCCGAAGATTGCCGGCACCGTTTTTCTCCGGTCGTATTTTATGACCAATTTCCTGGTCTGGCTCGTAGCAAGAGGGGATAATTCGCATATCGGAGCCAGTGGAGTGGTTTACGGGATGGCTTTTTTCCTGATTTTCTTCGGTTTGTTCAGGCGCGATTTCGTTTCGCTGGTGATATCTTTGATCGTGATTCTGTTTTACGGAACTTTATTTTATGGAATACTGCCAACATCTGACCCGCGCATATCCTTTGAATCCCATTTATTCGGAGCGCTGGTAGGAGGCTGGTCGGCCTATTCTCTCAGAAAAGCACAGGTTGAATAAAAATGAAAGCGGAAGAGGTACTGAAGGAATTACGTGGCGGAAAGGTAGCCCCTGTCTACTTTCTGCAGGGGGAGGAGACGTTCTATATCGATCAGATCAGTGATTTCCTGGAGAATAAACTTATTCCGGAAGCTGAACGCGGATTTAATCAGACGGTGGTGTATGGTCAGGATGTATCTGTGAGCGAAGTGCTGAATCATGCCAGACGCTTTCCGATGATGGCGGAGCGCCAGCTGGTACTTGTTAAGGAAGCTCAGAATATAAGTGATCTTAACCGGGAGAATGGAGAAAAGCAGCTGCTTGGCTACCTGAATCAGCCAGTACCCAGCACGGTGCTCGTATTTTGTCATAAACATAAAAAACTTGACGGGCGGAAGGCATTAGGTAAATCGATCGGAAAACTGAGTGTTCTTGTTACGGCCGATAAGCTGCGCGACTACCAAGTGCCGGGGTGGATTGAATCTTTTGTGTCCACCAAAAACTGCAAAATCCGTCCGGACGCACTTCAATTGCTTACAGACAGTATCGGTAATGACCTGGAAAGACTGTCTAATGAGATTTCCAAAATCCTGATCAACTACAAGGATGCGGTAACGATTGACATGGACATGGTCCAGAAACATGTCGGTATCAGCAAGGATTATAATGTATTTGAATTACAAAAAGCGCTTGTCCGTAAAGACAGGGTAAGGGCCATTCAGATCATCACCTATTTTGCCGCCAATTCCAGGAAGCACCCGGCAATTCCCGTTGTTGCCGTCCTGTTTGCTTTTTTCAGCAGGTTGCTGATTGCGCAACAGCACCGTGGTGCGGCTAAGAACGAACTGGCATCTGCTTTGCGGGTTAGTCCGTATGCTATTCAGGATTACCAGGAGGCGCTGAGGCACTATTCTGCCGGTGAAGTTGTGAGAAATATCAGTTTGCTCAGGAAAGCAGACCTGGCCTGCAAAGGGGTGGATTCCGGACAGGCGGATGACGGTGAAATTCTTAAGGAACTGATCGGTCTGATGCTTGCCGCATGATCCGGGGCTGTGGATTTTTATGTAACTTTACACTGACAATTTTTGGTGATCCGGATACGTTTTTTACATTTTTTCGTTTAAGATCAGAAGACTATTTCTAACCGTACATTCATGCGATTACTTTTTGCTACATGTTTCCTGCTGGCGTGCCTGTCAGGGACCCATGCACAAACCTCCATGTATTATGAACAGGACGATGAACTTTTCAGAAAGGGGATCGACCTGGTTAATAAATCAGAATACGCTGCGGCAAGGGAGACCTTTGAGCGGTACCTCAAGACCGGGGATAATCAGCTCAAACGCACCGAGGCAGAATATTACCGTGCTTTTTCTGCCCTGAGTCTTTTTCACCAGGATGGCGAAAAGCTGGTCGAGAATTTTATCCGCAAACATCCCAGTCACCCTAAGTCCAGCGTGGCCTACTATGAGCTTGGAGATTTCTACTATAAACAAAAGGAGTATACAAAAGCCATCGAGTACCTCACAAAAGCTGATTTTCAGGCGTTGTCACCCGACCAGCGAACCAACCTGCTGTTTGAACTTGGGTACAGCCATTTTACAAAGCGTCAGTTTGACCCGGCGCTTACCACATTTAACAAGTTAAAGTCGGGGAGCAGCGGGTACCGGGCTCCGGCCAGTTATTACGCCGGTTATATAGAATATGAAAAAGGGAATTACGACGAGGCCATTCAGGATCTGGAGAGGGCAGCAGAAAATCCGGACTACGCGAATGTCGTGCCGGGGATGATCGCCAGCATTTATTACAACCAGGGCGAGTATGATCAGGTGATTGCCTATAGTGAAAAAGTATTGTCCGGATCCAGACGGGTGAATGAAAAGGATTTTTACCTGCTTACAGCGGATTCGTATCTGTTCAAGGACCAATATGAAAAGGCGGATGAATTCTATACGCGCTATTCAGAAAAAGTAACGAACCCGGCAGCACCAGTACGGTACCGCATCGGTTTTACCAGGTACAAACTGGGTAATGAGGCCGGGGCAATCGATGAATTTAAACGGTCGGCCTCCCAGACCGATAGTATCGGCACCTATTCGTCCTACTACCTTGGGATACTGTACCTGAAGGAAGGAAATAAACCATATGCGCTCACGGCATTTGATAAGGCCCGGAAAAGCGATATGGGCGGAAAGCTGGTGGAGGAGAGTTCTTACCAGTACGCCAAGGTCGCCCTGGATATGGGGCGGACCGAAGAGGCCATCAATGTGTTGAATGAGTTTACAGAGGAATATTCAGGGAGTTCGCATTTGGACGAGGTCAATGACCTGCTTTCCAAAGCCTACCTGAACAGTAATAATTACAACCTGGCCATCAGGCACATTGAAAATATGCCGCAGGTTAACCGTAACCTGCAGGAGATCTACCAGAAAGCCACCTATCTGAAAGGAGCGGAGGAGTTTAACCGGGAAAATTATGCCGAGGCAATCAAACTATTTGAAAAATCACTTACTTATACTCCCAACGCACAGTACGCCGTACTGGCTAATACCTGGAGCGGGGAGGCCTATTCAGTAGGCCGCCGTTTTGAGGAAGCCATACCCTATTACAGGAGGGCACTGGCCGCAGGAAAGAATTCTCCCGAAACCCTTCAGGCACGATACGGACTGGGATATGCCTTCTATAATACAAAGGAGTACGACCGGGCGCTGGAGCAATTCCTGGTTTACATCCGCGGGCTGGAAAATGCCAATAACAAACAATTCTACACCGATGCACTACTGAGGGCGGCGGATTGCTACTATGTGGATAAGCAATATGAAAAGGCACTTGGTTATTACCGGGAGGCCATCCGTAATAATACAGTAGATGAGGATTATGCGCATCTGCAGTCCGGGGTAATGCTGGGCATACTGGGCAATGTGGATGAGGCCAGCCGGGAGTATAACTTCCTTTCAGACAAATTTCCTGATTCGCGGTATGCGGACGATGCGCTCTACCAGCGCGGACAGCTCAATTTTGAGAAGGGTAATTTTGATTCTGCCGTACGCGGGTTCAATGAACTCATCAGTAAGGAGCCAAACAGTCAGTATGTGCCATTTGCCTACCTTCGCCGGGGTGCATCCTACTATAACCTGCAGCAATATGATAAGGCCATAAAAGACTATGCCACGCTGCTGAATAAATATCCGCGTCATACTGTGGCAGGGGAAGCCCTGTTACCACTTCAAGAAGTGCTGAATACCCAAAACAGATCTTCGGAATTCGAGAATTACCTTACAGCCTATAAAGCGGCCAATCCAGACAACCAGGCACTGGAGTCAATCGAATTTGAAACAGCCAGCAATCATTACTATAACCTGGACTATCAAAAGACTATTACCGCTTTTAATAAGTATTTGAAGGATTATCCGAACAATCCGAAGGTGCCGGAAGCCAATTATTTTATTGCTGAATCGCATTACAGGCTCGGAGAATATAACCAGGCGGTGCCGATTTACGAGAAGCTTAGCAGCAATACGACGTTTGCACAGCACAACCGGGTAATTGCGCGGCTGGCTGAGCTGCGGTCTGAAAGTGGCAATTACGAGCAGGCAATCGGCCGGTACTACCAGCTTGCTGCAATGGCCCGGAATAAGAAGGAACAGTTTAACGCCTGGTCCGGATTGATGGAGGCGTATTATGCGACCGGAGAATATGACTCGGTAACGTACTATGCCAATACGATTCTGGAAAAGGGCAACGTGAATATCAGTGCCCAGAATAAAGCCAGTCTTTACCTGGGCAAGGCAGCGTATGCCCGGGGTGATTTGGGAGTGGCCAGGGACAGCTTCCTGGCTACCCTGAATACGGCGCGGGACCAGTACGGGGCAGAGGCACAGTACCTGCTTGGAGAGTCTTTCTACCGCGAAGAGAATTATCAGCAGTCTATTGAGACGCTGATCAACCTCAGTAAAAATTTCGGGGCGTATGAAAACTGGGTGGGCGAAGCTTATCTGCTGCTTGCCGATAATTACATCGCCATGGAGGATTACTTCCAGGCGCGGGGAACACTTAATTCGTTAATTGAAAACTTTCCGGGAGAGGAGGTAAAGGCCAGGGCCAGAGAAAAACTGCGGTCGGTCGAAGGATTGGAGAGCAGCGAGCCGTCGGAAGTAATTATTGGAAGTGATTCTTCAGATACAGGAAGATAGTAAATTGATTAGTAGGTATTTATATTATTGACATAGACAAAATCTATTGCATGAAATGAAGTATTTTTTGACTTTTTTACTTGTCATTTCAGGAGCGCTGGAACTTCTGGCGCAGGATCCGTGGGAGAAGGAATCCGAACTGGAGGATGTCGAAATTGAGATCGTGAAAGACAGGGAGATTGTGCTTCCCAAAGCGAGCAGGAACTTTGAAAAAGTGCCGCCGACCACCTTTGGGGAGACTTCGGACGAACTGGAGTATTTTTTCAATACCATTAATTTTCCGTTGCCTTTACTGGATATCAGGATGCGCCCGCTTCGGATCCAGGGGGCTGCCCTGGAGAAGACTTATGGTAATTATGTAAGGGGTGGGCTCGGAAATTATTCGACCACTTACCTGGAGGGATATTTCAACAGCAAGCGTAACCGGGATTACAGTTATGGTGCCCACGTGAACTGGTTCAACCAGGACCGTGGTCCGGTAAGGGACAAGGATTCGGGGTCTGGGGTTTTCGAACTTGATCTTTTCGGGAAGTATTTTACACCAAAAGTGACCTTCAGTGGTGAAGCAGGGATTGACCGGCAGCAGGTCAAATTTTACGGGGTACCCGAGCCGGTGGAAGATACGGAGAAACAGGTGTACCAGAGTTTTTATCTGAAAGGGTCAATGGAAAATACCTCACCACAAGATCAGATTCAGTACGACCTGGGGGCCAGGTTCAATTTCCTGACCGATGATTATGATGCGAGGGAAACAGAGCTGGAGGTCAATTTGGATGCTGAAGCGGCCATTACTGATGAAATTGGCTTTTACGTGAGTGGTGACCTGGCATTGATTGGCCGGAAAGGGATGAATTTTGATAATAACAGCAGGTCGCTCTTCCGGGTAAAACCACAAATTGGTTTTGAATATGAAGGTTTCCGTATCCGGGCAGGCGTGAACGCGGTTCATGAGAATGATACGATTTCGGGATTTAATAAATTCCATTTGTATCCGGATGTCCGTGCCGCCTATACTTTTAATGATAAAGTGGATCTGTACGCGGGCGTAAGCGGAGATATTCAGAAAAATACACTTCGTACAATTTCCGGTGAGAATGCGTTTATAGCACCGGACCAGCCAATTTATCATTCCAATATGACTATCAGCTTCTTTGGAGGGATTACCGGGAAGCTCACCCCGGAACTTGGTTTTGAAGCCGGTATTAATTTTGCCAATTATAAAAATCTGTATTTTTTCCTGAATGATACGACGAATCAGGAAATGTTCAACGTGCTCTACGATGAGGGCAACACCGGAGTTATTAATTTACACGGTTCATTGGGGTATACACGTACGGATGAATGGAGTGTCCATGTTCGCGGTGATTACTGGGGTTATGGAACATCGGATATCGGGGAAGCCTGGCACCGTCCGAATTACAAACTGACAGCTTCGGCTTTTTATAATCTTTTTGAGAAGGTCAGGCTGAATGCCGAGGCCTTTACAACGGGGGGAATCAAGTCGTATGATTTTACAGAGAACCAGACAGTGAATCTGAAAGCGGCATTTGACCTTAACTTTATGGCCGAATATATTTTCTCCGATCAGGTATCTGCCTTTGTTCAGTTTAATAATATTTTTTCGAAGGAATACGAGCTATTGTACCGGTATCCGGTGCGTGGATTTCAGTTTATGATAGGTGCTTCTTACAGCTTTTAAACACGCATGTATGGTTTTTATGAAGAATGCTCTCCTGTGGAGCGTTCTGATTTGGCACACTTAATTTTTCAACTATTTTTGTGATGGATCCAAAAACGTATCCCAGTATCTGACCTTACTATAACCGATGAATCATGGCAGACGACAAAAACAAGAAAGACGAAATTGAAGAAAACCTGGACCAGGATGCAGGCGATATCCATGAAGCGGATGACACCTTTGGTTTACCTGATATAGATTTTAACCCGGTAGAGCCGGAAACCCCTGAAGAAAAGGAATCAGAACCGGTACAGCCCGCAGAGGAAGAAACCGTTTCTGAAACACCTTATACCGAGGAGATTGTCGAAGAGCCTGCAGAGGAACCCGTTTCAGAGCCAGAACCTGAAGTGGAGCAGCCATATATGTATGCATCGAGAGACGAAGACGAACCAGTAACTCCCGCTGAAGATTCTTCACCATTTACTGATACTGCTGAAGAAACAACGGACGAACCAGTCTACCACGCAACTGAGTCGGAAGAACCGGAAACTTTTGCATCAACGGACTATTCGGCTTCTGTGGAAGAAGAACATATTAAGGAGGAGGAAAAGTCTGCTTACGTACCGGGAAGCTATTCCTCCCGCGAGGAATCTTCAAATAAAGCGGGTGTGATTATTGGAGTGCTTCTTGTGGTTATCCTTGCCCTCGCTGCAGTCTGGTATTTTGTCTGGTACAGCCCGGGACAGGAAGCAGAAGAAAAGGCAAGGCAGGAACAACTTGCTGAAGAACGCGCTGCCGAAGAGGAAAGACAGCGACAGCTGGAAGCGGAGCAGCAGGCGGCTGCTGAAGAAGCAGCCCGTCAGGCGGAGGCGGATGCTGCCGCTGCCGCTGCCGCAGAGGAAGAGCCGGAAACTGGTACAATTGAAACAATTTCTCAGCGCACCGGGCGTTACTATGTGGTAGTCGCAAGTGCGGTGGACGGGGACCTGGCCATGGATTATGCCAATAAATTATCGGCCGATGGCAGGAACGTAAAGATCATTCAGCCCTATGGAAGTGTTATTTTCCACCGGGTAACGATTCAGGACCTGGATACCTGGGCGGAAGCGCAGAATGTGGCGAATGAATTGAAAGGAGAGTACGGCGACGGCGTTTGGGTCAAGAAATATTAAAACCTATATGATATTTGCACAAATAACAGCAGCACAAGACACACTATCTACATCTGTTAATACGAATACTGCTGACCAGACGGTCAGTATCATGGACCTCCTTCTTCAGGGAGGTTTTATGATGATACCCATTCTCATTTTGTCCATCATGGCCGTATACATCTTTGTCGAGCGTGTACTGACCATTAATAAAGCGGCAAAAACGCCTCAGCAATTTATTGGTACCATCAAGGAAATGGTGGAACGGGGAGATATCAGCGGGGCACGTGTCATGTGTCAGCAGAACCAGTCACCCGTGGCCCGAATGATTGAAAAGGGAGTCGGACGGATCGGAAGTCCGCTCAAGAATATTGAGGTGTCTATCGAGAATGTTGGCAAGATTGAGATTTTCAAGCTGGAGAAAAACCTGAGTTTGCTGGCGACCATTTCAGGATCTGCCCCGATGCTTGGCTTCCTTGGAACCGTTATTGGTATGATCCAGGCATTCATTGCCATTGCCCAGGAGGAAGGATCTGTCAGTCCCAAACTTTTGTCTGAAGGGATCTATACCGCGATGGTAACTACTGCCGCCGGATTGTTTGTAGGGATTCTGGCCTACCTCGGCTATAATTATCTTGTAACACGGGTTCAGAAAGTAGTTCACCAGATGGAATACAGCAGTATTGAGTTTATTGAGCTTCTTCAGGAACCAAGGTGAACAATTCTCAGTTGAATTATAAGTAACAACGAAACCAAATGGCACTTAAGTCCAAGCATAATGTAGAACCCATGTTCAGCATGTCCTCGATGACGGATATTATTTTTCTTTTGCTTATCTTTTTCATGCTGACTTCGTCGTTTATTACTCCTTCCGGGCTCCCCGTGAATCTGCCGACCAGTAAAGCGTCTACCGTAGAACTGCAAAAGGTTTCTGTGACTATCACGGAGAACCTGGAATACTATGTGGGAGACAAGAAAGTCAGTAAGGCCATGCTGGAAGCGGAGCTGCGAAACCGGCTGACCGGTAAAGAGGGAGCGGTGGTGCTGCATGTCGATAAGGCCGTGCCCACTGAACAATTTGTATATGTGGCAGGGATAGCGACTTCACTGGAAGCCAAGGTATCTATTGCTACTATGCCTGAATAACATGGAAACACCCGGAGAAAAAAAGAATCGTAACGTGGGGATGATTGTCTCCATAGGGGCTCATGCCCTGTTAGTGATCCTTTTTATCTTCCTTCTCGCCTGGAAAGCTCCCGACCCGCCGCTTCCGGAATACGGCATTGAGATCAATTTCGGGGTTTCTGAAACAGGATCAGGCGATATTCAACCGGAAACACCCCCGATGGAAAGTCAATCAGAAGAAGAAGCTGCTCCGGATGAATCAGCACCTGAGGAAGTGGTAGAGGAAATAACGGAAGAAACGGTGATCGAAGAAACTGTTACGGAAGACCCCGTCACGGAACCTGTGACCGAGACGCCGGTACAAACGCAGCAGGAAAGCCCGGAAGTAGTTCAGGAAAAACCACAGCAAAAACCTGTTGAAAAGCCGGTGGAAAAACCAGTGGAGCAGCCGAAAAAAGAGGAACAGAAAAAACCGGAACCTAAGCGCGAATTAAACACGGACGCCGTATACCAGGGGGCCAATAAGGACGGGGAGAGCAAGGATCCTCCGGCTGCCAGCCAGGGCGATGACACGGACAAAACCGGTGATAAAGGGGATGAGCAAGGTGAATTGAATGCGGATGCCTTGTATGGTAAACCAGGCGGAGGCCAGGGAGGCCCGGCACTGAGCATTGTAGGCTGGACCTGGGATGAAGTGCCTAATAAAAAGGATAACTCGAATGAAAACGGTACCGTCACCTTTGAATTTCTCATCGATGAAGACGGCTACGTTATTCGAACACAAACAATAAGGAGCAGTGTGGCCCCGGCCGTAGCGAAATTCTACGAGGAGCAGCTGCAGCAAACAACATTCTCCCGCACCGGAACCGGTGCCATCAAGCCCGGAAATACAAAAGGAACTGTTACCTTTACCATCGTTTCCAAGTAATTAAAAGCGATTTATGTCTATGAACTACGGGGAGGTGCTGGATTACCTGTATCACAGCCTTCCGATGTTTCAGCGGGTAGGGGGCGCCGCTTACAAAAAGGACCTCGGAAATACCATCCGGCTTTGTGAGTACCTGGGCAATCCGGAATCCAAATTCCGCTCCGTACATGTGGCCGGAACCAATGGCAAAGGCAGCTCCTCCCATTTTATTGCTTCCATTCTCCAGGAAGCAGGATTAAAGGTCGGACTCTACACTTCGCCACATTTAAAATCCTTTACCGAACGGATCCGCATCGACGGGAAAGAAGCAGATCCGGACTTTATTACCGGATTTGTTAACGATCATAAATCATTCATTGAAGAACTTCACCCTTCATTTTTTGAGATTACCGTAGGGATGGCATTTGATTACTTCGCCCGTGAACAGGTGGATATCGCGGTGATTGAAGTAGGAATGGGAGGACGGCTGGATAGCACCAATGTGATCATGCCGGAAGTGTCCCTCATAACCAATATCAGCCCGGACCACCAGCAATGGCTGGGAAATACGCTTGAGGAAATTGCCGGTGAAAAGGCCGGTATCATCAAGAAAGGGGTGCCAGTCGTGGTTGGTGAGGACCAGCCGGAGATAATTCATGTTTTTGAGGAAAAAGCCAAAAATATGCATTCTATGCTGATTAAGGCGTATTATTCGTATAAGGTTAACCCGAGTAAAGAAATTTGGACCATTGAAAATGACCAAAAATCGCTTCGTTTCCGAAATGCATTCATGCCGGATTATCAGCAGAAGAATTTACCGGGCGTGCTGGCTGTGGCCGAGGTACTCCGGGCAAAGGGGTTTGAACTGTCCGATGAGAACATTACAGCCGGTCTGGAGAATATGCGGGAGAATACCGGGCTGAAGGGACGCTGGGATATCCTTTCGGAAAAACCGCTGGTGGTTTGCGATGTTGGGCATAATGTGGCCGGAATGAGCTATGTGGTAGACCAGCTTCAACGGATGACCTTTAAAACGCTCCATATGGTGCTGGGTATGGTGGCGGACAAGGATGTTTTACCCGTCCTGCGACTTTTGCCTGCAGCGGCAAACTACTATTTTTGTGAAGCAAAGATACCACGGGCCATGAAAGCAGAACAGCTTGCTGAAAAGGCGATGGAAGCCGGCCTTGAAGGGATTGTGATCCACGATGTGAATAATGCGCTGCAAAAGGCGCGTGAAAAGGCAACCGAAGAAGACCTGATATTTATTGGGGGAAGTAATTTTATTGTTGCCGAATTAAATGAATTGTAAATGAGTCGCAGGAAGCTGGAAAAATTTGCCGCTAATAAATTGCGGAAGAATATTATTGAACCGGGAAAACCGTTATTTGATAAGATAAAAGGGAATTGGCACAAGGATTATTTTGAGAATGATCATCCGATAACGGTCGAACTGGCCTGTGGACGCGGAGAATACACGATCGGAATGGCCCGTAAGTTCAGTGACCGGAATTTTATAGGCGTTGACATTAAAGGAGACAGGATATGGAAAGGGAGTGGATATGCTGTCGAAGAAGGATTGGCTCACGTGGCATTCCTGAGAACTCAAATTGATAAGCTTGCCGAATTTTTTGAAAATGGTGAGATTGACGAGATTTGGATTACTTTTCCTGACCCAAGGCCCAAAGATCGTGATGAGAAAAGGAGAGTGGTGCATCCGCGGTTCCTCGAGATTTACAAAAAAGTTATAACGACTGACGGCTGGATCCGTTTAAAAACAGATAATACCGGGCTGTTCGAATATGCCCTTGAAGTACTGGAATCAAGGGAAGATGTAAAAGACCTGGTATTCACCCGGGATGTCTACCACAGTGACCTTCGGCCGGAATGCCATGAAATCCGTACCAGGTACGAAGAAAAGTTCAGCGCTGAAGGACACAACATAAAATACTTAAAATTCCGGTTTACCTGACATTCGCTTTTGAATTCATGTATTCCTTGTACCTTTGTAGTACCCGCAGGGTTAGACACGTTTTTCTAAACCGAACACTAAATTAAATACCGAGTGAAACCTGCTTCCAAAGCCAGGCCTCATCCGCCTCAGGGCGGACCTCGTACCTAGTGCAGGATAACGGTGGAAGGCTGAAGTCGTAAGGTAGCTCAAAACCTGTCTTTAAGAGGGTTTAGACATAACCTCTGACCTTGTGGGTATTTTCTTTTATCCTCTCCTAAAACATTTCATCTTCTCCTGTCGTTTATAAGTCGAATTTCGAAGGTAATAATTACCAAATGCCATAATAATGTTCTGCATGCAGCGTATATTTATGGTATTACTCTAAACCTACTTTTAAACTTTTAACCTTATGAGAAAAATGAAATTATCAACAATCACGATCCGGTTGATGAGCATGTTGGCAATAGCGGCGATGTTCGTGGTTTCCGGTTGTGGCGATGACGACGATGGTGGTGATCCGGATCCCGCAAACAATGTATGGCAGGTAGTGCAGAACGATTCCCGTCTGAGCTCGCTTGAAGCAGAATTGGAAGCTGCAGATCTTGATGGTACATTGGCTACTACTGATAATATTACTTTGTTCGCACCATCTGACCAGGCCCTCGAAACACTGCTTGGAGTACTGGGGATTGAAGATTTCAGTACGGTCAGATCACAGGTTGTTCAGGCTGTACTCACGTATCACGTGACCAATTCTGTAATAATGTCCAGTGATTTGACTTCCGGAGATGAGATTGCTACATTATCCAATGGTGAAGTGATTACCGTGGTGGACGGACCAGCACTTAGTACCGGAGCCACTACAGATGCTGAATTTGTTGAAACAGATATCGAGGCGTCCAATGGAGTGGTTCATATTGTGGATTATGTACTTGTTCCGCCGTCACTTGGAACTGTAATTGGTGAAGTGTTAGGTACCCTGGCTCAGCCGATAGTTTTGGGAGAAAGCTTCTCAACGCTGTATGCAGCAATTCAGAAAGCAGATGCTTATGCAGAAGGAGAAGATATGCCATTACTATATGATATCCTCAGAGATAATGCTATGCCGGATACTGATTTTACCGTATTTGCACCAACGAATGAAGTATTTGTTGCGGCTGAAATCGGATTGGATGATCTGACAGGTGAGCAATGGTATGGAACCATCGCGAAGCACGTTGGAATAGGCATTTACAATGCTGAAGATTTGACAACTGGTACAATGATCACTACGGCTGCATCAACCACCCTTGAGGTGACGAATGCGGGCGAAGGTGGTGATTTCACCAGCATCTTCCTTGATTCCGATGGGGAAGAAGGATTCGAAGCTGAGGTAGCGCAACCTGCTGTTTATTCAGCGAGTAACGGTGTGTTACACGCCATTGCAGGAATCCTGTAAAATAATTTAATATTAATACGAAAGGCCCCGCGGTTAAGCTGCGGGGCTTTTTTTTATCCTTTGGCGCTTACTTCATCATTTCTGATGATCTCAATTTCGGTACGCCTGTTTATTTCTCTTCCGTCCAATTCATCATCATTAGAGACAAGCGGTCTTTCTTCACCAAATCCTTTCGCACTCAGACGTGACGCTGAAATTCCCTGGGCGATCAGGTAGCTCACCACCGATTCAGCCCGTTTTTTGGAAAGGATCTTATTGGCCAGTGCATTTCCTACATTGTCCGTATGCCCGTTTATCTGAACGACCAGGTTAGGGTTGTCTGTCAGAAGTTCTTTGATCCGGTCAAGTTCGCCTAATGACTCTGTACGAAGGTCAGACCGTCCGAAATCAAAGAATATATTCTTAAGAATGACTTTGGATCCCGCTTCTGCCTTGCGCATCAGGATATGGGTATCGATTTCCTGGTATTCCTGGAATTCCGGCAGCTCAAAATTTAATGAATTAAACAGGTATCCGGCTTTCCTTGTAGACACACCAATGTTTCCGCCATTGGGAATAATCAGTTCAAAATCACCTGTTTCCCCATCTGTCCTGATCCTGGCCAGGACTTTATTGGTGGTGTTGTCCACCAGTTTTATTTCGGCCTCGAGTGGCTGTCCGCTTTCCGAGTCAATCACCTTTCCTTTCAGAACGGTGACCACATCCTTTGCTTCCTGCTTCTTCAGGAGCTCCTGGTCATAATAGACCGATGCAGGTTTTTCTTCTGTTACTACAGTTGCTTCTTTAGCAGGCTCAGGCTTTTTCTCCGGTACGGCCGCCATAACCGGTGTCGCGGTCGGTTTCTCCGGCGACAGGAAAACGTGGTATATATCTGCCATACCCTTACCACCTGGTCGCATGGAAGCAAAATAACCTTCCTTCAATCCCGGGGTGGGTGTAAAGTAATTATCATTAAACACACTGTTCACCGGATAGCCCATATTCACAGGTTTTCCTTCAGGCCGGCCATCCTTGATATCCACGTAATAGATATCCTCGCCACCCATACCCGGATGACCGCTTGAGCCGAAATACAAACGTTTACCGTCTGGTGTGATGTACGGGGCATCCTCATTGGAGGAGGTATTCACCTTGTCTCCCAGGTTGACTGCCGGCAGCCATTTGCCATCCTTGCCCAGTTCACTTCGGTAAATATCCAATCCGCCGAATCCTCCGGGACGATCGCTGGCAAAATACATGGTATAGCCGTTTTCTGTAATGGTGGCACTGGTTTCCCAGAACACCGAGTTTATTTCTTCACTGAGGGGCACTGGTTCATCAAAATAATCCCCGTTTCGTTTCGCCTTGTATATATTTCCACCGCCGTACTCGTAATACAGGTACAGAAATTGACCATCAGGCGACATACTTCCTGCGGCATCATGATATTTCAGGTTCACTGATGGACCAAGTTTGGTCAATTCGCCCCAGCTCCCGTTTGTTTTTTTAACCAGGTATATATCTTCGTAATAGGACCCATCATATAATTTAAGTCCGCCGGTTGAACCGGGCCGGTTGGAGGTAATGATCATCGAGTTACCATTGTCAAAAATCAGCGGGGTGTAGTCATTGAAAGAAGAATTGATTTCTGCAATACTTTCGATGGTCACCTGGCGTGGATGACGAACCAGGGAATCAGCCAGGATGGAATTACGGATACGTTCCTCCACGTCGGATTTGCGTGAGGCATTGCTTTCAGCGTATCGCTCAAAAACTTCCCGAGCCTCTTCAAACCTCAGGTGGTAGGTATAGGCCAGGCCCAGCTGGTATTCAATGTGCTTGTCAATTTTCGGATCAAGAAAATAGACCTTGCGGATATGTTCAAGGGCTGGCGGCTCGTCCGAACTGTACAAATAGGAGAGGCCCAGCATGTAGGTGGCTTTAACATTGCCCTTTTTTAGCTTAAGTGCCTTTTTATAATAATTCGCAGCTTTTTCGTAATAACCGGCTTTGTAATGACGTTTGCCCTGCTTCATAAACTTCTTGTAAGTCTGAGCAGAGACCGTTCCGGTCATCCATATCAATGAGCTAAGTGTTAAAAAAATCAGGATCCTTCGCATACAAGGACAGTCAAAAAAATTACTCTAATGAATCTATTAAATTATGCTAACGTCTCCAAAATCAGGCTAGATTAGACATGTATGATTTCTGCTTAAAAACAGAAAAGCCACCCCGAAAGGTGGCTCTTCGTTTTGTATTCGACGTTATGATTTAATTCATTAACTCATCAAAGGTCAGGGAGATATAATAGATCGCTCCGATCCTTGGACCTCCAAGACTCTGAATGTAGTAATTGTTAAGCAGGTTGGAACCTCCGAATTTCACGATGGATTTCCAATCCTTGATTTTGTAGCTCACTTGTGCATCAAGTGTTCCGTACGAGGGAACTGGTCCGCGTGCGAATGATGATTCCCAGGTGAATGCCTCCTGCCAGCGGTAGGTTACATTGAATCCCAATTTATCGGTTAACTTCCGGTTGGCCACACTGATATTAAACTTGTGTTCCGGTGTGTTGAATTCTGATAAACCTCCTACAATTTCATCATTCAGAACATTCCAGCTGTAATTTCCTGAGATGGTGAAGTTTCTCGGCATGTTGTACGTCAGGCCAAGAACAGCTCCCTGTGAGGTGATACGCTGATCATAATTGGTATAGATCTGTCCGGTATTACCTGTTACGGATCCGTCACTTTGTGCCACAAGTGCCGAACCATTCAGTATTGAAGCAGCCGCTGCAGCAATTACAGCAGGATCAGCAGTAGGTGGGTTCAGCAAATCAATTGGCGCCTTCCGGAACTGCGTTTGCGTAATGAAGTCATTGTAAATATTATAGTAATAGGCAACATCAATCAGGAGCTTATTAGCTGCAAGACTCTTAAAGCCAACTTCTATCGTCTTTACTTGTTCCGGTTTTACCGGTTCGTATTCAAACTCTTCGAGCATGCCAAGATTTCCGAGAATCGCCTGTGGAGTGGCTCCGGCATCAAATACGGCCTGACTATAAGCCAGGACCGAAGCAGCTGTGTACGAATTAGTCTCCACATCGTATTTCTCATATATTTCCGGTAATCCGCCGATAAGTCGTGCAGTAATGATATTGAGGTCAATATACTGACCCTGGGTTGTGGGAATTCTGAATCCGGTCTGGTAGGAAGCCCTGAGGAAACTGCTCTCACCAACAGATAAAACTGCCGAAATACGCGGGTTAATTTGACCGTCAAAGTTTTCGTTCTTATCATACCTAAGCGATCCGGTCAGCTTTAACTTACTTATCCGCTTGGAAGCCTGGGCATAGATTCCGTATTCCCTGATGGTAAGTCCGCCTTCATCGTCGAAAATGGTACCATTGGAATTCAGGCTAAACATCCTGTAATTACCTCCCACCTGAAGGTCCATGAAATCAATGTCGTTCTTGAAATCATACTGCCCTTCCACGTGATACAGGGCAGACTTGTCATTAAATTTTGGTCCGAATGGAACAACGCCTTCCTGGGCCCGCGCTTTGGTCGTCTCAAATTCTTCTGTTCCCGGGGTGAGTGTATAAGCCCCTTCAGCAAATCCGCGACCTGCACCATGAGCCGCATATTGAGCATTCAGCAAATCGGTACCGCTCAGCATGTTGATATCTCCAGGTGCGAACCCTGCGGCATAGAGATAACTTAAATAGCCAATACTGTATCCGGCAAGAAAGCTGGATACGTCTCCGCCAGCAGAAAAGTCATACATTCTTTTCGCCAGAAATTCAGTAATATAAGAATCGCCTGAGTTTTCCTGTGTCGTATAGGCCCTGACATAGAAATTGTCCCCTCGCAACTGGAGACGGTGCTGCATAATACTGAAATTCGACAGGCTGTATCGTTGCGCTCCTGTGTAAATACTGGTGCCCCATCCGCCGTTGAACAAATAGCTCAATTCCAGATTATCATTCAGCCTGTAATACAGACCCGCATTTGCTTTAATATTCTCCGCTCCGTAATCAATAAGGTCTTCTTCCATGTAAGGTGTTACGGAAACAACGTGGCTGGGAAGGTCTCCTGCTTCAGCGTAATCCAGAGCTGTGAGACCGGGTTCGAAAACAGTGCTGTTCGCCAAAGCTCTCCAGTTAGCGCTGAGAGGAAAAATAGCCATATTGATACTGGCTTCGTCACCCATGAAATGCAGACGGTCAGCTCCCGGGTTTACACCGCCTATAGAGGAGAATGGGTTCAATTCCGCGTTCCGGTCGTAATCACTTGTTCCATGCCAGTCATCTGCCCGCATGTATGAGAAATTCACCTTGAAGGCAAATTTGTTGTTGAATGACTTCGCGTATCGTAAGGATGCTTCGTACATCGGTGCCGGATCCTGGTCGGCCTCATCGCCGATATGGTTAACCCCCAGCTTGGCGAATGCACTCAGGCCCTGGTATTCAAAAGCACTCTTACTGTTCACCAGCAATATACCGTTGAACGCATTCGGACCGTACAGCGCCGAGGCCGCACCCGGAATCAGCTCAACACTTTCTACATCCAGTTCACTCGGACCATTCAGGTTGCCAATGGGAAAGTTCAGCGCCGGGGCCTGGGTGTCCATACCGTCGGTCAGCTGCACAAATCGCGTATTTCCGGTTGAGGCAAAACCTCTTGCATTAATGATCTGGAAATTGATGGAGCTCGTCGCCACATCAACCCCTTTCAGGTTGGCAATACCTTTGTAATAATTATCCGCAGAAGTGTTTTGTACTGCCAGTCGGTCCATTTTTTCAATAGAAACCGGCGATTCAAGGATACTTTCCTCGACACGGCTTGCAGAAACCACGATTTCCTGTCCCAGCATGGTCTGTTCGGCCATCGTTATGTCCAGGGTCGCCGTTGCATTTGTGACTTCAAGCTCCTGCGTTTCAAACCCGATGAAGGAGTAAACAAGGGTGAGGGGAGGACTGTCATCCACTTCCAGGTAATAATTTCCGTCGGTATCACTCATGGTACCGATGACTTTGCCTTTCACCACGATGTTTACCCCGGCAAGAGGTTCTCCGTTTCCTCCGTCCAGGATCTTACCACTGATCGTGGTTTGTGCCAACAGGCTGCCTGAAATGAGGATGAAGCAAATGATGAAAGCAAATTTACTGATGATTGTTGTTTTCATATAAGTATTGACTGGCTATTAAAAATGCAGACTTTAAAAAGCCTGATATTAAAAAATTTCTTAAAAATAGAGATTTTTAAACAGGTAATTTCTTAATTCAGCGTGAATTTTACGCCTTATTTAAAAAAACTGCAATCGTTTGTAATTATAATTACCGATTTTCCTCATTTTCCTTTCGTAAATACTCAATAAGCTTGTCGCACAACGCGTTCATCTCGCCGGACATAAATTCGTCACCGGTACTGTTCAGGATGCTCTGGGCCATTCCTCCCAGGCAGTCAATGTAGAATTTCTTCATCTCATCCACCGGCATTTCTTTGGTCCAAAGGTCAATGCGCATCGTGTTTTTGACCTCCGGGTCCCAGACACTTATGTTAATCGCAGTTGTTTCACTGCCCACTTCTTCCGGCTTTTCGGTCGCATCCCATGTGATGCGTTCAGGTACCCTTTGCTCATCCAGTTCGACCGAAAAATTTATATCAGATTTTACCATTTTCTATTTAATTTAATTTGGGTGCAAGTTTAACAAAAAAATCCAGCGACGAAGGATTCCTGAGGGCGTCTTTCTTAATTGCCTCTTCCGGTGATTTTCCCATCAGGATCTTCTTCACCGGTGCCTCCGTCTTTTTCCCGCTGATGGTATAGGGGATATCACTGACTTCCAGGATCTCATCCGGAACATGTCTCGGTGTATATGCTTCCCTGATCGTCTTATTGATCTTTTTTACCAGGTTGTCATCCAATACCATCCCGGGCTTCAGCTGGACAAACAGTGGCATGTAAAATTCTCCTTCACTTTTTTCAAGACAGATGATCAGGCTGTCGGCTACTTCTTCTACTTTATTTACTGCCCGGTAAATTTCGCTGGTACCAATCCGGATTCCGCCACGGTTAAGCGTGGCATCAGACCTGCCATAAATAACAATGCCGTCACGCGGCGTGATCCTGATCCAGTCCCCGTGACGCCATATTCCGGGAAACATTTCAAAATAGCTCGCGCGGTATCTTTCCTTACCTGTATCATTCCAGAAAAATACCGGCATGCTTGGCATAGGTTGAGTAATTACCATTTCACCGACTTCATCCATGACCGGTTGCCCCTGCTCGTTATAGGCCTGCAGGTTGCAACCGAGTGTGCGGCACTGGATCTCACCAAGATAGACCGGCCACCAGGGATTGCCGCCGACAAAGGCCGAGCAGACATCGGTACCGCCACTCATTGACGTGAGCCAGACGTCTTTTCCGACCTGTTCATAGACCCAGTCAAATCCTTCCGGCGGCAGGGGCGAACCGGTAGAGCCGATGGAGACCAGTCCGCCCAGGTCGTATTTCTCTTTGGGTTGAAAGCCGCCCTTCATGCAGGCCGTAATATACCCTGCCGATGTACCCAGGTGAGTGATCCTGCATTCTTCTGCCAGCTGCCACAATGCGTCCGTGTCGGGCACAGCCGGGCTGCCGTCGTAAAGAACGATGGTAGCCCCGCACAACAAGGCCCCCTGTACATAGTTCCACATCATCCAGCCGGTGGTGGTATACCAGAAGAAATTTTCTCCCGGATGCACATCGTTGTGAAAGGACAGGTATTTGAGCAACTCCAGTAAAACGCCTCCATGGCAATGGGTGATGGCTTTCGGGATTCCGGTGGTTCCGGATGAATACAATATCCAGATGGGATGGGAGAATGGTACGCGCTCGAATTGCATCGGCGCTGCCGGCTGCTCCATGACCTCGCTCCAGCTTACCGATTGCTCCAGTTCAGCTTCAGGATCCAGGTAGGGGATAAGAATGATCTTTTCAAGGGTCGGTAGTTGTTCCGCTATTTCTCGTAAGGCAGCCTTTTTGTCAAAATCTTTGCCTCCGTAAGAATACCCATCCACACAAATAAGTACCCTGGGTTCAACCTGGGCAAACCGGTCAACCACGGCACTCACCCCGAAATCAGGAGAACAGCTGGACCAGACACATCCCATCGAATTGGCGGACAGAAAGGATATTGTCGCCTCGGGTATGTTCGGCAGGTAGGCAACCACGCGGTCCCCGGATGTTAACCCAAGCCCGGCCAGGTAGTTGCGGAGTCGTGAACAGCTGGCTTCCAGTTCCTCCCAGCTTATTTCTTTTTTCTGTCCGCTTTCCTTCTTAAATACGATCGCGGGCCGTTCGTCTGACCTGCGTCTGAAAACGTGTTCGGCAAAATTTAGTTCAGCTCCTTCAAACCATTTTGTATCAGGCATAGGATCATCTGACATGATGGTTGTGCCAGGTGTTCCGATAATTTCAAAATACTCCCACAATGATCCCCAGAATTCCTCCGGTTGAGTGGCCGACCATTGCCACAGGTCATTATAGCTGCTGAAGTGAAGGGACCTGTTTTGACGAAGCCATTCCGTGAAGTGAGTGAGGTTGGACTTCTTTTTAAATTCCGCCGAAGGTACCCATAATTTTCTAGCTTCGGTTTCCATAATCTCAGAGGTTGGTAAGTAGTTGGATCGCCCGTTCACGATCCTTTTTTAATTGATTTTTAAGCGTTTCAACGTCCTCAAAGGGAATTTCATCACGGATTCGCCGTATGAATGCCACCTTTAAGGTATCCCCGTAAATATCCCGGTCGAAATCAAAAATATTGACTTCAATGGTTCGCAGTCTTCCGCCGACCGTAGGCCGGATCCCGATATTGAGCATCCCCATATGTTCATGGGTTCCGGTAGTTACGATAACAGCGTAGGACCCATCGGCCGGGATCAGTTTGTTGGGATTATCAATTTGCAGGTTCGCCGTCGGAAATCCAAGCATCCGGCCGATGCGCTCGCCCCGGATTACACGGCCGCTAAGGCTGTAGGGACGCCCGAGCAAGTGGGAGGCAGTTTGCATATCGCCCTCCTGCAGGGCAGATCGTATTTTAGTAGAGCTCACGGCCAGGTTATCCACTTCCTGTTTGGGTATTTCCTCTACCTCGAAACCGAACTTCGGAGCATTCTCCCTTAAATAGTCAAAGCTCCCTTCCCGGTTCCTGCCAAACCGGTGATCATAGCCAATGACCAGTTTTTTGGTACCGATAGTATCCACCAGTATTTTTCGTATGAAATCTGACGAACTGGTCCTGGAAAATTCCCGCGTGAACGGGATACGCAGTAAATGATCAACCCCCTGCTCCCGGAGCAAATCTGCCTTTTCCTCGAAGGTGTTTAATAATTTCAGGTCTGTCTGGTCCGGGAAAAGCACCAGGCGGGGATGCGGCCAGAAGGTGATCAGCACGGTTTCACCGTCGTGGTTATCTGCCGATTCCCTCAGGCGCCTCAGAATCTGCTGATGACCGACATGGACACCATCAAATGTGCCACTGGTGACCACTGCATAAGACAGTTTGTGAAAATCCTCAATGCCGTGGTAAATGTTCATAAATTGCTTACAATTTCTTCTACTGTGGAGGCCTCTTTAACGGTAAATTCCCCGATTCTCGTTCTTCTTAACGCGGCGAGGTAAGCTCCTGTTCCCAGTAATTCTCCCAGGTCACGGGCAATGCTTCGGATATAAGTTCCCTTGGAGCAAACTATCCTGAAATTAATGCGTTCGCTGCCGTCCCGGGTTGCTTCGAACACGTCAACGGTGACTTCACGAGGCCTGAGTACAACTTCCTTTCCTTTGCGGGCACTTTTGTAGGCACGTTTCCCATCCACCTTCACTGCGGAATATACAGGGGGGATCTGGCTGATAGTCCCGGTCAGTGAACGAACTGCAGTATCAATCTGCTCTGTGGTAATTCCGCTGACAGGTCCGCCTTCCTCGATTTCCGTTTCCAGATCATAGGACGGAGTCGTCTTGCCAATGACGAATGTACCAGTATACTCCTTTTCCTGCGCCTGGTAGGATTCTATCTGCTTGGTCATTTTCCCGGTGCATAAGATGAGCAGTCCGGTTGCCAGCGGGTCGAGGGTTACGGCGTGACCTATTTTTTTTACTTTCAGGGCGCCGCGTAATTTTTTTACCACATCGAACGATGTCCAGTGGAGTGGTTTATCAATCAGAATGACACTTCCTTCTGTAAATTCGCGAATCATGCCAGGTAATAGATTCCGAGGGTTAAGAGCGCGATGGCATAGCAATAATAGGCAAAGTAAATGAGTTTGCCCCGGCGGACGATGGTGATCATCAGGCGGCACGCCAGGAGACCGGAAATGAAAGCCGCAAGAAACCCTGCGACCAGCGGTCCGGTAGATAGCGTTGTGGCGGCCGATACATCTGCTTCCATGAAATCTTTGACTTTGAGTAACGTGGCTCCGAGAATAGGAGGGAGTACCATCAGAAAAGAAAACCTGGTCGCTCTCGATTTTTCCACGCCCAGGTAAAGGGCGGTGGTAATGGTGGAACCCGAGCGGGATATTCCGGGGAGAATGGCAATTGCCTGGGCAAGGCCAATGATGAAGGCTTTGGGCGCGTTGATCACGCCGTCACGGTCCGGGGTAAAATAGGTGATCAGCAGGAGGGTTCCGGTTACAAGGAGCATGATCGCTACAAATACCACATCACCGCCGAAAAGGGTTTCAATCTTATCTTCCCAGAGCAATCCGGCAACACCGACAGGGATCATGGAAAGAATGATGTAAAAAATAAACCGCGTGGAATCGTTCCAGCGGAATTTTAGCAGGTCTTTAAGCAGAGTGACGATATCCTTCCAGAAAATGATCACGGTGCTAAGCGCGGTGGCGCCATGAACGATAATAGAAAAAAGAAGGTTTTCGGAAGTGTTTGTTCCAAGCAGGAACGATCCCAGTTCGATGTGTCCGCTGCTGCTGACCGGCAGAAATTCAGTCAGCCCCTGAATGATTCCAAGAATAATAGCCTGAAATGCATCCATTATTCTTCTTTCGGATTATGCAGTATGGCGGCTATTTCTATCATAAAACCGGCAAAAACAGTCAGTGGACCCAGGGTAAGACCGATGAATCCGAAACCGAATGTTGTGCTGTCGAGGCTCATAATGATAAATCCAAGTACCAGAACTGCAAGCCCGATTAGCATCAGGCGATAATTTTTTTTACCGAAAGGCAGCATATTTTTATTGTCCATGAATTAATACAATTCGTCTAATGACATATTTAAATATTTGTTAATGGCGCGGAAGGTGCTGATAAAACCGATCATGGCACCCAGCACTAACAGTCCCGCAAAGATAGCAAGAATCATGGTCTGATCCTGAAGAGACGATAATTCAGGCACCCTGTCATTTGCGAGACGGAGTAACAGGTAGAGCATTCCCGAGGCGAACAATCCAGCAATCAGGCCATGAAGTACAGAGCGGCGAAGAAAGGGTCCCTGGATAAATCCGCGTTTGGCGCCTACCAGTTGCATGCTCCGGATCAGGAAGCGCTGGGAAAAGAGGGCCAGTTTAATGGTGTTGTTGATAAGCAGGACCACGGCAATCATGAGCAATGCGGCAATTCCCAGAAGCCAGAAGCTGATCAGGGTGACGTTCTCGTTGATGGAAGCCACCAGGCTTGGAATGTACACTACTTCGAAGACCCCGTTAAGGGACTGAATGTCTGCCTGGATCTCCTTCATCTGGTCTTCGCCATGAAATTCCGGGGCTATCTTAATGGTATATGCATCCCTGAGCGGATTTTCCCCGATGAATTTGCTGAAATCCTCTCCGGTCTCTTTGATAAAATCTTCCGCTGCTTCTTCCTTGGAAATAAAACTGATCTGAATTTCCCCGTTCTTCTCCGAAGTATATTCGCGGGATGAAAGTGTTTTCTGGATCTGAATACGCTGGTTATCGGTAATGTCCTTATTGAGGTAAACCTGCATTTCCACATTCTCCTTGATAATTTCCGTGAGTTTATTGGTGTGAATGACGAGGAGTGCGAAAAGCCCGATGACAAACAGGGCCAGGCAGATGCTCAGAATGACGCTGACAAACGGATAACTTCCCAGTTTCTTTTTCTTACGCTGTTTGATATCGGCCACGTTAAAAAATTATTCTGCGGTCAAATGTACAACTATTTTTGTGGTCTGCGAAAAGGGATTTGCTGAAATTGATGAGGGGTAAACCTATATTTCTGTAATAAAAAAAGGGCCGAATCGTAATTCAGCCCCTTTAATTATCTGCTTGATCAATTTCTAGTTTCCGGATGCCTCGCGCAGTGTTTGCAGGAGTACTCCGTCAGTTACCTGTTCCAGTTTCTCCACCCGGCCCTTTGTAGGTGCCAGTCGGTAGAAGTTATTGTCATAACTCAGGAACCAGGCTTTCATATCATCGGTATTGAATTCAAGGATCTGGTACAGGTCATTCTCAAAATCTCCGTACAAGGTCAGCTTATCATTCTCCAGCTCATAGTGGAAATCATACCTTCGGCTATCATTGTCGATCGCCACTTCCAGGTTGTCCGATGTAACGACAGCTTTTCCGTCCAGGTCACCTTCGGGCAGGTTCACATCTGAATCCTGCATTTCAGGATCTTCAAAGGCAGGTGCCACGACCGGGTTTTTATCTTCCTCCCGGATATCGGCCGACTCCTCTTCAGCTTCCACAGCCGATTCCTCTTCGGAAGTAACTTCCGGTTCCTCTGTCGTTGCCGCAGGCGTTTCTTCCCGCGCTTCTTCGGCTTCAGCGGCTGTTATGTCTTCGGTAGTCGAATTATCGATGGTGTTATCCGGCTGGACTACTTCTTCCTCCTGGCTTTCTGTCAGGACCGGTGATTCGGCAACCATCGGTTCATTTTCAGGATAGAAATAGTATATGCCAAATCCTACAACGGCTGCGAGGCCAATCATACCGGCGATCTTTCCGGCCGACCATGAACTTCCCCCGGCTGCACCGCCTCCGACCTGGATTTTGTCCAGACGGGCCTTAAGCGATTGCCTCCGTGCTTCCCGAATCCCTTCAATCACATCTTCCTGGAATTTGAACTCCCTTTGAAGTTCTGTGTCCCGGGCCAGACGATCCTCAAACATCTTCTTTTCGGAAGGGTTAAGTTCGTTGTCGAAGTAGGCGTTAATTAATTCTGTGTTACTCATTCTTTTTCTCAGTCAAGAAAGTCGCTCTCTGAATACAGAGATTTGACAAGTTCATCTAGTTTCTTCTTGCACTTATACTTCTTTGTTTTAGCAGTATTGGTATTGGCAAATCCAAGTTTATCAGCAATATCCTGCATGGAAAGGCCATCAAAATAATAAAACATCAGGACTTGTTTACAGGTATCTCCCAGCTGGTCAATACATTCGTGGATAATTCTTGATTTCTCCTTGGTGTCGATATCAACATATTCCACTCCATCCTTTTCCTCATTCGAAAGACGTTTCTTTCGGTCAAGTTCTTTTCTCCATAGATTCTGACAGATACTGTAAATATATGTACTGATCTTTGAAGTGAGCACCAGGTTTCCGCTTACCGCTTTTTGCCAGAAAACCACCAGGGCGTCCTGGTATATATCCTTGGCTTCCTGTTCAGTTCCACTGTTTGAAATGACCAGTTTGGTCATCATCCGGTAGTACTTTTTGTACAGGACATCCAGTGCTTTTTCATCGCCCTGGCAGATACGTTCAAATAACTCTTTATCGTTCATGCCTGGGGCTTTGTTTTTTATACAACAACTTCATCCGAGGTAACCTAAGGTCCATAGTATATTTTGTGTACATCTGACAAATTGCAAAATCAACGGATAATCTGCCAGATTTTTCGTTTATTCTATTCTTTTCCATGTTTGGGTCCTGTAAAAAATACCCCAGTATCCGCGGACTTTGAGATCTTCCCCGTCACGCCAGATTCTGCATTTAAAAATTTTTCCTTCGTCCGGTTTAAGGACTGTTCCCCCGGAATATTCGTCGCCGTCTTTTTTCATGTCCCGGATGATTTCCATCCCGATGATCTTCTGACCGTAGCGGTCATCTTCCTCGGGACACTCATCACACACCGGATCTTCGGGCTGACCGGGTGTTGGAAACAGGCTGACGATCTCTCCATGAATATTTTTACCTGCTTCGTAAATTCTTACGACAGATTTTGCTTCACCTGTTTCATCATCAATGGTCTTCCAGAGTCCGGTCACATCATCCTGAGCCGGGAGAGACTGCCAAAAAAACAGACAGCACAAAACAAAAAAGTAGCGGCGCATGCTCATGAATTAAGTTTAAAGATATTTGATTTATTGAAAACAAAAAACCCCGATGATTCATCGGGGTTGTTTTTTGCGCACAATGTAAGTCTTTTACTGATTTTCAATTACTTCCGTAACCTGCTCCGTTTTCATTTCCTGCTTTTTCAGTGCTTCTTCATCACTTATTGTGTGACTTGTTTCTGAAATATGCGGGGCAATGATCAGTGCTACGATGGATGTAAGCTTGATCAGAATGTTCATGGAAGGCCCTGATGTATCCTTGAACGGATCACCCACGGTATCACCAGTAACTGATGCCTTGTGCGGTTCTGAGCCTTTATATTCCATTTTTCCATTTATTTCCACACCCTTTTCAAATGATTTCTTGGCATTATCCCACGCACCTCCCGCGTTATTCTGGAACATACCCATTAATACGCCGGAGACAGTAATACCCGCCAGGGTGCCACCCAGTACTTCCGGTCCGAAGGTAAATCCAACCACCAAAGGAACCACAAGGGCGATCGCTCCGGGGAGGATCATTTCACGGATCGATGCTTTTGTAGATATCTCCACACATTTATCATATTCCGGAGTAGCCTTACCTTCCATGATACCGGGGATCTCCTTGAACTGACGGCGAACTTCCTGAACCATGGCCATGGCAGCGCGGCCTACGGCGGCTATGGCAAGCGAGGAGAATATAAATGGTATCATGCCTCCTATGAAAAGTCCGGCAAGGACTTCGGCTTTGTAAATGTCAATCGAACTGATGCCCGCAATTCCGACAAACGCCGCAAAAAGTGCCAGGGCAGTCAGAGCGGCAGAGGCAATTGCAAATCCTTTTCCCGTAGCGGCCGTCGTATTACCCACGGCATCGAGGATATCGGTACGTCCGCGAACTTCTTCAGGCAGTCCGCTCATCTCGGCGATACCCCCGGCGTTATCGGCAATCGGTCCGAAGGCATCAATAGCCAGCTGCATGGCAGTCGTGGCCATCATGCCGGCTGCAGCAATCGCCACACCGTAAAGACCGGCGAGCTCATACGAACCAAAAATACCTGTAGCCAGGACAATGACCGGCAAGACAGTGGATTCCATTCCGACAGCCAGTCCGCCAATAATGTTCGTAGCGTGTCCCGTTGAAGATTGCTTTACGATGCTCAGGACAGGACGACGTCCCATTGCGGTATAATATTCAGTAATAATACTCATCAGGGCACCAACTACCAGTCCGAGCAGAATGGCATAGAAAACATCCATGGAAGAAAACGGGAAATCGCGGATGCTCATGGTTTCAGGAAGCAGGTAATTCACCAGGAAATAAGCGGCGATACCTGTCAGTACAATCGAGCCCCAGTTACCCAGATTCAGAGCTTTCTGAACATTTCCGTTTTCGTTGGAAATGCGTACAAAAGCTGCTCCTATGATGGAGAATATCAGACCGATACCGGCGATCAGCATAGGGAGAAGGATAGGAGCCATACCGCCGAATTCATCAGCAGAATTAATTTCCTGTCCGAGTACCATGGTCGCCAGGATGGTGGCCACATACGAACCGAAAAGGTCGGCACCCATTCCAGCCACATCACCCACGTTATCACCCACATTGTCTGCAATTGTAGCGGGGTTCCGGGGATCATCTTCAGGAATACCGGCTTCCACCTTGCCAACGAGGTCGGCACCTACGTCCGCCGCTTTGGTATAAATTCCGCCTCCAACACGTGCAAAAAGGGCGATTGATTCAGCGCCCAGGGAAAATCCGGCCAGTACTTCAATGGCTGTTCTCATCTCAATTCCGGTAATGGCTACGCCTTCCGGAACGAAAATCTGAACAAAAATGATAAAAAGCGATCCCAATCCAAGCACTGCCAGGCCGGCAACACCCAGTCCCATAACAGTACCTCCGGTAAATGATACTTTCAATGCTTTGGCGAGACTGGTCCTTGCTGCCTGGGTAGTTCGCACATTCGCCTTGGTGGCGATGTTCATGCCGATCCATCCTGCAAACGCGGAGAATACCGCGCCAATGACAAACGCAAGAGCGATCAGCGGGTGGGAATCAGGAACAAGGGTTCCGGAATACGCCAGCAGAAGGCCGGCAATCACTACAAAATAGGAAAGGACTTTCCACTCTGCCTTAAGAAATGCCATCGCTCCACGGGAAATGTGCCCTGCAAGCTCAACCATGTTTTTCTCTCCCGCATCCTGTTTGGTGACCCAGAGCGACTTGGCGATCATCACCACAATCCCTACAAGTCCCAGAGCGGGGATTACATAGGCTATACTACTCATAATATCTTATTTAGGTTATTGAATGTTAGAACCGGATTTTAAAAACTTGCGCAAATATATAATAACCGGATTTATTATAAAATTTATCCCTTTGAAAGGCCGAACATCTCCTGCAATCCGTTCCATAATGCCGCTTTGAGAGAGCGGTCCTTCATGATGACTTCCAGGGGATCGCAGTACATGAGCACGGCGGCGTCCTTCTTGTGAGGCTGATACAGGCTGTTTTCTGTTTCCTCCGTTTTTGCACCGCCGAAGAAAAGTATTTTTTGCGCCGGAATTTCCACCCAGCGTTCAGGATATTCTCCCCTGGATACTAAAGCAATATCAGCAAGGTCAAGTCCGACCGCCTTCAGTACCTTTATCAGAAACTCCTCCTGGGCGTCAGGCAGCGGACCTTCCTCCTGATAAAGGACCAGGGTCTTTTGCCTGTTCTTGCCGCGAAATGCGACCGGGGCGATTTCTTCCGCGGGTTTTTCTTCCTTTTTTTCCGGAGAATGCAGGGCCGTTGGCTGTCCGGCTGACCGGTCAGGTTCCGGGATCACATAGATTCCTTCCGGAAATAATTCGTGCATGATAATTCTTTCACTCATTTTCCTGTATTCAGGTAGTGGGAGGGATCAAATATGGATTTCAGTTCGTTGGCCTGCTCCGGCTTCATTCTCCCGGCCAGGACCAGCCTCAACTGGCGGCGCCGCAAAGCCCCTTCAAAAAGCCTGATTTCCTCTTCGGTTTCCGGTTTGACCTGAGGTATGTCGATGGGCCTTCCGGTCTGATCAACTGCCACAAAGGTGAAAAACGCACTATTGCTGGCAAATTTCTTTCCACTGGGAATGTCTTCGGCTTCCACCTGGATGTATACTTCCATGGAAGAATTAAAGGCCCGGGTCACTTTGGCCTTCAGCTGAACCACATTACCAAGCTGGATAGGCTTGGAAAACGATACGTTGTCAACCGAAGCGGTGACCACAATGCGGTTGGAATGCTTTTGCGCCGCAATAGCAGAGACGATATCCATCCAGTGCATCAGTCTTCCCCCCATCAGGTTGTTCAGGGTATTGGTGTCATTGGGCAGGACAAGTTCAGTCATGGTGACCAATGATTCACTTGGTGTTTTAGTAGATCTGGGAGTGCTCATGTGTGTCTTGATTGGATGGCAAAATTAAAGGATTGTTCTTTCTTAACGTAGAATAATCCTTTATTTCCAGCCTTCTTCCCCTTTCAGCGGGACAAAGCTGAAATAATCAAATGATTCCTTCCTGACCTTTTTTTCATTGACCCGCGTGATCCGCAGCATTTGCTGAGTGGAGGAATCTCCTACTGGGATGATCAGGATCCCGCCAACGGCCAGCTGACTGATCAGGCTGTTGGGCACCGACGGCGCCCCGGCGGTCACGATGATCCGGTCAAACGGGGCATATTCCGGGAGACCCCTAGAACCGTCACCCTGGAAAAACTTAGGCTTGTACCCCATTTTGGGCAGGAATTTACGCGTACGCTGATACAATACCTTATTATATTCAATGGTATATACATCCGCCCCGATTTCCATCAGTACACATGCCTGGTATCCGGAGCCGGTTCCGACTTCAAGCACCTTCATCCCGGGTTCCACTTCCAGTTTTTCGGTTTGGAATGCCACCGTATAAGGTTGAGAGATGGTTTGTCCTTCACCAATCGGAAAGGCTTTGTCCTGGTACGCATGTTCAAGCAGGGCCTCGTCAAAGAAAAAATGCCGCGGGACGTTGTTTATTGCTTCCAGAACCCTGGGATCACGGATGCCCTTTTCGGCTAATTTCTTTACCAGCGCCCGGCGCTTACCCCGGTGTTTGTAACTGTCTTCCATCAGGCGTGAAGTTACGGGAGAATTCAGAATAATCAGAAGCGGAGTTGAATTGTTTCGTTAAACATATTGGTAAATACTAAATTAATTAGTAAAAAGACTTGATTAATTTAAATGTACAACCGATATTGGTTACTGAAACTAAAATAGTTAGTAAAATATGAACGGGGGATATAAATTGAAATTGTGCAGTAAAAAACTGCGGTCAGGAAGGTGCCAGATCAAATTCTACGTGACACCCCCGGAAATGGCGGATAACAATACGTATTACGGGTATATGCTGGCAGATGCAGGAAGTACGCTGAGAGAAGTTGTCAGTGAAATTGAGGACTACATGATGCGTTCAGGGCCCAGCAGATATTATAATCAGGATCATTTATTTAACTTAGGCCGTCGACAGGACAAACGATCACCAATCTACTTTTTTAAAGAATCATGACACTCATTAGTGACAACATCCGGTTTTTACGAAAGAAAATAGGACTTACTCAGGAGCAATTCGCCGAACGGATCGGCATAAAACGTTCGCTTGTAGGGGCCTACGAAGAGGGGAGGGCTGATCCCCGGATCACCAACCTGATTAATATGGCCCATGTTTTCGGGACTTCCGTAGATATTTTGATATCCAAAGATGTGAGCCGTTTGCCGGAATCCGAACTGATCGTCGGAAAATTTAAGCGGGGCAAGGAAGTACTGGCGATTACTGTTGATGATTATGGAAAGGAGAATATTGAACTGGTACCTCAAAAAGCGGCTGCCGGATACACGAATGGGTATGCCGACCCGGAATACATTCAGGAGCTGCCTAAGTTCAGTCTTCCTGTATTACCGACCAATGCTACGTACCGGGCTTTTGAGATTACCGGTGATTCCATGCTTCCAATACTTCCCGGGACCATTATAGTCGGTTCGTATGTGGAGGACCTGAACAACATCAAGAATGGAAATACCTATGTGCTGGTCACCAGGGATGAGGGTATTGTTTATAAGCGGGTGTTCAATTACCTGAAGGATAATGGAAAATTATTCCTGGTATCCGACAACCGTCAGTATGCTCCGTTCCAGATAGATGCGGACGATGTTCTTGAGGTCTGGAGTGCAAGTGCCTATATCAGTGTGAAATTCCCGGACTCTCAGGACAAATCCGAAGTATCCACTGAACAACTGGCCTCAATTGTGCTGGACCTGCAGAAGGAGATCATCAGACTGAAGGAGGAGAAGTAATCAGTTGGTTCGGGCCATCGTTGTGCGGCGATTGATTTTACCGGAAGGCGTTTCATCAAATCGATCAAGCCGGATTATTTTTCGGGGTCGTTCATACGGGTCAACCCTGTACCGGATAGCCTCCGTTAGTTGTTGGTCAGTTAACTCAAACGGACCTTCAATAAAGAGGGAAACACACTGGCCTAACCGCTCATCCGGCCGAGGAGCAATGAAGAACCGGTTTTCCAGGTTATTCTCTGCAAAGTATTCTTCCAGCTTCTTCTCCACTTTTTCGGCGTGTATTTTTACTCCACCGCTGTTGATAACATGGTCCTTCCTTCCCAGCCATTTGAAGCTGCCGCCGGGATTCAGCCGGACTTCGTCATTGGTTGAGATCCATTCTCCACCTGTAACATCGCCATTGATTTCCAGACAACCCTCCGCATTCTGACGCACGGATATACCCGGAAGTACCTGGAAAGTGGTTTGAGGGTGATCCCCGCTGATCCGTTTTAAAGCAATATGCGTGATGGTCTCGGTCATGCCATAGGTTTCGTATACAGGGATTTTCAGTTCCATTGTTTCTTTTAGGAGGCGCGAGCCTACAGGGGCGCCTCCTACAAGCACCGCATTAAAGTTATTTATAAACTCAGGCGATTGATTTAGAAAATCGGTCAATTGCAGGGGGACAAGGGCAGTAAATGTGGGTAGCACATTCAATCCTGAAAACGGCCGGGAAGACGGTTCACGGATAGTAAGGGCCATGTTGGCTTCCATAGCTCTTACCAGCATCATCATCCCGGCAATAGTTGATGTGTTCATGCAAACAAAGGAATGATCCTTATTGCTAAGATTGAGATAACGGATTGTTCGTACGGCACTTTCAGTCATGTGCCGGCGCTGAATCTCAACCGGTTTAGGTGTACCTGTGGATCCGGAGGTGTTTACCGTAAATACATTGCGTCCCGACTTCCAGTCGGAGAGGAACTGAAGGGTATATTCTTCAAATTCAGAAAGAGGGTCAGCATCCATTAGCAGATCCCATCTGATTTGTCGCCCGTTCAGGTCAATATTATCCATTAATCAGTTACATCCAGCGCTTTATCGATCCTGGCCAGACAATCATTCAGGTGATACCTTGAGAGGTCGTCACTGAAGCGATTCCGTGCATTACGAATGTTTGTCTGAAGGATTTCCATCTGGGCCCGGGCCAGTGCCTGTACATCTGTTGATGACGGGCTTGGTCCGCGGTTGTTCTCCTGGTCACTTTCAAGAAGCTCGCTCAGCTGGTCTATATAGGAACGCTGGATATTTCTTCGGTAAAGCGATATGGCCTGCGGGTTGTTTAATTCACTCCAGATTCCCTGCCGTAACTGGTTCATCATATCTGTAGCGGTGTAGGTATCCGGTTCGTAGCTCTGTATCTCCACCATTCGGGCAATACGTGAAGTATTCAATAAGCGACCAAGTATACGCGACTGGTACAGGTGAAGCCGCTCGGTGGCACCCTCCGCGTCGATACGGCTGATAATATCTTTGGTAGCCAGCCATTCCGGATCATCAAAGGCCTCTTGCAGAAGAAAATCCATTGATCTTTTTTGCTCTTCTTCATTCAAAGGCTCATAAACCGGTCCGTCCTGATCGGAAGTTTTCAGCGTTTCATTTATACCGCCAACATTAGTAGCAACGTGGCCCATGTACCGGTACCATACACCCAGTAATTCACCGTATAATTCTTCAAGATCCGTATAATTTTCGCCTGGAGTTGTGGTCCAGTCCCTCAGGTTTTCGGCTACGATCTTCAGGTTGGCCACTCCGTATTCGCTGGCCTTTACGGGGTCATCACCAATTCCTTCTGTTTGTGAATCCGGATCGTATCCGCCGTATCCGTTTCCAAACATGTATACCGGATCACCCTCTTTCCCCATAATCCAGGATCTGAGTGTTTCCTTCTTCTCATCGAGGCTCAATTGGGGAGGGAGATAACGATACCCCCAATTGATTGCATAATGGTCGTAAGGGCCAAGCTGACGGATAAAGCGGATATTTTCATCTCCGGGTTGGGCGATGTAATTGTATCGAGCATAGTCCATAATAGTGGCAGCAATGCCGTATTCCTGGGTGAAGGTGCCGCTGCGCAGCGAATCAACAGGGTAGGCAGAGCTCGCTTTCATATTATGTGGCAGACCAAGTGCATGTCCAACTTCATGTGCAATCAC
>JAUILA010000003.1 GCA_030432655.1 Bacteroidia bacterium
CAGGAGAATGGCTGCTGCGTATACAGCGAGCAGGTTGTATGCGTTAAACGCACCGATAAGCCTGAACCAGGCCTGCTTTCCGTCAATGTCAAGCTCCAGGCCCTGCAGCGAGTTGGAAAGCATTTTCGCCTTGAATTCAGCCGGACTTCTCAGGGCAAAGGTGTGTTTGCCCGCCTTGGTATTTTGCAGCATGATCCTTCCGCGCTTATCGTCCACATTGGTGAGGGCAAACGCATCGGACGGCAAATTGTCGAACAAGAGTTTTTTGCTCGCTATGTAGTGATCAAATGTCTGGTGATAATCCAGGTGATCGTGGGTGATATTCGTGAATATCCCGCCAGTGAAAGGTATGCCGTAGACCCGCTTTTGATCAAGTGCATGGGAAGACACCTCCATAAAACAATGCGTGCATTCTTCCTCCACCATCTGAGCCAGGAGTTTGTTTATGCTGAGCGCATCCGGAGTGGTATGGGTGGCTTCCACTTCTCCGGCACCGATGCGGTTGACAACGGTGGACAGCAATCCGGATTTGAATCCCATAGCCGAGAACAGATTATAGAGAAGCGTGGCAACGGTAGTCTTACCATTGGTTCCCGTGACTCCAACCAGCTTGAGCTTTGAGGCAGGGTTATTATAATAATTGATGGCCATCAGACTGAGTGCTTCCGCACTGTTCCGGACAGCCACGTAGGTAATATTTTCCTGCATTTCCAGAGGAAGCTCTTCGCAAACAATAGCGGTGGCACCGTCGGATATGGCAGCCGGAATAAACCGGTGGCCATCAGCCTGGGTTCCTCTTACCGCTACGAAGACTGAATCCTCTGCGACTTTTCTGGAATCAAATACGACTTCACTGATCTCCCGACTCATATCTCCTGAGGCGGATACCAGTGAAACCTTGTACAATATGTCCTTTAATGCAGGCATTAACTGAGATCTATTACTATTTCTGCTCCTTTACTTATGGAGGCCCCCGGGGGAGCCGATTGTCTTGTGACCCGCCCGGATCCCCGGTATCTGACACGCAACCCGTTACTTTCCAGCAGGTAGATCGCATCCCTCAGGGTCATTCCTTTTACATCGGGAACCAATTTGTCGTTGGGTTCCTGTCCCATCCAGTTAATTGTATCATTCTCCACAGATGTCCTGACCCAACCATCAAAATTTCCGGGCTTCTGCGCGATATTGAGCTCATTGCAAAGCATATCGAGTTCATTATAAAGCCCTGCCCGGATCACCGGAAAACTACCGTCATCGCTATCGGCGAGCTGCACTTCCTCGTGAAGCCCGATATCACGGGCGAAAATATTGTCCGCTATTTCCTTGAACACCGGCGCTGCCACATTGCTGCCATACTGTCGCCAGCCCTTTGGGTTTTTAATCAATACGATCGCACTGTATTTCGGATTATCTGCCGGAAAATAGCCGGCAAAAGACGTGAGGTATTTATGAGTATACCGTCCATTCTCCAGCACCTGGGCCGTTCCCGTCTTTCCGGCTATCGGATAATGGTCATTTTTAATATTCATGGCCGTCCCACGCTCCACCACACCCTCAAGTATCTCCCTGAGCCTGGCCAGCGTTTCTTCAGAACAGATACTGGAATTGAGTACCTGCGGCTTGAATTCTTCGTAAATTCTGTCTGCCTTGCGAATTTTTTTAACCAGGAACGGACGGATCAGCTTTCCGTCGTTGGCGACGGCGTTATAAATTGAAAGTGTCTGAAGTGGTGTCAACTCCAGGCCATATCCATAGGCCATCCATGGAAGGGTTATTCCGCTCCAGTCCTTGTCTCCCGGACGTTTGATCTTTGGCATTCCTTCTCCTTTTATCTGCACCCCCAGTGGTGATGAAAGTCGGAGCTCATCGACATAATGAAGGAATCTGTCCGGATTAAGGCCGAAATACTTATCAACCAATTTCGCCATGGCCACATTGGATGACTTCTCAAATGCTTCCCGTATCGTAATTACGCCGTAGCCACCTGCTTCGTGGTCCCTGACAATATTGTTGTAGAATTTGTAGGAACCCTCCCCGGTATCGATGCTGTCTTCCAGGCTGATATTAGTCTCTTCCAGCAACGCCAGCATGGTGACCAGCTTAAAGGTAGATCCAGGCTCACGCAGTCCGCCAACCGCATAATTGTATCGCTCGTAATAATAGCCTTTATCGTTGCGGCTCAGGTTAGAGATGGCTTTAATCTCCCCGGTAGCGACTTCGGTCACGATAACAGTTCCATAGTCAGCAGAGTGATACTCCAGTGCCCTCAGAAGTGCGGTTTCTGAGACATCCTGAAGGTTGATATCTATGGTGGTTTCTATGTCGTACCCATTCTCCGTTTTCACTTCGGTGCCATCCAGGACCGGACGCCAGGTTCCTCCCGCGATCTTCTGATAGAGAGCTTGTCCGTCTTTGCCTGCCAGGTAGTCATTAAAGCTGTATTCCAGTCCGGCTCCGCGATTATTCTCATTGATAAATCCGATCGTACGCCGGCTGAGGTTATTGAATGGCCTGAAACGTTTGTCCACTTTTTCGAATACGATCCCGCCGCCCAGTCTGCCTTCCCTGAAAATGGGCCAGTTCTCCATTTTCTTTTTTGCCTGGTAGCCCACCATCTGGCGATTCAGTATAATGTACTGACGCCCTTCTGCCCGGGCATTTTTAATTTTACGCTTGTAGGATTCCTTACTCAAATCGCCGAAATGACGGGAAAGCAAAAGGGCCAGTGAATCCAGCCCTTCAGAAAACGTTTCTTCAGATGCCCTCGTGGCATCGAAGCCAACTCTGTAGAAGGGAAGAGATGTCGCCAGCAGGCTCCCGTTGTCGGAGTAAATGTTTCCCCGTGTAGCTTTGATAATGCGGTTGGAGAATGTGATCTGGTCAGCAATCTTGCTCCATTGGTCACCCTCCACCGTTTGGATATGTCCTACCTTGTAAATTATGGCAAGGGCAAATATCATTACCAGGAGAAAAGCAATGCGGCTGCGGAGTAATATGGATTTCTTAATATTCACCCTCTTTCACAACGATTTTAAAAGGTGGACGAACGCTTTCTACTATTCCTGATTTTTTTACGCTTTTTGCAACTTCAGACTGTTTGCTGGCAAACATGTAGTCGCTTTTGAGGGTCGTGTAGTCGGCACGAAGGTCTTCCACCTCGACTTTAAGGCGGTCGATTTTGCGGACCGTTTTTTCGGCATAGTGTGTATTGCCGATATAGAAAAGGCCAAGAGCAGTCAGGAAGAGGACGTAAGGAACATATTTTACCGGCACCCCGCTGTCGAATACCACCGGGATTTTCAGTGCCTCCTCAATTCGGGCGAAGATACTTCTGTCCCCGCTCTTCTTCTGTGCTACTCTGTATGTATTCGTTGCCATAGTTATTTTCTTTCCGCTATCCTCAATTTGGCGCTCCTTGCCCTGTTATTTCTACTCGTTTCTTCCGATGAAGCAATGACCGGTTTTCTCGTGACCGGCTCAAACGGCCGGATAATATTTCCGAAAAAGTCCTTTTCCAGTTTACCCCTGACATTTCCTGTATTTATGAAATTCTTGACGATCCGGTCTTCCAGGGAGTGATAGGACATCACCACCAGCCTTCCGTCAGGATTCATACACTCCACGGTTTGCTCCAGCATCTCTTCCAATGCTTTCAACTCTTCATTGACCTCAATCCGCAAGGCCTGGAAAACCTGAGCGAAATACCTGTTTTCCTTTCCGCGTTTTGCATATCGGGCTAACACTTGCTTCAGGTCCGCGATAGTTGCAAACGGGCGCCCTGATCTTTCCGCCACCAAAGCCGCGGCAAGCGTTCGCGCATTTCGCACCTCTCCGTAAATCCCGAGAATGCGATGCAACTCACTTTCAGAGTAGGTATTCAGGATGTCTGCTGCCGTTCTGTCGACCGACTGATCCATCCGCATATCCAGGTCTGCGTTAAAACGCGTGCTGAAACCGCGGGAGGCTTCGTTGATCTGGTGCGAAGAGACCCCCAGGTCTGCAAGCAGACCGTCAATTTTCCTGATCCCGTGAAGTTTCAGGTACCTGTTCAGGTATCTGAAATTTGCTTCAATTAATGTGAAAGAACGATTTGTGAGATCTGAGGCATTCTTCACTGCATCGGCATCCTGATCAAATGCGAAAAGCTTTCCGGTAGTCAGCTTTTCAAGGATCGCCCTGCTGTGTCCTCCGCCTCCGAATGTCACGTCGACATAAATCCCTTCCGGATTTATATTCAACCCGCTGATGCATTCTGCCAGCATCACCGGAACATGGTATTCACTTCCTGATGAATCCATGTATCAGTCCATTAAGTACTTCTCTGCCAGCTTCGACAACTCATCCGGATCATCTATGGCCTGCTCATTATACCTCTCCGGATTCCATATCTCCACCCGGAGACCTGTACCCACCACGAGTGCTTCTTTATCCAGTCCGGCATACTCCATCATCGTCTTTGGCAACAAAATCCGGCCACTACTGTCGATTTCAACCGGCTGAATGCTGCTAAAGAAATTGCGCTGCAATGCCCGGTGCTCCTTGTTAAATTCGTTTAACCCGGCGATTTTCTGATAAGTCTTTTTGAACTCAACCATCGGATACAAAATCAGGCAAGGTTCAAAAGCCATTCTCAGAACAACCTCATTACCAGCATCTTCCGGGAAATTTCCCTTGATACGTGAAGGCAAAACGAGTCTGCCCTTCGCATCAATTTTACAGTCATATTTGCTGGCAAGGAATGTCACAACGGCTCAAGTACTTCTTTACTAATAAACAAACATATAAAAATATCTGACATTTTCCACCACATCCTCCCACTTTTCACCACTTTTTTCCATTAAGCTCTTCTATGCTCGTTTTTGTGAATTGCAAAGGAAAATGGCCATTAATGAAAGGGCGCAAATACACCGTATCAACAGGGATTTTACCCTGCTTCACAATAAAGTGGCAGAAAGTGGCAGGAAATTACAGGGAGTTATACCCCCATGAGTCGAGGACCGATTCACGGTCGGCATCGAGTGCCGGAGGTGGCGTTAGCTTTTGATGGAGCGGAAGGCCGGATGCGGCAAAATTCCGTAGACCTGCGAACGCTCCTTCGCGCAGAACCATGTCCGGATTTCTGTCAAGTGCTTCACCGGCGGTGAGAATTTCACCTGCCGGAATATTTCGGTCAGCACATGAAGCCAGGAATTGTTTGAGGGTAAACCGGCGCATGCCTTCCTGAAGAAGAGTGGACAATTCCGTCCTGTGCTTAACCCGCAGTGTATTTTCGGAAAACCTGTAATCCTCGCTGAGACCGGCTGGTCCTAATAAATCTGCCAGTGCAAAAAACTGGCGATTGTTTCCGATGGCCAGAAGGACTTTACGATGGTCCCGGGTTTCTAACACCTCCCCGTATGGTGCGATATTAGGATGCAGTGATCCGGTGGGGACCGGGTCCTTTCCGCCTGCCAGGTAATTGGTCGCCTGGTTGGCAAGGGATGATATCCCCGCCTCAATAAGGGAAACGGACACCAATGAACCATTCCCCGACTGCATCCTCCTGATCAGTGCCAGTAACAGAGCTTCCTTTAACTGATGAGCCGCGAGTATGTCCATCAGCGCGACAGGCATCTTCTGCGCGTCTCCTCCCGGCTGACTGTTCAGATACATAAATCCTGTTTCCGCCTGAATAATCGCATCATATCCCACCCTGTCCTGATCATTGCCATACCCGGTAATCTGCCCGTAGAGAATGGACGGATTCAGCTCTTTCACCTGATCATAGGCAAGGCCCAGTGTCTGTGCCGAGCCTGGTTTAAAACTGGCGATCAGTACATCCGCCTTGCCGATCAAATTATCCAGGATTTCTTTGTCCCGCTTGTTTTTGAAATCCAGGGCAATGGATCGCTTTCCCCAGTTTACAGATGAAAAATAGGATGGAATTTCTGATGATTCTCCGGGTGTCCGCCAGCTCCTGGTCACATCACCGGTAAGCGGTGCTTCCACTTTTACCACATCAGCACCCAACTCCGCAAAAAACTGTCCGACCGAAGGACCGGCCAGCACAGATGCAAGTTCGAGGACCTTCAGGCCATATAAAATTGATTGATCATTCAAAACTTCCTGCGTATTGCTCAGGTCAATATTACATTTTCATTTTGTAAATTTCAGGTCTCAACACACCAAATCCAGTGATCTTAATTCGTAACGTATATCTTTTTGGCTATGCCGGGTTTTCCTTTTTTGTATTTCTCTTCTTTGCAGAAAAGAACCCCTCCCGGGTGCTGATCAATCATATGCGTATTCACTTCTATCAGCAGGTCGAATTATTTTTTATCTTTCACTGGATTTTATATGTGCTGTTTTATCTCTACCATTTGGTACGCATTTCCGGCCGGGCCGGGATTAAGCTGAAACAGCGTCATGACATTGCCTACCGGGCCATACCGTTTGAAAAGGAGGCGTACCATAATGAAAAGAACCTCACCTACCTGGCTGATCGCCCCTGGTTTGCCTGGGTCAGGCACCTTTAAATGGAACCAATTGAGTCGGGGATACCTTTTTTCATTGAGGTTCAGTAATTTTGCAGCCTGATGACAAATGGAAATAACAAACGGGTAGTAGTCGGCATGTCCGGCGGAGTGGACAGCAGTGTTGCCGCCTACCTGCTTAAAGAGCAGGGATACGAGGTAATCGGGTTGTTCATGAAAAACTGGCATGACGACAGTGTGACCATCAGCAAGGAATGTCCGTGGCTGGAAGACAGTCATGATGCAATGATCGTTGCCCAGAAACTTAATATTCCTTTCCAGGCTATCGACCTGAGTAAGGAATACAAGGCCCGTATTGTGGATTACATGTTTGATGAGTATCAGAAAGGCCGGACGCCAAATCCCGATGTATTGTGTAACCGGGAAATCAAATTTGATATCTTTCTGAAGGCCGCACTGAAACTGAAAGCCGATTTTATTGCCACAGGACATTATTGCCGTCGACAGGAAACCCTGGAGAATAATAAACCGGTTTACCATCTCATGGCAGGAAAAGACACAAATAAGGACCAGAGTTATTTCCTTTGTCAGTTAACTCAGGATCAGCTTTCCCGTGCCCTGTTCCCGATCGGTGAACTCACCAAACCGGAAGTAAGGGAAATTGCAAGGAAACAGAACCTGGTGACAGCTGATAAAAAAGATTCGCAGGGGCTTTGTTTTATAGGAAAAGTACGGCTGCCTGAATTTCTCCAGCAAAAACTTCAACCTAAAAAAGGAAAGGTCCTGGAGATAAGTCCGGATGCATCCGTTTACCAGGAATTACCGGAAGCTCCGGCTCGGGAAGGACTTTCCCCTGATATCCTTAGGGATCTGGCACGACCTGTCCACTACCAGGAACAGGATGGTCAGGTCGTTGGCGAACATAACGGAGCGCATTATTACACCATCGGACAACGCAAAGGCCTGAATATCGGCGGGACACCGAAGCCATTATTTGTTTTGGAAACGGATACTCAGGAGAATCTTATTTTCACCGGACAGGGAGATGATCATCCGGGCTTATATCGTCATGGCTTGTTTATTCCGTCGTCGGATGTCCACTGGGTACGGGAAGACATGCGGCTGAAAGAGGGTGCATCAGAAGCATACCAGGTCAGGATCCGCTACAGGCAACCATTGGAAACGGCCAGGTTATATTCCCTGGAAGAAGGTATGTACATTATTTTTGATCAGCCTCAGAAGGCCATCGCCCGCGGGCAGTTTGCAGCCTGGTACAGGAACGATGAGCTGATTGGTTCCGGGGTTATTGCTTAGGATATATTTGATTGTCCGGCTGTATTTCATCCGGCAAACCCGAAACACCTCCTGAAACCACAAATTTCATTGCATCGGCGCTATTCATGTGAAGCGGATTCACGAGCGTTTTATCAACCAGAAAATGGTTTCCGGAGAAATTGTAACTGTGCGGAAGGTATACCGAAATATAGCCGGGCAAATCGATCTGATCCAGATCCTGGCGAGTAATGAACCCCACCTTCAGCACCTTGTTATTCCCGTCGAGCGCTACGGTTACGGGTACATTGAATTTTTTCTGTTCACCTACAAAGGCGCCGATCAGGTCTTTTATGGAGGTATAAATAATATTCACCAGGGGGATCCTGGTCACGTATTTATCAAACAACTCGAAAAAGGGCCGCGTGATGAAAAAGGAAGCAAAATAACCCAGCAACGTGATGGCAACCACAATAATTAACAATCCCAGTCCCGGGATATTCACAGGGATAAGACCATCAAGCCATTCAAGAATCCGGAATATGATGAAGATCGTGAGCGACAACGGCACCACAAAGAGTAACCCCCGGAAAAAGTAAGCTATAAAACGCTTTAATGTGAATTGACTCATAACAGGTACAGATAAAAAAACCCCGAAAATATCGGGGTTTTACATTTTACAATAGATTAGAATCAGATTGCTATCCCGATAAATGATTTAAAGGCGATTCCCATCAGGCCTGTAATCAGCATCGTAATACCAAGCCCCTTCAGTCCGTCCGGAACATTGGAATATTTCAATTTTTCACGGATAGCAGCCAGGGCAACAATAGCCAGCATCCAGCCAATCCCAGAACCAAAACCAAAAACGGTTGCTTCAGACAACGTGTAATCACGCTGCACCATAAACAGCGAAGAACCCAGGATGGCACAATTCACTGCAATCAGGGGCAAAAATATTCCCAAAGAGCCGTAGAGAGCCGGGGAGAATTTTTCAATGATCATCTCCACAAGCTGAACCATCGCGGCAATAATCGCAATGAACATAATAAACTGAAGGAATTCCAGGTTTACTTCTGCAAACGACGAGCCGAGCCATGCGAGGGCCCCTTCTTTCAATACTTTATCCTGAATCAGCCAGTTAACCGGAACCGTAATCGTCAAAACGAAGATAACGGCAGCACCCAGTCCGATGGCCGTGGATACCTTTTTTGAAACGGCAAGAAACGAACACATCCCCAGGAAATAGGCGAAGATCATGTTCTCGACAAAAATTGATTTTATTCCTAAGCTAAATAATTCCATTTCCTTCTATGATTAATGTTCTACGTAACCTGTTTTTGATCGCTGTACCCAGATCAGGATTCCAAGTACCATGAAAGCACCGATTGAATCCACCATAAGTCCGTTCGTGGCAAAATTGTTCAACCCGACTGCTTCAAAAACCTTAAATCCAAATACAGATCCTGAACCGAACAACTCACGGAAGAATGCCACCACCAGGATAATCCAGGCATATCCAAATCCGGATCCAAGTCCGTCCAGCAGGGAATCATACGGTTTGTTCCCCATGGCAAATGCTTCCAGGCGACCCATTACAATACAGTTGGTAATAATAAGTCCCACAAAAGCACCGAGTATTTTATACATCTCGTAGCTGTATGCCTTCAGCACTTCGCTCACCAGAGTTACCAGGGTAGCAATCACGGCCAGCTGAACGATAATCCTTACCCGGTTCGGGATAAGATTCCGCATGAGAGAAATAATCAGGTTAGCAAACACGATTACAAAGACCACTGCTATGGACATGATCAGGGTCGGTTCCATCTGCACGGTAATTGCCAGCGCAGAACAGATACCCAGAACCTGAACAGTAATAGGGTTGTCCTCATTCAGCGGGTCAGTGATCAGGCGCTTTCTTCGCTTGGAGAGAAATTCCTCCTTCGGCGCTTCAATTACCTGTTGGTTTTCGTTTTCTAAAGTTTCAGTACTCATATTATCTGAATTATTTTATTGCAGGCTTGCAGTTGCTGCACTGGATCCGCCTGCAGTTTTCTTCATATAGGACTCGTAGTAGGAAAAATAATTTTCAAGCATGTCGTTAACGCCTCGTCCCGTGAGGGTTGCTCCTGACATTCCATCAACATGATGCTCATCCAGCCCGGCATTTCCTTCCCCTTTCACCATGGTCACTGAGACAAGCTCACCTGAATCATCAAATATCTTTTTGCCTTCATAACGGCTCTGGATTTCATCGGTAGCAATACGCGCACCCAGACCAGGAGTCTCCTGAACATGTCCGTAAGATACCCCTACAATTTCTTCAAACTGATTGTCGAGTGCGACATACCCATAAATTGCATTCCAGAGCCCTGCTCCATATACAGGAAGAATGTAGGCATCTATTTTTGTCGTATCAGATTCATTCATATACCTGAAGACAGGAAACATCCGGTTGTCCGGATCCATTTTGTAGTTTTTGGCAATATTTACATTTTCGGCAACGATTGGTTCTCCGTCTTCATCTGTTTCAATCACCTCCCCATTGATGTCAACAACGAGCGACTTAATTCGTTCATCATAAAGATTAAGGACCTGCTCGCCTTTAAGATTCATGGATTCCAGATCCATAACTGAGGCAAGAATCGCACTTTTAGTATCAAGTTCGATTGATTTTTTCTGTGCCGGTCCCAGCGCCTGGCTGGCAAGTGATAACAAACCTCCCACGACTACGGTCATGGCAGCGGTAAATATTAATATGTAAGTATTAGACTGTCGCACGGGATAACCTCCTTTTCTTGTTAGCAATTACAACATAATGGTCGATCAATGGAGCAAAAACGTTCATAAACAGGATGGCCAGCATGATCCCTTCCGGGTACGCCGGGTTCAGCACCCTGATCAGGACGGTCAAGAGACCTATCATAAAACCATAGATCCATTTTCCGGTTTCCGTCTGAGAGGCTGTTACCGGATCCGTAGCCATGTATACTGCTCCGAATGCCATTCCCCCAATTACCAGGTGATACGACGGATCAAGCATCATAAATTCATTCGCACCGATCAGGTTAAACAGCAGTCCCATTCCATAGGCACCTGCAAAAACGCTGACGATGATCTTCCAGCTTCCCACGCCGGTTACAATAAGAACGAATGCTCCTATCAGGCACATCAGTACCGAAGTTGCCCCAATTGATCCGGGGTAAAATCCAAGGAACAGATTCTCAAAGCCGTACATTCCTCCGGAAGCTCCCCCTCCGTAACTGAATGCATTTAATGTCTGCTGTACGTTTTCACCGTTGATCAATGATTCTCCGGCAATTGATAGTGGGGTTGCCCCGGAAAATCCGGCCACAGCCTGGTTTCCTTCACCTATGTAGGTCCATACATCTCCGGATATCTGCCCCGGATAGGCAAAATACAGAAACGCCCTGGCTGTCAGCGCGACATTCAGGATATTCATTCCTGTACCTCCAAAAGCTTCTTTGGCAATGATTACCGCAAATACAGTAGCCAGCGCCACCTGCCACAACGGAATATCCGGAGGCATCACCAACGGAATAAGCATTCCTGTTACCAGGAAGCCTTCGTTAACCGGGTGACGGCGAATTGTAGCAAACGTAAATTCCGTTCCCAGTCCGAATATATAGGAAACCGCAACAATGGGAATTACCTGAACGACACCTACCCAGATTATGGATCCAAGGGAGGCATCAGGCTGCCCGATGGCAATAAAGTGCTGCAATCCTACATTATAAATACCGAAAAGCAGACATGGAAGCAGGGCGATGATGACCGTCATCATCATACGTTTCATATCAATCGCATCCCGGATCTGCACACCTTTCGACTTTGTGGTGGAATTCGGAGCGAACAACAACGTGTCGTGCGCTTCATAGACATAGTAAAATTTCTCCCATTTACCTCCTTTTTCGAAGTTGGGTTTAACCTTATCTAATGCGTCTCTTAAAAATTTCATATCAGGGAAATAGTTTTCTAACTGTATTTGATCAAATCAAGTCCGTCACGAACAATTGCCTGGATATCATGTTTGGATACGTCCACGAATTCACAAAGTGCGAGGTCTTCCTCAATCACTTCATAAATACCAAGCGCTTCCATATCATCATAGTCCTCGGCCATAATCGCTTTCAGCAGGTAAGTTGGGAGAATGTCCATCGGAAGCACTTTTTCGAAGACTCCGGTCTGGACAAATGCCCTTGGCTCGCCTTTGGTATTGGTATCCACCACAAACTCTTTATTGGGATTGAGGAAAGACAACAGTCCGAAAGCACGCTGAAAACTTAACTTGTTGGTTGTTGGAAGGATCCAGCCGAACAGTTCATAATGATCGCCTTCCGGAATGACGGTTACGAGGTCATCAAAATATCCGATATGGCCATCAGCATCGATTCTGGATCCTGTTAAAACGTTACCCGCAATGTAACGCACATGGTCGGATGATATGTTCCCGTCTACCATGTTTTTAATGCTGGCACCCGTGTAAGTCTTGTAGTATTGCGGATTCTTTACTTCCGATCCGGCGATTGCCACCACCTTGCTGGAATCATATTTACCGTTCAGGAAAAACTTACCGATTTGCAGCACACCGAACGGATTGACAGTCCATACGACATCTCCCTTGCTGATGGGGTCTACATGGTGGATCTGCACACCAACATTACCTGCCGGATGCGGCCCGGAAAATTTAGTGACTTCAACACCTTTGCAATTCGTAAAGATGGAAGGCACATCATCGTCGGCCGGTAATCCAAGGTTTACACTTCCCGGTGTCAGTTTCTTAAGTACCTCAATACCCGCGGCAAAATATTTATTATCCTCTCCTTTAAACAGCATGTTAGGATCAGCGGCGAGAGGATGGGTATCAAACCCCGAAATAAAAATTGATTTGGGGGTCTCCTCAGGATCAGCAATAGCTCCGAACGGACGCTGAACCAGATTAACCCAGGTACCTCCCTTGAGCAGATTATCCAGCACCTCCTCACGGGTCATGGTATCAATATTCTCCTGTGGCGTGAATTGTTCGAATTCAATTTCCTTGTCGGCAAGGATGACTATTTCCAGCAATTTTCGCTTCTCGCCACGTTTAATATCCACGATCTCACCGCTTACCGGTGCGACGTGCTTTACTTTCGGATTTTTCTTGTCAAAAAGGATCGGGGTCCCTGCTTTAACATTATCCCCTACCTCTACCATAACTTTTGGCCGGAGAATTCCTTGAAAACTATCCGGTTTGTAGGCAAAAGTCTCAGGCTGGGCCGAATCGGCGATCTTTTTTTCAGCCTTTCCGGCAAGGTTAATATCAAACCCTTTTTTTAGCTTGATTACTTTAGACATGCGTTCGAAATAAGATTCTGGTCTAATGATTAAAATCGTGGCAAAATTAACAATTTTTCACACAATTAAAATCGTATATCCGTATTTAAAATATGTGTTAAATCTGTTTTAAACTAGTTTTTTTGAATCGTCCAGTATCCGCTCCAGCGCCATCCCTACTACGATATCCGCCTGTTCCTCCAGGGTAAGATTTGTTGTATCAAGGATAAGTGCATCTTCAGCCTGTGTCAGAGGGCTTTCAGCACGGGTACTGTCAATGTGATCACGTTTCTCCAGGTTTTCAACAATTTCATCCAGGTTCAGCATCTGTTGCTTATTCAGTAATTCGAGCTGCCTCCGGTAGGCCCTGACCGACATTTCGGCCATCATAAAAACCTTGAGTTCCGCATCAGGAAAAACAACTGTTCCGATATCCCTTCCATCCATGACAACCCCTTTGTGTTTTCCCATTTTCTGCTGCTGGCCGACCATCTGCCTTCTTACTGCAGCTAGGGCACTTACTTCACTGACATTTTGAGAAACATACATTTTTCTAATCTCATCCTCCACATTCATTCCATTCAGATAAGTATGCAGGCCGTCATCATGTCGTTTAAATTCAATTGAAATTCCCTCCAGGGCCTTTTCAACTTCACGTTCGTTGGAAAGTGTGACGTGATGTTCATGAAAATAGAGTGTCACTGCCCGGTACATGGCACCTGAATCAATGTAGATATAGCCCAGCGCTTCAGCAACCATTTTTGCCGTACTGCTCTTTCCGCAGGCTGAATATCCATCGATAGCGATAATGATTTTGCGCATCAGCAATCCTTTGTCGGACAGGGAATTGGTTTACCTTGCTTAAGCTTGCCATTTCGTTGCTGGGATGATGCACATCCCGTGAGCATTCCAGCCAGTAAACACACAATTATAAAGTAATTCAGTCTCATATTTTCTACATCTCGTTCTCCTCATTCTTCCTGTAATTCATCTGAAAGCCAATTTTGCTGCCCATCCCCATGTTGGCCGAACGCTCCATTTTCTGGTCGAGCGTGATCTGGCGAATACTGGGGAATGGCGGTGTTATAAGGTCATTATCCATGGCCTGCGCAATGGCAAGCTGGAGAAATATATTTGCATCGGTTGGGGTAATCGGGGCAGCTGAAACTTTTTCAAACATGAAGTTCAATTGTCCGTCGCCCTCCACCAGGAAATGATTCTCATAATTGACAAACAGCCTGGCGATCAGGTATCCCGGATCCTTCACCCGGTTGTACTTGAAACTGTCTGCCATAAAATTATATACATTGATCTGGCCAAGATACTTTCGCATCGGGTTTTCCTTAACATATTCGGTTGCATTGAACCCGTGACTCTCCGGCTGTACGACAATGTTGCTGTGCAAAAGAAACACCAGCATATCACCGGCTATTTTCACGTGAAATTCATTATCCGACTCATGATAGAGATCAAGTGTGACGTCCTTGTCTGTCGACCTCGCATGATCCTGAATATTCCTAATGAGTTCTGAAGCAACTGATTTGAGCAGTACAAACACTTCCTGTAAATTCCGGTAGGTCTGTTGTTTAACTGAACACTTGGTATTGATCAGATCAGTGATATGTTCAAGCGGATTTTGCGATTCAGGCATTGCTCAGGTATTTATCAACCTGCATCAGTTTTTTTACGTAAATACAGGTACAATTAACCAAACTTAAATGACCATGAGCACAAATCCACAGGGAAGCGCAGAAAAAATGCTTCAGGATCTCGGCAAGCGGGTAGACGAGTTAATAAAAGACCTGCACGAAGCAAAAGACAAGGCAAAGGTGGAATACGCTGATCAGATTGATGACCTGAAAAAAGGGCGTGATAAGATCCAGAGCGAAATAGATGAATTCCGCGAAAGGCACAAGGAGCGGTTCGATGAGATCGAAACCAGGCTCGATGCTGCAGGAAAAGAACTTAAGAAAGCCTTTGATGCGGCATTTGCGAAAAAAAAGGAAAACACAGAATAATACCTTAGAGAAATAAAAAAACCCCGGGATTGCCGGGGTTCTTTTTTCGTGTTCGATCTGCTTATCCGATCGATACCCTTTTGAATTCTGTGACAGTCAGTCCTTTTGTAATTCCATTCAGGTAAGCTGCAACAGTCTGTGAATTATCCTTCACGAATGGCTGGTGCAACAGTGTATTATCCTTGAAGAATTTTTTAAGTTTTCCTTCAGCGATCTTCTCAATAATTTGTTCAGGTTTCCCTTCCGCACGCGCCTGTTCTTTACCGATCTCCAGTTCTTTCTGAACTGTGGCATCATCAACGCCATTTTCATCAACCGCTACAGGGTTCATGGCAGCCACCTGCATTCCGACATCTTTACCAGCTTCCTGGACATCTGATCCATTGGTGCCATTCAGCGCCACAAGAACACCCAGCTTACTTCCTGCGTGAATGTAAGGAACCACCGCCTCTCCGGATACCCTTACATATTCACTCACTTCGATCTTCTCACCAATCTTTCCAACCAGTTCAGTGATTTTTTCCTGAACGGTCAGGTCACCGATCTTAAGACTATTAAGTGCCTCGGTGTTTTCCGGCTTATTTTCAAATGCTGCCGCGACAATATCATTTCCCAGTTTCTGGAATTCTTCGTTTTTCGCAACAAAGTCAGTTTCGCAATTCAGGGCAATCATTACCCCTTCTGAATTATCGTCACTGGTACGCACAAATACCGCACCTTCGGTGGTTTCACGATCAGCACGCGAAGCCGAAACTTTCTGTCCTTTTTTACGGAGGATCTCAATGGCTTTGTCAAAGTCACCATCTGCCTCAGTCAGTGCTTTTTTACAATCCATCATACCAGCTCCGGTCATCTGCCTAAGCTTATTTACATCTTTTGCTGTAATAGCCATAGTTATTCTAATTATAAGTTGTTTATCTTCTAATCCGATTCGTGGTAAAAAAAATTGAACACCGTAACCCCGATGTTCAATTTCTATCTATTATAATACGTAGTAACGTAAAATGAACTATTCGACGGTTTCTTTCTCGTCAGCTTTCTTTTTAGCCTCTTCTTCTTTCTTTAATGCTGCCTCTTCCTTGTCTTTCTTACGCTCCATCAGTGCCTCTTCCACCTGCTTACCGATATAATTCGTAATCAGGGAAATTGACTTGAATGCATCATCGTTTGAAGGGATCGGGAAATCAACACCCGTGGGATCGGAGTTGGTATCCACCATACCGAATACCGGGATATTCAATTTCTGCGCTTCTTTTACCGCAATGTGCTCACGCTTCACGTCAATCACAAAGAGAGCCGCCGGAAGACGGTTCAGGTCTGAAATTCCACCCAGTACACGCTCAAGTTTTTCCTTCTCGCGGGAGATAGTCAATCGCTCACGCTTAGCAAGGTTCTGATAGGACTCATCCTTCATCAGCTTATCAATAGAGCTCATTTTCTTGAGTGATTTCCTTATCGTAGCAAAATTGGTAAGCATTCCACCCAACCAGCGCTCAGTCACATAAGGCATGTTCAGTCTCCTGGCTTCTTCCGAAACCACATCCTGTGCCTGCTTCTTTGTAGCCACGAACAATACTTTCCTTCCTGATCTTACGATATTCTTGAGCGCATAGGATGCTTTATCGAGGCACTCAAGGGTCTTATTAAGATCGATAATGTGGATCCCGTTCTTTTCCATGAAGATGTACTTTGCCATCTTGGGATCCCACTTTCTCGTCAAGTGTCCGAAATGAACACCAGCATCCAGTAAGTCCTTATTTGTTAATTTATCTGCCATTATTAATTATTTTCTGTACTAATTACAGTGATTAACGTTTCGAGAACTGGAATCTTCTGCGCGCTTTTCTGCGGCCGTATTTTTTCCGTTCCACCATACGCGGATCCCTGGTCAGGAAACCTTCTTTCTTCAGCGGGGGACGATGCTCAGCATTGATTTCCACAAGTGCCCGCGAAATTGCCAAACGTACAGCTTCCGCCTGCCCTTTCGGACCACCGCCATCAACGTTCACCGCGATGTCATACGTATCAACTTCATTGACCGTATTCAAAGGCTGACTTACGATTGTCTGAAGGATCTCAGAAGGGAAGTACTCTTCAATAGATCGATCATTAACCGTAATTTCGCCCTTACCGGCCTGCAGGTAGATCCTTGCTACCGACGTCTTTCTTCTTCCGATTGAACTGATTACTTCCATTAATTATAAATTGATTTCTTTAGGCTGCTGCGCTTCGTGCGGATGCTCAGCTCCCTCATAAACATATAGATTCTTAAATAACGCGCGGCCAAGGCGACTCTTAGGCAACATGCCCCGTACAGCCCGCTCCACCAATATAGTTGAAGACTTCTTACGCTTCACCTCCAACGGAGTTTCCGTACGCTGTCCGCCCGGATATCCGGTATGCGAAACATATTGCTTGTCTGTCCATTTTTTACCAGTCATACGCACCTTGTCTGCATTGATTACGATGACGTTGTCACCACAATCCACATGCGGTGTGTAGCCCGGCTTGTGCTTGCCGCGAATGATCATGGCAATGTCACTGGCAAGACGACCCAGAACTTTGGCTTCGGCATCAACAATTACCCATTCCTTCTGCACGGTGCCTTTGTTCTCAGAAATTGTTTTATAACTTAAAGTATCCACGCCTTATACGCTTTATTTTTTGACAATATTCTTAACTTCCCCTCAAAGAGGGGCACAAAGATAGATTTATATATGTTTAAAAACAACAACCCCACTTAAATATTTGGGTCAGGACCGGTTACCTCACCGGTTTTTGGAAAGCTGGCTGACTAAAACGCGAAAATCCTTGGGGTAAGGGGCCTGAACTTTCAGCTTTTCACCTTTTTCCGTTTCAAATCCGATCGATTCCGCATGGAGGGCAATCCGCTTAATCAGCGGCTGTTCCTCCTCTCCTTTTTTTATATTAAACCGGCGTTTCACCGATGACAGATAAAAGTCTTCGCCTCCGTAGGAATGATCCGACAATATGGGCGACTTCAGCCAGGCAAGATGAATCCTGATCTGATGCATGCGCCCGGTCAGGGGCCTGCATTCGACCAGGGTGGTACTTCTAAAAACTTTCATTGTATCAAACCGGGTAACCGCCTCCTTTCCTTCACGGAAATCAATATTCACCCCACCACTTGAATTTTTGCGGATCGGCGCTTCCACCACCTTATCTTTATATTCCTGCAGGCCACTCACCACGGCATGGTAAACCTTCTCCACTTTTCGCTCCTGCAACTGCAGGGACATGTGCCGGTAAGCTTCCGGATTCCGGGCAATTACCAGCACCCCCGAAGTCTCCTTATCCAGCCGGTGGCATACCTGTGCACCATCATCATACTCACGCGCAATGGAAAGCATATTCACCGGGCTTGACCGGTCTTCCAGGGTGGAGATCAGCGGCGGCTTATTAATAAATATGTAATCATCAGTTTCCCGGAGAATTAGATCCGGAAAGGAAAGTCGTTTTGACATGAGGCAAAGATACGCAATCGGCAAATGGCGAAGGCTATCGGATCAATATTCCTCTTCTTCTGCCACCATACCAGCCCGTGGCAACTTAAACCTGAATACACTGCCTTCTCCCACTTTGCTGGTTACTTCAACCTTTGAATCATGTCCCTCCATAATATGCTTCACAATTGCCAGCCCAAGTCCTGTACCGCCCTTCTCCCTGGACCTGCTTTTGTCCACCCGGTAAAACCGTTCAAAAATCCGGTGTACATCCTTTTCAGGAATTCCCTCTCCCGTATCCCGGACACTGGTTTCCACAAAACCATCGAGAATACGGAAACCTACTGTAATGCTGCTTTTTTCATTGCTGTACTTCACTGCATTACTGATCAGGTTAGTGAGCACCTGGTTGATCCGCTGCCAGTCGGCATGCACGATGACCTCATCCGGGGTATCCTTGCTGAACTGCATGGTGATCTTCTTTTTATCAGCCTTATTCTCAAACTGGTCAAATACCTCTTCCGTCAGGGCTTTTATGTCAAAATCTTCCTGATGCATTTTAATTTCACCCGTCTCGATCTGCGATAAGGTCAGCAGGTCCTGAACCAGGATGTCCAGTCCGTCGAGGCTCTTGGCTGCTTTTTTAAGAAAGCGCGTCCGTACATTCTTGTCCTTTACTGCTCCGTCCAGCAGTGTATGAACAAATCCCTGGGCCGCGAAGATCGGCGTCTTCAGCTCATGGCTGACATCGGCGATAAATTCCTTCCGGAATGCCTCCATTTTCTTCAATTCATCAATCTCCCGCTGTTTTAGCTGGACGAATTGCCGGATGTCTTCATTGATCTGTTTAAGCGGGTTAAGCGGACTCGGACGATCTTCATCCAGTCCGGAAGGCCCCTGCCGCAGTTTGTGGAACATATTATAGATCTTGTTGATTTCCCGGAAAATCAGGAATTCCAGCACAACATAAATAAGTATATAGGAGGCTGAAAGGGCAATGAAGAACGTCACGACGAGCGCATTGCGTGTTACTTCTTCAAAAAGGGAAAGAAATGCCGTGGTTACCCCCGCGATACACAACGCCAGCAACAATGCGATAACACGGGGACTTTTAATCATGTCCTATGCGGCATTAAACTTATAGCCGACGCCCTTGACGGTCTTGATGTATTCATCACCGATCTTTTCCCTGACTTTCCTAACGTGAACGTCCACGGTTCGTGCCAGGACATATACATCCGACCCCCAGATATTCTGAAGCAATTCATCACGGCCGAATACCTTATTTGGATTTTGGGCAAGGAAATAAAGCAATTCAAATTCTTTTTTCGGAAGGGTGATCTCCTCATCTTTCATACGGATGGTGTAGCTGGAACGATCAATGACCATGTCACCAAAACTGATCTGGTTGCTTACAGACTTCTTCTTTTTGTCCCGGCGGAACAAGGCATTGATCCTGCTCATCAGCGCACGCGGCTTAATCGGTTTGGTAATGTAGTCATCGGCACCGACGTCAAAGGCAGCCACTTCAGAATACTCTTCAGACCGGGCGGTCAGAAAAATGATAAAGGTTTGTGCCAGTTCAGGAATCTCGCGGATCTGACGGCAGGTTTCCACGCCATCCTGCTTTGGCATCATTATATCCAGGAGAATGAGGTCAGGCTGGAATTTCCTGGCAATACCAATTGCTTTTTCCCCGTCCAGTGCGGTCTTTACCTCATATCCCTGCTTTTCAAGATTGTATTTGAGAAGTTCAAGAATGGATTCTTCGTCATCAACAACAAGCACCCGTTGGCTCGGCTTGCTTCCCATAGGTTATAGATTTTTGATTACTCCGTGCTCGGATGAATTTAACAAAATTTAAAAGTATTTATAAATAAAGCCTTTTAAAAAAGGATTCGGCACATTTAACAATTAATTAACGTTGCCTTTAACAAAGGTCTCGATATCCACCTCCACCGCGCCGACAAACATCTGGGCTTTAATTTTTAGTGGCACCTTGTTGATATCGTCTGATATCCAGACCCGTATGGAATTTTCCCCGTCAAACAACCCATTCTCCGGCATAATGGGCGAGATCACAATCGACCGGATCTCCCCGAGTTTGGTCTTTACCAGCTCGCGGCCAACAATCCGGATTTTAAAATCGTAAAGTTCCTTATCAAAGAAGGCATTGACACGGATCACATCTCCATCGTCCAGGTTATTGAAGTCCAGTGTCCGCAGATAATAATATCCGCTCACCAGATCCTGCACGTTTCCTGGAATCGGAAACTTTTCGGCCGGCTTCCAGACTTTTTTCTTTTTGTCAAAGGTTCGTACACTAGCTTCCCGGCGATTGTAATTAAAATCAACGATCTCGTTTTTACGGTATTTCCCTTCCTCGATATGCCTGTAAAATCGCTGTGGAACCACATTGCCCGTATCCAGGTAGGTACCCCAGTTGTCCCTTATCCGCAGAAACAGGTCAAACATGCCGATGGATTCTCCGTAAACGTCGATCTTATAACATTTTTTCCCGTTAATGACATGAACCTGATCAGAGATAACCATGCGCGCATTTGCCGCGTTCACAAATCCGTAGTGAACCTTATAGGTTAGTTCCTCCCCGAGCCCGAAAACAATCCGGTCGCTCTGCGCCGGTTCTTCAGCCTGCACAGAAATCAAAAGGGCCTGCAGCCATACATATATATATACAGGTATCACAAATTAAAGAAACGGATGTTTTTGCTTTAAGTCACGGATCATGGCCTTAATATTTCCATTGTATTTTCTCTCATATAAAGAATCGAGATTACGTTGCTTTTCCCGGTATCTCATAAAGCTCATGAAAAATGTATTATTCGGCAATTTTTCTCCCAATCGTTCCCTGATCTGGTAAGGAAAGGAGAATGATAAGGTGTCCAGGCTGTCAACAACCTTTCTTATTATACGGTTTTTTTCAACTTTCCATTGCGCCGTATCACCACCTGCCCGCAGACGTCCGTAGAAGGCTGACAAGGAATCCGCTCCCCGTAATACGTGCTGATAATAAATTTCTTCGTCCTTAAGTTCCCGGATGTATGCGGACAGCTCCTGCGAATGTTCCCCGTATGTATCGGTCAGGAACTTTCTCGCACCCCGGTCTCCAATGAAAGAAGCCAGGTTTTCATTGAAGGTTACACTGTCTTTAATAAATATGGTTGCATGCGACAGTTCATGAATGATCAGGTTGGCGAGGTCGCCGGTGGATCTGTTGAGCATATTGCTGAGGATGGGGTCACGGAACCAGCCCAGCGTCGACCATCCTCCCACTGTACGTATGCCATACTCAAACCCTTCTGCCTCTACTTTCTCCGCCTCCTTAAGCGCCAGTTCCTCCCTGAAGAATCCCTTGTAAGGCACTTTTCCTACCACCGGAAAATCCCATTCCTTCTGGATAAACCCAAACGGACGGCTTCCGGTCACCACCCAGAGAACAGGTTTTCCCTGCTGATCGTACATTGATGTATAATTCTCCGTATCATTCAGCCCCAGGGAATCAATGGCATACTGTCTTACCTCCTGAATAAATATTAGTTTATTCTTAACGCTGTCTGGTGTAAGCGGATCTTCCAGATAATCCGCCACAGGGCGTGCATTCCAGACAATATTTAACTGTCCTTTGCCCTGCCGGATTCCGTACAGGACGAGGTCACGGTACCAGATCAGCACTACAAGCACTATACCTCCCAGGACCAGGAATATCCGTTTGATCATTTCTTATTCTTATTTCCCAGTTTAAACTGGATGTCATAGACCAGGTAAAATCCCGCCGACCATTCAAACTCGTTGTCCGATAAATCAAGGAATGGTTCGCCCCGGATACCCAGATGCAGGCCGTCTGAAAGTTCGCGGTCATATAATAAACGAAAAAACAGCAGTTGACGATCTGTTCCAAAAGTTTCATCTGTATAGGAAATATTCTGGTACAGTTGCCCGCCAGCGGGAGAATAATAATCTTCTGACTTCCAGTAACTGATCATGAGGCCCAGGTTCATGGCGGATTCCACGAGCAGGTTGGCGTAAAATCCATCTCCGCTGTTAAAAGACTCAGGCAGGTCACCACCATCGGCGGCCGATGCAACGAAATAGGCATCGGTGGAAATTAACCGGATTTTACCTGCCGGTGAGAACCACCATTTAAGACCGGCTGCCATGTTATAATAGGTAGCAACGGGCAGGTCAGTGGCGTCAATCTGACCGCCCTGATGAAAGGCCGAAGACTGAAGCAGCAAGGAAAATCCGCCGGCATTTTGTTGTATAAATTTATATTCACCGGAAAATCCGGCCAGTAATTCTTCCTGCTCCTCATCCCCGGCACTGATCGCATTTCTCCAGTCAATCCAGGCATCTATAAATAATTGGTCACTTTCCAGCCGGTACTGAAATCCATATTCCGGCCGGTTTTGGTTTAATACATTCTCAAAATCAAAAAGCGGTTCGATCAGACGGTGTGACAACGTGCCCCGCAAGGTTCCGAATAAAATTCTATGGTTGCGCTTTTGATAGGATATGGTAAACGTCGGGAGAATCTGGTCAAAATCATCCTCGCCGAATGACTGGGCAAGATAGGCCCCTGCCTCAATACGCACATGGCGGCCGGCCTGCCAGGCCACGAACGGGTTGAACTGGTATCCGAAGAGGGTGTACCCGTCAATATAATTGAAGTATTCATTATTACGCATGAAGCCCAGGGTCCTGAAACCGGCGTAAAATCTTCCGGAATCAGCTTCATCATATACGCGCGGCCATTCCAGAAAGGAATTATTCAACTGTCCCATTGCCGGTAACGCAATGACCGTAAGAACTAATACTATTGCATATCGCCTCATACGGGATGCAATATAGGAACTAAGGTCGAAGACAGACAAATTCCTAAAATTTTTAGCAAAATTTTAGGCAGAATATTCTGACTAATTAGTAACTTCACCACGAAATTATCTTAGCAATCTAATCTGACGCACATGGCTGAAAAGGACGAAAAGTTAAAGGCACTACAGCTGACCATTGATAAACTGGAAAAGACCTACGGAAAGGGTACGGTAATGAAATTAAGTGACGAGCGGGTGATTGATGTACCTGCCATTTCAACGGGATCGCTCGGTCTGGATATCGCCCTGGGCGTGGGTGGCATACCCCGTGGAAGGGTGATCGAGATTTACGGGCCTGAATCCTCCGGTAAAACCACGCTTTCAATGCACTGTATTGCGGAAGCCCAGCGAAACGGTGGACTGGCAGCATTTATCGATGCGGAGCATGCCTTTGATAAAATTTATGCGGAAAAACTGGGCATTGACACGGAGAATCTGCTTATATCCCAGCCGGATAACGGAGAGCAGGCGCTGGAGATTGCCGAACACCTGATCCGTTCAGGCGCCATTGATATCATTGTTATTGATTCGGTTGCGGCCCTTGTTCCAAAAGGAGAGCTGGAAGGTGAAATGGGAGAAAGCAAGATGGGACTCCAGGCAAGGCTCATGTCACAGGCACTCCGGAAACTTACCGGTACTATTAACAAAACCGGTTGTTCCTGTATATTCATCAACCAGCTGCGCGAAAAAATTGGTGTGATGTTCGGAAACCCGGAAACCACCACAGGTGGTAACGCCCTGAAATTTTATTCCTCTGTCCGGCTTGATATCAGAAGGATCGGTCAGATTAAGGAAGGCGCCAACGATGTGACAGGAAACCGTACCCGCGTGAAAGTGGTGAAAAACAAAGTTGCCCCGCCATTCAAAGTGGTTGAATTTGATATCATGTACGGCAAGGGTATTTCAAAAGTCGGAGAGATCATTGATATCGGGGTCGAACTGGACATAATCAAAAAGGCCGGTTCGTGGTTCAGCTATGGAGAAAATAAATTAGGTCAGGGACGGGATGCGGTTAAGACCCTGCTCGAAGATAACCCTGAATTGATGGAAGAGATCGAAGGAAAGATCAAGGCAAAAATTAAGGGAGAAGATCTTGAGGAGCCTATTCCAGCTCAGGAATGATATAAGATGTCATGAGGCTCAATACATACGCTTCAAACTAGTAAGATGCACATACTTGGTTACATGTATGTGCATTTTTTGTGCGTTCATATAGCATGAATCTGATTACATCCGGACTGTATCAGAACTACAAGTTGATGTATGCGGTATCGTGTTTTCTGACGATTACTTCGCGCGGATAGCAATAACGGGATCAAGACGCGACGCATTGGCCGCCGGCACGATCCCGGAGATCATTCCGATAACGGTAGAAACACCCAGGCCGATAAGTATATTCCGGAAGGAAAGAGTGATTTCCAGGTTGCCCACAGGGATAAAGGTGATCAGGTAAACCAGGAACAATCCGGCAAGTCCGCCGATAATACTCAGGAATATGGATTCAAACAGAAACTGAAAGAGAATAAAGTAGTTTTTCGCCCCGAGGCTTTTCTGCAGACCGATGATTGGGGTACGTTCTTTTACCGAAACGAACATGATATTCGCAATGCCAAAACCGCCGATGAGTATCGCAAATCCTCCAATAATAGCCCCGGCAAATCCAAGTACGTTGAAAATACTGTCAATAATCGCACCCACGGCTTCGGGCCGGTTTATAGCAAAATTATCCTTCTCTGCCGGTCTTAGTGTGCGAAGGTTTCTCATGATCCCGGTAACTTCATTTTCCAGTTCAATGAACCCCTCATCGCCTTCAATCCCTTTCAGGGCAACATATGATTCGATCTCCCGGTTACTGCCTGTACCTGTCTGGTAGAGCTTTCGGAATGAATTGTAGGGTATAACAGCCGCATTATCATTGGTGGGCCCGAACAACCCCTCCCCTTCAAATTCTAGTACACCGATTACCACAAATTTCAGGTTACGTATTTTTACATCCTTACCCACGGCCAGGGATGGGGAGCCGAAAAGGTCCGTAGCAATGCGGTTACCAATTATTGCCACATTGCGGCCGGCTTCAGATTCTGTAGGGGTAAAATAACGACCTTCCTCTATCTTGACCTCGGAAGTGTTGGAATAACCATAGCTGACACCGCCCAGGTTAATATCTGAAACGCTGCTGTTTCCGCTTTTAACCACAATACCTCCCCGGTTGGCACCTATGCTTATGGCCGTGGCATTCTGCAGGTTATCTTCCAGCACGCGGTATTCAAAATAACTCATGGTTGGCCTGTTGATATATTCCCACCACCTGTAAACTCCGTCGGCTTCAGGGGTAAATGGCTGACGGGTCACATACAGGATATCGCTGCCAAGAAAGCTCAGGCTATCCTTAATATTATCTTCCAGGGAATCGATCAGCGTGAATACCGTGATTATGGAAAATATCCCAACGGTCACACCCAGCAAGGAAAGGATTGTACGTAACAGATTGGTTTTCAATGCCGTCCAGGCAAAGAGAAAACTTTCCATTATTAATTTTAAAACTTCCATATCAGGCAATTACACCAATCCTAAAAGTATTCCTCAATTACACCTAAATAATTCAAAGGAATCCATATTTTTGCAAGCTGTAATTTCAGCAAAACTGGTTATTTAATACCGTAATATTAAATATGAAACTCTCAGAATTCAAGTTCGAACTCCCTAGTGGGTTAATTCCATTGTATCCGGTTGAAAATCGGGATGAATCTCGCCTAATGGTCATTCACCGTGACACTGGTGAAATTGAACATAAAATTTTCAAAGATGTTGTTGAATATTTCGAAGAAGGAGACGTGTTGGTCGGCAACGACACGCAGGTTTTCCCGGCTCGTTTATACGGCAATAAAGAAAAAACCGGCGCAAAGATCGAGGTCTTTTTGCTTCGCGAACTGAACGAAGAGCTTCACCTCTGGGATGTACTAGTAGATCCTGCCAGGAAGATCCGGGTTGGCAACAAATTATATTTCGGGGAAGGTGACCTAGTAGCTGAGGTTATTGATAATACAACTTCCCGCGGTCGAACCATTCGCTTCCTGTTTGACGGAACCGATGAAGAATTTTACAAGACCATTGACACACTTGGGGAGACCCCTCTTCCTAAATACATCAAGCGTTCGGCAGAGCCTGAAGATCGTGAACGTTTTCAAACGATTTACGCCAAGCACAAGGGAGCTGTAGCGGCACCGACAGCCGGCATGCATTTTACCGAGCAGTTACTGAAACGATTGGTCATTAAGGGTATTGACCGGACAAATATTACCCTTCACATTGGCCTGGGCACATTTCGTCCGGTAGATGTGGAGGATCTCACTAAGCATAAGATGGATTCTGAGAATTTCAGGGTAACTGCAGAAACCGCGGACATGGTGAATAACGTCCTGGATAACAAACAGCGCGTATGTGCTGTGGGAACTACCTCTATGCGGGCACTGGAATCGGCAGTATCTGCCAGTGGCAGGCTTAAAGCAAAAGAAGGATGGACGGACAAATTCATTTTCCCTCCCTATGAATTCAAGATCTGCAATGCCATGATCACCAACTTTCATATGCCGGAGTCCACCCTGTTGATGATGGCTTGTGCATTTGGAGGCTATGACCTTATTATGAATGCATATGAAATTGCCAAAAAGGAAAAATACCGTTTCCTTACTTATGGCGATGCGATGCTCATTCTCTGACAGGCGGCTATGCCAGTCCAGGAATATGCCATAATAGTAGCCGGAGGCAAGGGAACCCGCATGCATTCGGATACTCCCAAGCAATTTATGTTACTTGAGGGCAAACCTGTATTAGCCCATACCATTGACGCATTCCTTTCATACAATGCTGACATGACCATTATCCTGGTTTTGCCAGCTGATGAAATTGAATCCTGGAAAAATCTCTGTACCCAATTTAATTACCATCCGGATGTCCTTCTTACCAGTGGTGGGGATTCACGTTTTCAATCAGTAAGGAACGGACTTAATGCAATAACCGCTGAAAAAGGCCTCGTGGCCATTCATGACGGGGTAAGACCTTTGGTTGATTCCGATATTATCGGGGCTTCGTTCCGGCTTGCGGCCGTACATAAAAGTGCGGTAGCAGCTGTAAGGCTGAAGGAATCGCTCCGGATCACCGATCAGGATACTACACGTGCCGTAGACCGGTCACAGTACCGTATGATCCAGACACCTCAAACATTTGATCTGGAAATGATCAGAAATGCTTATAAAATTCGTGAAACACCGAACCTGACTGATGATGCCAGTGTCGCCGAACAGGCCGGCCATAAAATATCCCTTTTTGAAGGGAGTTATGAAAATATTAAGATTACAACACCCGAAGACCTGGTGGTCGCCCGGGCATTATTGCAGGAGAGAAATAAGCAAGGCTGACACGGATTTGGGTGCCAGCCCTCACATCACGGACGTCAGTATTCGTCCTCGTTGAAAAAGAAGTCTTCTTTGGTGGGATAATCAGGCCAGATCTCCTCAATGTTTTCATAAGGTTGGCCATCATCTTCAAGTTCCTGAAGGTTTTCCACAACCTCCAGCGGTGCGCCTGTTCTGATCGAGTAATCAATCAATTCGTCCTTGGTAGCAGGCCATGGCGCGTCTTCCAAATAGGATGCTAGTTCTAGTGTCCAGTACATAGTAATTCCTCTATGATATTACCTTTTAAAATTTTGCTGCAAAAATATAATTTCTGTCTTCAATTCAAATAATATATCAATTATTTTACCTATCGCAAGAAATCGTTGACAGAAACCAATATTTATGGTCGCAACACCTGTTAGTTGTGAAAAGTTTAAAATATGTAACCTTTTTATGCGTAAAAGTTTGAGTTCGCCCTAAAGAATTCATTCTCAAGCAATAGCTTTGCAAACATGAGCAACGACAAAAAAATAATTTTTTCTATGGCGGGGGTTACTAAAACCTACCCTCCTCAGAAAACTGTACTTAAGAATATTTACCTCTCCTTCTTTTATGGCGCCAAAATAGGCGTGCTTGGCCTTAACGGTTCCGGTAAATCATCACTGCTTCGCATAATTGCCGGGGTGGACAAAGACTACCGGGGAGAGGTCGTTTTCGACGGAAGTTATTCAGTCGGACTCCTTGAGCAGGAACCTGAGCTGGATAAAAGCAAGACCGTCCGCCAGGTGGTGGAAGAAGGAGTTCAGGAAACAGTAGACCTCCTGAACGAATTTGAGAATATTAACCTGAAATTCTCTGAACCGGAAATAATGGAAGATCCGGATAAGATGAATGACCTGATTGAAAAACAGGCAAAAGTTCAGGAAAAACTTGATCGGCTCAACGCCTGGGAACTTGATTCGAAACTTGAACGCGCCATGGATGCACTTCGTACCCCTCCGGCGGACGCCCGGATCGAGGTTCTTTCCGGGGGAGAGAAACGCCGTGTGGCAATGTGTCGTCTCCTTCTGCAGGAGCCCGATATCCTTTTGCTGGATGAGCCTACCAACCACCTCGATGCCGAATCGGTGCACTGGCTGGAGCATCACCTGCAGCAATATAAAGGCACGGTGATAGCCGTTACCCACGATCGTTATTTCCTGGATAATGTTGCCGGATGGATACTGGAGCTTGACCGTGGGGAAGGAATCCCCTGGAAAGGCAATTACAGCAGCTGGCTGGAGCAGAAACAGAGCCGTCTTGCCCAGGAAGAGAAAACCGAATCCAAGAGGCAAAAAACACTGGCTCGTGAGCTGGAATGGGCGCGGATGACACCAAAGGGACGCCATGCCAAATCCAAAGCCCGATTAAACAATTATGATAAACTCCTGAATCAGGAAATCGGCGAGCGGGAAGCGAAACTTGAATTATTCATACCTCCCGGTCCGCGTCTGGGAGATAAGGTTATCGAAGCACACGGGGTTTCCAAAGCATTTGGTGATAAACTCCTGTATGAAAACCTTGATTTTATTCTCCCGAAAGCAGGAATTGTCGGGGTCATCGGCCCTAACGGTTCCGGTAAAACCACTTTATTCAAAATGATCACCGGCCAGCTGTCGCCGGATCAGGGAACATTTGAGGTCGGTCCTACAGTAGACATTGCCTATGTTGACCAGGAACACGATGATCTCAAGCCGGAAGATACCGTTTGGGAAGCTATTACCGGCGGCAATGAACTGATCAACCTCGGGGAAAAGCAAATGAACAGTCGCGCTTATGTAAGCAAGTTCAACTTCAACGGGACTGATCAGCAGAAAAAGGTTAAGGAATTATCCGGCGGTATGCGAAACAGGGTACATCTGGCCATCGCACTGCGCCAGGGCGCCAACCTGTTGCTGCTGGATGAGCCCACCAACGACCTGGATGTGAATACCCTGCGGGCCCTGGAAGAAGGTCTGGAGAATTTTGCCGGATGTGCTGTAGTAATCTCTCACGACCGGTGGTTCCTGGACAGGATATGCACGCACATTCTTGCTTTTGAAGGCGATTCCCAGGTTACCTGGTTTGATGGTAATTTCACTGAGTATGAAGAAAACCGCAAGGAGCGTATGGGAGATATAATTCCCAAGCGTATTAAATACAAAAAGCTTACTGCTTAATGACTAAAATCCTTTATTTGGTCCGTCATGCAAAATCAAGCTGGTCTGATCCCTCTCTGAGGGATTTTGACCGGCCGCTGAACAGCCGGGGGAAAAGAGATGCTCCTGAAATGGGGCGAAGGCTGTCCGAACGAGGGGTGATTCCTGACCTGATGCTGTCAAGTCCGGCCAACCGTGCGCTTACCACCTGTCGTCACATTGCAGAAAAGCTCGAATACCCCAGAGCGGCCATTGAAACTGATGACAATATATATCATGCAGGTTCCGGTACGTTGCTGGAGGTAGTGCAAAGTATTGACGATACCTGGCGGACGGTCCTTCTATTCGGGCATAACCCGGGATTTACCGACTTTGCCAATGCACTTAATGATACAGATATTGATAACATACCTACTTGCGGAATAGTACGCTGTGAATTCGATGTTAATTCATGGAAAGAGGTCAGGTACAGCAAAGGCAAACAGATTTACTTTGATTACCCGAAGAAGAAATAAAAAAGGCCCTGTCAGGGCCTTTTTTTGTTTCAAAATTACAGTATGAATTCGCTCAGATCCTTGTCTTTCACCAGGCCGTCCAGCTTATCCTTGACCATTTCCCTGGTAATTACAATCTGCGCATTCGGACCGATCTTATCAGGAACATCAAACAATATTTCATTCAGCAACTGACTCATCACGGTATGAAGCCGGCGCGCTCCTATATTCTCCACTTCCGTATTGATCTTGAAAGCAGTTTCCGCAAGTTCCTTAAGCGCATCATCCTGAAAGGACAAGGTCACTTCTTCCGAACTCAATAATGCCTCATACTGCTTGGTTAGCGCATTTTTCGGCTCCTTGAGAATATGATAAAAGTCGTCGACTGTCAGGTTTTCCAATTCTACACGAATGGGGAAACGTCCCTGCAATTCTGGAATCAGATCAGAAGGTTTTGCCACATGGAATGCCCCGGCCGCAATGAATAGGATATGATCCGTATTGATCAATCCGTATTTCGTATTTACCGTACTTCCCTCCACGATCGGAAGCAAGTCACGCTGAACACCTTCCCGGCTTACGTCCGGGCCTCCCCCGCCCTTTTTCGAGGATCCTCCGGCCACTTTGTCAATCTCATCAATAAAGATGATACCGGTATTTTGCGCCTTGAGAATAGCGAGTTCCTTTACCTCATCCATATCAATCAACTTGGAGGATTCATCCTCAATCAGGATTTTACGTGCCTCTGATATCGTTACCTTTCGTTTTTTGTCCTTTTTGGGCATCATGCCGGAGACCATTTCCTGCAGGTTGATCATGGAAGACTCGTCCATCATACCGCCACCGATCATACCAATTCCTGAATTGGCCGGCTTCATTACATTAATTTCTATTTTACGGTCTTCCAGCTCTCCATTCCGGATCTTCTCCCGGAAGCGCTCCCGTGTACGCTCATTCAGTTCGGCATCGCTCTGCGGGGTGGAATCGTTATTATCCGTACCCGCGTCGCGGGTCACTGCCCTTGTATTGCGGATTGGCGGAATCAGCGCATCGAGTATGATATCCTCAACAATCTGCTCGGCTTTTTCCTGAACCTCCTTCTTTTTTTCGGATTTCACCAGGTTGACAGAATGTTCGACCAGATCACGCACCATGCTTTCCACGTCGCGTCCTACATAACCGACTTCGGTAAATTTGGATGCCTCCACTTTGGTAAACGGGGCATTGGCAATCCGGGCAAGCCGGCGCGCGATTTCTGTTTTACCCACGCCGGTCGCACCTATCATCAGGATGTTATTAGGAACGATATCACCCTTGATATCCTCTTTCACCTTCATCCTTCTCCAACGGTTTCGAAGAGCGATAGCAACATTTCGCTTCGCGTCCTTTTGTCCGATAATATATTTATCAAGTTCAACCACAATTTCCCGTGGTGTAAATTGAATTTCTGGATTATTCATATTTTTAATATCTATTCTTCCCAAATAGCCGGACGGTGTTTACCACAATGGTGAAGTTATGAGCTCCACCAGCGGCGTGGTACCCGCCACGACTGTATGCTAACTCAAAAGCCTTGACCCGAAACATGACACCGAATGAAAATCCGGCCATTCCGGAAGCTTCTTCTAATTTTAACTGTTGCCTGATCAAATGGTTATAACCAAGCCTGAAATTTACATTCCGGCTGATCAGGACCTCTGCACCTATATTCAGGTGCCTGAAAATTTCATCTGCGGTCCCTGCCTTCTCCTCTCCTTCAGGGGTTTCATTCCACGAACTAAGCCTGTAGGCTGTGAATGAAAACCTTACCGGCATGAACTCCGGTTTAAATGTCAGCCCTGCGCGAACATCAAAAGGAACCTGATTATCAGATCCATCTTCATAATCATCAATCAGGAACCCAACATTCCGGATCACCAGCCCCGCATTAAAATCCTTTTCGGGATGTATAAAAACCCCGCCAATATCCATCATCAGTCCGTTCGCAGTATAGCCTGCTATTGATGAGGAAACGAACTTCAGGGACGCTCCCATGGAGAAATTACCCGAACGATGCGAACGACCGATCATAATCATCGATTCCGACGCATTCTCCCGACCTGTAAATTGGCCGGTCGGATCATAACCGTCAAAATCACCGTATCCCATGCGCTCGGCCGCAATCATCCAGGGGCCGGAGCCACCCAGTTCATCCTGATAGGCCATCATCAGTTTGTTACTTCTGGCGAAGTAGGACAGATAACTGAACGATGCATTGCCATTCAGGGTGTCTGTCGCCAGCGCCGGATTGGATGTCATCAGGTTCACATCCTGTCCAGGTAGGGAAACCATGTAGCCACCCGTGCCTGTGAGCCTGGCATGCCCCGGAATGTCCATAAACCGGAAAATCCCGCGGTCCTGAGACTGAACACTCAGACCCAGAAAGAACAAAGATGCCAGGAAAAGATATCTCATTCCGGCAATCTACTGCTTCTGCACGGTCTCATCAAAAGAAAAATGCAAAGGATTCTTCACCTTTTGTGAGAGCAGGGCCAGGTCCAGGACCTGCTCCACATCTTCCACGTAATGCATATTCAGGCCCTTGATGTACCTTTCATCAATCTCTTTTATGTCTCGTTCATTTCTTGCCGACAGAATAATATCTTTTATTCCGGCTCTTCTTGCGGCAAGAATTTTCTCCTTGATTCCGCCAACGGGCAATACCTTTCCCCTCAGGGTTATCTCACCTGTCATGGCAATTTTTGACCGAATCTTTCGCTGGGTATAGATTGATGCCAGTGACGTGAGCATGGTAATCCCTGCAGAGGGTCCGTCTTTCGGCACCGCACCCGCCGGGATATGTACGTGAAGATCATATTGATCAAAAGCGCGGTGATCGATATCCAGCTTGTCCGCATTGGCACGAAGGTAAGAAATGGCCGCCATGGCCGATTCCTTCATTACATCCCCCAGCTGACCTGAAAGAGTCAGCTTGCCTTTCCCCTTACTCAGGCTGGATTCAATAAACAGGATTTCGCCACCGGACTGCGTCCAGGCAAGCCCCGTCACTACCCCGGCGATTTCATTACCCTGGTACATTTCCTTGTCAAATTTGACCGGCCCAAGGATTTTCTCAATATCTGCCAAAGTAACCTGAGGATCCACTTCCTCTTCCATCGCAACCGATTTGGCGGTATTTCGGATTATCGACCCGATCTCACGTTCCAGATTCCGGACTCCGGATTCCCGGGTATACCCTTCAATCAGTTTTACCAGGGTTTTCTTATTAAATTTAACGTCCGTCCTTTTCAGTCCGTGATCTTTTATCTGCCTTGGGATGAGATGCTTCTTGGCTATTTCCGTTTTTTCGTCGGTGGTGTACCCATTGATCTCAATGATTTCCATGCGGTCCCTAAGTGCCGGGTGAATAGTATCCAGCGAGTTGGCTGTTGCGATAAAAAGCACCTTCGACAGGTCGTATTCCAGCTCCAGGTAATTATCAACAAATCCACTGTTTTGTTCCGGGTCCAGCACCTCCAGCAGGGCCGATGCGGGATCCCCGCGAAAATCGGAACTTACCTTGTCAATTTCATCAAATATGAAAACGGGATTGGAGGAACCTGCCTTTTTGAGATTCTGAATAATTTTACCCGGCAATGCTCCCACGTAGGTTTTACGATGCCCGCGTATCTCGGCCTCGTCATGTACACCACCAAGCGACATCCTGATATATTTTCTTTTCAACGCACGCGCAATCGACTTCCCTAACGAGGTTTTACCCACGCCCGGAGGGCCGTAAAGGCATAATATCGGACCTTTTAATTCCTTTTTCAATTTCAGTACCGCCAAAAACTCAATGATCCGGTCCTTCACCTTTGTCATTCCGAAATGGTCCTTGTCAAGAATGCGGCGGGCACGTTTCAGGTCATAATTATCCTCTGTAAATTCATTCCAGGGAAGATCAAGCATGAATTCCACGTAATTCATGGCTACAGGATATTCCGCAGCAGCAGGATTGATCCTTGAGATTTTCTCCAGCTCCTTGTTGAAGTGATCATGAACATCATCCGGCCAACCTTTATCATCCCCGCGTTTCCTGAGGATTTCAATTTCCTTATCCGGACCGTCATATCCCAGCTCATCCTGAAGTACCTTGATCTGCTGACGGAGGTAATAGTCCCTTTGCTGCTGATCAATATCCGTATGTACTTTCTGTTGAATATCATTTTTCAACTCCAGGAGCTGAATATCCTTATGCATGTACTCCAGCAAAACCGTAGCCCGTTCGCGTCCGTCTTCAATTTCCAGCAGCCGTTGTTTGTCGGAGACATCCACATTCAGGTTAGACGAAAGAAAATGGGTCAGGAAAGTAGGATTGTGAATATTATCCAGTGCCATCTGCGCTTCCTGCGGAATTTCCGGATTTAGCTTGAGAATTTTACTGGCGGCATCCTTCAGCGACTGCACGATGGCCTTGGTTTCCTTTTTGGAAATAGTTGGAAACTCGCTGGATAACAAATTTATTTTCGCCATGATGTACGGCTCATCCGCCAGGATCTCATCGATGTTGAATCGACTCTTACCCTGAATAATAATGGTCGTATTGCCATCAGGCAACACCAGCATTTTTATAATTTTGGCTACCGTTCCGCAGGTGTACAGGTCATCCACACCGGGATCATCTATGTTTCCGTTCTTCTGGGCAATAACACCTATGATGCGGTCTCCCTTATACGCCTTTTTTACCAGCTTTATAGATTTCTGACGACCTACCGTAATCGGAATAACCACCCCGGGAAACAGCACCGTGTTGCGAATGGGCAGAATGCCAAGTTCAGTAGGTAAATCATCTTTCTGATTTTCAAGCTCCTCTTCCGGATTGATCAGCTGAATGAGATCATCCGTTTGTTCCTCTACTAAATCAGACAAAAGTATCGAGTTGAACATATATGATGTCAATTTATCCTTATAACTATGCCATAATGGCATAAGCAGGCCAAACACTGGCCTATTTATGTAATACGCTATACTGGTCAATACATGTGCCAAAAAAAGGTTATCGGGGTATCCTTGATAAAAAAGGTTTTTTATAACATCTTTATTCTTGGTTAATCATGGAAACTGTTATTTGAAAGTAGCCATCCCTCGTATTCCGGTAATCCTATGCCTGATTATGCTATTATCACCGGGCATTGTGCTTTGCCAAAAGAAGAAGACCAAAACACGGTCTGCGGGAACGCTATCGCTCAATGATACAATAACTACCTATGCGGGATCCGAATTATTCCGCTTTCCGAATGTGAACCGGGTCGGCTACTACGAGAACACCCGGGAAATGAGAACGATCCGGCAGCTGGACAGTAGTGAGGAATGGGAAGAGCTGTATCCTCTGCTCAGGGAATACGTCGGCAATTTCGGAATCATGAATTTTTACCGTGACACCTACCTCCTCTGGCGCCTGGCTATGCTCACTGAACAATATGGCAATATGTCAGAAGCCATTCTCCTGTATAAACTGGTCCTCCGGCACCACCGGGAGGATATTGACATTGCCCGAATCCGCATTCACTATGATTCAATAACGGTCAATCGGAAAGACTACTACGTCCCGCTGGAATATTATTATGAGTTGGTTGATTACCGTCGTGAAGTGGACACCCTGCAACCGCCCAGGAGTGTTTTGCTCAATATGGGGCCGGATGTCAACTCGGAAGAATCTGATTACGGACCTGCCCTGTCGTCTACCAGGGGACTTCTCATTTTCACTTCCAAACGGGACGCGGATTTCCTTGGTGTGGACCCGGTAAGAAACGAAGATCTCTATGTCAGCCGGGATGATGGTGGCTACTGGACACCTGCCGTTGGATTGAAAGGCATTAACAGTAATTATAATGAAGGCTCTGCCTGTCTCTCCAGAGATGGAAAAACGCTCTTCTTTGCCCGGTGCAATTCTCCAGACTCCTACGGTGACTGTGACCTTTTTGTTAGCAAAATGCAGGAAGACAGCACCTGGGCACGGCCGGTCAATCTGGGGGAGAATATTAACAGCGTGGCATGGGATTCCCATCCATCTTTAAGTCATAATGAGGATACCTTGTATTTTGCCTCTGACCGGATCGGTGGCTTTGGGCTTTCAGATATCTATTACAGCATCAAAACTGAATCCGGCTGGTCCAAGGCAATGAATATGGGCCCGGTGATAAATTCAAGGGGATCAGAGGTGAGTCCGTTTTTTCATACCACAGAGGAGGTGCTTTATTTCAGTTCCAACGGCCACAACCTGAATTTCGGAGAATTTGATATTTACAAGGCGTACCGGTACGATAATTCCTGGGCAGAACCGCGAAACATAGGGCCGTTGGTAAACGGAATAGGGAGTGAATTTTATTTCACTATTGATGCGGATTCGGAAAACCTGTTTTACGCACGTTCCGAAGAGGACAGGATGGCCAATCTTGATCTGTATTCTTTCCCGCTCCCCATGGGAGCGCAGCCCCTTGCGAATACAAAAGTATCGGGGTCTCTCCTAAACGAAGAAAACGGAAAACCATTTAAGGGAATTGTTTCCATCATTGACCTGGATAATGGAATTGAGGTAGCACCCAAATTCCTGCGACCGGACGGTTCGTTTGAGTTTAACCTGATTAATAATAATAATTATCTGCTGATCCTCCAGGGAGACGAGTTTTTCAGGATCGAAGAGTTATTTTACCTGAATGGCGCCACTGAATTCCACAAAACCACCCTTCCCATTTCAAGTAAGATGAAATTCGAAAGTGTGGAGTTTGAGGAAGGGAGTTCCGCGTTGTCGTCTTATATGTACGGCGACCTTGACAAGCTGGCAGATTTCCTTCTTGATAACCCGGAATTTAACCTGAGAATTTCCGGACATACCGATTCTGACGGAAGAGAAGATGCTAACCTGGAGCTGTCACAGGAACGTGCGGATGTTATTAAGGAATACCTGGTGTATTTTGGCAAAGTCCAGGAAATGCGCATCAGCGCTACTGGTTTTGGAAGTTCACGTCCGATCGTGGAAGAAAAAACAGAAGAAGACAAACGCCTGAACAGGCGGGTGGAATTCGAACTTTACAGGGAATAATCGATGGCTAAACTTACCGGTTATGGCAGACATCAATCACACACTTATCATTAAAGCCCCGCCTGCCGAAGTATTTCACGCGGTGGCTACCCCTGAAGGCCTTGACCTTTGGTGGACACACGAATCCAGCGGAAACCCGGCTATTGGTGAAACATACCAATTAAACTTTACAGAAGAGTATCAATGGAAGGCAAAGGTACTTGTTTACAACCCTGATGCGGAGGTAACTTATGAAATTACAGAGGCCGACGCGGACTGGACAGGAACACAAGTATCATTCCGGCTTACCAATGACGATGGCCACATCCGTCTTGATTTCAGCCATACAGGTTGGAAGGACATGAATGAACATTACCGCATTTCATCTTATTGCTGGGCCATGTACCTCCGTATTTTGAAACGCAACCTGGAACTTGGAGAATTTGTTCCTTACGATGAACGGGATCTTGCCTGAGAAAAAGTCAAAAAAAAAAGCCCGGAGGATGATCCGGGCTTCTTACTATTAACAGCGTTATTAATATCTGTAGGCATCCGATTTGAACGGGCCTTTTACTTCCACCCCGATATACTCAGCCTGCTCCTGCGAAAGGGTTTCAAGCTCAACGCCAATTTTACCAAGATGAAGTGCTGCCACTTTTTCATCCAGGTGCTTAGGCAGAGTGTAAACCTTATTTTCATAATTACCGGAATTCTTCCACAGTTCAATCTGAGCAAGTGTCTGATTGGTAAAGGAATTAGACATTACGAACGAAGGATGTCCGGTTGCACAGCCCAGGTTTACTAAACGCCCTTCGGCCAGAAGGATGACGTCCTTGCCATCCGAAAGTGTAAATTTATCAACCTGTGGTTTAATCTCATCCCGTTTGGCATTCTTCTTCAGCCAGGAAACATCAATCTCATTGTCAAAGTGTCCAATGTTACAAACGATGGCCTTGTCCTTCAGTTTTTCAAAATGCCTGCCTACCACAATATCCTTGTTGCCAGTAGCAGTTACCACAATATCTGCCTCTTCAACAGCCTTGTCCATAGGTTTTACTTCAAACCCATCCATGGCAGCCTGAAGCGCACAAATCGGATCAATTTCTGTTACAAGAACACGGGCGCCTGCTCCCCTAAGCGAAGCCGCAGACCCTTTTCCAACGTCCCCGTATCCGGCCACGACTGCCACTTTTCCAGCCATCATAACGTCGGTTGCCCGGCGGATTGCATCCACACAAGACTCTTTACATCCATATTTGTTGTCAAATTTGGATTTTGTTACCGAGTCATTAATGTTGATCGCAGGCAAGGCAAGAGTACCCTTGCGCTCACGCTCGATCAGGCGCAACACACCTGTAGTCGTTTCTTCTGAAATTCCTTTTATTCCGTCAACATACTGCGGATAACGGTCAAGTACCATGTTGGTAAGATCACCGCCATCATCCAGGATCATATTCAACGGCTTTCCATCCTGGAATACCAGTGTCTGTTCAATGCACCAGTCAAATTCTTCGTCACTCATACCTTTCCAGGCATACACAGGAATACCGGCGGCCGCAATCGCTGCAGCTGCATGATCCTGTGTTGAGAATATATTACAAGAGGACCACTGAACTTCCGCACCCAGTTCTACCAGTGTTTCAATCAATACAGCAGTCTGGATAGTCATATGGAGGCAGCCAGCGATTTTTGCGCCTTTCAGCGGCTGTTGCGAACCATATTCCTCACGGATGGCCATTAGCCCCGGCATCTCTGCTTCGGCAAGCTCGATTTCTTTTCGGCCCCAGTCAGCCAGGTTAATATCTTTAACCTTGTATTTCAGTTTTTCTTCAACCATTTTCCTGTACTTTGAATTTTTTCGAATCCCAAATATACAGGGAATGTTTGTGATTAACAACGCTTCATCATGCCTTAATCACTCATTAACAAGGGTTTTGACCAGAGTGCCTGCAGCTACCTGATCTGTCAGATTCATGCCATTCAAAACGGCTAATTCTTCCAGACGATCATCAGGCATACCGTATTCCAATAAGATGCTGCGAAGATTATCCGAATTATTTACCTCTCTGATCCTGATCCGATCCGGCTTCCTGTTCAGATACTCCGGATCACTCAGTCTGCTGAAGCTGGTCATGGATCGGGAGAATACCGGTTCGGCTGCCCTGAAATTTTCAGCGGGCGCGGCTCCGTACATCAGGTACACATTTTCCCCGTCCTGAATGAAATAAAATAATATCCGCAGTACATTCCCTTGCTGATCAGCCTGGCTGGCAACGACCCTGAATGCCGGGAATCCGTTCACGCTGGTTTCTGAAGCCGATTCTTCTTCAAGCTGGTAATTGCTGAAGAATTGGGTGGCGGCATCCCGGGGACTGGAACCGCTTGCGAGGGTCAGAACCATCATGGCATTCCCATCGGGAGCAGCCATAAGGACCTGTTGTGGAGAATTCTGAAGCTGCCAGCCGTCAGGAATCTGGTAAACAAACTTAAGCTCCGGGTGATAAAAGCGTCCGTTCTCCACATAACCCTGCTTTGGATCATCTCCATAAACCATCCCGTCGATCATTCTCAGGTAAGAATTTCTGCCTACGTCCGGATCGGTAAGGTCCAGTTTCTTCTGCCAGTTATCTGTGTATTTACGAACACTTACCGTCCGTTCAGCCGGATCCGGGTGCGTACTCAGGAAAGAGGGAATTGCATCGGCTTCATCCGGGCCCAGGCGGTCGAGCGTTTCGAAGAAACCGGCCATCTCGTATGAATCATATCCAATGGTCGAGGAATATTCCACCCCTAGTTTATCTGATTGTCTTTCAGCATCCCTTCCGAATTTCAGGAAAAGAAGCTGCAAGCCCTGACCTGCAACATCGCTGTATTGCCGAAAAGTTTCAGAAAACACTGACCCCAGGCCGACACCAAGAGAAGCGAGCTGGGCTTTGCTGTATTGCTTGGCAGAATGCCGGGCAGTAATATGACCAATTTCATGGCCAAGAACTCCGGCAAATTCTGCTTCGTTGTTGAAATGCGCCATAATACCCCTTGTGAAATAAATAAATCCGCCAGGTACTGCGAATGCATTTACGACTTTTGAATCGACGATCTTGAATTCGTACGGAAGCTCCGGGCGGTGTGAAATGGCAGCCATTTCCTTCCCCTTGCGGGATATAAATTGCTGTAATTCCTCATCTTCGTAAAGACCCATTGATGCCACGATCTGAGGATCAGCCTCTTTGCCCATGGCGATCTCCTGGTCTTTTGAGAGCAGCATCAGGTCACGGTTTCCGGTAACCGGATTGGTCGCACAACCATGGAACATCCAGGCGGCAAGCAGGAACGATAAAATATATAGTTTTTTCATGATTATTCAGGATTTGACTTACATAACCAAGATGCGTACCAGTGCACGCAGCTGGTTAAAAAGGGATTCCCTGAAATAACCGTGTGGAGTGATTTCTACAGTTTCGGGCTATTCGTTTGCCGGTTTCGGATAAGCAAGATCCATTTTACGGAGTGTTTCTGCAATTACCTGCGCCATGAGGTATTCTTTATACCAATTTTCATCAGCAGGAATAATGTGCCATGGATTATCCGGGCCGCAATAATGAAATACATCCTCGTATGCCTGCATGTATTCATCCCAACGTTCACGTTCCCTGAAATCATTCGGATTGTGTTTGTAGTATTTCTCAGGATCTTCCAGTCGTTCATTCAATTCCTTCAGTTGCTGGTCTTTGCTGATGTGCAGATAAAATTTAACTACGGCTGTATGATTATCTGCGAGCAACTTTTCAAAATTATTAATATGCTCAAAGCGACGAAATACTGTCTGCTCGTCAATCCATTTATGTACACGCTGGATCAGAACATCTTCGTAGTGGGACCGGTTGAAAACCTGAACCATTCCCCTTTCCGGCACATGCTGATGAACTCTCCATAAAAAATCATGACCCATTTCAAGATCTGTTGGCTTTTTAAAAGCCTGCACCCGCAGTCCGGCATGTCCGACCTTGGCAAATACCTTATTGACAGCACTGTCCTTGCCCGCTGCATCCATACCCTGCAGCACAACCAGCAGGCTGTATTTTCCCTGGGCGTGCATCATTTCCTGCCTGTCTTCAATTTCCTGCTTCCACTCATCAAATTGGTCATCGGTTCCTTTTTCCGTCAGGTCCCCGGGAGGTTTTGTGTCAATATCCGCTAACTTTATTCTGCCCATTTGTTACTTGTTTACTAATGATTATCACATATTTAAGGTACTGGACGCTTTAAATTACCGTCTTCGAATTAAATAACCAACGTATATGAAAGTTACTATTTGCGGTGCCGCAGGCACTGTCACGGGAAGCTGTCACCTTCTTCAACTGGATAATGGCTGTAAAATTCTTCTTGACTGCGGTTTGTACCAGGGCAGCGAGGAAGACTTTGAAGAATTCAATACGAACTGGCTGTTTGAGCCCCGGGAAATTGATTACCTGGTGTTGTCGCACGCTCATATCGATCATTCCGGCCGTATACCCAAATTGGTAAAAGACGGTTTTCGGGGTGATATTATCTGTACCTCTGCCACAAGGGACCTGTGTGCAGTCATGCTCATGGACAGCGCGTTCATCCAGGAACAGGATGCCGAATACGAAAACCGGCGTGATCCGCAGAAGAAAGCCAAACCACTGTATACGGCAGATGATACCGAGCAGGCACTTGAGCAATTTGTCGGGATCGGGTACAACCGATGGTATGCAGTCAATGATCAGGTGCAGGTGCTTTTCCGGGATGCCGGTCATATATTAGGGAGCGCCACGGTGACCCTCAAAATCAAAACCGCAGACGGAGAAAAACTTATCGGGTTTACCGGCGATGTGGGCCGTCCGAACCGCCCGATTCTCCGTGATCCAAGGCCCATGCCCGACAACCTGGATTTTCTGATTTCCGAATCCACCTACGGTGGGGAAAAGCACGATGACATGCCCGATGATGCGGAGTTATTTCTCTCCATAATAAAAAGAACCTGTGTGGAAAACCGGGGTAAACTCCTGATTCCGGCATTCAGTGTTGGCAGGACCCAGGAAATCGTTTACATGCTGGACAAACTGGAAACTGCTGGTAAATTACCCAAAGTCCCGGTGTATGTTGATTCACCGCTGGCGGTAAATGCCACAGAAATATTTGTGGCGCACCCGGAATGTTATGACAAAAACTTGCTGGAATATATGACACAGGATCCGAATCCTTTCGGATTTGACAGCCTTAAGTACATCCGGGCGGTGAAGGATTCGAAAGCGCTTAATGATCTGAAGGGTCCGGCCATCATTATCAGCGCTTCCGGAATGATGACCGGCGGGAGAATTCGTCATCATATTTTTAATCATATCGGTGACACAGCCAATACCCTGCTGATCGTTGGTTTCTGTGCCCCGGGTACACTGGGTGCCTACATCCGTACTAATCCGGAGACTATTTATTTATTCGGGCAGGAGAAAAAGGTGGGTGCCAAAATTGAAATAATGGACAGCTTCAGCGGCCACGCCGACCAGGGGGAATTACTAGAGTTCCTCAACAATATTAACCGGAATACGGTCAGCAGACTTTTGCTGGTTCACGGGGAACGGGATCGTCAGTTGCCTTTGATGGAAGCCTTGAAGAACGAAGGATTCCAAAATGTCGTCCTTCCGGAACTCGGTGAAAGTTTTGATATCTGATTCAGGAACGTTCCTTGAGTCGTCTAATATCAAAATGGTCCCTGAAAAATTCATCACACCAAAGACAAACATTACCCAGTTCGCCGCACCGCTTTTCAGCATGTTCCCTGGTCACGCCGAGTGATTCTCCCATACCCAAGGGATCGCCATCATCCAGATGGCTGAAAACAGCATGCCCTGAAACTTTTTCCAGGATATCTGCGATGCGATCAATACGTGCGTCGCCCATAGGTTCAAATGTTCCCGGGCAGCATGGATTAATATCCCACAACTGAATGGATACTTCCTGGGTAATACCTTCATCTCCATTCAGAAACCCGATAGCCCCTGAATGAATCGCACAGAAATTATGCTCCGGATCTTTTTTCCAGATTCCTTTTTTTAGTGCACGCCCGCGGGCCCAGTTGCCGCCCAGCCACATATCATCGGTAGATCCCCAGTAACCCCAGCTCAGGGGGTAATCGTGGAGATACTGTTCCTTCCGGACCAACGGGTCGTCCTGGTCACCAATAAAACCACGTGATTCAAATAAATCGGCCAGTTCCGACAGCCTGCCTCCAGCCGCTTTATGATATCTGTCGATACTTGCAATATCGAACCGCGTAAATCCCTTTTCCACCAGCGTATCAAGTATTTCTCCCGTAAGCAGGTCTCCGTTGGTCTGCAGCATGAATTGGGTTGAATTGCCGTAGCGCTCCTTTAACCGGTCTATTATCTTATACAACAGCTGCCTTTCCGCAAGCGGTTCGCCACCGGACAGGATAAGGCGATCTATGCGCTCCGGCAAATTCTCAATAACCGCCATGCAATCCGATTCGCCCATCCGGCGTCCTTTCGGACCGGACAGGTTGTAACAATGATCGCACTGGTCATTGCACAGCTGGGTAAATACCCAGTACAAAGATTCAACATGGTTAAAATCGTTCTTTTGTCTCATCACTTGCTATTCAAAAAGCGGAACGCTGATAACTGCGGTTGTGCGCAAAAGTCTTTATAACAACAGAGAATAACAAAAAGTGTCCCGCAGCCTCACTACCGGCATTTATACCTGACTGTTGGAGATTCTGGAAAAAGAAGTATATTTGTTTTACAATTTATATACAAATGAATAAGGCATACCTGGGCGAATTTGAAGAGCTAGTCCTTACGATGGTAGGAATCCTTGGGGAGGAAGCATACGGAAATGCGGTGGTTGAGGAGATTGAAAAACAGCTTGAACGCGAGGTAAACCTGAGCGCAGTGCACGTCACATTGTACCGGTTGGAAGACAAGGGACTGGTCAAATCGGAAATGGGTGGTGCCACGTCGACCCGCGGAGGACGACGTAAAAGGTATTTTGCAATTACCAATGCAGGACTAAGCCTGCTTCGTGACCTGCAGGAAAACCGGATAAAATTATGGAAACTGTTGCCAGATCTTAAGTTTTCGAACTTATGAACCAGCCAGATCCACCAAAACGGGCGATTCGGTTTCTCGAATGGTTTTGTCCGCCGGCACTGGCCGAAGGAATCCTGGGAGATTTATATGAAGCATTTGACCAGGATGTGGAACGAATGGGAGTCAAAAGTGCCCGTCGCCGGTTTACCTGGAACGTCATCCGGTTTTTCAGGCCGGGCATCATTCTCCGAAACAATTACTCACTAACTTTTTTCAATAACAACATGTGGTCAAATTATTTGAAAATCGCCGGGCGGAATCTTGTGAAGCGCAAGATGTACACCGTGATCAACGCGGTTGGTCTCAGTATTGGCATTGCCTTTTGCATGCTTATTTTCCTGTTTATCCGGGATGAGCGAAGTTTTGATAAATTTCATTCAAAAAGTGCCTCTATTTACCGGGTGGAGGAAAAGTCATACGACACCTGGGACCGTGATGCTGAACAGCCTTATTTTTACTCCGCATGGCTTCAAACCGGGTTGCGCGATGCCATCATCGAGGATATCCCCCAGGTAAAGTATGCCACGCGATACTCAGGCAGCAACAATGTGGTTGTGCAGTACGAAAGCAAGGTATTCTCAGAACCGCTGACCTTTGCCGATCCTGATTTCTTCAGCATTTTTGATTTTAAGTCATTAAGCGGCAACCGCGACACCTATTTATCTGAAAAACACGATATTGTTCTTACCAGGTCCATCGCTGAAAAGATTTTTGGCAGTGATGACCCGCTGGACCGGCAATTGACAATAACTCTGAACGGAGAGAACCTCCAGGTCACTGTTACGGGTGTTATCGAAGACGCGCCCGCCAATTCAAGCCTGGACTATGGAATGATCGTCCGCCAGGAAAACCGGCCCTATTTTGAGCGCAACCTTTCCAACTGGCAAAGTTTCAACACGCCGACATTTGTGGAGTTGTATGAGAATGCCGATCCGGATGATCTTGCACCCGGCCTTGACGGCATAGTTGAAAAGTATATGGCGGAATCAATTGCCCGCGACAAAGAGGAATATAATATCGCTGAGGATGTGGAAATGCTTACCTATCATCTGACCAACCTCGAGGACATTCACCTTGACACGGATATATCCTGGACCCGAAGCAGTGATCCGCAGCATACCTATGTGCTGGGCGGACTTGCCCTGCTTATCCTTGTCATAGCCTGCATTAATTACATATCCCTTGCCCTTACCTCCTCGGCAGGCCGCAGGAATGAAGTGGGTATCAGGAAGGCGATCGGTGCCAGGAGATCTCAGCTGATCACTCAGTTCTCTGTAGAGGCTGTTCTGCTTGCATTGCTCTCACTGATCATTTCCATTGTGCTGGTCTACCTGTTTTTGCCGAATTTCAATGACTTTACGGGTAAGGGAATTGAACTTGATCCGACAACAGTCCTTGTGATGACAGGAACCGGTCTGCTGGTAGCCGGATTTATTGGCTTGTTGTCCGGAAGTTACCCTTCCCTGTACCTATCCGGCCTCAATCCTATCAGTGTTCTTAAGCGCCTTAGTGGCCGCGTAAAAGCCGGATTCACCCGTCCGCTGGTTGTTCTCCAGTTTGCCATGTCCGGCCTGCTGATTATCTGCAGTCTCATTATGCTGCGCCAGATGAATTTTCTCACGTCAAAAAACCTTGGTTACAAACAGGATCAGGTAGTGGTAATGAACACCAATATGGGGTACAATGAACAATCCAGCCGAATCATCGAAACCCTGCGTCAGACCCTGACTCAATTCCCTGAGATTGAAGCGGTGAGTGGCACGAGTACTTCTTTCAACCAGGGATGGAGCCGGAACGGATATACCATTGACGGGGAACAAAAGTCGGCATACGTATACGCAGTCGATCACGAGTACATTCCCACTCTGGGCATTGAACTGAAAGAAGGAAGAAATTTTACCGCTCTTGATTCAAATATGGTCATTGTAAATGAGGCACTGGTCAGGGATATGGGCTGGGAGAATCCCCTTGATGAATACCTGAACTGGCACGAGGACTCCCTGAGCCAGGGCAGCAAGGTGATCGGGGTGGTTCAGGATTATCATTTCCTATCGCTGGAACAGCAGATTGAGCCAATGCTGCTGCAAAACAAAACAGAAGCCTATGCGCATCTGACCACAGCGCTTATCCGGATCGGTTCGGATAATATTCCCGCGGCTATGGATATCGTCGAACAGAACTGGAAAAAGATTGCACCTGACAAGCCATTTGACTATAGTTTCCTGGATGAGGACGTGGCCCGTCAGTATGAACAATATAAACGCTGGACGAATATCATGACGCTCGCTACCGGCTTTGCGATTCTGATTTCATGCCTGGGCTTATTCGGACTGGCCGGGATCAATGCTGTGAATAAAACCAAAGAGATAGGGATACGAAAAGTCATGGGTGCTGAATCATGGAATATTTTTGTCATGATGAACAAGCAATTCATATTACTTGCCCTGGTATCATTCGTTTTGGCGGCACCCCTTTCCTGGTGGCTTATGCGGAAATGGCTTGAGTCGTTCAGCTATTCAATAGAAATTGGCTGGGATGTATTTGCACTGAGTATTGTGATCGGACTTGTCGTTGCTCTGCTGACGGTGTCGTATCATTCGGTTCGGGCCACCCTGATCAATCCTGCGGAAACGCTTAAATATGAGTGATCCGGTGAACCAATTTGTACAGAGGCTGTTTTAAATTAAACGTTTAAACAGCTAATGAGGACTATTAAAAACACCGTACGAGCGATTTCCGCACCTATCGACGACCTGATGACCTTCCGGCCGTTTCCGACTCAGCGCATGGATCACCTGGATCCGTTCCTGTTCCTTAATCATCACGGACCACAACGGTATCCGGAAAACAATCGCGGATTACCATTCGGACCGCATCCGCACCGTGGTTTTGAAACACTTACATTTATTCTTACCGGAGACCTGGTTCACTGGGATTCGAGCGGTTCAAAAAGTGTGGTTTCAGCTGGCGGCATTCAATGGATGACAGCAGGATCAGGACTGATCCATTCTGAAACTTCCTCTGAAAAATTCATGAAAGAGGGTGGTGAAGTGGAAATACTTCAGCTATGGATGAATCTTCCGGCGAGTCTCAAAAACACACCACCGTCCTACCAGGGGTTTAAAAAAGATCAGCTTCCGGTTGTTAATCATGACAAGTTAAGCATCCAGGTAATCAGCGGCGAACTTGACGGCGCAAAGGGACCGGCCCAATCACTAACGAACCTCACCATGGGAGTTCTTCATTTTCAGAAGGACGGTGCCTGGGAAATAAGTATTCCTGCTTCTCACGAAATCCTGCTGTATGTCGCGGATGGAAAATTCTCTGTGAACGAAATGGAAGCCGTCACCCACGATCTGGTGGTATTTGAGCATGATGACGATTTGATCAACATTAAGGCGAAGTCTGACGGCACAATAATTTTTGGTCATGGTGAACCTCTAAACGAACCAATTGTGGCATACGGACCATTTGTAATGAATTCCCGGGAAGAAATTCAACAGGCATATTCCGATTACCAAAGCGGCAAGATGGGCACCTGGGAGGGATGACAAAGCCACTTAATTTTTCAGATTTTGGGTTCCGGTCATTCAGGTTATCCCAATTATTAAAGCTGTCGTCAAGCAGATCATAACATGTAATCAGCTGATTAGCAGACTGATAAATGGGATCATTGTAACAAATGCAGAGTATTTTATAGTTTATTAATTACTTGATATCCAAAAAGAAATGAACATTTTTCTTTAATTGTATCAATTATTTCCTTGAATGTGTATATTAGTGATCAAGTAAATATTTTTTAACATCGTAACCACCACTCTAATGGAACTACTAAACCCTGAAAGTGGTCTGATGATAGGTGAGCTCCTTTTTGGACTATTTTTCTTACTGGCTGCTGCGCTTCCCTTACTTGCAATTATTGACTTAGTGCATCGCCGGTTCCACGGAACAGATAAGCTTATCTGGACAATGATCGTATTGATCTTTCCAATCATTGGTCCTCTGCTTTATTTGTCCCTGGGACGAACCAATCATAAAAATGTAGTCAGGGAAATCGGGCATACTGATTCGAATGACTACTTTGCCTGATTCATGTCTTAGACCCGTCAGGGGTTTTAGCGAATCAGGTCACCTACATAAGACTGTGAACTAAAAATAATTCCAGCCGGGAAACCATTTTCCGGCTGGAATTTGTTTTATTTATGTAAACGACAGTTTTAATGAAGAATACTATTTATACCGGGGTGCTCGTGCTTGCCATGATGTTTTCCTGCAGCGAAAGTGAAAGTCCGCAGTCTGAGTATACCGGGCGAACGATCAGTTATGAACTCTATGCAGCCAGCGATAATGGTGTGCCAGGCATCGTGGAATTTAAAGAACGTATAGATAAATCGGTAGATGTGATAATCACACTGGGCGATCTGGAAGGTTCCGCCATGTTTCCTTCCCATCTGCACCTGGGTGATTTATCAAATCCCGATGCCCCGCAAGCGGTTCTATTGAATGATTATGATGTTGAGAAAGGAGTAAGCCTGACCAATATATCACGTTTGGCAGATGAAACGCCATTTTCTTTTGACAGCGTGGAAAATTTTGACGGATCGGTGAAGGTTCACCTCGGCAACTACGGGGATGCCTATAATACCATCGTTTCTGCCGCTAACATTGGCAAAAATGAATCTCTCGGGTTCAACCTGCAATCTGTTTCCGTTTGCAGTCCGGACCTCAACGAGAAATAGGAAAATTTTAACCTGCTTAATGCTAATCACCGGCGCCATTTTCAGCGCCGGTTTTTTTTATGCCTTTCCTACGGAAAAAACACATTCCGGATGTCTTCCAATGACTTACATGGATCATGGTTTTTCCTGATAAATCACAGCGTTTTCGAGCCAAAGCTGTGATAGATTTAGTATATTAAATAACACTCTCGTGTTAGACATACATTCCTTTGACCCAAAAATTCACGATCATGAAAGTATTTGATAACAAGCACATCAAAAACATCGCCCTCCTGGGCAGCAATAAATCGGGAAAAACGACACTGGCGGAAACCATGTTGTTTGAAGCAGGACTTATCAACCGCAGGGGGACCGTCGAAAACCATAACACTATTTCGGATTATCACGCCCTCGAACATGAGCGTGAGGGGTCGGTCTATACGACATTGTTACACACCGAATGGCGAAATTACAAGATCAACATCCTGGACACACCCGGACTTGACGATTTTATCGGTGAGGTAATTTCATCTGTACGCGTCGCTGATACCTGTGTATACCTGATCAACGCCCAGCACGGCGTTGAAGTAGGCACTGAACTTATCTGGAACCAGGTGGATGAACTCCGGAAACCCACCTTGTTTGTTATCAATCAGCTCGATCATCCAAAGAGCAATTTTGAGCAATCGCTCAATTCCCTGAAAGAGCATTTTGGTTCGGCCGTTACGCCCATGCAGTTCCCAGTTAACGAAGGTGTTGAATTCAACGGCATTATAGATCTGCTGAAGATGAAATATTACAAATTCGCACCAGACGGCGGAAAGCCTGAAAAACTCAGCATTCCTGATCATCTGAAGGAAAAAACAGACAGGATGCACAATGAACTCGTGGAAAAAGCAGCCGAAAATGATGAGGGACTGATGGAGTTGTATTTTGAAAAAGGAACGCTGACAGAGGATGAGATGAGGAAAGGGTTACGGCTTGGCATGATGAACCATGATGTATTTCCTGTATTCAGCATTTCCGCAAAAAATGACATGGGCTCCGGCAGACTAATGGGTTTCATTGACAATGTGGCCCCATCGGCGATTGATGCCATGGCAGAGCACACCACCTCCGGAGAGGAGATCCCGTTAAAAGAGGATGCACCCGCGGAGGTTTTTGTTTTTAAGACACGTATAGAGCCAAACCTCGGACAGCTCTCATTCTTTAAGGTTGTAAGCGGCACCCTGGATGCCGGGACCGAACTGATCAATCAACAGACTGGCCAGTCGGAACGGTTTAACCAGCTGTTTATCATTGACGGTCATTCCCGGAATGAAGTAAAATCGCTGGGTACAGGCGATCTTGGCGCCACCCTGAAGCTGAAAAACACGTCGACAAATGATACCCTGTCAGCGGGCAACCTGGAAGAACCCGTAGCTCCCATGGAGTTCCCTTCGCCGCGCCTTACCGTCGCGATAACGGCCACGAACCGGTCAGATGAAGAAAAACTTGGCGAGGTACTGTCGCGGTTAACCGCAGAGGATCCTACCATTAGGGTTAATTATTCTTCCGAACTCAAACAATTATTACTGGGGTGCCAGGGAGAATTGCACCTGAGCGTTGTAAAATGGATACTGGAGAATATTTACGGGTTAAGCATTGAATTTGCCACACCAAAGATTTCTTACCGTGAGACCATTCAAAGCACCGCCGAATGCCTTTACCGCCATAAGAAACAGTCGGGGGGCGCCGGACAGTTTGCTGAGGTAAAGCTGACGGTAATGCCTTATTACGAAGGTATGGCAGATCCCGAAGGGTTTACTATTCGTCAGAAACAGGAGATCGACCTGGACTGGGGCGGAAAGCTGATCTATTACAATTGTATTGTTGGTGGCGCCATTGATGCGCGGTTCCATCCGTCAATTCTGAAAGGAGTAATGGAGGTGATGGAGAATGGTCCGGTAACAGGATCGTACGCAAGGGACGTAGTGGTGCTGGTTCACGACGGAAAAATGCACCCGGTAGACTCGAATGATATCGCCTTCAAGCTGGCCGGCGGACATGCTTTCAAAGAAGCCTTCCTGAATGCCAGGCCGGCGGTACTCGAACCGGTAAATGAACTGGAAGTATTTGTACCGGAAGAATTGATGGGTGATGTAATGACAGATCTTCAAACCAGACGGTCTATCATCACCGGTGTGGATGTCAAGGGAAATTACCAGGTGATACGAGCCAAGACGCCGGTGGCAGAGCTTGACAAGTACACGACATCACTCCGCTCAATCACCCAGGGACGCTCCAGCTTTGTCAGTAAATTCTCTGAATACCAGCCGGTGTCCCAGGAGAATATTGCGGCGATGGCGTGAGGTTGGAAGCAGAGGAAGAAGGAAATGGAGAAAGAGAATGGGTGCTTCAATTCCCCCCTTGAGGGGGGCGTAGGGGGGTGTTGGCATTGCGGGTGTTAATATGGAATTTTAAATTTCGGATAAATAAGCCAAAGCCCTGAAACAAAAAACCCTTCAGAAATTAAGTTCCTGAAGGGTTTTCCCCTTCTACTCTCCTGTCGGAGCTTCGAAGGGCGAAGGTGGAGCCGGAGAGATTCGAACTCTCGTCCAGTGAAGGCAACTATCGTGTCTTCTACATGCTTAGTTATCCTCGGATTGTCGGGCGAGGCGAGGTGGACAACAACCCTACCCTGCCTTAGTTGCGATTAGTTTCGCACCTGCATCACAACCCTGCCGGCGCTAGTTTTGCCTGATCGACGTTCCTGATCTGACCGGACAAAACAACAGTCAGTGGAACGTGGCCGGGCGCCGCTCTTAGCGATCGCCGCTCAAGCCTGTGTCATAACATCTGAGTTATGATTAGGCAGCCATGGCGTAATTAGATTCGCCAATTGTGTTGTGGAACTATCTTTCAAGGCTCTCATCCCATGAGCCTGCATGCTTACACACGCAACCGCACTCCCTGTCGAAACCGGTCGGCCCCATATGACAGTCACGTTCTTGCGTGATCTAACAACCAAACTTATGCAAATTTAATTCCAATTCGCCGTTCATGACATATTTTCCGCTTTTAAGCTCTTTTTTTCTGTTTCCTCCTTAATTTCGCGGCTTTATGACCTGTAAAACCATGCAAAAGCGGCAATTAGCCATCCTGTTTATTCTCCTGACAGCCTTCACCACAAGCCAGGGCCAAATCCTTAAGGTCAACAAAGACCACCTGAATGCCGACTCATCGGGATACTGGATAGGTGCCCTCAGCTTTAACTTTAATCTTAACAACCGGAGTGTTACGGCAGACAATGAAAATGCCTATGTCGGACTGAATGCCACGACCGACGTGGTCTACCTGTCAAAAAAGAATGCCTACATCTCCATCAACGACATCAATTACTTTACCTCATCGGCCGATGATGGTGCCTTCATCAGCACAGGTTATTCGCATATCCGTGCAAACTGGCTGCGTAAGAAGCGGCTCAGCTATGAAAACTACCTGCAACTCCAGTATGATAAGGGCCGTAACATGCGAATCCGTTTCTTGCTAGGCGGTGGTCTGCGCTATCGCTTGAAAGACACCAAGAAAACGCTTATCGTCGTGGGTGTCGGGGCATTCAATGAAGCAGAGGTATGGGATATTCCCGACACGGAAGATCAGTCCATTGAAAAACAGTTATGGAAGAGTTCGAATTATCTTAGCGGTAATTTTCAGCTCACCAAGGCGCTCAATCTGAATGCCATCATTTATTACCAGGCTGGTTACGATAGGGAAGATGATTTGTTCCGGAACCGTGTTAACGGCGACCTTCAGCTCGGTATTACTATTTCAAACCGACTTGCCTTCCTCATGAGCTTCAGTGCCCAATACGAAGATGAGCCGATTATTGATATCAATAAATTCATCTACCAGCTGAAAAACGGCATCACCTATAAATTTTAAATTTACCCGGCGCCGCGCTGTTTTAAATAAGCGAGGTTGATTATCTTCGAACAATGGAGAATTTTGTTGTTTCGGCGAGGAAGTACAGACCACAGGGGTTTGATGAGGTAGTTGGGCAGGAACACATCACCACCACGTTGAGAAATGCCATAGATTCCAATCAACTGGCGCAGGCGCTTCTCTTTTGCGGACCGCGCGGTGTAGGTAAAACCACTTGTGCCCGGATCATGGCCCGCCTTATCAACGGCTTTGAGGAAAACACTGAGAATAATTCGCTCAACATCTTTGAGCTGGATGCAGCTTCCAACAATTCCGTGGATGACATACGTAACCTGATCGACCAGGTTCGATATCCACCGCAGCAGGGAAAGTACAAGGTCTATATCATTGATGAGGTCCACATGCTCTCCACCCAGGCATTTAACGCGTTCCTTAAAACACTGGAGGAGCCTCCTCCCTACGCGATATTCATCCTGGCGACAACGGAAAAGCATAAGGTGATACCGACTATTCTTTCCAGGTGTCAGATTTTCGACTTTAACCGTATCCAGGTATCCGATATTTCAGATCACCTGATGAAGATCGCAGAGAAGGAAGACATTAAGGCAGAGACGGAAGCGCTTCACCTGATTGCGCAGAAGGCAGACGGCGCATTGAGGGATGCCTTATCCATTTTCGACCTGATCGTCACATTCTCCAACAACCGGGAAGTCACCTACCAGTCCACCATCGATAACCTCCATATCCTGGACTATGAATATTACTTTAAGGTAACTGATCAGATGCTGGCAGAATCGCACAGTGACCTTTTAATGACATTCGACGAGATTCAGCGGAAGGGGTTTGACGGTCATCTGTTCATTTCAGGACTGGCAAGCCATCTCAGAAACCTTTTGGTTTGCCGGGATCCAAGAACCGCGGAGCTTATGGATGTCCCGGAGACCGCGCGTGCACGGTATTCGGACCAGGCGCAGCGGGCAAGTCTATCTTTTCTGATGACCGCTCTCAACCTGGCCAATCAATGTGACATGCAATACAAGGCCAGTAAAAACCAGCGGCTGCATGTCGAGCTCTGCCTGATGAAGATGGCGCACATTGCCCATGCTGTCTCACTCGCCGCGAATGGTGAGGTAAAAAAAAAAGCCTGAAGAAGTCGGAGGATGAACCGGCAGGTTCAGAATCCCCGGAAGAAACCACCCAGGCTACTGCTCCTTTGCAGGAAACAAGGGTAGAAGAGGCTCCTGAGAAGGAAAAAAAGCAGGAGATTCCCTTACCTGCTTCCAATGCTACCAAACGGCCATCCGCCCTAAAATCGACCACCCGCATTCCAAATATCAGTAAGATCCTCCACGATAAGCCTAAGTCACAGGAGAAGGATGAGAAAACAGAAGATCGGGAGATTTATGGAGAAAAAGAATTCAGCGAAGATGACCTGAGGAGTGCATGGAAAGAATTCGCAGAATCAAGGAAACAGCAGGGGAAAAACTCGGAATTTACGGTCATGGATCAGCCAATTACGATAAGGGACACCTTTACGGTTATCCTGCCTCTTACCAATGCCGTAAAACTCAATATCCTTGACAGGTTCAGGTCTGATCTAATTACCCACCTGAAAACAAAACTGGATAATCGCCATATTAGTCTGGAAACAGAGTTGCTGAAAGAAGAAGTATCGTATAAGCCGTATACGAACAAGGAGAAATTTGATTACCTCATACAAAAAAAGCCTGTCCTCCGTGAATTGAAAGACAGGCTTGGGCTTGACCCGGATTTTTAGTGACTTATTCCTCTTCCTCGTAGTTCTGCCAGGAATATAAGATCCCCAATGTGAAGAACTGGTTTATCTGAAGCTCATCGACCTGGTCATAATCATATATCAGGATACCCCCGAAGGTTACATCAACAAATTCATGCACCTTGGCCGTTAGCGTCAGATCGAAACGGTGGTCCCACCGGTCAATATCGAATGTCTCATAATTAATGAAAAGAATATAATTCCATTTCAGATTGATATTCTCTGTCAGGTCTTTGTTGAACTGGGCAAAAGCCTGAAATGCCAGCCATTCCGAGCGTGTATTCTTTCCTGCATCCAGTCCGTACGGACCTGCCTCGTCCGTCCGCGCGATGGCGTCATCCGTCACAAAAGTGAAACGGGGAGAGAATGGAGATAATCTGAGTTTGAAAAAATCATTCGGCACATACTCTGCACCCCAGGAAGAGGTCAGATAGGCCGGGGCCATAAAATTTGAAACGAGGCTGTCATATTCCGTGCCATCCGGCCGTTCCACATCATAGGAATACCCTTTGGTAAATTGGGACAGAAAGGTAAGTGAAGTGAAGAAATTCCATTTGGCAGACAGTTCACGCCCATATTTCGTGTCCAGCAAAATATAATCAACCGACTTCCTGGCACCCTGTCCTTCGTTTTTAGTGATGCCGTAGGCAAGGTCAATCGTATTATCCCAGGAATGTTTGCCTTTCTTATAATTTGCCTGATAAAACAGCAGGGAATTGAACCCTATACTGTTGACGCCACCACCGACCCAGTTGCTGCTGAATGATGCCTGATTAATATTAAGACCTACTTTAAATTTCTTTTTCCAGTAGGTCGTATCTGCATCCTGACCATAGACTACTCCTGCAGCCACTGATAAAATAACGATCAGTGCACTGCGCATGAAAAATAATTTGTTCATAAAGTGATGAGATTTGCTGGTATTACCTATCCCTTGTACTTTATTTCTTCTAATGAAGATTCTGTCAAAGGTTTAGTAATAAACTTGATTACATGATTATTGTTTACAATTTTATCAATATCCCGCTTATTATCTGAGCTTGAGAGGATTATGACCTTACATTTGTCCTTAATGATAGTATTAAATTTTTCAAATTCATACAAAAAAACAAATCCGTCTACAATTGGCATATTGATATCCAGGAAAATCAGGTTGGGTAATTCATCGGCATTCTCCTCATTCTCCTTCAGGTAATCCAGCGCACTTTTTCCAGAGTTTTTTACAACAACCCGTTTTGCAAATTTTGTGATTTCGATGATTCTTTTGCTGATGAAGTTGTCTGTATCATTATCATCAACAAGCATAACAAGCTCAATAGGTTCAGATTTCGCCAAGGCCAAGTTTCCTTTTAGTAATCAGTAATTTATCATCCGTTTTAGAGGAAGACAAAAATAGTGTTTTTAAACTTTCTTGCAGGGAATAAGGATAAAAATCCTAAACTATCTGGCGACCTTCAGCTTATCCCCGGGTTGAATGGTGTTGGTGGTTTTATCATTGAGCTTCTTAAGTTCCTCTACACTCAGGTTATGTTTCCTTGCAATTCCGTACAGCGTGTCCCCTGATTTAACCTCATAATATTGCTCTGTTGACCCCACTGGCTCCTTCGCTGGTTCCGGAGAATGATTTGTGACCGGTTTTTTGATCAGCAGCTCCTGGTCAATTGAAAGCGGATCATTAATACTTAACCCGTTCCAGGAAAGGATCTCATTAATCGGAACTTCATATTTCCTGGAGATAGAATAAAGTGTCTCGCCATTATCCACCCGGTGAATGATCCGACGGTGCGGGGTATCAGCAGCAACTTCTTGCCCGGGCTCTTCATCTTCCGAAGTCATATCATTCTCCGGTTTATCAAGTGCCTCTTTTTCAATTTTGTCCGGTCCGCCTTCCTGTCCATTTCCCGAAGCCATCTCAGGAGTATCATTCCACTCCCTCTTTTCCACCTGCCGTGACGCCTGCTCTTCGTTTCCAGACGCAGATAAATTAGTATTATCAGTGTTCTTTTCAATCTTAACCGGAACGCTTGTTTCTTTTTTGGCAACCAGTTCTTTGACGGGGTCCGGCTCCCTCCGGAACTCAACAGGCACATCGGAGGGACGTATATAACGAAGCCAGAGGATACGTCCCTCTTCCACTTTATTAGTATTTGTACGTATACGATTCCTTTGGCGCAGTTTTGAAACCTTCATACCATAGGCCTGCGAAATGCCCCATAGATTTTCTCCTTTTGCTACCACATGATAGTAGGCCTTCGGCTTCGAGCGCTTATTCTTTAAATAGTACACCTGCCCCTCCTGCACCTTATCTCTGGCCGACATATCATTTATCCTGAGGAACTTTGATACTGAAATTCCACCACGACCGGCCAGGGTGGCAGCCCGGTCATTCACGCGGGCGATGACCGCCGGCTTTCCATTTATCTCAGTGATCTTGCCGGACCGGGCGGCTGATTTATTTGAATAATCAGGAAATGCGCCTGGTTCTGCAATGTCATAATTCCAGGAAGGCCCGGAGCTGCCCGACGATCGGGTTGCAGGCGGCGGGGAAGTTTGCGGTTTATCCGCCACTGCCACGCGTTCTGCGATCACGGCAGGCTGATCACCCTTTTCCACCGGTAACAAAACCGTATACATCCTGTCATCCGGAATCTTTCCTTTACGCAGCCATTTATTATATTCAGCGACTTTCTCCGACGAAGTTTTGGTCTCCTGCGCCACCGCATCAAAGGATTTTCCACTTGCATTAGTTACTTCCACGAACGTCAACTCTGCAGGTCCTTCCACGTATCCTTCAAATGCTACTTTATGCGCCAGGAATTTTTTGATATACCAGTACGTCCGCCGGTCAATGCGCATGGTTTTCTGCCCCTTGTATTTTTCACCTCCGGCTTTGATGGCTGCACCAGGCCCCATCTGGTAGGCCATGAGTGTAATGATCCAATTATCGAAATAGCGCTGGTTATTTTTTTTCATGTACCTGGCCGCTGCCCGGGAAGAGGAAACGATATTCATTCGTTCATCAATCTGCCGGTCCACCCGCAAGCCCATTTCAAGGGCCGTAAAATCCTTGAACTGCCAGAATCCGACCGCGTCCGATGAAGAAACCGCATCGGGGATCAGTGCACTTTCCTGCAGGACAAGGTACTTAAAATCGAGGGGCACTTGTTCTTCCCTGAATACGCGCTCAATAATCGGGAAATAAGAACGGGCACGCTGAACGTGGATATTGAAATATCTTGGATTAGCCGTAAGCGAATTAACGCTTTCCTGGATCTCCCTGCGCGCCGGTTCTTCAATAACAAGTTTTATTCCACCGAATTCCATCCGTTCCGGTACCTGCGGGGTCTGCCCACATACAATGGTGGTGGAAATGAAGAAAAGAAAAAATAAACCTTTCATAATTTTCGAATGACCATTAAACCATCTCTAACCGGAAATAATACATTCTCCACGCGTTTATCTTCCTGAATTTTATCATTGAATGCACGCATGTTAAGGGTGTCTTTATCATTGTGATCCCCAACAATCTTACCACTCCAGAGGACATTGTCAACAATAATGAAGCCGCCTTTCTTAACCATATCGATCACCATGTCATAATATTGCGCATAACTTCTTTTATCCGCATCAATAAAAACGATATCCGGCTGAATTTCCAGCTGAGGTACTTCTTCGCGCGCATCGCCAATGATATATTCAACCTTCTCCGTAATACCGGCCTCGCTGAAATAGTCCCTTACACGATCTTCCAGTTCTTCATTAATGTCAATGGTATAGAGCCTGCCCTTTTCGGTAAGGCCTTCGGCAAGGCTGATCGCGGAATAGCCGGTATAGGTTCCGATTTCCAAAATACAGGAAGGCCGGATCATTTTGGAAAAGAAAGAGAGTATCCTGCCCTGAAGGTGACCACTCAGCATTCTGGGCATGAGCACCTCCGCGTGGGTATCCCGATTGATTCGGGAAAGCAGGGCGGATTCCGGGGAAGTATGCGCTTCCACGTACTTTTCCAGGTCCTTGGGTAAAAAATCCATATTACTCAGGCAAAAAAATCAATTGACTCATGCTGTCCTCAACAAAGAGCTCATTCGCAATATCGCACAATTCATTCGATGTTGTTGCCTTTATTTCATTAAAAATTGCCTCAATAGGCTCAATTTTTTCCAAATCCAGCAGGCTCTTGGCCATCATCAGCATCAGGCTTGTATTATTCTCCTCTGCCATAGCAAGCTGTCCTTTGAGCTGCTGCTTGGCGGCATGCAATTGCAGCTTACCCAATGGTTTCTCACGCAGCAGCCTGATCTCACGCATAACCAACCTGATACTCCGTTCCAGCTGTTTCTTTTCGGTAGCGAAAAATATTCCGTACATGCCCGTATCTGTATACCCATGATAACTGGCATCGACCGAATAAACAAATCCGTGTTTTTCCCGAAGTGCCATATTGAGCCGGGAGTTCATCCCCGGGCCGCCAAGAATATTCAGCAGCATAAAGAATTTCAGTCGCTCCGGATGACCGACGGGAAGAGCGATCCCTCCCATTGCACAATGAGCCTGGGTAATGGGTCGGACTTCCGACTTATTTCCGGGAGAATAATTCGTAAAGGGCTGTCGCACCATTCCGGACCTTTGCTGCGGAATATCCTTAAGATATTTTTCCACAATTCGAATCACGCGGCTGAATGGAATATTTCCAACCACGCTTACCACTATCCTGCTTGTATCCAGTCGATTACCAATAAACCGCAAAAAATCTTTCCGGTGGAAGCCGCTGACCGTTTCCCTGGTTCCCAGGATATTGGCGCCAAGGGAATGATCCTTGAAAATCATTCCATCAAAATCATCCTGGATAGCATCTTCGGGAGAATCATAATACATCGCCATTTCCTCCAAAATAACGTTACGTTCCCGCCGGACTTGTTTTTCCGGAAAAATGCTGTGAAAAGTTATGTCGGAGAGCAGTTCAACCGCCTTTTGAAAATGGGTATCCAGTACCGAGGTATAGAAGGTGACTTTTTCTTTGGTCGTATATGCGTTGAGTTCGCCGCCAACAGATTCTATCCGGTTAAGAATGTGATAAGCCTTTCTTTTCTCCGTGCCTTTAAAAGCCATATGCTCCCAGAAGTGGGCCAGTCCCTGTTCTTCCGGGGATTCATCCCTGCTTCCGATATCAAGCATAAATCCACAATGAACAATTTTCGTATTGGTCACTCGCTGATGAACAATACGGATGCCGTTATCCAGTTGATGCAGGTCAAATTCCTGTTGATCACTCATAATTGGGCGCAAAAGTACTGTTTTTTACGCTCTTATAAGCCTGCCAGTACAAATGAAATAAGTTTATCCACCGTTGACAGGGGGTTTGTACTGAAGGTATCCGTCGCCCGGTTTGCTATGATGGCATTTGTACTGAGTACCCGGTGTTCCATAAGTTGGCCAAGTGCGTACATGCCTGCCGTTTCCATTTCAAAGTTGGACAGTCGGACTCCATCAAAAAGAAATTCCCGCAGTTTATCGGTTAGATGTTCAATGGAAGATTCAATTCTTACTTTTCTTCCCTGGGGCGCATAAAATCCGGGACAGGTGACTGTCACGCCCTGGGGAAGTCCCGGAACCAGCAGCGTATCGCCTTCTGCCATATAAGGATGAAAATCCAACCCTATACGCGCTTTCAGTTTTTCCACCAGCCGTACCTGAAATGAGGTCATTGGCAGTTTGTAAAACGTCATCAGGGTATCGAGCCCCACGCCTGCCGACGATGCCAGCAGGCTATCAACAGGTATGTCCTCCTGCAGTGCACCAGAGGTGCCGATGCGTATGATGTTCAGCCCTCTGTGGTCTGCTTTCGTTTCACGTGATTCAAGGTCGATATTCACCAGGGCATCCAGCTCGGTCATGAATATCTCAATATTGTCCGTTCCCATCCCTGTACTGATCACCATAAGTTCACAATCACCAACACGGCCTCGGTGTGTGATAAACTCCCGGTGACTTCGTTTAAAATAAACCTTGTCAAACTGGCGGCTGACCCGGGCTACCCGTTCCGGGTCCCCTACTGTAAGTATTGTATCCGGGATTTCTTCGGGCGCCAGATCCAGATGATATATCCGGCCTTCACTGTTGATGATCAATTCTGCAGAAGATGGTGTTGCCATAGTACTTAATGATTAACTACCTGGGCCGGATTACCAAAAACAGTCTGTCCGTCTTCCACATCCGCAATCACCACCGAGCCAGCCCCTACCCGGGCCCCCTTACCGATTTTCACACCCCCGACGATGAGCGAACCTGCTCCGATAAATGCTTCATCCTCAATTTTCGCTCCGGCATTTACAATGGTTCCGGCGCCGATCTGCACAAAATCCCCTATTTCAGAATCAATTTCAAGGATCGCCCCCGTGTGGATCAGGCAATAATTTCCTATTTCCGATTCATGGCCGATAATTACTCCCGCGTTTATAAAATTTCCATGTTTGATGATGGCCGAAGGTGCGATTTGCGCGTGCTGATGAATGGCATTCACGGGCATTACCTTCCTTTTTTTCTTCAGCATATGCACAATGTGCTTACGCACTTTATTCTCATCCACAGCGACAAACGCCTCGCATTTCTTTCCAATAAACTTCAGATAGCCGTCATCTTCCATTTTACCCAGAACAGCAGCCTCATTGATCTCCTCGCCAATAAGATTTTCCTCGTCTGTCAGAAAGCCATAAGTCAGAATTTCATTGCTGTCAAAAATAGCTTTCGCCGCCCTGGCAATTGGATTGACACCAAAAATCATTACAGGATTTTTCATTTCAGTAACCTTGATATTTTAGTACGAATTAATTCTTTCCAGCTGCAAAAGTAGCCATTATTAAGCGTAATAAGTAACAGGAAGAAAGGCAGAAGCCCTGACCTGTATCGTATCAGGGTTCCGTAATTGGGTGCGGACATAGCCAGAAATGCTGCCAGCAAAATGCAGTATATCCATCCTGCAAGCATCAGCACCTTACCATTACCCAATTGCCTCCTTTTTAACAAGCTGAGAAAATTAGTTATGGTAAGTAAAATCAGGATACAGTTCTCAAGACCTGTGAGCAGGGCAAATTTGTTCCATGCATCAAATGGCAGTGGCAGGTAAATTCCGGCAAGAGCGGCATAGGGAATGGTAAAGAGCAGGCAACTCCATTCAGGACAAAGACCGGGAAGCTCAACAAATCGCCCTGGCATCGATTTCTGAACAAAAATCTGATTGAGTTCGTAAACCACCTCAGGAAAATTCTCCGGAGCAATATTTTGATTCAGTTGACCGAGCAACAGCCATAGTACAGTAACGGATATTATAAAAATCGCCAATCGGTAAACCAGCTTTAACCGGGACCAATTACCTAGTAAAATCCATGAAGTCAGCAGCGCCAGAGCAAGAACTGAGGCGTAGTAATACTTTACTTTCCAAAGAATAATCACAAACAGCAGTATCATAATCCCTGCTACAACGAGGTGCCATGTCTGCGATTTTCGTTTTATTAAAAGCAATCCTGTTACGATCATGGTCAATGCTCCCACAGCAAAACTTTCTTTAGTAAGGCCTGATGACCAGAAAAGGACTGAGGGAAAATACAACAAGCTCAGCAAAGCAGGGTATTTCCATTGTTGGTTTAAGCGGATCAAGCTAACACAGAGTACCCACAGTCCGGCCCAGGCAAGTAATGAGCTGTAAAGAGAGGCCAGCCAGTAGGTGCCCGGACCTGTCAGGTATACAAGGCTTACCCATTTACTAAGCCATTGAGCCCTTGGAGAATAAGGGAATGTTGATTCAAAGGGCACGGAACCTGAGCCCAATAAATACCTGACATAGGAAAACAGGTCGTCCCTTCCCCAGGAGGCAAATAGTTTTGCTTCTTCGTGGTAGGCAAACGTATCACCACCGCCAGGCAAAATTTCCCAGTAATAATACCCCAGGGCAAACCCCGCTGCTGCTTTCAGAATAAAGGAAATATATCCATGAAGGCGAAGGTGTGACGGTCCGAGCCGCCGTACCCCCAGGATTACAATCGAACCGATTACAAGTAAGTGGAATATGGTAAGAATACTATCCATCAGGATTCCCGTAACAATTCTCTTCCAACAACACATTCCAGGCACCTGCGTTCTGAACATCCGGATTTGTATAATTCAAGCAGGCCCTGGGTAGTGAATGCCGAATCGGCAATGATGCCACATGTTTCCCAAAGCCGAATATACCGATTATTTTCGGGCGGAAGTTCCTTGTAGAGAGCAGCAATAAATTCTATACAATCTTTCCGCTGGTAATAAGTGGCATAGGCCGCCTGAAGCGGAAGAATTACATTTACCGCCATGATTTGCCTGATAGCAGTCCCGAATCCACCCGTTGTTTTTACAGTCTTTTTACCGAACATGTAGTGTTTGGTCCAGTATTCCGGAAGCGGTACATCGAAAAAATCAGCAATACTTTTTTTATCGCGCCTTTCGATCATCTGCGTAAACAGTGAGGAATAATGACAGAACAGGGAACTCATTGCAGCCAGCCGGGCCGTAGGAAAATTGGACGGCCGCATTCTCAGAAATCTCCATTCCTGCCGGCCCATCACAGGTAATTTATATTTCTTTTTGAAGAAGCTGAATTCGGTTATCAACCGGTCGTGATAGGCGTCGTTAACGGAATTTTCAAGGAATCCGGCCACTCCGAAAATCATCGCCTCCACCTGAAACGGATTTTGCGAATGTCTGCGCAGGGCCCTGAAAGGCAAAAGACCGGCCAGCCTCAACAAGGCTGTTTTATTTCTTCCGCCTCCCGCATACTCCATCAGCAATAGAAACGAGAGGTACTCCCAGTCACCCACACATTTCCTGAGCAAAGAGGTAATGTCATTCACCTTCCGTTTCAGACGCCGCAAAAAAGCTTTCCTTACTTCCTCATCCAGATAACCGGAACTTACTGTCGGCAATCTGCTTCCGCACGGTATATGCCAGATACTTCCGGCCAGATCACGGTACCTGCTGAAAACAGATAATGAAATCCTGTCACGCAGCGAAATGGTACGGATCATGGTACCTTCTGAGCGATATACTTCCTGGTCATTATTCCATACGATATGAAGTATGACCGCATCATAGGCAGGATTCAGCTGATGATTGTGTTCATACCAGTCCGAGGATTTTACATGTATTTCCACATGACCCCGCCATTCTATACCATCAATGATCAAACAGGCAAAGAGAAAATCCGGCCCGCCGTGCTCATTATATTCTCCCGGGTAAATTACCTGAACGGGCCCGCCAGGATCGGTCTGCAGCGTGTTCCCTGCAAAATACTGGTATTGCCAGATGAAGTGCAGAAATTTCTCCTGCACCCTAGAGGAACTGGTTCAGGAAATCAGACATATCTTCCTGCAACGCCCTGGCAGCATTACCGGCTTTTGCAGCAAAATCTTTTTCCGATGAAGCATAAATTATGCTTCGGGAAGAATTCACAAGTAATCCGCAGTGGTCATTGAATCCCAGCCGGGATACCGCTTCCAGATCTCCGCCCTGCGCACCCACCCCGGGAACCAGGAAAAAATACTCCGGCACTAACTCCCGAATTTTCTTTATTTTATCCGCCCGGGTGGCACCCACCACATACATCAACTGGTCGGGACCCGCCCATTCACTGGATTTTCTGATCACCTCCTCATATAAATACTGATTATTCACCTGAAGTGTTTGAAAATCCATGCTTCCTGGGTTTGAGGTATGGCCAAGTAAAATCACCCATTTATTTTCAAATCCCAGAAAGGGTGTGACCGAATCCTTACCCATATACGGTGCCACCGTAATGGAATCAAAAGGCATTGTTTCAAAAAATGCCTTTGCATAAAGCCGGCTCGTATTTCCAATATCCCCTCTTTTAGCATCGGCAATAGTAAACAGGTGATCAGGTATATATTCAACCGTTTTCTGCAGGCTTTCCCAGCCGGCCGGACCAAGCGCTTCATAGAAAGCAATGTTGGGTTTATAGGCTACCGCGTATTGCTCAGTTGAATCAATAATCTGCTTGTTAAAGGCAAAAACCGGATCCTTTTCGCGAAGTAAATGCCTGGGTATCCGTTCAGGATCGGTATCAAGACCGACACATAAATAGGAGCTCTTTTCTTGAATTTGCTTGAATAACAGGTCGCGGTTCATAGGCTTGCAGGATATACGGCTAAGTTAAAACCTCTCACGGCAACTAGGAAGAAAGTGACCTATTTTCACCTCAATAAAAAAGCCGCAACCATGCGGCTGCGGCCTTTTTCTGCATTTTTTACTTGATCTATCTCAGATCAATCACTTCCACGCCGGGATAATCCGTTTCGTTAAAGACAAAGAATGACTCCGAAGGGTTAATGCTGCCGTTGAAATTCTCAATTGTGTATTTATACTGGTTTCCGGATTTATCGTACATGATCCATTGGGTAAGGCTGCTGTCACTGTTTTTAATAAACAGTTTGATCTTAAAGTATTGCGCATCCTTATCGTCAGGCACCAGGTCAATCACTGCATGTGGCTGTCCTCCTACATTTTCATCTCCAATGTAGATGTATTTATATCCTTTTTTATAGGCCTCATAGATTTTGGAAGGCGAGATTTCATCTTCATCCGGATCATACCGGTCGATATTCACTTCGTTGACATCGGGCAGATATGTCCATAGTGTTTCCCCGTTATTGATAACAACCTGTTCATCAAGTTCCAGTTTATACTTATCTCCCTTTACGGTAATCTTCCCGCCAAATTCTTCATTTATTCCCTCGGTTTCATTTACCAGAGATGATGTAATGTCGGCACTATACGCAGGAATTTCCTTGTATTTGGCACTCATTGCATCCAGAACTTGCAGTGCATCCTCATCTTGCTGCGCCCATCCAACCTGTATTGTCAGTACACATAACAGAAGCAGGGTTAATTTTTTCATTTTCTTATTATCAGGTAAAAATTTAAAATTCAGTTTTAGTTATCTAAGCCATTCAATAATTGTTCCAAACTATATTCATCGGGAATCAAGACATCTCTCGCCTTGCTTCCTTCGAACGGCCCGACTATGCCTGCCGCCTCAAGCTGATCTATCAGCCGACCGGCACGGTTATATCCAAGTTTAAGTTTTCTTTGAATCAGAGAAGTACTTCCCTGCTGGTGCATCACAATCAGGCGTGCCGCATCTTCAAACAAGGCGTCACGGTCTGAAAGGTCAACTTCTCCCGGCACCGTATTCTCATCTTCTCCCACATATTCAGGCAGCAGGTAAGCCGTTTCATACCCGCGCTGGCCACCTACGAACTCACAAACATTCTCTACTTCAGGCGTATCAACAAACGCACACTGCAAACGGATCAAATCAGATCCCTGGGAAAGCAGCATATCCCCCATACCAATCAGCTGATCGGCTCCGCCCGTATCCAGGATCGTCCTTGAGTCAATTTTAGAGGTTACCCTGAAAGACAGCCTGGCCGGGAAATTCGCCTTTATCACCCCTGTGATCACATTAACAGACGGACGCTGGGTGGCCACCACCAGGTGAATACCGATGGCCCGTGCAAGCTGCGCCAGCCTGGCAATCGGAGTTTCCACCTCTTTGCCGGCCGTCATCATCAGGTCGGCAAGTTCATCGATGACCAGCACAATATACGGAAGAAAACGGTGACCGTTCTCAGGATTCAACTGGCGGTTTACAAATTTGTTATTATACTCCTTCAGGTTCCTCGCACCGGCGTCTTTCAGCAGGTTGTAGCGGTTATCCATTTCAATACACAGGGAATTCAGTGTATTGACGACTTTTTTGGTATCCGTTATGATCGCCTCCTCGCTGTCAGGCAACTTGGCCAGAAAATGCCGCTCTATTTTATTAAAAAGCGTCAGCTCTACCTTTTTCGGATCTACCAGTACAAATTTCAACTGGGACGGATGCTTCTTATATAGCAGGGATGTGAGAATGACGTTCAGTCCGACCGACTTACCCTGTCCCGTGGCTCCAGCCATCAGCAGGTGGGGCATTTTCGCCAAATCCACCACGTGCACTTCGTTGCTGATTGTTTTGCCCAGTGCCACCGGCAGCTCCTTATCACTGCGCATAAACTTGTCGGTTTCAAGCACCGACCGCATGCCCACGATCTCCCGGTTCTTATTGGGAACCTCGATACCTATAGTTCCCTTACCCGGGATCGGGGCGATGATCCGAATGCCCAGTGCGGCAAGGCTCAGCGCAATATCATCCTCCAGGTTCTTGATCTTCGATATTTTGATTCCTGCCTCCGGAACGATCTCATAAAGTGTGACAGTCGGACCGATAGTGGCCTTGATGCTGTTTATCCCGATTTTAAAGTTAACCAGGGTTTCAATGATCTTATCCTTATTCTGCTCAAGTTCCTCTTTGGTCACCTGAATACGCCCCGTATCCATTTCATCAAGCAGATCAAGCGTCGGGTATTTATAAGATCCCAGGTCCAGGGTCGGGTCATAATTTTCCTGTTTCTTCGCCTTCTCTTCTTCCTTTATTTCCTCATTCACGGAGAATGCAGGCTCCGGCTTATCGGGCTCCGGTTTTTTTCTGACCGGCTCTTCCGGCACCTCAGGCAGGTCCACATCCAGTTCAAGCGCCGGCTTGTTAACCGCCTTTGCCGGTTCGGGCTTCTTATCATTCTCCAGCTGCACCTCGCGTTTCTGCTGATCGGGCCAGTTGTCCTTATCTTCTGTATAGCCCTTGACGGATGTTTTATCAGATGTTTCATCCAGCTCTTCAGGTGATTTCAGGTCATCCACGGTTTTGCTGATATTTTTTTCAAGCGACTCTACACCGGACGTTAACTTCCCTTTCATCCCCAGCACCGAAGTGATGTTGAAATAGTATATCATAAAAACCAGCAATGAGAAAATCAGCAACAGCACTGTTCCCCACCCAATCAGCCCTTCGAGCATCAGGGCCAGTTCGTATCCGATACCGCCACTGACAAACCCCCACCGGGAAACCCCTTCCGTCGTATAAACGGTATACCCGAGCATTACACATACCCATAGAGTAAAAAAAGCACAAAATACGAAGGAAGAATACAGGGGCAGTAATTCTTTACGGAATACGATCTTATACCCGGCCAGGAACATAAGGACCGGGGTGAAATAAGCAGCCAGCCCAAACCAGCGAAAGATAAAATAGTGGCTGACAAATGCCCCGGACAGACCGAGCCAGTTTTCCGTTTCCCTGCCGGAATCAAGTACATCCGTCTGACCGATTGCCTCGACCACCGTCTGGTCTGCTTTTCCGGTAAACAGGTAGGAAACGAATGCCGTCATCAGGTAGACAGAACTGATGATTAGGAACAAGCCAATGGTAAGCTGAAAGCGCCGGTCCTTTAAAAACGAAAAGCTCAGTTTAAAGCGTTTTTTTTCGGATCGGCCTTTCTCTTTCGGTTTATTTTTCTTGTAGGTATTCCTGGCCATTTGATCAAAAATACAAAGGTGTAGTATATTAAAAAATTACGTTCTTTCTATTTGTTTGAGTAAAAACCGGTTAATGTTTCGAATAAACGCCGGCCCCTCATAAATAAAACCTGTATAGACCTGAATGAGTGTTGCCCCGGCAAGAATTTTATCGCGGGCATCCCCGGGAGACATGATTCCGCCAACCCCGATAATCGGAAAATCAGGACCCAGCTTTTGCCTCAGATAGCGTAACACTTCGTTTGACCGGTCTCTGACCGGCGCACCACTCAGTCCGCCGTTCCCGATCTTTCCGACCCGCTCTGCGGAAGTGGTGAGCCCCTGACGGCTGATAGTCGTATTAGTGGCGATCAATCCGTCAAGACCGGATTCTTTAACGATTTCCACAATGTCATTCAGCTGGCCATCGGTTAAATCCGGCGCAATCTTAAGCAATACCGGCTTCCTTGCAGGCATTTCCCTGTTTTTTTTCTGAATAGCCACCAATAACTTCGTCAGAGGTTCCCTATCCTGCAGGTCCCTCAGATTGGGCGTATTCGGCGAACTCACATTGACAACGAAATAATTGACCCAATCATATAATTGGGTAAAACCGATCAGGTAATCATTCACCGCTTCCTCGTTGCTGGTGGTTTTATTTTTCCCCAGGTTGCCCCCGATTATCACGCGGGACTTTCTTTTTCTCAGACGCTGCACTGCATTCTCCACGCCTTCATTATTAAATCCCATCCGGTTGATGATGGCCTTATCTTCCTGCAGGCGGAAAAGTCGTGGTTTTGTATTGCCTGGTTGCGGCTTTGGAGTAAGTGTCCCTATTTCAATAAAGCCAAATCCGAAGGAAGCAAGCTCATCGACCCGCCGCGCATCTTTATCAAATCCGGCCGCGAGACCGACGGGATTGTCAAATGTAATTCCAAAACACTCTCTCCGCAGACGCGGATCATTCACACGATACAATTTTCTGTTTACCGACATCATCCCCGGGATCCAGCTAAGCAGTCCCAGGAGACCAAATGTGAAATGATGGATGCGTTCGGGATCAAAAAGGAAAAGAATAGGTCTGATTAGCTGCTTATACACCGTAGGGCTCTCCTGATTCGCCCCAAAGATAATGCATTATTGCAGCGGTTGGCAGAAAAAAATAAAAACTTCTAGCTCCTGGGGTGAAACTCCTGAATGACCTGGTGAAGGTAGTCACGGTCCAGGTGTGTATAGATTTCGGTAGTGGTAATTGATTCGTGTCCGAGCAACTCCTGGACGACGCGCAGATCGGCCCCTCCTTCCAGCAAATGGGTCGCAAAAGAATGACGAAAGGTATGCGGAGAAATCTTCTTTTTGATACCGGCTTTTTTGGCCAGGTCCTTAATAATCGTGAAGATCATGACCCGCGTCAATTGCTTTCCGCGCCGGTTCAGGAATACAAAATTCTCATGCCCGGGCACCACTTTCAGGTGTCTCCTCACATCTTCCCTGTAAATCCTCAGGTACTTGAGTGCGTCTTTTCCGACCGGTACCAGTCTTTCCTTATCCCCTTTGCCGGTAACACGCAGAAACCCGATATCATCATAGACATTCGTCATTCTCAGGTTGATCAGTTCGCTTACCCGAAGCCCGGAACTGTACAGCACCTCCAGGATCGCCCGGTTGCGCTGACCTTCCGGCGTACTGTGATCGATGGCCTCCAGTAAGGTAACAATTTCATGGTAAGAAAGGGTATCCGGTAACTTCCTCCCAAGTTTCGGCCCTTCGAGCAACGTGGTAGGGTCCTGTTCTATTACCTGGTCAAAAAGCAGGAACTGATAAAAGGATTTTATCCCTGACAGGATACGGGCCTGGGAGTGCGGACTCATGCCCATATCATTTAACTGCTCGATGAATTCCTGCAGCAACGGGTAGGTGACCGTATCCGGGGCTTCGCGGCGCTTTTCACAGAATTGCTCCAGGAGCCGGATGTCGTGAAGGTATGCCTGTACGGAATTATCAGCCAGTGACCGCTCCAGGGTCAGGTATTGCGTATACTGATGCCGCGCAGCCTCCCACTTCATGATGTAAATGTATGTATTTTAATCATTCCCTCCCGGCTTTTCCAAATCGATTATTTTCCTGTAATTTCAACACATGAAGCTGATCATAATCAACGGTCCGAATCTCAATCTCCTGGGGACACGGGAACCGGAAGTATACGGAGACACCTCTTTCAAGGTCTTTTTCGCGAGGCTCAGGAATTCGTTTCCGGGTCATGACCTAGAATATTTTCAGTCAAATATAGAAGGGGAGCTTGTTGAAAAAATCCAGGAAACCGGCTTTTCCTACGATGGCATTATTCTGAATGCAGCCGCCTACACCCACACCTCAGTGGCTATATCCGATGCAATCGCGGCTGTAAAAACACCTGTGATCGAGGTGCACATTTCAAACATATACAAGCGGGAGGAATTCAGACACAAGAGTATTATTTCGGCAAACTGTATCGGAATGATCAGCGGATTAGGGCTTGAAGGTTATCTTCTGGCATTGACGTATTTTATTCACCAGGAAAGTCATGGTTAGTTTTTATCCGGGACCATCACAAGTTTACAAGGAAATTCCGGCCTACGTGAATAAGGCCTGGGAAACGGGCATTATCAGCGAGAATCACCGGAGCAAGAACTTCATGAAGCTTTACAAATCCACCGTAAGGCTTTTGCAAAAACGACTGGAGATCCCTGAGGATTACAGTGTAATTTTCGTTTCATCAGCCACTGAATGCTGGGAGATCATTGCGCAATCCCTTATCAGTAAAAATTCGTTTCACTTTTATAATGGGGCATTCGGGGAGAAATGGTATAAGTACACGCGGAAAATTCAACCCCTGGCCATAGGCTATCGTTTCGGCGAAGATGTCGTTCTCCAACCCCGGAATATCGACCTTTCCGGTACAGAGGCAGGCGTGATCTGTATCACCCAGAACGAAACTTCGAACGGGACGCAGGTGTCAAACGAACAGATCAGTGCTTTCCAGTCACTTTACCCCGATTCACTGATCGCTGTCGATGCCACCTCCTCCATGGCCGGTATTCACCTTGATTTTAGTGTGGCTGATGTCTGGTATGCTTCCGTTCAGAAATGCTTCGGTCTTCCTGCCGGTATGGGGGTCCTGATCGTTTCCCCGAAAGCCATGGCCCAGGCGCTTCGGATCGGCGAGAATGACCATTATAACAGCCTTTTGTTTATGCAGGAGAATGCATCTAAATGGCAGACCCATTACACTCCCAATATCCTGGACATCTATCTTCTCAAAGAGACCCTCAGCAATGCCAAAGGAATACGGAAAACCAATAAACGACTGGCTAAGCGACTGCAGTCACTCACCACTCTTATCTATGGCCGTGATGACTGGGAATTTCTGTGCACCAATGACCAGGTGCGGTCGACAACGGTAATTACGGTGAAGGGCAGTGTAAAAAAAGTAAAAAACCTGAAGGAGGCTGCACGAAAGAATGGCATCATCCTCGGCAACGGGTATGGTCCGTATGCCGATTCGACATTCCGGATCGCCAATTTTCCAGCAACCACACGGTCTGACTGGAAGCTGCTGAAGGATTTCTTAAAGTCTCACCTTTAAGATATTGTTACCCTGCTGGAAGTTAGCGCCCGATTACCTTTCTTTGCAGCATGTTTTCATTCAAGGACTCATTATCTGTCACGCTGATCCTGTTTTCAGTGATTGACATTCTCGGATCAATTCCGATCATCATTTCCCTGCGCAAACGGGAAGGAAAAATCCATTCCGGGAGGGCAACGCTGATCTCCGGTGCCCTGATGATCCTGTTCCTTTTTCTGGGGCAATCAATCCTTCAGTTATTCGGACTGGACGTCGGATCTTTTGCAGTGGCCGGGGCAATCATTATGTTTATCCTTTCACTGGAGATGATCCTTGGCGTCAACTTTTTTCACGAAGAGCCGGAATCTACCGGGTCGGGATCGGTTGTTCCGCTTGCATTCCCGCTGATTGCCGGTGCTGGGACCCTTACGACCATTCTATCCATACGGGTTGTTTACGACAATCTGAATATCCTGGTGGGTATCCTCATCAACCTGCTTTTTGTATACCTGGTACTTAAATCAACCAACTGGCTGGAACTAAAGCTTGGTCCGTCCGGGTTTAATATTTTACGCAGGGTTTTTGGTATTATCCTCCTGGCTATTGCCGTTAAGATTTTTAAAGACAACATAACCTCCTCATGAGTGATCCCCAGACTATAATCATGTACACTGATGGTGCTGCCAAAGGAAATCCAGGTCCCGGTGGCTTTGGAACCGTACTGCTGGCCCGTGTCAACGGAAAACTTTACCGGAAAGAATTATCGGAAGGATTCCGTAAAACCACGAACAACCGGATGGAATTACTGGCGGTAATCCGGGGATTGGAATCGGTGCGAAACAAAGGAAGCAGGATACAGATATATTCAGACAGCAAGTACGTGGTCGAAGCCGTTGAAAAAGGCTGGATATGGTCCTGGCAGAAAAAAGGATTTGCCAAAAAAGCCAATACCGACCTGTGGAAGCAATTTATCCCCTTGTATAAAAACCATGATGTAAAATTTCACTGGGTGAAAGGACATGCGGGCCTGGAGGAAAATGAACGATGTGATGAACTGGCAGTAGCCGCGGCAGAATCTGGTCAGTTAAAGATCGACAAGGGGTACGAAAATCCGGAAGGCGATTCCGGCATGTTCTGATCAGTTACCCTTGAACCGGGGCTTACGTTTTTCAAGAAATGCCGCAACCCCTTCTTTGTAATCTTCGCTGTTGCCGGCAATTTCCTGGCAATATGCCTCATAATCCAGCATTTCATCCAGCGAAGAACTGCCTGATTTATTCAGCATCTTTTTCATCAGACCAATTGCCCGGGTTGGCGCAGCGGCATAATAGGCCGTATATTCTCCCACTGCCTCATCGAGTTGGTCGTGCGGAACCACTTTATTGACCAGTCCGATTTTCAGCGCCTCGTCCGCCTTTACCCGGCTGCCCATCGTTGCCAGCTCGAATGCCTTTGCCGAACCAACAAGCCTTGGCAGAAAATAGGAAGAGCCAGAATCCAGTACGAGCCCGATATTGACAAACACTTCCGTCAGCATGGCATTCTCCGAGGCAATAATCAGATCACAAGCCAGTGCCAGCGAACAGCCTGCCCCGGCTGCCACCCCGTTCAGACGGCAAAGTACAGGCTTTGGCATGTTTCTCATCGCCCGGATTATCGGATTGTACCGTTTATACAGGGAGTCGATGAATGAACGTTTTTCCGAAGGATCGCTGCTTTTAAGGTCCTGGCCACTGCAGAAGGCTTTCCCTTGTCCTGTCAGCACCACGACCCGAACGGCATCGTCCCGTTTGGCATCTTTCAGGGCATCCTGAAGTTCATAGGTCAGCTGATCATTAAGGGCATTGTAAACATCCGGACGGGCAAGTTCAATGGTGGCAACCCCATTTTCAACCTTATAATTTAGAAATTCTGGCATGGTCAAATCATTAAGTACATAGTCAGGAAACAAACGACAAACCCGGTCACTGCGCCGGAATACACTTCCGCGGGAGAATGCTCATTCAGGTACAAACGCGAAGAAGTGACCAACCCGGCAATAAGTAAACTTACCATTACCGGGATAAATAATCCAGCGACGGGAACCCGGAGGTGAAGGGCCAGCAGGAAACCCACCAGGCCCCAGATCCCTGCGGCATGGATACTGACTTTCAAAAAGAATGTCTGAATGAATATCATAAAAATGACCAGGGTTACCCCGAAAAACACGGCGACCAGCGCTTCACTGAAAGGCAATTTGGTCAAAAAGAGGTAGGTTGTTACTGCGTAGTAACTGCCGATGAAAAAAAACGGCATCAGTCGTTCGCGACGGTTGCGCATGTACAGGGAATCAATGGAACCCAGCAGTTTCATCACCACGATACTGCAAAACGGAATAATAAAGGTAAGTGTAAAAACAACCAGCAGGACTTTTCGGATAGAAGCCGGGTCTACCGGGCGGATGACTTCGGGAATCGTAATATACAGGGTTCCGAGCAGCAGGGAAGTAAGCAGCAACGGATGGAAAAGAAAAGACAGAAAACGGGCAGCAGAAGTAAGCACTATAATTCTTTTCTCAGTCTGGCAACTGGTATATTCAGCTGTTCCCGGTATTTGGCAACCGTACGCCGGGCAATGTTATACCCCTTGCCCTTTAATAGTTTTTCAAGTTTGTCGTCGGATAATGGTTTCTTTTTATCCTCATTATCGACAATATTCCTTAGTTCATTTTTTACCTCGCGGCTGCTGACATCTTCACCACTGTCTGTGGCAATCCCTTCGGAAAAGAAGTATTTCAACGGAAATATGCCAAAATCAGTCTGTACGGCCTTGCTGTTAGCAACCCGGGAAACGGTGGAAATATCCATATCAATGATATTGGCGATATCCTTGAGAATCATTGGCCGCAGCTTTGATTCATCCCCTTCCTGGAAATAGTCATACTGAAAATCAACGATTGCCCGCATCGTATTCAGTAAAGTGTTTTGTCGTTGTTTAATAGCATCGATAAACCATTTGGCAGCGTCCAGTTTCTGCTTGACAAAACTTACCGTATCCTTGAGCTTCTTATCCTTTTTATCACTCTTGTCATAGGCATCTAGCATATCGGAATACGAACGGCTGACCCTCAGGTCCGGGGCATTCCTGGAATTAAGTGCCAGCTCAAGCTCTCCGTTATTGTTTGAGAGAATAAAATCAGGGAGCAGGTACTGGGTCCTGGCGATACCGGTGGACGTACCACCCGGCTTCGGGTTCAGCTTCCGGATCACTTCAATGGCATCCTTCACATATTCCTCATCATCGATATCAAGTTTTTTCATGATCTTGTCGTAATGCTTCTTCGTAAATTCGTCAAAGCATTCATCCAGGATCTTGGTAGCCACGATCACATCGATGTTATGATCATGATCTGCCCGTCGCTCAAGTTGAAGTAACAGGCATTCCTGCAGGTTTCTGGCCGCAATTCCGGGCGGGTCGAAATTCTGGATTTTCATAAGAATATCCTCCACCTCATCAATATCGGTATCAATATTCTGTGAAAAGGCGAGGTCATTGATGATGGAATCCAGATCACGCCGGATATATCCATCACTCTCAATGCTTCCGATCAGCTGCTTGCCAATAGCAAACTGCCTATCATCCAGCCGTAAAAACCCCAGTTGGTCGAGCAGTTGCTCATTAAGGGTGTTGTTGGTCGGAATTGGCATGTCCTTATCTTCCTCATTGCTTCTCCCGTCACCCTGCATTTTGTACCCCGCAAAATCATCGTCCTGGAGGTAGTCTTCAACATCCAGTTCGTCATCCGTCGATGTCTCCTCCTCCTGGTATTCATCGATCGGTTCATCTGGCTCTTCCTTCCCTTCTTCAAGCGCCGGATTATCTTCCAGCTCCTCCTCGATACGGCTCTCAAGTTCCGCCGTCGGAATCTGCAAAAGCTTAATAAACTGTATCTGTTGGGGAGACAGTTTTTGCTGTAAACTCTGCGTTAAACCTAGCTTCTGCATACTAAAATTATCTTCATTTTCGGGCCTAATTAAAGATAGTCAAAGTTATTATATTTAATCCATTCTTTGACAAAAAGCACAAATAATCGTTTTTTTGCGCACTATTTCAACGACTGAAAGTAACGTTTGTTTAAGCAATATTTATCGTGAGTAAAAAATCCAGAATTAAGATCCGGACTCTGCTGCAGAAAGCACCGGTTGGCGAACAGGTAATTGTTAAAGGATGGGTGCGGACTTTCCGCAACAATCAGTTTGTAGCCCTGAACGACGGATCCACCATTAATAACCTTCAGGTGGTCGTGGATTATGAGAATACTGACGAAAAAATATTGCGTAAAATCACGACCGGCGCCTGCATTTCGGCAGAAGGAACGGTTGTGGAATCTCCCGGCCGCGGACAATCCGTCGAGATCAAAGCCAGTACGGTGGAGATACTGGGTGAAGCAGATCCCGAAAAGTACCCGCTGCAGCCAAAACGGCACTCACTTGAATTCCTGCGGGAGATTGCCCATTTACGTGTACGCACTAACACCTTCAGTGCGGTCTACCGCATCCGGCATGCCATGATCTTTGCTGTACACAAATTTTTCCAGGAAAAAGGCTTCCTAAATATACATACCCCGATCATTACCGGGTCTGATGCCGAAGGTGCAGGCGAGATGTTCCGGGTTACAACCCTTGATCCGGTAAACCCGCCCCTGACCGAATCAGGGGAAGTCGATTACAAAGAGGATTTCTTTGAAAAAGAAACCAACCTTACGGTATCTGGTCAGCTGGAAGTCGAAACCGCATGTTTGGCGCTTTCTGATGTATACACGTTTGGTCCCACTTTCCGTGCCGAGAACTCCAATACCTCACGCCACCTGGCGGAATTCTGGATGATCGAGCCCGAGGTGGCTTTCTGCGACCTGGATGAACTGATGGGACTGGCGGAAGAATTTGTCAAGTACCTGGTCGCATATGCCCTGGAGAATTGCGCGGATGACCTGGCATTCCTTGAAAAACGGCTCGCGGAAGAGGAAAAACACAAGCCGCAGCAGGAACGCAGTCCGATGGGCCTGGTGGAAAGGCTCAATTTTGTGCGGGAGAATGAATTTGTACGACTTACCTACACCGAAGCCATAGAAATTCTTCGCCGTTCCAAGCCGAATCAAAAAAAGAAATTCCAGTATCTTATTGAAGGCTGGGGAGCTGACCTACAAAGTGAACATGAGCGTTTCCTGGTAGAAAAGCATTTCAAAAAGCCCGTTATCCTGTTTAACTACCCCAAGGACATTAAGGCGTTTTATATGCGCCAGAATGAAGACGGGAAAACCGTGGCAGCCATGGACGTCTTGTTTCCGGGGATCGGTGAAATTATTGGCGGATCACAGCGGGAGGAAAGATTTGACAATCTGCAGGCACGGGTAAAGGAACTTGAAATCCCTGAAAAAGATCTCTGGTGGTACCTCGAGTTACGCAAGTTCGGCACAGCGCCTCCCAGCGGGTTCGGGCTGGGTTTTGAACGCATGATCCAGTTTATCTGTGGCATGGGTAATATCCGGGACGTAATCCCATTCCCCAGGACACCTGGTAACGCGGAATTCTAAAAAAAAGCGCTGTTCTCAGCGCTTTACAAATTTATAGGTTTCTCCGAAAAAGGTCTGTTCATCCTTTATGGCAATGAGGTAATAGCCTGGCGCCAGATCCTTTACCTGAATCTCAAACAGATCATCTTCTTTTTGTTCGATCTCAATGTCAATCGGGTTTCCGATGATATTGTAAAGGGTAAGTTTCGGATTTTGAAGGGTTGAATTTTTTATCTCCACCTGAATATAATCCACCGAGGGATTAGGGAATAATTTTACGACATTCGGACTCTCATCCATGGTGGAAGCATCAAAGCGATCAAGTTCGCCCCGTGTCTGGGCCGAGACATCCACTGAAAACGATATCAGTGCCATCGTACAAATTGCCAGTAATAATTGCTTCATATGCCAGTTCCTCCAACTATAGATGATGCAAAAATCAAGCCATTGTTGTTGCATCAGTAGTGTACTTTTTCTTTTTACGCATTTCAGAAACAAAGGTTTCCGTGCTTTTTACATGACACATAAGCCGGGCAAATGGTTGCACCCCTTTATTCATAAAGTATTTCACCGAATGCCATGGGCAGGTAATCAACAATATCCCCTGATACCATACTGATTTCCGTCAAGTCCAGGACGGCCATATCACCAGCCAGACCGTGTACATAGACTCCAAGCAGCGCCGCATCCTCCGGATCATATTGCTGGGCCATCAGTCCGGTTATGATCCCGGTGAGCACATCACCGCTACCTGCCGTAGCCATACCGGGGTTGCCGCTGGTATTGAAGTAAACCGTACCGTCAGGAAGAGCCACAGAAGTATGCGCCCCTTTCAGGACAATAATACAGTGCAGTTCGCGAGCGAGTTCCTTTTGTTTTTCCAGTCGCTCAAAATCATTCTCCCAGGTCCCTGCCAGTCGCTCAAACTCCTTGGGGTGAGGTGTGAGCACTGAAAATTTCGGGAGCACTTCTTTGATCTCGTGGTGAGAAGCTATCAGATTCAGCGCATCCGCATCCAGCACCACGGGCTTGTCATAAATCCTGAGCGTCTCCATCAGGGCATACAGTGTTTCCTGGGCGGTTCCAAGTCCGGGCCCTATACCAACGGCATCCATTCCCTTCAGTTCCGGGCATGTGGTTATGCATTCGTCACTTTCGTCCGTTACCGCCATGGATTCCGGTAGTGAAGTCTGGATTATGCTGTAGCCACAGGCAGGCACACACATGGTCAGTAACCCGAGCCCTGACCTCATGGCTGCGGTACCGCACAATACTGCCGCACCCATTTTTCCGTAGCTGCCGGAAATAATCAGGGCTCTTCCGAAATCTCCCTTGTGGGCAAACTTGTCCCTGCGCCGCAGGATAGTTTGTGCGGTATCGAATGTGAGCAGGAAGTGGTCGGAAGGCGCATTTTTGATAAATTCTTCAGACAATCCTATATCCAGTAATTGCCAGCTTCCCGTGTAAGGCGCATTCTCCGGGAGTAGCAGCGCCAGCTTAGGCACCTGGAATGTTAATGTATAATCTGCACGGACAATGGCATCCCCGTGGCTGGATTGATCTGCAAAAACACCGGAAGGCATATCAACCGAAAGGACCGTGGCATCCGAGGCATTGATCGACTGAATAGCAGACGCATACAACCCCTCGACCGAACGGGTAAGTCCGGATCCGAAAATCGCATCCGCGACAACATCGAATCCATCCCAGTCCGGCAGGTCAGTTTCACTGTTTACATCATAGACAGGGACAGTACTTCCGTCCAGACGCTGAAGGTTTTTCCTGAAATCGTCACTCCCCCCTTTATCGGGGTGAATAATGAAAACAGACGCATCATACTGCTGTTCATTCAGCATTCGGGCCAGGGCCAGACCGTCTCCGCCATTATTCCCGGTGCCGCAACAACAGGCAATTTTAGTTTTTGGAGAATAATTCTCAGTAACCCATTCGGCAAGTCGGGTTGCCGCCCGTTCCATCAGGTCAGTGGAAGTGATTGGTTCGTTTTCGATCGTGTAGGCATCTGCCTCACGAATCTGGCTGGCTGTTAATATTTTCATCGGTCAACTTCTCCTAAAACTATATCAATAGATCCGAGGATTGCGATGAGGTCTGCAATCATCGTTCCTTTAGAAAGTTCGGAAATAATCGACAGGTTTACAAAGCAGCAACTTCGGGCTTTACAGCGGAACGGGATATCTGATTTTCCATCTGCCCGGAAGAAAAATCCAAGTTCTCCTTTCGGATTTTCAGCCCGCACGTACAGGTCCTGTGCCTTCGGACGGATCTTCTTAGGAACCACTTCCTGCGGATCAAAATCCCTTGAGCGTTTATGTTCACCGGTAAGTTTTGCCAGGCATTGTTCAATGAGCTTAAAAGATTCCCTGACCTCCAGTACGCGTACGTAATTCCTGTCCCAGCAGTCCCCGACCGACCCGACTTTGCCCTCACCAACCGGAACATTAAAATCCAGCTCCGGATAAACGGAATATCCATCGACTTTACGCAAATCGTACCGGAGTCCGGAAGCACGAAGCATAGGACCGGTTATTCCGTAATTTACAGCCATTTCGAGCGGCATGATCCCGACATTGGCGGTGCGTTCCACAAAAATCTTATTATAAACAATGACCTTTTCAAGCTCATCGAGTTTCGGGCGAAGGTAATCTACCAGCTCCTGGCATCGTTCCTCGAAACCCACGGGGATATCATAATACAATCCCCCTACCCAGATGTAATTGTACAGCAGCCGGGCCCCGCTCACCCATTCCAGCATGCGCACAACATGCTCCCGGTCACGCATCATCCAGAAGAATGGAGTAAATGCGCCAATATCCATGGCATAGGTTCCAATTGAAACGAAATGAGAGGCTATCCTGTTGAGTTCTGCCACAAGGACCCTGATATACTCCACCCGCTTCGGAATCCGGTCCTGGATGCCAAGCATCCGCTCAACCCCCATCGCGTAGGCATGTTCAGAATTCATGGCCGCCACATAATCCATGCGATCAACATATGGGATGATCTGATTATAGGAGAGGGCTTCAGCATGTTTCTCAAAGCATCGGTGCAGGTATCCGATGTGGGGGATGACATCCCTCACGATTTCACCCTCGAGAAGGACTTCAAGTCGGAGAACCCCGTGGGTGGACGGATGCTGGGGTCCCAGGTTAATAACCACCTCCTCGGTCCGAAGCTGACCCGCCGTGTATTTGTTCGGTTCAGATCGAACCAGGTTATCTTCCCGGTATTCGTACTGGATCTCGTTAGCCATCCTTAATATTTCACAGTGATACCATGGTACTTTTCCTGATGCTCATAGTCTTTTCGTAATGGATAACCTTCCCAGTCAGCCGGAAGCAGTATTCGCCGCAGGTCAGGGTGGTTCTCAAACCGGATTCCGAGCAGGTCGAAGGTCTCCCGCTCCAGCCAGTTCGCGGTTTTCCAGATACTTGTTACTGATTCCACCGAGGGGGAATTACGGTCAATCTGCACCCGGAGCATGAGTGATCTTTCAAACGGAATACTGGTCAGGTTGTAAATAACCTCCATAGTCCCATTCTCCGGGCCATTATCCAGGCCAGTTACACAATTGAGCAGATCAAAAAAGAATGATTCATGACTATGCAGCAGCCGGCACACCGGGAGCAAATCATCGGGCGCTATACGTACAGACACAGGAGAATCCTGCTCTCTTACTTCCAGTAAGGTATCCCTTCCAAAATGGTCACGAAGAATATCAGAAAGCTGTTCAATCATGATTCAAGCAGTTTTTCCACGGCCCCGGGAGCCATTAATGATTCATTCCTGATTTTTTCCTGCAGTTTCATAAATCCGCCAATCAGGGCCTCCGGCCTGGGCGGACAGCCCGGCACATACACATCGACAGGAACAATCCTGTCCACTCCTTTTACTACGTGGTAACCATGCTCCCAGTAAGGGCCACCGCAATTCGAACATGACCCCATGGAAATCACATACCGGGGTTCTGCCATTTGTTCATAAAGTCTTTTGATACGGTCAGCCATTTTAAAGGTGACAGTACCTGCTACAAGCATGACGTCTGTCTGCCGGGGAGAAGCTCGCGGTACTATCCCGAAACGGTCCATGTCATAGGGTGTAGCTCCCGTCCCCATAAATTCAATGGCACAGCAGGCTATTCCAAATGTCATCGGCCACATGGACGATAGCCTCGCCCAGTTGATAAGATCATCCAGGCGCGAAACCAGCACCCCTCCATTCTCAAATTTCCTGTCCAGCAGTCCTTTCATGAATCATATTTTTTGTTGATGGCTTCGTACATCGACCGGGGCACCGGCGAAGAAAAACCACTTTTCTTCCTGCCCGGCATCGGCCAGTCAAGGTAGCCTTTCGACCAGGCATACAACAGGCCCAGGAATAGAATTCCCAGGAAAATGAACATCTCGGTGAAAGTCAGCCAGCCCCAGGCTCCGCCTGTTTCACGGATCAATTCCTCGTCACCAAAGACAACCGCCCAGGGAAACAGGAAAATGATCTCCACTTCAAACAGCAGAAATATCAGACCCAGCAGGTAAAAGCGGATATTCACCTGACCCCAGGCATCGCCAAGGGGTTGTTCACCGCTTTCATAGGATTCCAGTTTTTGTTCGCCCGGGCGATGCGGCCTGATCAGCCTTGCGGTGATAAGTCCGCCGAAAACAAACAAAGCGGCTGCCAGAATGAACAGCAATACTTCAGCAAAAGGAGAAAGACCCGTTTCCATCTAAATCAAATATAACCAAGAGATGTTTTCCTGCCTACAATTGTGTCAAATACCGAAAAAACAATCGAATATTTCCATGACGAATGCACTGGCGCATTTCGTAGCCGATGCGCCGGTGATATGCTTTCCGTTCCGCATCATTCCGGATCATGGACGGAATCTTCCGGCAAACGCGAAAAGTATCCCGCATCTGAAGGCTTCCAAACCGGTATTGTTGTTTGGAAAAGGCTGCTTCATGAATTCTTTTTTTGATCAGAATGCGGTCTGTGTAGCAATAACGGAATTCGCGGGCCGATCTTACCCAGAAATCAAAATCCTCATAGGACAGACTGGCATCGAATCCGCCCAAACGGTCCAGGACCTCCGTTCGGATCATCATTGAGGCAGGATTGATAAAATAAGTACCAATCAGATCGGCAAACAAATCTCCCTGGCGGATGGTCCCGACCGCCTGTCCGTTATCCCCCACCGGATACTGATACCTGAGGTAGTTGCCATCCTCATCAATCAGCTCGGCATTGGTAAAATTGACCCCGCAGCCGGAATTGTTACTAAAAGCATTCACGCCCTCCGTGATCCGGTCCGGCAACAGGATGTCATCGGCTGCCAGGTCAATTATCGCCTCACCTTTATATTCGGAAAGAAACTTATTAAAGATCTGGTTATGGCCAGTATTCGCCGGAGACAAATAGGTTCGGATTTGCGGATGCTCGCGTTGGATATTTCTGATTATGTCCGGGCTGTCATCTGTACTTCCGTCGTCCAGTATCCATAATTCAACAGGCTGATGTGTTTGATTCAACACCGAATCGACAGCTTCCCTGATAAACCTGCCCTGGTTGTAACAAATACAGACAACGGTTACTACCATTTACGCACCCAGCGTTCGGCGGTTCCCTGGATCATCCCGATATTATCCTGCACAAGCGATGCGATCTGCCCGAGGTCAATATACCGAAGGTCATGCAATTCAGCCCATTCATAGATAAACTGAAATAAGGCAGTGAGCGGTCTCCTGTCGTCATATTCCCCGATCTGAAGGAGCTGCAGGGTGTACAGGATTCCCGGACCAATTTCAAGGAACACACCAGCACCGCAATACCGCGCACCGTCACGAACGGCAAAAACCATCGTGTGTTCCGGCAGGTGTGAAATACAGTAATCCACCAGGGAATCATCGCCATTGGCCTCATCAATGGTTTCTGAAAGGCGGATCAGTTTGGTGATCTTATGATATTGATCAAGCGGTTCCTGTGTAACACTGTAATCGGTAATATTATTTGCGGCAGAACGCCAGTCGTTACTGGCCAGCTGCTCATCATCATCCGCCGAAACCGGGATCAGGCGGTGTGTGATGCTTCCTTCAATATTGAAATCATTTTCCTGAAGAGCATTCCGCTGCATAGTCCAGGCCGCCGGATCGTACTGCCGGGGGAAAAGGGTCATGGACAGCGAATTGACAGCACCCTCCTGAAGTTCGCTGGTAACATACTGAATAAACTTTCCTGCCTGTACTCCATTCTCCAGCTCCATACACCCGTAAAATGTATTGCGGGCGGCATCGGCAGAACTTCCATCCAGTAAACAACGCAGCATCCCAAGGACTTCCTTTTCATTATACTGATAGAAAGTCCGAAGCTGTTCTCCGGTGTTGATTTTCAGAAAATCAGGTTGATGAAATAACCATTTGGTTTTATAAGCAGGCCGAACAGGCACGTCAAGTGTTGGTATTGTCATAATCAATAAGGGATTCCCAGTTTTTTATAAATGAAATGCATTAACCATGCCGGACCGATGAGCAAGAACTGCAGATCCTTGAGAAAGGACGGTTTTTTGCCCTCCACCTTGTGGCCGTAAAACTGACCAATCCAGGCCAGGATGAATATCCCGAGGCAGACCATCCAGAGCGGAAAGGGGCTGATGGTTTCCAGGGCATTCGCGGCAAGCAGACAAGCCATACTGAAAACAGCCATTCCCGCGGCAAGCGGCACCGACAAAGTGAAGTAATAGATCATAACCAGAATGAGGAGAAAACTAGCCCAGTTTACAAACGGACTGTCCAGCCCGGTCAGATTATTGAGGACGCCATGGGGAATGGACCAGATAAGACCCACGATACTGAAGAATATCAATGGCACACAGACCCAGTGGATCAGCTTATTGGTGGCATTCTGATGGCTCTCCCCGTATTCATTCAAGAGTAAGTTAATACGCTCCATATTATACTAATATACCATTTAACGGACTTTTGTACGAACTTTCTCCCAGGATTTAACCTGCCAGTGCACCCTTCCGGTGGTGAGCTCATTGTTTTTCGCATCAATAATTTTCACTGTGCAGACCACCACCACCGCGTCAGCGTTTTCCAGCGGAGCATATATTTTTTCCTCCAGCCATTCTTCGCTGATCCTGAATTCGGCGAATGCGTCCATCTTTCCCTGGTAGTGATAATCCATCTCCAGCCGCTGCATGATAAGCCTGTATTTCCTGGCGTCCAGATTAGTAACCAGCAGAAATCCTGTCGTGAATTCCGATAACGTGGCCAGGGCACAGGCATGCAATCCGCGGATATGATTAAAATTCCGCCTTTTATAAGGGATTCGGGTACGCAGGTGATGGGGACTTATTTCCATTACCTGAAAACCATGAGGCTTGTTGAACGGGATCATTCTGTCCATTCCGCGATTGAGCAGCCAGCGGTAAAACCCGGAATGCTGCGCTTTTTTAACGATCTTGTTTAAGTCCATAAATTTATTGTCTAAACTCGCTAATTTCACCGGCAGAATGCATCACTCAACACGGCGAACATGTTAAGTTACTGGGAAAAGGAATCATTTACACATTTCGACCATGCAATCATCGGCGGGGGCATCGTCGGACTTTCCGCTGCATTAAGTCTGAAAACCGCTAATCCGGAAAAATCAGTGGTCTTATTGGAGAAGGGGCTGCGGCCCACCGGGGCAAGTACAAAAAACGCCGGTTTCGCCTGTTTCGGGAGTCCGAGTGAATTGCTGGAAGACCTGGAGAATATCGGGGAGGATGGAATGCTGAAACTGGTTGAACAGCGGTGGACTGGTTTGCAGCGGCTTCGAAGCCGTATCGGCGATGAAAACATGGGATTCGAAAATTTCGGAGGGTACGAGGTGCTCGAAAAAAAAGATCTCTGGTACCTGGATAAATTGGAGATGCTCAATAAACTGCTTCAGCCTGTTTTTTCCAAAAAAGTATTTCACCCGGCCAATGAGCGCATAAAAGACTTTGGCTTCAATAAAGACCTCGCTGCCGGTATGGTGTTTAATCCGTTTGAGTCACAGATCAACACCGGAAAGACCATGCGGAGTCTATGGGACATGGCCCTCTCAGCCGGCATTCATATCCTGACCGGTGCTGAGGTGACATCCTGTGAGGACGACGGAGAAGGTATCCGAATAACCGTCCGGGGTTCATCAATCAATGATGAAATGAACCTGAAGGTACGGAATACGGGAATTTGCACGAACGCATTCACCCGTAAGCTGTTTCCGGAAATTCCACTCAGCCCGGGCCGGGGGCAAGTGCTGGTCACCTCACCAGTTCCCAACCTTAAATTCCGGGGGACCTTCCACATGGAGCGGGGGTTTTACTATTTCAGGAACCTGGGCGACCGGGTTCTTTTCGGGGGAGGCAGGCATCTGCAAATGGATGAGGAAACCACTACAGAATTCGGGGAGAATCCTGTGATCCGTGAAAAGCTGGAGCAATATCTTCGGGAACTCATCCTCCCCGGAATCTCCTGGTCGATCGACCACAGCTGGTCAGGTATAATGGCGTTCGGTGAGAATAAAAAACCCTATATCAAAGAGCATAAACCAAATATTTATACGGGCGTTCGCCTTGGCGGAATGGGTGTGGCTATCGGCACGCACATCGGGGAAAAGCTGGCCGATATGATGTCAGGAGAATGAAAGATTTGTATATTCGGGGCTTAAACATTGATTTTGGATGGAGCATACCCATAAGAAGCCTTCATTGGGCTTTTCGCTGATACCGATCATTTTTCTCGTTCTCCTGCTGGCAACGAATGTTTATATCTACGATGAGGATTCTTCGTATGGGCCCAACCAGATGGCTCTTTTGTTTGCCGCCGCCCTGGGGGCAGTGATGTCCCTGCCCCTTAATTACAAATTCGACGAAATTCTTGACGGCATCGTAAAAAGCATCAGTTCGGCACTGGGTGCGATTCTCATTTTACTGATGATAGGCTCACTGGCCGGCACCTGGCTGATCTCCGGGGTGGTTCCGGCCATGATCTACTACGGACTGGATATTCTCAATCCCACCATCTTTCTCCTGGCCGCCTGTATTGTGAGTGCGATCGTCTCGATTGCCACCGGCAGCTCCTGGTCTACCTCCGCCACCATCGGGATCGCCCTGATGGGGATCGGACAAGCCCTTGGCATTTCGCCGGGTGTGGTGGCCGGCGCCGTGATCTCTGGCGCTTATTTCGGTGACAAGATGTCCCCGCTGTCAGACACCACGAACCTGGCCCCGGCCATGGCAGGCACTGACCTGTTTACCCACATCAAGTACATGGCCAAAACCACAGTTCCTTCCATTTCCATAACCCTGGTAATTTTCCTGATCTGGGGATTAAGCATCGAAGGTAAGGGCGATTTGGGCAATGTGGAAGTGGTCCAGACAGCCATTGATTCTAAATTCAACATTAACCTGTGGCTTTTCCTGGTCCCGGCCGCGGTCATTTTCCTGATTGTAAAAAAGATGCCCGCCCTGCCGGCGTTGTTCATCGGTACCCTGATGGGGGCGCTGTTTGCCCTGATCTTCCAGCAGGATTTGCTGGCCGAACTGGCAGGCAGCAGTCAGATCACCCTGGAAAGTGCTTATCAGAGTGTTTTAACAGCCATGTTTACTGATGTACAAATTGTTACAGGTGATGTGGCAGTTGATAAGCTTCTCTCATCTGGTGGAATGTACGGTATGCTCTACACAGTTTGGCTAATTATTTGCGCCATGGTTTTTGGCGGTGTAATGGAGCACAATGGCATGCTGAAATGCATAGCAGGCCATATCATCCAGCTGGCACACTCTACTGGATCCCTCGTGGCGGCAACCGCAGGAACCTGTATTACCTTCAACCTGACCGCATCGGATCAGTATATTGCGATTGTGGTACCCGGGAGAATGTACCGACAGGAGTTCAGGGAACGCGGACTGGCCCCGGAAAACCTGAGCCGGACCCTGGAGGACAGCGGTACGGTGACTTCCGTGCTTATCCCCTGGAATACCTGCGGCGCGTACCAGTCGTCCGTGCTGGGGGTAGCTACCCTGTCATACCTCCCCTTCTGCTTTTTTAATATTATCAGTCCGTTCATGACGATATTTTTTGCATATGCAAATATCAAGATCAAACGGATCGAGAAACCATCTGAATCGTAGGCCCGGATATGTTTGCAACCAATATCACAAACGAGGAAATCAACGAACTCGAGCTCGGACAATTTGACGGGAAAATTGTCGTGGTCTCTGAGGAGAAAAAGGTCGTGAAGGCGCTTAATGAGATTAAGAAGCATGATTTTGTAGGATTTGATACCGAAACAAAACCCAGCTTTAAGAAAGGCGTACGTAACGACCCATCATTGATGCAGGTATCCCTGGAAAAGAAGGTCTTTCTTTTCAGGCTCAACTATACCGGGCTGACTGCCCCCTTGTGTGATTTCCTGGAAGATGAGAAAACAAAAAAAATCGGGGTGGCATTGCGGGATGACATTAAGGAACTGCAGGCCCTGACACACTTTGCGCCCGGTGGGTTTGTGGAGCTGCCGAAGGTTGTCAAGCCAATCGGGATTGAAAGTAACGGTCTGCGAAAATTAACCGCCATCATCCTGGGCTTCCGGATCAGCAAAAGTGCCCAGACATCCAACTGGGAGAATGAAACACTTACGGAAAAGCAACTGACCTATGCCTCCACCGATGCGTGGGTATGCTATCACATGTACCATAAACTGATCAGGAAGGGGTATCTTCCCTGACCCTCATCGTCAACAGGGTGCCGGTAGATTTCAGAAGACTCACTTTATCAGAAAGGGCGTTGAGGTAATTGGTATTCACTTCTGCGGTCATGCGGCAATCAGCCTGAAATTCCTGGTCCTTAACCTGAAGTGAGAACTCATCCACCAGCCGCATCACCTCACTGGTCGAATCATAGGGGTACACCAACGTAATCTCACGGGTTATTTCCCTTGTTACCAGCTTCGTGTTTTCCAGCGCAGCTGCAGCCGCGGTTCGGTAGGCATTGATCAGTCCGCTTACCCCAAGTTTGGTTCCGCCGAAATACCTCACCACCACACACACAACATTCGTTATTTCCAGTGAACGCAGCTGGCCCAGGATCGGATCTCCTGCGGAGTGGGACGGTTCTCCGTCGTCATTGGCCCGGTAGCGTGAGCCGTCATAATCCAGTACCCATGCATAGCAGTGATGACGTGCATCATGAAACCTGGCACGCAGGTCTTCGAGGTATTCGCGCACATCTTCTTCAGTCTCCACATTCCGGGCGAATGCCAGGAATTTACTTCCTTTCTCCTTATATTCACCGGATCCTTCTCCGCTGATCGTTCGGTATTCGGCAGGTTTGATCACAACTTCAAAGGAGCATCATTCTCCCGCGCAGAACAAATATCAGCACTCAAAAGTATCAGGAGGCACCTGTTTTTATGGCGCCCTGACGTATGATCTTTTTACTTTCACGTCCTTTAATAATTCCTTTGTCACGGTCGATCCAGACGATGGAGCCGGTCGGACAGCGCTGTATAGGGTCGGGGGACTGAAGTCCTGCGTACTTATAATTGATGACCGGCAGGTTGTTCCTGATCACAATCAGGTCGCCAGGGGCATCCATGGCACACTTGCCACAGGCAGTACAACCTACTTCACAATCTTCGAGGACCCCGTCTCCCGCCTCCAGGTTTTTACACGCCACCCATAACCGGTTGCTTTCCGGCTGTAAAGAGAACAGGTCTTTCGGACAAATCGCGACGCAATCACCGCAGGCGGTGCACTTCTCTTCGTCCACTACGGGTATGGAAAATTCATTCATGGTGATGGCGTCGAAATCACAGACCGCTTCACAATCACCCAGACCGAGGCAACCCCAGAAACAGGCTTTCCCCCCACCGGAAACCAGTGAAGCTGCCTGGCATGATTTCAGGCCCTGGTAACCGGCCTTATTGCGGGCAACGTTGATTCCGCCTGCACAAGCCAGCCTCGCCACCTTTTTCTCTTCAGCACCTGCATCCACACCCAGGTAGGTGGCAATGGCCTCCCTGCCTTCCGGGCTGCTGACAGTACATTTGCCGGGCAACACCTTTCCCTCCACCAGTGCCTCCGCGAAAGGACGGCATCCGGGAAAACCGCAGGCACCACAATTGGCGTGCGGCAGCATCTCCTCCACCGTATCAATTCGCGGATCTTCGTAGACATACAGTTTCTTATTGGCAAGAAGAAGCATTAGTGCCAGAAGCAGTGTTAGTCCGCCCAGGGTTGCCAGTGCAATCAGAATGGTCATTTCACCTCCGTTAATAGATCACTTCCGCCCATTTATTGCCAGCGACCAGTTCGGCTTTCCGGGTTGCCCATTTTTCCTTGGATCCCATGATGGTGGAAAAAGCCTTGTCCAGATTCTCCTTGACCTTCTCATAGCCGGCGATGTAAATATGGGTACTGGATTTTGAAAGCATTTCGAGTATCTCTTCTGCGCGTTCTTCAATCGCGTAATCCAGGAGGATTGGATCTGACCAGTGCGGACGGGGGCTCAGCGCATGAAATGCCTTGAACGTATCCTTGTCGTAGTAATTGGTCAGGTCACCATCCTTGTTATTTAGATAAAGAAGTTCCAGTCCGCTACGGGCCCCGTAGAACAGCCTGATTTTACCAGTCCAGTCGTTCACATTATGGTAAATATGCTTGATAAACGCCCGGAAAGGCGCAATGCCTGTACCCATTCCCACCAGGATCAGGTCTGATGAATGATCCTCCGGAATAGTAAAAGGCAGCTCAAAAGGACCGGTAATGGTGATCTGATCGCCTACTTCACGATCGCAAAGGTAGTTGGAACCTATACCATCGATTCGCTCCCCGCTGAATTCATCAATATACGAACAGCGTTTCACCAGCATGGTCAGTTTAGTCTTCCCTTTCTTCGTTTCAGGAAGATCCGCCACACTGTATAACCTGTGATGGAATTCATTCCCGAACTGGTCGGGCCTGTCCACCAGGACTCCGAAACTCTGATCCACCTCGCAGATAAAATCAGGTTCCTGCACTTCCAGCATAATCTCCCGAACCTCGTCGGTATTGGGAGGTGTAAGCCGTTTTGTCTTACGGACAGTTGCCTTGAACTGTCTGTCGGTCTTGTAATCAGCTAAGTGTGCCATATCATTGAATATTAAATTTCTTTTTTTCTGAGGTCCTGGTTTTACAGGCGGTTGTACAACCACAATTTCCACATGACCTCCTGCCGGCCAGGACATCCGGATCATTTATATGGTCGTGAAAAACATTCTTCCACATATGCTGAACCAATGCCCAGCCAAGTACAATCAGTACTACGAAGAGAATGGCCGCCAGGTATGTGAGAATTGTCGTCGTCATTATTCGTTCTGTTTAATTACCAAGTCCGGAAAATCCCATAAAAGTCAGGGACAAAATACCCGCGATCAACAATGTGATTACGGTACCGCGAACAACTTTCGGAGCCTCCGTGAAGCCCAGTTGCTCCCGCAGGCCGGCCATCAGCACCAGGGCCAGGGTAAACCCGGCTCCGGCTCCCAGCGCATATACCAGGCTCTGCAGAAAATCATATCCTTTGTTTGTCTGAAAAAGTGCCAGTCCCAGGATCGCACAATTGGTGGTGATCAGCGGAAGGAATATCCCCAGTGCCCGGAACAGGGCAGGGCTCATTTTCCGGATAAACATTTCCACCAGCTGTACGGTGGATGCGATGACCACGATGTAGCTGATCAGCTGGAGAAAAGGAGCATTCACGGCCACCAGCAGTGCATGGATCCCATAGGCACACATGGATGATATCAGCATCACAAATGTGACCGCCGCGCCCATCTTGGAAGCTGTGTCCAGCTTACCGGAAACCCCGAGAAAGGGACAGATGCCCAGGAAGTAGGCCAAAACAAAATTATTGACCAGGCAGGCATTGATAAATATGTACCACATCGATTCAGTGTTCATGACGTTCTTTCCTTTCCTTGTATAAATTGAACACCAGTAACCAGATTGCCAGGGTAAAAAACCCTCCGGCGGGCAGGATCATGACAATCCAGGCCTGAAAACCTTCCGGGAACACCCGGAGATTGAACAGTGTACCATTACCAAGAATCTCGCGAACTGCACCAAGACAGAAAAGAGCAATTACAAAACCAAAGCCCATCCCCAACGCATCCAGCATTGATTTTCCTACGGTATTTTTAGATGCAAAGGCCTCAGCACGACTCAGGATAAGGCAATTGACCACGATCAGGGAAATAAAAGCCCCCAGACTTTTGTGAAGGTCCACACTGATCGCCTGGATCGCGTAATCCGTCATGGTTACAAAAGTGGCAATGATGAGAATGTAGGAAGCAATGCGTACCTGCTTTGGTATAAAATTCCTGAGTGAAGACACCAGGACGTTTGACATAAGCAGTACAAAAGCGGTTGCCAGTCCCATGGCCAGCGCGTTGATGGCCGTATTCGATACCGCCAGCACGGGACACATGCCCAGTACCTGTACAAATACAGGATTCTCCTTCCACAATCCTTTCAGGAAAGTGTCCATGGACTGATCCGGCAGGTCGCTATGTTGAATCTTGCTGTTCATTGCTGATCGCTGAATAAATTCATTTCTGCTTTTATTTTCGGGAGAATGACCGCGGCACTTTCATTGATAATGTTTCCGATTGCCCTGGAGGATATCGTGGCCCCGGTGATCCCGTCTATTTCCCAAGGGTTGGATTTAGTACCGCTCTTTACGGTGACCACATCCTGTCTTAAAGCCTCATCAGTCTCGTCCAGTGAGACATCCAGCCCGTTAAAATTCTCCAGGAAAGTGACGTCTTTCTCGATCTTGTCACCCAGGCCAGGTGTTTCCTTGCTTTCCAGTACATAAAACCCGACAATCTCCTCCCTGACCGGATCGTACCCGTACAGGATACGAATGACATCCGCATACCCCTGACCACTTGCCTCGATGGCAAACCCTTTCAACTGTCCAGCGTCGTTATAACCGGCGAAGATCTGCGGACGGGTCGGGTCCGGAACAGCAGGTTCCGTGAATTCTCCCTGCGCTGTAAGCTGAAACGCCCGGGTCGAGGAAATATCCGGAACCACCCTGAATATGGCTTCCTGCAGTGCCTGTGCCCGCAACCGGCTGATCCGTTCACTTGTCCCTTCGTAGGTCAGGACAATCAGCAGGGCACACATGACACCTATACCCACCATGGCAATGAGCATCTTTCTGCTGCCTGCTTCCTGCGATGCCTGTATGGTCTGTTGTCCGTTCATTTCTTTTTGGTTCCGTAAACTCGTGGTTGTATAAGCCGGTCAATTTGCGGGCTTAGCGCGTTGCCAAGGAGAATGGCGTACATAACGCCCTCGGGGAGACCGCCCCAGATCCTGATTACAACGACAATGGAACCGATAAATATTCCATAGATCACCACACCCGCCTGGGTAATGGGCGACCCCACCATATCACTGGCCATAAAAACAGCCCCCAGCATAAGTCCGCCGGAAAACAGCATAAATCCCGGGGTCGGATAGACCTCCGGATCAACAAGGTTGAGAATTCCGCTCAGAACGAATACCGTAAGCAGAATGGTAAAGGGAATTCTCCAGTTCATCATTTTCCGGACAACAAGATACAGACCTCCCAGCAGGATCAGTACCGCACTGGTTTCGCCGGTTGAACCGCTTATAAGTCCAAGGGCGAGGTCGGCCGAATCCGTTACCACATGATCAAACTTAAATGCGCTGAGGGGAGTGGCCCCGGAAGCACCGTCGAATACAGGCTGCGCAAAAGGAAAGGTAAGTACTGATCCCTCGATGGAGGTGAAACGGTTTCCGGCCATGGCCGGGTACCAGGTGGTGATCGCAATGGGAAAAGCCGCCTGAAGTACCGCCCGGCCCACCAGTGCCGGATTGAACATATTGTAGCCGAGCCCGCCAAAGATGAATTTCCCCAGGGCGATTCCGATCACCCCACCGAGAAACGCCATCCAGAGCGGGAAGGCCGGGGGCAGGGTAAGACCGAGCAGTATCCCGGTTATTACCGCCGACCAGTCACCCACTGTAGTTTCTTTTCCTGATAACCTGCAAAGAACATGTTCTGTACTGACGGTTGCGATAACGGCTGAAAGAATTACAAGCAAGGCATTCAATCCGAATGAAAACACCGCAAAACCCACTACCGGCAACATGGCAATGACCACATTGAGCATGATCACCCCGGTGCTCATTCCACGGGTCAGGTGTGGCGAGGTGCTGATATTGAGGGTCTTGCTAAGCATCTTCAGATTCCCGTTTCATTTGAATCTTCTTTCGGATAATTGACTTGGACAGCCTGAAATACTGGACCAGGGGAATATGTGAGGGACACACGTAGGTACACGAGCCACACTCAAAGCAATCCATCAGGTGGAAGGACTCCGCCATCGTCTTGTAATCTTCAAATTTTGCCAGTATGCCCAGTTTTGAGGGATTCAGTGATAGCGGGCAGGCATCCACACATTCGCCGCATTTGATACAGGGATACACCTTTTCCGACCGTGTCACATCCTTTTCCCGGAATACCACAATCCCGGAAGTTCCTTTGACGATGGAAATATCCAGGTTTGACACGGCCATTCCCATCATGGGCCCTCCCATGTATACTTCGCTGAAATCTTCATACACACCTACCTCCTCAAGTACAAACCGGAGTGGTGTTCCGACCGGAATCAGGTAATTACCCTTTTTTATCACCCCTGGTCCCGTTATGGTTACGACCCGCTCCTGGATGCCGCGGCCATGCGGGAGCAGCCTGCCAATTTCTGCAGAGGTGGCCACATTAACCACCACACATTTAACATCGATCGGCAATCCGCCGGACGGGACTTCTCTTCCCAGCAGGGAGGTGATCAGCATTTTTTCCGAGCCCTGGGGATATTTAACCGGGACAACGCGGATAGAAACCGGCAGGTCTTCCGGCACCTGCGAAGCAAGGTGATCGGCCGCGTCCTGCTTGTTGGCTTCTATTCCGATAATTACCTTTCCGGCACCTGTAATCTTCAGAAGATAGCGGATTCCCGTAAATATATCTTCCGCCTGCTCCAGCATCACCCGGTGATCCGTGGTCAGAAAAGGTTCACATTCGATGCCGTTCAGGATTAAATATTCACACTCCTTATCATCCGGAACCTTGAGTTTCACATGGGTGGGAAAAGCAGCCCCGCCAAGTCCGACAATGCCGGCATCCTGTATTGCCTTCAGCATTTCCTCCGGGGTTGCCTCCAGCGAAACCGGAGTTCCCTCCATTACTTCCTGACCGGATGACGGAAATGGTTCAATAAAAACACCAGGGATCATTTTGCCGGAAACCCCCGGCACATTGGCGAGCTTTCTAACCCGGCCCGAAACGGGGGCATGCATTGGCACGGAGACATAGCCATCGGCTTCAGCAATAAGCTGACCCCGGACCACCTCCTGTCCTTCACGGACAATTGGTTTGGCCGGGGCACCTATGTTCTGGGACAACGGGAGAATGATCAGCGGAGCAAAAGGAAACTGGCGAATGCTTAATTTATTCGTCTCCTCCTTATGCTCCGGCGGATGAATTCCGTGTCTGAAGGTATTTTTCTTTACTCCCCACACGGCTAGTTGTATTTTTCACCCCTCTTGATCCATTTTTCAATGTCCTTTTCGCTTCTGTCTGCCGGAAGTCCCGGGTGGATCACCCGTGCCGTACATTTTTCCGCCGCCTTGACCAGGTCACTGTAGGGTCCGCCGTCCGGATTTTTTATGTAGGCTTTCTTATCGGCATTGTATGCGAAAATATTAGAATTGAGCTTTGTGCATTCATCACAGGCAGTACACTCCTCCGTTTCGATCCAGGGCGCCATGTAATCACCCTTTGCTTCGGGAGCCGCTGATTCTGGCTGCTTCGTTGCGGTTCCGTTGCTGGCCGGAGCGGCACTTACTGCCGGTACCGCCAGTGAGGCGAGTCCCTCTCCGTTGCCACCTGCAAGCTGCATCAGGCCCTGGGAGATCCTGCCCACCACTTCTGCCCGGATTCTTCCTTCCATATCCTCTTCTTTTGGCAGTTCAGGTTTATAGCCTGAAATTCCCCTCAGCATGATCCAGAAGTCCCTTCGCTCCTCACATGAATCCACGATCGTCTTATCGACCAGTACCCTGTTGAGATGCTGACTCCTGTCAACCGCCCAGATGAAGGGGAATTTACCTTCTCTTTCATCTTCAGCAAGTTCAAGGAATTCAGCCAGCACCACCATATTTTCATTCCAGGTATCCCTTGGCGCTTTCCGGAAATGTTTTCTGAACCGCGCCTCGGTCAGGGCAAAGTCTGCAAATGTCAGGGCTACTTCCATGGACTTTTCGCGTCCATTCTCCTTGTACTTAAGCTTATACGTCGGCCACAGCTTATCAATGTCCGGGTTTCCGTCCAGGTCAAATGCTTCCTCGGCTGTTTTGCCGCGGTCAGGATTAAACCGGAAGAGCGGATAGGCACGGGATTCCATGGCCAGTTTCGCCTGGTGTTCACCCATATCATCTCCGACACCGTGTTCCGGCTGGCAGGTGGTATAGAGATTGAACAAAGCCGGGCGGCGGGCCATCAGACCATCGATAAACCCTTCGATCATATGACTGGCATTGGCCAGACTTGACTGCATAACGTAGGTATTCCGGTGGGCCATGCCAATGAGTCCGATTTCCTTGCGTGGTTCAGGCTTGCCCTTCCAAACTTTTCCGAACTGCGCCATATCCGATACCTGACCGATGAAACCTGAGGTACAGGCTTGTCCGCCGGTATTTGAATACACCTGCGTATCCACCACGATCACTTTGATCGGTTTGCCGGAAGCCATCATTCTCGACAGGTTCTGGAATCCGATATCGTACATGGCTCCGTCACCACCGAGGGCAACCACAGGCGGACAGAGCTGCCATTCTTCATCGGTAAACTGATTCCAGTTGAAATAAGTGAAGAAATCGCGCTGTCCGTCTGCTTTGTATTCTCCCTTCAGCTCCAGTTCAGCCTTACGTATCAGTTTAAATCCCTCCGCCATCTTGGCCATATGACCTTCGAAAATGCCCATTGCCATCGACGGGGAATCCTGGAACAGGTGATTGGCCCATGGGAACGGATACGGGTTGTAAGGATAGGTACTTCCCCAAACGGAGGTACATCCTGTGGCATTGGTCATACCCATAGTCGAACGGCCCTGACCGGTGGTGCCGGTGGTATATTTCCACTTCAACCGCTTCAATCCGCTTAGAATATGGGTCATTTCACGCAGCCATTCCTGATCAATTGGTTCAGATCCGTGCTCCGTTTCCAGCTTCGAGGCGATCCCTGACATGGTCAGGTCGCTTGTGTTGGTATCGGAAATGATCTTCGACATCATGTCGGTATCCGTCACCTTCACGGTATCAAGCAGGGTCAGCTGAATATGCTTTTCGAAACGATCGATCAGGTCTTCAAGGTGCTTCACGTGCTTTTTGATCCGCGGCTGCATGAGTGATTCCACGGTTGCCACAAAAAGGTGAACCACCGTCTTTTCTGAGCAACCCAGGCAGGCCCCGTCGCCACTTGCAAATTTCAGGTAGGCGTCTTTGTTCAGGAGAATGGTTTCCAGCGGACCGATTTTCTCCTCGAGGTCATCAATGCGGTTATATTTATCCGGTGTATTCGGCAGATCACCCCAGAAGTCCCATTCCCGGCGAAGCCTTGAAATGGTATCTTCGGTCTGGGTTATCGGGCGCAGGGCGTCATCCCCGCATACATTTATACATTCCATACAGCCTTTGCAGGAATTCGGATTGATAGTGATGCTGAACAAGCCTCCGTTATTGGGCTGGTCCTTCTCCATCAGGTCAAAGTATGGCCTGGTCAGGGCGAACTGGAAATCTCCAAGCTCTTCCCTGAACCATTCCATTTCTTCCGCAAAACGTTTATCGGATTTATTCTCTTCAATGGCCTGATCAAGCGCATCATTGATCAGGTTGTTTACTGAAGCATCATCGTGAGGCTCCCTGAACAGCTCCCGGATAGCTGGTTCCATTTTACGAACCTGTTTGGGAAGGAATTCGAGTTTCTCATGATTCTTTTTAACACGTTTGACAACGGTATCCAGCACATCGGACAATTCGCTGACCAGTCCGGGGATAGCGGTATCCGGACAAACAGTATAGCAATTGCCACAGGCGGTACAGTTTTCAGGAATCCATTCGGGATGCTCAAACCGGATTCCGGTCATATCCCGGAACAGTCCGGTTACGGCCGGCATAACACTCAGCCCGATAAACGGGTCGGTGAGGTTGTCATTGCCCATTCCCTGGACGTAGAAATTTCCGGTTTGCTCCCAGAAGCGATGGATATCGCTGAGACTGGACTGACTTTTCGGGATATCGCGAATCAGCGACGGTACCGGCAAAGGCGTTTGTCCGTTCGATGATGCATTCTCTTTATCGGAAAGCACCTTCTCCTTAATTTCATGAACCTCATCAAAGCCGCGTCTTACCACGCGCATGTTATCATCCACCACGCGCTGACCCTTGCTTCCGAACTTATGCTGAACCTGGTCTTCAATAGCTTTGAGCAGCGCCTGTTCGGACATACCAGTTTTCTCCATCAATGGTGACGCCGCGAAAAAGGCTCCCTGGAAAGCGATACCCTGCATTCTGAGCTGAAGTTCAGGATCCGTAGCTTCTTCCCTGGCAATCCGGAATCCATCGATATAATGGACATGAATCTCCTTGTCAATAATCAGTTGCTGATATTTACGCGGGATATCGGCCCATACTTCTTCAGGTTTTTTCTTATCACTCTGGATGATAAAACATCCGCCCTTCTTCAGTCCGGCCAGTGCATTGGTATGCTTGAATACATTGGGATCCGGAGAAAGGACAACGTCCACAAAGTAGTACTCGCAATTGACCCGAATTGGTTCAGGTGCAGCAGCAAGATAGTAGGTTGTAGGTTGTCCTTTCTTTTCCGAGCCATATTTCGGGTTAGCCTTAATATCATAACCCAGCAGGTCAAACAATGTCATCGCCAGGTTTTTCCCGGTGGTGATCATTCCCCATCCGCCAATCGAGTGAAAACGCACTGTTACCGCATCCTTTGGCATCAGGTCCGGATTTTCAGTACCGTGAACTGCAAGTTCCTTCACTTTTGGATAGGACAATGCTATTGTTTCCTGGTGCGCCCGTTGTTTCGGGCTCAGGGGAGTGTCCCGTATAAAATCGATGGACAGGTAAAATCTTTTCTTACGTTTCCCGTCCGGGAGCATATTTTCGATTGCCCCGATTATTCCTTCCGGCTGAAGGTCGCGGCTTCCCATCCCGAATGAACCTGAGAAAAGCGGCGGCAGATCAGCGGAATTATAGGAAGTCAGCTCCGGATAAGGAACGTCTTTCTTATTTGAACCATTCTCCAGACACTTAGTAAGAACCGACCGTACCTCCCGCATGATCGGGGGATCTTCTGCCAGCGGCTGATCAAGACGCTCGAGGATGGCAACACCTTTCTTTCCCTTGAGAATTTTACCGATCATGTCAGCCGGAAATGGCCTGAACATAACCAGGTCAACCACTCCCACTTTGATGCCCCTGGTCTCGCGCAGGTAGTCAGCGACTGCTTCAGCACTGGGGATCACACTGCCCTGTCCCAGGATGAGGTAGTCGGCATCCTCTGCGCGGTATGTCATTACCCGGTTGTAGCGACGGCCGGTCAGGGAATAATATTCGTCGAAGGCCTGATCTGCCAGTTCGCGGATATGATCAAAGAAGAAGGGCCGCTGGGCGGCAACACTCTGCATATAGGAATCCTGGTTCTGAACAATCCCTGCCATCACCGGATTATCCACGTCCCAAAGTTCAGGTATCCGGCGGCGGGTATCACCGTAGAGGATCCGCTGGGCCGGGGTCGGTGTATCAATGATATCATCGGGACGCCCCAGGAATTCACGGATAAGTTCGCGCTCCGGAAGGTCAAGTGATTCGATCAGGTGGGTAGTCAGAAACCCATCCTGAGCGACGATACCCGGATTTAAGGCAAGTTCCGCGATGCGGTGAGCGATAATATTAAGATCGGCCACATGCTGTGCGTTTTTCGCAAACAATTGAAAAAAGCCGGTATCATCTATGGCATGATAGTCATCGTGTCCGGCATGCACATTCAGGGTTGACTTGGTCATTGCCCGTGCCCCGATATTCAGCACATAGGTCAGGCGTTTGCCCACTGCGGCATAGAGAGACTCGTGCATGTAGGCGATGCCCTGGCCTGACGAAAAATTGGCGGCCCGAAGACCGGTCATGGAAAGGCCTGCGGTTACGGCGGCAGCAGCATGTTCACCCTCCGGCTCAATAAATATGAGCGGACGGTCAGAAATATTAAGGTGCCCTTTGGCAGCGGCTTCCGCCCAATATTCACCCATTTGTGTGGACGGGGTAATGGGATAAGCACCAGCGGCATCGGAAGATTCTCTTTCACACATAATGGCGGCAGTATTGCCATCCATTGCAACCCGGGCTCCCGGGTATTTAACTTTGTTTTTCTTATCCATGGCAGTGTGTGTTCATATAATTTTAAATTGTTCAGGATGGGAACGTGTGCATACGGACGTGCTGCGGAAAAAAGAATTCTCCCGATTCAGATATCAGCACTGCACGACATGCAGAAACGCCGTTCATAATACCAATCCCCTTGTTTGGGCCGCCAGCTCGATGAAGCGGTTGACAGTACCCATGTTGGTCCAGATTTTATCATTATCTGTGGACTCCAGCATCGGGGAAAGATCCAGGTTATTAAACCCGGGATCTATTTCCCTGCAAAGTTTCAGGAGTTTATCCATTGATATGGAATTGTGAAGTTCGATATCGTTGCGGAGCAAGAATCCGGTAAGGTATTTATTCACGGATTTGTAGGCTGTGCTGCACACCATATAAGGGACAACATCTTCTTCCGGCCGGCATAACTCCTCCCTGGCGGAGGCATATAATTCTTCTGCCTGCTCAATGATTGATTTGGTTTTGACATCATTCATGGCTCGAAATTTTACTTTAAACATCCATGCGTATCACGGATATTCATATCCAAACTAGACAGTTCACAACGATGGTAGTATGAGCGCCGTCAACTCCGGGTATGATTTGTGTCAAATCGACGTATGATGTGTGAGTTTTTTACTCAGATGGCCTGGAAAATCTCCTGGTGTGAGAGTAAGCCTATGGACAGGATGGCCAGGATAATTCCCGCCGCGTTTACCAGGGAAAATTTCTCCCTGAAAAAAACGGCAGATACGCCTGAAGAAAAAAGGATGATACCGACATTGATGAGCGGATATACAATCGCACCATCATGTCCGAAAGAACTAAGTGAGCGAACGAGGTAGTAGACGGAAAAATAGTTTACAACTCCCAGAGCGATGCCACCGATAACACTTTTACGTGAAAAGGGTCTGCGCTGGATGAGCAAAGCAACCGAACCGATCAGTCCGGCAGACATAAAGATCACGATGGGAAAAACTGCCTCCTCCCCGGGACCCAGAAAACGAAAGCTGACATAGTTAATGGTACTGTCAATGGTTCCTCCGAGAAGGAAGACTGCCACCGGGAGCAGGTAGTGCAACGGCCTTGAACTTGTTACAGCAGTGCCTGCCCTCCGGAACGAAGAAGCGGCAATAGCCAGTACGGCCGTGATCATCCCCGCATAATTAAAGGGACTGTATTCCCTGGATTGCAGGTCAAGGATCAGCAGGCTGAATAATACCGGGATAACCAATGACATCTTGGACGCAATTGAAGAAACAGTCATGCTGAATATCTGGGTGGTCCTTGCCATCAGGTAGAACGTACCAATGAAAATCGCACCGAGGGCCAGGGCATACAGCATCCAGGGTCTTCCGGGGTCTGCCAGTATCCGGAAAGTTCCATTTCCTGCAAACAGCAGACCTGTAATGACACAAACCACGTAATTGATCACGATGGCGGGAAAGGTATCAACCCCGTAATGCTTAAAAGCCCGAAAAGAAGTAAAAATGCCGACATTGGCGGCAATACAGAGAAAAAGGTAGAGCATCCGCGTCTATTTCATGATACTGGGATTGAAATTAAAATTTTTTAGGAGAGCCATGCAACCTTCTTCCGAAATTCCAGTCTTACTATTAAAACTCAAATACAAAAACATGCGAATCAACCTAATTACTCTCACAGCTCTTTGTCTCATGGCAGTTGTTTCTCTGCCGCTGGCGGCACAGCGTACAACCATTTCAGTATCCGAATTCGACCAGGTAAGTATGGCCCGTTCAGGTACCGTCTATGTTACGCAAGGAAATGAAACCAAAGTGGAAGTAGTTGCGTCTGATGATGTCCTGGAAGATCTGGATATCGAAGTTCGCGGCAAAGAACTGATTATCAAGAATAAGCGGATGCGTGGCTGGAATGGTCGTTCCGGCAAGCTCGAAGTGTACGTGATCACTCCGGAAATCAAAGGATTATCCGTAAGCGGATCAGGTAAACTGGTGGTTCAGAATAAACTTGATGCAGAAAATCTGAGAATGGCGGTAAGTGGTTCCGGCAAGATCATTTGCGGGATGAACGCTAAAAGCCTGAATATCGCAATTTCGGGTTCAGGAAACGCTGAACTGTCGGGATCATGCGGCGATATGAACGGGGCGATTAGCGGATCCGGCGGTATACGCGGCGAAGATCTCCGCGTGGAAAACCTGGAAGTTACCATATCAGGTTCCGGAAGTTGTGAAATCCACGTAAACGAATCGATTGAGGCACGGATCAGCGGAAGCGGATCGGTCCGTTACAGCGGAAACCCGCAGCATGTCAACAGCAAAACTTCGGGCAGCGGCTCGGTGAAGAAAGTAGGATAATACAGGTCAGTCCCAAACATCACTTCAAGGTCAAAAATCCGGATTTGTCCGGATTTTTTTATTTACGGGGTGTGATCCGCAAGGTAGCCTTTCCACTTCCGTGCAGGTATATCAGAAATACGAGTGCCAGACCACAGCTGACGGCCGGCACCATAAATGTGACGGGGAAATTCGCGGGTTCATTGGCGTATGTAAATCCGGAAATAATCGCCCCGAGAAATATCCCGGCTTCAAGACCAATGAAAGTGGTGGACATGGCCCGGCCCCGGTTTTCCGGTTTGCACCGGTCTATGGTCCAGGCAAAAAGCGTCGGGGTATTGATCCCGCTGGCCAGACCGAAAAATACCGCTCCCACGAAGAATAACCACTGAGTCGTACTGAATCCGATCAGCAGTAGGCTGATGATGAAAAGCGTACCGGATACGAATAGGACTGGTTCACGTCCGTAGCGGTCTGAAACATGTCCTGCTACCAGCCGGACCACCAGGGAGGCCAGGGTGAATACAGTAAAAAAGGTCCCCTTGTTTCCGATCCCCAGGAACTCAGAGAAATCAGGAATAATGGTAAGGATCACCCCATAGGAATATACGGTGAGCATCATAAATACAGCGACGGGAATGGCCGATTTATCAATGATCTCGTTCCTGTGAATCTCCAGATGACTCAGCCTGAATTTTTCCCTCTTTTGAAGGGTCTCCTTCATTCCCATCAATACGATAATGGACAGGATGGCGAAAGCCGAAGAGGTATAAAACATCACATCAAGGGAATAGTGCTGGGCGATCGCGCCTCCAATGGAAGGTCCGCTGCTCATACCCAGCGTTCCGAAAATCCCTGAGAGCCCCATGGCTTCCCCACGCCGTTCGTCCGGTACGATATCCGCTACATACGCCACCGTACCTGTCGGTTTAAAACCGGTGGAAAATCCATGAAATAACCGGATCAGCAGGAATCCGGCAACAGAGGAGATCAGCGGATAGAGGAACCCGATCACAAAGCATACCCCGGCCCCGAACACCATCACGGGTATGCGCCCGATGCGGTCGGTGAGTTTACCACTGAAGGGCCGTGATATCATGGCAGTTAGTGTAAATAAGGAAATGATCAATCCTTTATATTCCTCTCCTCCCAATCGGGTCAGATAATTAGGGAGCTCCGGGATGATCATATTGAAACTCGCGAAAAAAAGGAATGAACTCAGACAGAGCAGCCAGAATTGCAATGAATACCGGCGGAGAAAATTTTTGACCGGGTACAGAAAGGAAGGAAGGAGAATATTCATTCCCTATTCTGACAGCACCTCCGTCATCGGGATCCCTGTGGAACCATCCGGAAGCATAAGGTTCAGGATCATAGCCAGCGTTGGCGTTATATCGGTTATTTCATAGCGCCTGGATGTTGATCCGGCGGGAATATTTTTTCCATACCAAAGAACCGGCACATGGGTGTCATAATTATAGATCGTTCCATGGGATGTCCCGGTATCGCTACCACTCTGTAACCAGTTTGGCTCGAGCGCATATAAGACATCTCCGGAACGTTTTTGATTGAAACCACGCCTGAGTGCCCCTGAAGTTCCGCCTGCATTAAACGGCGTATGTACCATGTCTTCAAAGGTGTATGTCTCTGAAACTCCCTCGATCATCAGCAACTGCAGTGCCACCTCTTTGCAAACCGTCTCCAGATCAAAGCCAGCTGCACTGATCTTATCCCGGTTCAGGAATACCTGGCTGTTGCTTACCGACCTGACCCAGTCTGTATGTTCGTATTTCTGATCCAGAAAATCGTTTATCTTTCCGGAGAGGTTCTCTCTGAGATATCCGGCACTCACGTGAAGGTCCATCAAACGTTTAGGCACGTCAGCAACCCCATGATCAGATGTCAGGAAAACAACATATTCTCCCGCCCCGACTTCGTCATCAAGAAACGCAAACAAGGACGCAAGCTCACGGTCGAGACGGATGTAGGTATCTTCTACTTCCATAGAATTCGGCCCGAAATTATGGCCTATGTAATCAGTTGAGGAAAAGCTGATTGCCAGGAAATCCGGATCATCCTGTTTTCCCAGGTTCTCTCCCGTTACAGCCGCTTTTGCCCCTTCAGTTACAATTGTATTACCGAATGGCGTTGTCGGTATGATCCAGTATCCTGAGGTTTCCGACAATTGGTACGGGAAAGTTGTTTTATCCATCAAACCCCCTTCATAAGGTGATTCGTCAGGTCCGCTGGCAGTATATTTCTCCGGAGCCAGAGCCAGAGACCAGGTCTGTTTCCGGTATTCGTCTGCCAGCCCCCGGTTGTTCAGATCATTCACCCATCCCGGAAGTTCCTCCTGATAATAACTACTGGTGATGAAATTTCCGGTTTCAGAATCAAACCAGTATGCGTCGCCGAGATGTCCGGCCGGAAAAACAGCGCCCCGGTCTTTTATGGAAATACCAACGACTTTGCTTCGCATCTGGGTGCGCAAACGAAGCTGATCTGTAATAGTATAGGACAGCAACTGATGAGGGGACATTTTCCCATTGGCATTGTCGGAGCCTACTGTACTCATGGTTGAATCGTAGGCACAATAAACCTGTTCATTCAGCTGCTGATCAAACCACTGATTCGAAATAATGCCGTTTACGGCCGGGGTAGTACCAGTGTAGATGGCGGAATGTCCCGGCGCCGTGTAGGTCGGGATATAGTTGTAATGGGCATTTTTAAACTCAAACCCTTCCTTCAGAAACCTGTTAAACCCTTCTTCGCCGAAGTTGTGCCGGAACCTTAACAGGTAATCCTGCCGCATCTGGTCAACAACAATTCCAACCACCAGTTTTGGGGGTTCATCCTGAGCATTAACTTGCAGAACCGACAGGCAAAGGAAAAGGCAGATCAATATTCGAAACATATTCACAACTCGTTAAGACACAAAACTAAAGGGAATTACCTAAATAACCACAGGACAGGCTGCGTATGGCTGATTCTTCACAAAACCTTTACATTAGATATTTTATTCGCAATATATTTTATCGAATTGATCCTCTTCAAGGGCCTCTTTCCGGAGAATATTTCCCATCCGGTCAAAATATACAACTACATGCAAGTTGGCCTCATCAACATATTTATCGGAAAAGTAAACGAGATCACTGCCACTTCCGATCTGGAGAATATCGTCCAGAGTCGGCGGAATAACTTCCCCGTGCTGACTGTTGATCACACCGAATGAACCGTTTCTAAACACAATCATTTCATGTTCTTCCCGGCTGTCCACTATCATTTGAATTGATTTCATCGGGTCACCGGCAATCAGCCCTTCCCCAATGTTGTAAAATAACCAGTCAGATCCCTGTCTTACCAGGCAGGTGGTATCATTCCAATGGCGTATTTCATCGAATTTAAAATCCACCACCATTCGGCTCTCCCGGTTGATAAGGCCGAATTTATCCATTTCTGCAATGTAGTACTGGTCGTTGTATCGCTGAATTTTCTTAGTGCTGATCGGGCGCACAAACAGATCTGACTCCTGGTCATAGGCGCCGAACCGCTGGCCGGACAGAAGAGGGATAAGCCCGTCTTCCGGAGAACCGATCCCGTCAAACCTGACCTGCAGCGGCTTCTCACCACGGAGGTTAAGCAATTCCTTTCTGCCGTATCGTTCGAGAACCAGCAGGGAGTCGGTCAGCGGACTTACATTTTCGACGGGCCCTTCGTAAATAAACCGACCGTACCGGTTAACAACCTTTTTATTTCTCCCTTCGTTGAGGAGGATCCACTCCCGTTCATTGGCCTGCAGCAATTTCGCGCTGGTATTTCCGGTCAGAAGTATTGGATCTTCATTCAACGCATGGAGGCGTCTGTTTCCTTCGAACCAGGTTATAGCATAATTATCCCCCAGCAGCCTGGCCGAATCGGACAGGGTTGCCAGCCTGAAATCATCCAGCGAATACAGACCTACTCCGGATTCCTTTTTGAGGATCAGCCAGTGATCATTATGGGCGAGCAGCTGATCCCCGGTGGTGTACCGTTGCATCAGGTCATGACTCAAAATCCGAACCTCCTCGTCTGAACGGGCCACATAAACGGACGGAAGCGTAAATACCCGCTGCCGGGCAGGTGAAACAACTGGCTCCATATTCAGGTCCACGACAGACTCAACTTCACCCTGCCGGAGCCACAGCCGCTCGTCCCCGACGAAATCGTAGGAATCATAGACCGGTGACGAAATTCCGGTAATCATATTATTCGCCAGGTAATGAATCTCTTCCGGTGTCAGCACCTGCCATCCCTCAACCGTTCCAAGAAAGTACAGACCCTGCTCAAAAATGATTTCCTCAAATTGCGGAGGGAGCAGGATCTGCCCGGTCAGACTGGCCAGGCCCCAGCGTCCATTCTGAGAAATACCGATCAGGTTACCTGTAATAATCGCCTCATCAAATGAATTTTCCATCAGGAGGTAGCCCGCTTTATGCCAGATAGCATGATCCCTGCCATTCTCCAGCAATAACAGACCCATTGAAAGCTCAGATACCGCATATGCTGATGGTGCCACCTCATCCAGGTTGCGGTTGACGACTCCTCTGCCAGGTATGATGAGTATGTCGGAAACAATCCCGTCACACAGATAATCGGCGAATACCTCGTCAAAGACCGGCTCTGCTACTGTATTTCCCATATCATCCATAAAACCAAACTGGTTATCTTCGATAAAAGGCAACCAGAGTCCGTCCTTCTGCTGAAGCCGGCGAAGAGAATCCGTCATCAGGTTCCGCGGGAAATAGGTTAGGCTGTCGGCCGAACGATAGAGATGATACAGGTAATTCCGGGCCCGGGAAACATGAAGGCTTTCGGGGAACTCATTTATAAATCGCTGATAGGATTCAAAAGTATTCTCCGCTGTCATGATCCGGAAAATGTTGAATTCCGCTTCGTACCTGTACGGGGTTGACGGATTATCTTCCAGGAATTGCAGGTAGCTTTCAAGATGTTTATCCTGAGTGGCAATATCGAAATACAGCTTCTCATAACGAGCCCTTGCCTCCCCGATTTCCCGGGCATCCGGGTATTTTTCCATGAATTCACTGTACGCCTGGTAGGTATTCTCCGAAACAGCCGACCGGAAGGCCAGTGAATCACGCAATACAATGGCTCTGGCGGATTCCCGGGCCCCGGCAAAATTCTCCAGGAAATCGATAAACGCCTGTTCGGTCATGACAGCAGAGGCACGAATAAAGGCGGCGCTGTCTATCTGCTGGCGGAAGAGGTCCATGGCATCCTCGTTCAGACCTTCTGACCGGTAATCATCCTGTTGGTCCAAAGCAGCACTGTCAAAAAGATTCCGGGTTTTCCTCAGGTACTCGTCGGCAAGGTCGATTTCTACCGGTTTAAACTCCGGCGTGAATTCAAGGTGCGAGGTCACGAACCAGGCCAGGGCATCCAGTGTATCCTTTTGCAGTGATTTAACCGACAGCTCCAGGGCCTTTTCGTAATCTCCGTCGCTGTAATTCTTCCATGCTCTTTTGGAAGAGCCACTCTGGGCATTCAGCACCGTGGGTAAAAACAACAGAAGGAAAAGCCAACGCATACATACAAAAATACGAATTAACCGGTTAACCTGACAGACCACCTTTCACCGGAATTTCAATGGCAAAATATACTAATAAACACTTGACTTCGTTCCTAACATGTGTTAGATTCAATGGTCATGATTTCACGAATTTTCTTCAGATTCCGGGCTTGCTTAATCATACTTCTTTTTCTGTCCCTTAATATATCTGTGCCAACCGAACAGATTTCTGAAGAATCGGACATTCAGCAAACAGTGATTGCCGAAAATGACGCGACTGCCGTGAATAGTTTACAGGAATTTGAACAGGAGGTTGATTGTTTGCTTGAAATCATTATTGAAGAAAGCCTGGCACTTTATGACCTTTTTCCTGACGGAGACTGGTCCGCACACGATACCACGGTTCCGGCAATTGCCGAATACGATATCATTTCCCATTATATTTCTATCCCGCGGTTGTATCCGCCAAAAGCGAAAAGACTTCTGGCAACGGATATGACAATGCCTGAGAGCAACTACCCGGACATTCCGAGTCTGCCCCCTGAAATGAATTTATAGAAAGGCCTAAACAGCATTTTTATTAAGTTTCATTCCAAATTTTTTACAACACTATGAAAAATTCGTTTTTGAGTTATTATAAGACTATTCTGGAGAAGGTTAGTTTTCACCCGAGAATTTTTCGAAAAGAACTGAAGAAAGCATTCTCGACATTATCTACCGAAGAACGGAGCCAGCTCAAACAATGGATCCGAAACTCTCAGAATTAAGAAGTAAAACCCCGCCCGGAGCGGGGTTTTTTCATTTAGCTGAATCCTTATCCCTCAGTAACCCTTCCGTTATCCAGTTGGCGAGTGCCTGCCGGTTGTCGGCAATTACAAATCGACGCTGATCTTTTTCGTTTTTAATATTACCGAGTTCGATAAAAACGGTTGGGGGATAGCTGTATTTAATTACATAGAGACCGCTTCGGCTACTTACTGATCCAAAATAACTTCTGTTTGGCTGGTGACGGCGGTACTTGTCTGTAAAAGTCTGATGAATATTATCGGCCAGTTTCTGCCCCTGGCTGCTGTTGGCGTGGTGGTAGAAAAAAACATCAATATTCTCTCCCCTGCTGCGGCTGTCAATATGCAGAGCGATCATGCGCTGATAGGCACCTTTGTGTTTGATATACAAGTCGTTAATGACATTCACCCGATCCCGCAGACGGTTGCGCTGGTTATAGGGAATGGGTTTATCGGGATAATGGACTTCGTCCGTGTCCATTTTCAGAATAGGTTCATCGCGTATACCGTCATCATTATCGCGAACAATCAGATATACCGTGGCCCCGTGTTCCATCAGGCGACGGGCGAGCCGGAGTGTCACATCATAAGCATATTCGTCTTCGCTCAGTTGATAGGGACCGTATTGTCCGATCGCCCCAGGATCAGGGCCTGCGTGCCCTCCGACCAGGTAAAAAACCGCTCCTTTCAGGCGTTCATCACGGGGAGACACAGCCGCGTAGCGATCCCCGAAAAGTGGTTCCATACGTACGTTGGAAGGTTTCTTTTCTTCTTCCCTGACAGGCTCGGTTTCAGGAGAAACTAATCCCGGATCGGAAGGTCCCTTGGCCAGAACCGGTCCGGCCGGCGGAATTAAATAGATACTTCCCTTCACCAGACTGCTGTCTTTTCCAAGCCGGTCACGGTTCAGTTCGACAAAATCCGGTAGCGCCCGGGAAGGGTCTCTTTCCAGGCGACGGAGAATGGCAAAAATCCCTTCTCCTGACTGGGCCACAACGGTATCAGGTTCCTGTATTGTCTGGGCTGTAACGATCGGGGAGAGAACAACCATCAATACAGCCGAAACGACGCAAAAAATACGATGGTTCATGGGACAAAAATAAGAAAAAAGCACATCAAAGAAAGGTACTACACATTAATCTGACTGATATTATAAACGTTTTAACGAATTATATCGTGCGCATACGACTCATAAAATAACATGTCATACCCCGCTCATTCATAGCGGAGTGTGTTGGCCGGGTTTACTCCTGCGGTTTTTATCCGTTGAGGTTGCTTGTTACAATATCTGATCAGTTGTATAACTGGTGCTTATATAACATCCTCCAAAAAATTATACTGCTGGTTTATCAATTCGTAAAAACTTGGTAATATTGCAATCCCAAACAGGTCAGTCGCTGGTCTGTTGAGTACGCCTTCGCCTGAGGCTTCGGCGTACAGAGCGGGATGTGGCGCAGTCCGGTTAGCGCACCACTTTAGGGTAGTGGGGGCCGCTGGTTCGAATCCAGTCATCCCGACTTCGCCCTCCATAGCTGCACTGCAGCGACGGAGGGCTTTTTTTATTCTAAGGTTTTACATCAGAAGGCTTCCGCTTTCGCATGGCCTCAGCAGACGATGACGTCGGGCAAAGCCCGACAAAGAGGAATCACACAGGCTTTGCTTTCGGAATTTTCCGGTAAAACGGTTCACTGAACCTCAGTGAGGTAATTCAGTTAAAATCAGACAAACAAATACCACAACTGTGCGGTGATAAAGCAAACGATAAACCCCATCACGATGGGCAAAAATGTTGAGATGGCTGTCCATTTAACACTATTCGTCTCTTTGTATATCGTATAAATGGTGGTCGAGCACGGATTATGAAGAAGGCTGAACAGCATCAGGTTGACGCCCGTCAGTAATGTCCACCCGCCGGCACGCAGTATGCCTTCAGTACCCGACAGAGAATCCAGCTCAAACATAACACCTGACCCGGCCCCTACTTCATGCATTCCTGTCACCAGCACTGTCAGCATTAAAATAGTCGGGATCACAATTTCATTGGCGGGAATGGCAATAATATAGGCCAGCAGGATTACACCGTTAAGCCCGAAAATCACCGCAAACGGATCTGACCAGTTGATGAAATGTTCCGCCAGGCTCACTCCGCCAATCGTAATATTTGACACCAGCCAAATCACCACCCCGGCAGGAATAGCGAATACCACTGCCCTCCAGAGGACAAACAGTGTTCTGTCGATCAGGGAAGTATAGAGTGTTTGGAAGATCCGGGGCGGACGGTACGGTGGAAGTTCAAGGCTGAAAGTAGAAGCCTCCCCTTTCAGAACAGACCTGCTCAGTCCCCAGGACACAATCAGGCTGAAAACAATTCCCAGCACAGCGATTCCCACCACGGCAGCCGTGGAAACCAGTCCGGCCCAGAAGGGAGGCACCACAGCCCCGATAAAAATAGTGGCGATCAGGATTTGCGTTGGCCAGCGTCCGTTACACAATGAAAAATTATTCGTAATTATCGCTATCAACCGTTCCCTCGGGCTGTCGATGACCCTCGCGGCAATCACCCCGGCCGCATTACAGCCAAATCCCATACTCATGGTCAGGGCCTGCTTACCATGCGCCCCAGCCTTTCTGAATAAGCTATCCATATTAAAGGCTACCCTGGGCAGGTATCCGAGGTCTTCCAGAAGAGTGAAAAGCGGGAAGAAAATGGCCATCGGGGGCAACATAACTGATATTACCCAGGCCATTGACAAGTACGCTCCGTCTACCAGAACACCTGAAAGCCACCAGGGCATCACGGAATTTGCTGCACCTTTAAGTATCGGGTGCAAGGTATCCACAAGAAGGGTGGCCAGCATCGCAGAGGGATAATTAGCTCCGGCAATGGTGATCCAGAAAACAATGGCCAGGAGAATAAACATTATCGGAAATCCGAGCCAGCGACTTGTCACCACCTTGTCAATTCTCCGGTCAAGGCTGAATGCAGGCTTGCTGTCTTCAGTGGTAACGGTTTTCCTGGCGATTTGTGCGGCATCCGCATAAACGGACGACACAATGGAATCATGCATCCCCATACCTAATTCCCATTTCAGCGAATTAGCCATCCCCACCAGTTCTTTTATCTTTTTAGACTTCTCCTGTTCCATCATTGTACTTCATTCTCCACCGGAACCAGTTCGCCCAAACTTCCATTCTGCATCGCCTCGATGATACTCTGATCTCCTTCCAGGAGCCTGAGTGCCACCCAATCCGCATTGGGAAGGCCGGGAAAGGCATCCATTAACTTCTTCGATAAATTATCTATAGCATGTTTTATCTGCGGACTCCGGCTTCTTACCTTGTGCGGTTTGCAAACATATTTCCCGGAAGCCACCTGGGATATCATATCAACCAACTCCGTCATTCCAGATCTTCTCCGGGCCGAGGTGGGTATCACCGGAATGCCCAGTTCCCGAGAAAGGCTGCGAATATCGATATTCACATGATTCCGTTTGGCCTCATCCATCATATTAAGGCATAAAATCGCCCGGTCCGTTATCTCAAGAATCTGAAGCACCAGATTCAGGTTTCGTTCGAGCCTGGTCGCATCGGCCACAATGACCGTGACATCCGGCCGGCCAAAAAGAATAAAATTCCTTGCCACTTCCTCATCTGTACTGGTGGATAAGAGAGAATACGTTCCGGGCAGGTCCACCACTTTGTAGCGCTCATCATTATAACCAAAAACCCCTTCCGCACGACCTACCGTTTTTCCGGGCCAATTGCCGGTATGCTGGCGCAACCCTGTCAGGTTATTAAAGACAGTGCTTTTCCCGGTGTTCGGATTTCCGGCCAGGGCCACCACATAATCAACCTTCTCCATATCTATCCCGAGCCTTTTCAGGTTTCCTTTCAGGTGTACCGGACAACTTTCACAATTAGGCTGAACGCTCATATTCCTTCAGTTTTTCATTCTCTGTATTAATAAAAATCAGACTGGCCTGGTCCTTTCTGATAGCAATGACAGTCCCCAGGATACGATAACCTACCGGATCCCCGGAAGCACTTTGCAGTTCCGCAGTTATCTTGTTTCCAGGCACAATGCCAAAATCCATCAGGCGCCTGCGCTGCAACCCCATGCAGTAGGATGAAATCCCAACGATATCCGCCGTTTCACCCGGAGCCAGTTCGGATAATCGCTGATACCCCTCCTGAATTGGTTCTTCACGGGGCAATGGTTTCACGGTGATGGCCGATGCAAACAATGGCGTAAGCACACACTCATTTCCGTTCGCCGCAAATGTGATCCTGCCCTCCTTCTTATCAAGCAGGTACACCTGCATCCCCGGGTAGATCCCCTGGGCCGAAAGCTGCTCGAAAATGTAATTCGGTTCATCCTCAATATGAATGATCCGGCCTACTTCTCCTTCCTCCAGGCTGCTTAACGGCCTCCCGGAAAACGGAGGTATCTTCCCCTCCCTGGTGGGGATGGGATCCCCATGGGGATCAAAAGCAGGGTTGCCCATACGCGCTGCAATCCTGTCCGCCTCCTCCGGGGAGACCTGGTGCTCCTGTATATCCGCTTCTTCGTGCCAATTCATCTGTTTAACCCCCGTCTCATCCGCCAGAAAACGCTCCCAGATACGGTGTACACGAATTACACGTAACGCATAGGAATTCCCGAGGTCCGTAAGTCTTATATCGGAACCCTCAAATTCCACCAGGCCCATTTCCTTCAACTGGGACATCAGCTTCGCCATCCGGTCTGCAGAGATATTCAGATTGCCCGCAGCACTGTTGAGACTGCACGAAATACCTTTGTATTCACAGTCAAACAAATACTTAAGGGTATCTTCCAGAAGTACCCGTTTCGAACTGAGACGCACCTTGCCCCTGCGCGCCAGCAGACCCTTTCCGGGCCAGAAAATCAGGGCCAGCAGGATGATGATACCTGTCCCCATCAGTAATGTAAATAACGGATTCTCCATAAAATCAGGGCTTTATCAGCTCTATCAGCGTATTAAAAGGATTTTTCCCATTCAATTTAGTGAAATCCTGTAATACTAACCTATATACAAATTTAGTTATATAAAAGTTTTATTTTAGACAAGTCTAATTTATTTTTTTATATACAGGCATGATGCCTAAAAAACTTGTAGCCTGAAACACGTGTTCCGGTTGGTATTAGAGCCCAGGAGCCTGAAAAATTCAGACTTGCATTGAATTTAGGAAGCCCTCACTTGCCCGGGGTGGTTCTGGCCCGGGAGAATGCATAAGAAGCATTGTAAGCTGATGGAAATTATTGCCAATTACCCATTCAGCAAATTACCTTCCTCGTCCCACTCGGCAATTTCACTTCTGGTAGCGGGATCCACACACTTATCCAGCCATTCCTGTTCATAGGAAACCGAATGGTCTGCCAGGACATCAGCAGGTACGCCATCCCAGTTATTCGGAACATTTCCTTTATACCCCAGGTCCTTAACCCCCATTTCCGAGGTATAGTACCCGGTAAGGGTCAGGTTGCGCATCCGGGTGAAAAATTTCTCCCCGGCGAGATGTTCCGGCCTGGTCTTTCCGGGAAAAGCGATCAGGTCGCAAATCTGCTTCTGTTGCTCCGGATCCAGGAATTTGAACTGACTCCCAAATTCGGCATTGCTGTAATTGTCCAGCCAGGCAATACCGCCACGCACGGGCAGCTGATGCGCCGGCATATCTTTCACAATGAATTTGATGAAATCAGGAACCCCTGCCTCCGTGGCGGATCCAAAATCAGCATTGGCAGGAAGAATAATATCGCACAGGACCGCAATGGTTTCCAGCTCGTGCTCATTAAGAAACACCTGCTCATAGATTTTTTCATCATGGGCTTTCTCATAATCGGTCCGGCCGTACCCGTCGGATTCTGCCTTTTGAGGAACCGGCGGTGTTTCATTTTCGGGTGAACAGCCGGTTATAATCATACCTCCGGCCACTGAACCCAGCAGCATCGATTTTAGTGATTCTCTTCTGTCCATAATTAAATATTCCTTTTCTTAACCTGATCAATTAAATAATCGGATGCTCTCCAGGCAAGCGCAAGAATAGTCCACGTAGGATTCTTATCAGCCTGCGAAACAAAAGGTCCGGCATCCATGATGAACACATTCTCACAATCATGGAGTTGATTGTATTTATTCGTAACCGAGGTTCGCGGATCATCCCCCATCCGGGTCGTTCCGACTTCATGGATAATTTGCCCCGGGGCGGTCAGTCCGTAATTCCTGTCTGCCCCCGGTTTATCACCGAGCAGCACACCGCCGGCAGCTTCCAGCACCTCCTCAAAGGTGTCCTGCATGTGTTTCGCCTGGCGCACCTCGTGTTCGGTCCACTGATAGTGGAATTTTAATACCGGAATCCCCCACTGGTCGACCACTTCATTATCGATTTCGCAGTAATTATCTTTCTGGGCCACACTCTCTCCCCGTCCTGAAACGCCAAGGAATGCGCCATAGTATTTCTTAACGTCATCCCTGAGGTGATTTCCATAGCCTCCGACATTGCCGCCAATGATTTTATGCAGATCATTGGGGTTAAATCCGAATCCATAGCTCGGCATACCCATTCCGCCCCATACCTCAATATGGTAGCCCCGGGGAAAATCCAGGTCCTTGCTGTCATTCAGCCACCACGGAGTATAAACATGCAATCCGCCCACACCATCCTCATTATATCGCTTACGATCAGCCAGCTCGGGAATAAACGCCGTGCGGCTCGCACCGGTCGAATCGTGAAGATAATGTCCGACCAGACCACTGCTGTTGCCCAGACCATCCTGGTGCACATTGTCTTTGGAGTTCAGGAGAATGCGGGCAGTCGAACAGGCAGACGCGGCCAGTACTACAACCTTCGCTTTCAGGTGATATTCCTTCCGGTCATTCTTGTTGATGTAGTTAACCCCCGTTGCTTTTCCTTCCCGGTCGGTAGTAACATCCTTTACCATGGCATCGGTATATAATTCCACCTTACCGCCGTTCCGCTGGGCCGGAAAGATCAGGCAGGTTCCCGAAGAGAAATCGGCATATGCCTGGCAGGCACGGTTACACTGGCCACAGTAAAAACACATGCCGCGCTGATCATTAATGCGTTTCGTAAGAATGGAAAGGCGGCTTGGAATCACCGGAATCCCTGCTTTGCGCGCACCATTAATATAGTAGAGCTCATGAAGGCGTGGCTTGGGAGGCGGCAGAAAAAATCCGTCCGGCTCGTTCGGGATATTCTCCCGGGACCCGAAAATGCCTATCAGTTTATCCACCTTATCATAGTAAGGCTTCACATCATCATACCCGATAGGCCAGTTATCGCCAAGTCCGTCAATACTCTTCCGCTTGAAATCGAGCGGACCGAAGCGCAGGGAAATCCTTCCCCAGTGATTGGTGCGTCCACCCAGCATCCTGGACCGGAACCACCAGAAATCGGTGTTGTCACCATTAGTAAACGGTTCCCCTTCAATATTCCATCCGCCATAGGCCGCATCAAAGTCCCCGAAAGACCGCCGGTCGCTGCTGGCTCCGCGGCGCGGGGATTCCCACGGCCACCTTAACTGGGTCCGGTATTCGTCCTGGGCCGGGTCAAAAAAAGGTCCCGCTTCCAGGACGGCAACATCAAATCCGGCATCCGACAAGATCTTTGTGGCCATTCCCCCGCCGGCACCGGAACCGACAATTGCCACATCATATGTTTTTTGAGATTCTGCTATTTGCATAAATTGAGGGTTGGAAAGATTATTTTGAAAAATAGTTATAAAACTGTCTTATTGCCAGCCACCCATTAAACATTCTTTAAGAATTACACGACCGGTAGTGGCTCCGGCTTCTACGCACAGTCTCTGACTAACCTTTATCAGCATCATGACCAAACATAGAAAATTGCAAATCACCCTTATCTGCTTCTTTTGTTTTTGCAGCGCGGGTTTGTCCAATCATGCTTTTTCCCAGAATATCATTGAACATGCAGAATACGCCCCGGGGCCATCGAGGGATTATTATGTTCAGACCCTGGTCCGTATTGCCGATCCTGTTCTCACGGCGCTGAGCACTAATGAGCTTAAAAAGCTGATGCCGGTTGAAAAATCACCCGGTGCCTGGGACGACCGTACACATGTCACGTACCTGGAAGCTTTTGGTCGTCTTCTGTCCGGCATGGCCCCCTGGCTGGAGCTGGGACCTGATGGCAGCAAGGAAGGCCTGCTGCGTGAAAAATATATCCTGCTGGCACGACAGAGCATTGACAACGCCACCAACCCGGAATCACCGGATTTTATGAATTTCACGGAAGATGCGCAGCCGCTGGTGGACGCCGCCTTCCTTGCCCAGGCACTGATCCGGGCCCCGGAGCAGCTGTGGGAGCCACTGGACGCCCGCACCAAAGCCAATGTACTAACGGCCCTTAAATCAAGCAGGAAGATCAACCCCTATTATTCAAACTGGCTGTTGTTCACGGCCATGGTTGAAGCGGCCATTCTGAAATTTGACTCCGGCGCCGCGGATATGGTACGCATATACTACGCGCTTAACAAGCATATGGAGTGGTACCTGGGTGATGGCATGTACGGCGATGGCGCGGAATTTCACTGGGATTATTACAACAGCTTTGTGATCCAGCCGATGATGCTGGATATTCTCCGGACCATGAACGATGCGGACATTAACAAGGAAGAAGAATTCAAAAAGGTGCTGGGACGAGCCCGGCGCTATGCGGAAATCCAGGAGCGCCTTATCTCACCAGAGGGCACTTACCCACCGATCGGCAGGTCTCTCGCGTACCGGTTCGGGGCCTTTCAGCTACTTTCCCAGGTGGCACTCTGGCAGGAGTTACCGGAGAATATTTCTCCGGCCCAGGTTCGTTCCGCCTTATACGCAGTCATTAAAAACCAGGCGGAGGCACCAGGAACGTTTGATGAGAATGGCTGGCTCCGGATCGGCCTTTATGGTCATCAGCCAAATATTGGTGAAGGATATATATCCACCGGCAGCCTGTACCTCTGTTCGGAAGTTTTTCTTGTCCTGGGGCTCCCGGAGAATGCAAGCTTCTGGACCGACCCGGCTGAAGACTGGACCCAGAAAAAGATCTGGAGCGGAACCCCCATTCCGATCGATCATGCCCGGTAATGTCAGACTTTCACAAAGGTCTTGTTACGGTACATATACCATAATATCAGATATAGAATGAGAAATCCGCCGGCAACCCGAAAAACTCCGTAGGCCGGACCCAGGTAGTTTTCAAACCCGAACAGGAAAAAATCGGCTACCTCGGGGAAGCGGATCACGTGCGAAATCACATAAGCTGTAATGGCGTTCATGCCGATGACTTTCAACGGAAAGCTCCATTTACGATAGCCCTTCACATCAACTATCCAGTAAAATAAGGCAAGCAGCAGGTAACAGACACCTGAAGAGGCAAGAACAAAAGTAGAAGTCCAGATTTTCTTAATGACGGGATGCCATATTCCCAGGATCAATCCGGTAAACAGGCACGCAATCCCTGCCAACAACAGATTCCCAAGGATCATCTTATCAGACTTTCCGGATTTGATCCATTCTCCTGCAAACATGCCTGACAACGTGGTGGCAACAAATCCGAAACTACTCAGGATCCAGGTGTACTGGGTTTGGTCGTCAAAGCGCCCGAAGATCAACCGATCCACATACAGGGCAATATTTGAATCAGGAAGCAACAGGCTTTTCCCTGTTCCGGGTACCGGTACCACCGTGAGAATGAGGGTGAAAACTACCAGGCAACTCCCGAATACGGCGTATTGTGCCCGTTTACTCAGGTGAAGATAACACAGGCTGCTCACCAGGTACCCGACAGCAATCGCCTGCAGTGTATTGCTGAATATGCGGAAGCGACTGATGTCAAGCTCCAGGAGATTTCCCTGGACAATCCATCCGAGTACAAATAAAATAAGAAACCGCCGGATCAGCTTTGTATGAATCTTTTTCATTGAATTTTCCTGTCGCATCCGGCGGGAAAGTGAAAACGGGATCACAGCGCCCACAGTAAAAAGAAACAGGGGCATGATGATATCATACAGGGTATTGCCTGTCCAGGCCGAATGCTCGAACTGATTTGCCAGGCCGGAGGTCAGCTGATTCGGATAGCCCTCATACAAGGACCAGAAGAACTGATCGAGGAGAATGATCCCTAGCATATCGAGACCGCGGACCACATCAATGGATTCTACACGTTGCTTTGTGTTCATCAGCAGGAGTTGATATGATCAAGATATTGAATTTTATGAGTTGCGGAACATTTAAGGAATATTACTTTAACTGTCAATTGAAATTCAATTCGATATAAGCATGTATATATTATTGAAGAATATATTGTATATTAATATTTTTTCCAGTCTGAATAGTTATTTTCGAATACATTTAGTATTATGACAGGACATATCTTTTTTCTTTCTTTGAAGAACTCATTTTTACTTTAGTTGTTAGTGACATGTCTGACCGTTCCATTCTGCTGATAGACGATGATGAAGATGATCGTGAATTTTTCCTTGAGGCAATAGAGGAATACAATCCGGAGATCAGGTGTATTGAGGCCCGAAACGGACAGGAAGGGCTGGATTTTCTGAATGCTGAAAAAATCCGTCCGGATATTATATTTCTGGACCTTAACATGCCATTGATGAACGGACGTCAGTTCCTGTTAGAAATAAAGAAAATTGATCATTTAAAGCATATTCCGATCGTCATCCTCACTACAAGTTCCGATAATAAAACCATTCAGGATTGCCTCGCCATCGGGGCCAGCTATTTTATTACAAAACCTGATAAATTTTCGCTTTGGGTGACCACGATCTCCGATTACCTGAATAATCACTCATTTGGTAAATCCCCGGAGTTGAAATGAGCATTGAATTTGAAGCAACAAAACAACCGTATCCATTCCTGGAAGGCGGAGGGGAAATGGGCGCACTTATACGGGAGTATGACTGGAGTCAAACTGCGATCGGACCGGTTGCAGAATGGCCAGCCGCACTGCGCACCATGGTCGGGGTAATTCTCCATTCCAAATTTCCCATGTTTCTCTGGTGGGGCGATGAACTTATCCAATTATATAACGATGCCTACCGACCCAGTCTGGGTAAAGATGCCAAGCATCCGAAAGCATTGGGACAGCGGGCAGAAGATTGCTGGCCGGAGATTTGGGATGACATTTACCCGTTGATCAACCAGGTTAAAACCACGAATCAATCGTTTTTTATTGAAAATCAGCTGTTGCCAATATACAGGAATGGCCATATGGAAGACGTTTACTGGACTTATTCCTATAGCTCAGTAATAGGAGAATCCGGAAAAATTGAGGGGGTTCTTGTGGTTTGTAATGAAACCACGGAACATGTCCAGGCTATCCGGCGCATGGAATCTTTGAAGAACAAGCATGCCACGGAAGAATCCAACCTGCGGAATATTATTCACCAGGCACCGGTTGCCATGTGTATTTTTCGGGGCGAAGATTTCGAAGTGGAGATAACCAATGATAAAATGCTTGAGCTTTGGGGAACTGAACGCGACCTCGTACTTAACAAGCCTATTTTCGAAGGATTGCCTGAAGCCAGGGACCAGGGTTTTGAAAAAATTCTCCGGGATGTATACAACACGGGTGAAACATTTCAAGCATTCCGGCAGCCTGTTAATCTTCCCCGGCCCGGCGGCATCCAGACTATTTTCATCAACTACGTATACGAAGCATTAAAGGATGAGGAGGGCGAGATAAGCGGCATTATGGCAGTGGCCATCGATGTTACCGAAGCCGAAATTGCCAGAAAGAAACTGGAGGAGAATGAAACCCTGCTTCGTTCCGTAGTAGAAAGCGCCCCTTTTCCCATTGGCGTTTACACGGGAAGGGAAATGAGGATTAAGCTGCTCAACCAGGCAATCATTGATGTGTGGGACAAGGGCAGCGACATAGTCGGAAAACTTTATTCCGAGGTGCTGCCTGAACTGGAAAACCAGCAGATCTATCCTCAGCTGGAAGGTGTATATGATACCGGAAAACCGTTCCACGCCAGGAATCAGCGGGTAGATCTGGTGGTGGATGGTCGCCTTCAGACGTATTATTTCAATTACAGTTTCACCCCGCTTTTCGACCAGGAAGGTAATGTCTTTGGCGTCATGAATACAGCGGCAGACGTTACCGATCTCAATATAGCTAAGCAGAAGGTTGAACAAAGCGAACGGAACTTCCGCAATATGGTGAAACAGGCGCCGGTGGCAATGTGTATTATGATCGGCCCGGATCATATCGTAGACGTGGCCAATGATCAGTTTCTTACCATCTGGAATAAAACGGAAGAAGAAGTACTGAATAAGCCCATTTTCCAGGAAATCCCGTCACTTCATTCCCAGGATCTGCAATCACTCCTTTCCCGCGTCTATGAGCAGGGAGAGTCCTACACGGCCAATGAAAGACCTGTCACCTATCTGAGACACGGTAAACCCGTCACGGGTTATCAAAATTTTGTATACGAGCCGTATAAAGACGCTCATGGAAATGTGCTGGGCATCCTGACCATTGCCACGGACGTGACCGAACAGGTAATCGCACGCCATAAAATTGAGGATATTGTGGCTGAACGCACCCTTGATTTACAGAAATCGAACGACGAGCTGACGCAGTTTGCCTATATCACCTCACACGACCTGCAAGAGCCTGCACGGAAAATCAAAACATTCAGTGAAATGCTGGAAAAGAGGCTGGGGAATGAAATTGATGATAAATCAGCGCTGTATGTTGATAAAATAAAAAATTCCTCCGAGCGGATGCTGACCCTGATCAGGGATGTTTTGGGGATATCCCAGCTCTCAGAGGAACGTAAGCAATTCTCCCGTGTTTCTCTGGAGAATATTCTTGATGAAACCCTCGGCGACTTTGAACTTATGATCGAGCAGCAGCAGGTAAATATCCGGCGTGATTCCCTCCCTGAAATTAGCGCTATACCCATCCAAATGCGGCAACTGTTCGGGAACCTGATTTCCAACGCGTTCAAATTCTCCAAAAAAGATGAAGCACTCGAACTACATATAACAAGCAGGGAATTAGAAAAAAATGTTCCATTGAAAACTGAACTCAAGCCCGGCCGTCAGTACGTACAGCTTAAGTTCAAGGACAATGGAATTGGCTTTAACCAGAACAATGCGGAACAGATTTTCAATATTTTTCAGCGGCTCCATGGGAAATCCGAATACCAGGGTACAGGGATCGGCCTGGCGATGTGCAAGAAAATTGTTGAGAACCACAGTGGATATATTTATGCAGAATCAAGCCCGGGTGAGGGAGCTGCATTTTATGTGATTCTTCCTGTCTGAGTTGCTGCTGTTACGCAGAATGAAGAAGAGCTTTCTACAAAACGTGCCAAATCATCTGCACCGGACATTCGGAAAAATGCCCACAGGTCAATCCAACGGGCTGGTATGGTTTTTTCACACTTTACTTTAAAAAAAACATTGATTCTTATGAGTAAAGACCACGGATCACAAATAAAAAATGACGAGCAATACGAAAAATTGCGTGAAAAAGGAATGAGCAAGGAAAAGGCCGCGCGGATCGCCAACACGGAAAAAAGTGGTGAAAAGGGTGGAAAGGCAGAAAAATACGAAGAGCGAACAAAAGAAGAGCTCTATGAAAAAGCCAGTGAAATTGGCATTGAGGGCAGGTCGGACATGTCTAAAGACGAATTGATCGAAGCTTTACGCAATCACTGAGCGGTAAATTAATTATTTTTTGGTGTTTCATCCCGCATCCATTTCTCTATTTTTAGCACATGGAAGAGAGGATAAGATCGCGCAAACAGCAAATTCTGCATGAGGCAGCCCGGCTGTTCCACAAAAACGGATACCGGGGCACTTCCCTTCAGCAAATTGCAGAGAAAGTTGGAATGGAAGGCCCCAGTCTGTACAACCATATCAGTTCGAAAAACGAACTCCTAACCATTCTCCTGATGAGCAATGCCCGTAAATTCGACGAAAGAATGAGGGATATATATGCTTCATCCCTGGATGCACTGAGCAAGCTGGAACATCTTATTTCACTGCATGTCGAACTCACCCTGGAAGATCCGGATGCCATGGCACTCATGCTTAATGAATGGACCCACCTTGATGAGGCAGATAAAACGGAATACCTGCAACTTCGCGATCGGTATGAAAAATCATTCCGCTCTATTCTCCAGGAAAGTATGGACAACGGTAAAATACATACAATGGATACCAATTTTCTGCTGTTTATGATTCTCTCCACTCTGCGGTCCCTGTACGCCTGGTGTGCCCGTTATCCCGAGTATAACCGGGTCGAACTGGAGAATTATCTGAAACGGGGTATAATGCAGGGAATACTGGCCGGTTAAAAAAATTTTGAACTAAAACTAATAATCATTAGTTTTTTGCTATAATTGATTAGTATGGCATTTCATCCGCTAAAAGTAAAAGCAGTAGAACATCCGACGGAAGACTGTGTGGAGGTGTGTTTTGAAGTTCCCGAAGAACTCAGGGAAGCGTATGCTTATCTTCCCGGCCAGCACCTGACCTTGCGTAAGGAAATAAATAAAGAGGACGTCCGGCGTTCTTATTCGATCTGTGCCTGTCCGCTTGACGGCGACCTGACCGTGGCCATCAAGAAAGTGGAGGGAGGTCGTTTTTCCACCTTTGCCAATGAGGAGCTTCGCGCAGGCGATACCCTGGAAGTGCTTCCGCCCAGCGGAAAATTCAGTACGCCACTGGATCCGGATAACGAGAAATCCTACGTAGCCTTTGCCGGAGGCAGTGGAATTACACCAATCATATCCATAATAGAAACGGCCCTGCGCACGGAGCCGAAAAGTAAGTTTACCCTTTTCTATACCAACCGCCGGTCCGGCTCGATCATTTTTCACGAGCGCCTGGAGGGACTTAAAAACACATATATGGGACGTTTCAGCCTGTACCATATTCTCACAGAGGAAATGGCTGATCCGGAATTGTACCACGGGCGCATCGACCGGGAAAAACTGGAAATATTCGCCAGGCTGTTTTTTGATCCATCAGATGTGGACGAATTTTTCACCTGCGGGCCGGAACCTATGATGATCGCGATCCGGGATGCGCTGCTGGAAATGGGCGTATCCTCCAGCCGCATTCATATGGAACTCTTCACATCACCTCTCGGCAAACTGGGAACAGGTGATAAAAAAGAAAAGCCAGCTATCAAAGCGAAGAGTGAAGTGACCATCACCATGGATGGCCATCAATTTACCTTTCCCTATGACTCATCCGATTCTATCCTTGAGGTGGCAATCGAGAATGGGGTGGACCTGCCATTTGCCTGTAAAGGCGGAGTATGCAGCACCTGTGTTTGTAAGTTGCAGGAAGGCGAAGTGGAAATGACGGTGAATTATGCCCTGGAGCCGGATGAACTGGCTAAAGGTATGATTTTAAGTTGTCAGTCACACCCGAAAACAGACAAGGTGAAATTGACGTTTGATATATAGAGCCTGAATAAAAAATTATGAATACTGAATCACTTGAAAAGCACTTTAATGATAAGATCGAAGAGGATATCCGGATAGAGCCCAAGGACTGGATGCCGGAGAAATACCGGAAGACACTGATCCGTCAGATTTCGCAACATGCCCATTCGGAAATTGTCGGAATGCTGCCGGAAGCCAACTGGATCACCCGGGCTCCCACGCTCAGACGTAAAGCGGCGGCCCTGGCGAAGGTTCAGGACGAAGCGGGGCACGGTCTTTACCTGTACAGTGCCTGCGAAACACTGGGGGTGGAGCGGGACGACCTGCTTGCCGACCTTCACAGCGGAAAGGCCAAGTATTCAAGCATTTTTAATTATCCTACGCTGACCTGGGCCGATATGGGTGCCATCGGGTGGCTCGTCGACGGGGCTGCCATCATGAACCAGGTGCCGCTTTGCCGCGCTTCATACGGTCCGTATGCCCGCGCTATGGTCCGCATCTGCAAGGAAGAATCCTTTCATCAGCGACAAGGGTATGAAATTATGCTCACCCTGTGCAAGGGATCAGAGGAGCAGAAAAACATGGCACAGGATGCACTTAACCGTTGGTGGTGGCCATCCCTGATGATGTTCGGTCCGACCGATAAAGATTCCAAACATACCGCCGATTCCATGCGCTGGGGTATCAAACGATTTACCAATGACGAACTTCGTCAGAAATTTGTCGATGTCACCGTCCCCCAGGCAGATATACTCGGGCTTACTGTTCCGGATAAAGACCTGAAATGGAATGAAGAAAGCGGTCATTACGATTTCGGAGAGATCAACTGGGAAGAATTTTATAATGTTATCAGCGGAAACGGTCCTTGTAACCGTGAACGGCTGGAAGCCCGCCGGAATGCCCATGATAAAGGCGAATGGGTTCGTGAAGCTGCGCAGGCGTACGCTGAGAAAAAATCAAGAAATAAAGCTGCATAAATCATAATCATGAAATCTATGAGCAAGAACTGGCCACTTTGGGAAATATTTATCCGGAGCAAAGCCGGACTGAACCACAAACATGTTGGCAGTCTTCACGCGGCGGACGCCGCTATGGCGATTCAGAATGCCCGGGATGTATATACACGGCGCAATGAAGGTGTCAGTATCTGGGTTGTTGAGTCCTCACATATCACCGCGTCAGATCCTGACGATTCGGATCCGCTCTATGAACCTGCAAAAGACAAAGTCTACAGGCATCCTACATTTTATGACCTGCCGGACGAGTTAAAACACATGTAATCCATTATGGACACTAATAAATTCAATTATATTCTCCAGCAAGCCGACAATTGCCTTATCCTGGGACAACGACTGGGAGAATGGTGCGGTCACGGCCCCATCCTCGAACAGGATATTGCAATGACAAACATATCGTTGGACCTGATTGGTCAGGCACGCCTGTTCTACCAGTACGCCGCCGAACTGCAGGACGAAGGGAAAACGGAGGATGACCTTGCCTACCTGCGTGATGCGTGGGATTTCAGGAATGTCAAACTGGTGGAGCAACCCAACGGTGATTTTGCCCAAACAATCATCAGGCAGTTCCTGTACGACACATTCTCCTGTTATTATTACGAAGCATTAAAAGAAAGTAACGACGAGCGGCTTGCATCCATTGCGGCCAAATCACACAAGGAAACGCTTTACCATGTTAAATGGAGTGGCGACTGGGTGCTGAGGCTGGGCGACGGGACGAGCGAAAGTCATGAACGGGCACAATCGGCCCTGGACTTGCTCCGGCCCTATGCCGACGAGCTTGTTATTCCGTCAGAGGCGGATCAGAAGGCAGCAGAGGAAGGATACGGACCGGACCTTGGTAAAATTGCTGAACTTCGTTCCGAAAAACTGAATGCAGTATTATCTGAGTCCACTCTTAACGTTCCTGAATCAGGATTTACACACAGCGGGGGTAAAGACGGGCGCCATACCGAGCACCTTGGATATATCCTGGCAGATCTGCAGTTCTTACAACGCGCATACCCCGGAAACAAATGGTAATCAGCCGCGAAGAAATAATGAAGATCCTCGAAGAGGTTAAAGATCCCGAGATCCCGGTGATCTCCATATACGATCTTGGCATTTTGCGGGATGTCCGGGTGAACGAAGACGATGTGGAAGTGATCATTACTCCTACCTATACCGGGTGTCCTGCCATGCTGGAAATCCAGAAAGACATCAATAACCAGCTGAAAAAAGAAGGAATCAATAACTTCAGGGTAACCACTGTCCTTTCCCCGGCCTGGTCTACGGATTTCATGACAGAAGAAGGAAAGGCAAAACTGATGGAATACGGTATTTCACCTCCGAACCCATCGGATGAAAATGACATTGAATGCCCGCACTGCCATTCTCATAATACAAAAATGCTGAGTCAGTTTGGTTCAACCGCCTGCAAGGCCCTGTACAAATGCAATGACTGCCAGGAACCATTTTACTATTTTAAATGCCATTGAAAAGTCCTATCATTAAGAACAGACCTGAGCAATGACCAATCCTGAGAAAATTGTCAGCCAAATGATGGCCAAAGACGCTTTCAGCCAATGGCTGGATGTGAAGGTGGATGAAGTTCGCGAAGGATTTGCCCAAATCAGCATGACAGTACGTGAGGAAATGCTGAACGGACATCAGATCATGCACGGAGGCATCTCCTATTCGCTTGCTGACAGTGCGTTTGCCTTTGCGAGCAATACGCACGGACGGAAAGCGGTATCAATCGAGACGTCAATCAATCACCTGAAACCCGTTTTTGCCGGCGACCGGCTCACTGCCACGGCAGAAATGGAAAGCCTGTCGAGAAGCGTTGGATACTACCTGGTGCGGGTAAAACGGGAGAATGACCTGGTCGGATTGTTTAAAGGAGTGGTCTACCGCAAGCAGGAAGAATGGAAAATATAACTACATGAAGGAAGCCTATATCATAGACGGAATAAGAACCCCTGTCGGCAAATTCGGAGGCACGTTGTCGGCTGTTCGGACAGACGATCTGGCCGCACTGGTCATCCGGGCCCTGCTAGACCGGCACAAAGACCTTGATCCGGCCCGAATTGACGATGTCATCATGGGGTGCGCCAATCAGGCCGGGGAAGATAACCGAAACGTAGCCCGTATGGCCGTTTTGCTTGCCGGACTGCCGTATTCCGTGCCGGGAGAGACTGTTAACCGCCTCTGTGCCTCAGGCATGTCGGCCATTGTTCAGGCCAACCGGGCTATACATACCGGTGACGGAGAATTATTCATTTCCGGGGGTGTGGAGAATATGACCAGGGGCCCCTGGGTCATATCTAAATCAGCCCGTCCTTTTGGCAATGATTCAGAAATGTTTGATTCCAGTTTTGGCTGGCGGTTTATCAACCCAAAGATGCAGGAGATCTATGGTACGGACTCCATGGGCATAACGGCGGAGAATTTGGTGGATATCCACCACATCAGCCGGGAAGACCAGGACCGGTTTGCCGCCTGGTCCCAGCAGAAGGCCGGCAAGGCACAAAGCAGCGGACGGCTTGCGGAAGAGATCGTAGCGGTGGAAATTCCTCGTCGAAAGCAAGATCCCCTGATATTCTCCGATGACGAATTTATCCGGCCTGATACGACCCCGGATGTGCTGGCCGGTTTACGTCCGGCATTCAGAAATGACGGTACTGTGACGGCCGGGAATGCTTCCGGACTGAATGACGGCGCCGCCGCTGTTCTTGTTGCCTCCGGAGATGCACTCAAATCTGCTTCCCTGGTACCTATGGCAAGAATTGTGGCTTCGGCAGTTGTGGGCGTGGAACCCAGGATCATGGGGATCGGCCCGGTGGAGGCGACCCGGCTTGCACTTAAAAGAGCCGGTCTGACACTTGACCAGATGGATATCATCGAAATAAATGAGGCCTTCGCCGCCCAGGCGTTGTCCTGTACCCGGGAGCTGGGCCTTGCTGACGATGACGAACGAATTAACCCTAACGGCGGCGCGATCGCCATCGGCCACCCCCTGGGAATGACCGGAACACGGATCACGTATTCAGCAGCCCTGGAGCTCAGGAAGACTAATAAGAAGTACGCCCTGGCAACCATGTGTGTAGGAGTGGGACAGGGATATGCGGTAATTCTGGAAAACGCCGGATGATTTACTCATTCAACCATATGACCCCGGTCGTGCACGAAAGCGCTTTTGTGCACCCGCAGGCAGCGGTCACCGGCGATGTGATCATCGGGAAAGATGTTTACATTGGCCCCGGAGCGGCGATCAGGGGAGACTGGGGACGAATTGTGATTGAAGACGGATGCAATGTACAGGAGAATTGTACCATCCATATGTTTCCCGGTATTACCATCACACTTCAGGAAGGCGCACATATCGGGCACGGAGCCATTATCCACGGAGCTCAGATCGGACGGAACGTACTGATCGGAATGAATGCCGTGATTATGGATAACGCCAGGATCGGCGATGAATCAATCGTCGGAGCGCTGAGTTTTGTAAAAACCGGTGAGGTCTTTGAACCCCGCAGCCTGGTGGTGGGCAATCCGGCCAGGATGATTAAAAAGGTCAGCGATGAAATGATCGAATGGAAAACTGAAGGCACCCGGCTGTACCAGAAACTGCCCCGGGAGTGCCATGAAACCCTGAAGGCTTGTGAGCCGCTCAGGAAAGAAGAACCGGATCGTCCGGTTGCCTCGGCGGACTACAGCACATGGAAAGAAACCAAGAAATCAACATGAAAAAAATACAGCACTACATAGCCGGAGAATGGATGGAAGGAGAAGGAGACGGTGAAGTGTTACACCACGCCATTACAGGTGAGCCGGTGGCCGCACATACTATCCAGGGTATCGATTTTGAAAAAGCGTATACTTACGCACGTCGGACGGGTAACCCGGCGCTGAGAAAAATGTCTTTCCAGGAAAGGGGGTTAATGCTGAAAGCCCTTGCGTTTCACCTACTGGAACAAAAAGAAAAGTTCTATGAAGTAAGCAAGGCTACGGGGGCGACGCGCGGTGACAGCTGGATTGATATAGAAGGCGGTATTGGAAATGTATTCTCCAACGCCAGCCTGCGAAGACAGTTCCCTAATACACCCTGGTACGTAGACGGTGATGCCGTCGGCCTGTCAAAAGAAGGAACCTTTGTCGGTCATCATATCATGGTGCCCCGCGAAGGAGTGGCCGTCCACATCAACGCATTTAATTTTCCGGTTTGGGGAATGCTGGAAAAGGCCGCTGTGAACTGGCTGGCTGGGATGCCGTGTATTATTAAACCGGCTGAACAAACCTGTTACCTTACGGAAACGGTAGTTCGGGAAATCATTGATTCGGGAATTTTGCCCAAAGGAGCTCTTCAGCTGGTGGCAGGTTACGGAAATGGTCTTCTCGACTTTGCTGATTCGCAGGACGTGGTAACATTCACCGGCTCATTCGAGACCGGAAAAAAGCTTAAAACATTACCAAACATTATCGAAAATTCGGTGCCCTTTAACCTGGAAGCCGATTCGCTGAATTGTGCGGTGCTTGGGGAAGACGCTGTTCCCGGCACCCCGGAATTTGACCTCTTCATAAAAGAAGTCCGCAAAGAAATCACGGTGAAATGCGGTCAGAAATGTACGGCCATACGCAGGATCCTGGTTCCGGAAAACCTGGTGGAAGATGTACAGATCGCCCTGGGTAAGGCCCTTGAAAAAACAGTGATCGGAAACCCGGATGAGGAAGGGGTTCGCATGGGGGCACTGGCTGGCAAGGAACAACTTCAGGAAGTACTGAAAAAAGTGGCAGATATTGCCCGGTCTTCTCAAATGATCTATGGAACAACGGAAGAGATTGCTTTAAAAGGAGCCGACTGGAAAAAGGGCTCATTCATCTCTCCCATCGTTTTTCTAAACAAAAATCCGCTGCAGAGCACTGAACCGCACGAAGTGGAAGCTTTCGGCCCGGTGAGTACTATTCTCCCGTACAAAAACCTGGAGGAAGCCATTGAAATATCAAAAAGAGGTAAAGGTTCGCTTTGTACTTCCATAGTCACAGGCGATGACCGGATTGCCGCCGAATATACTATTGGTGCCGCTTCCCATCACGGGAGAATACTTATTCTCAATGAGCAATGTGCGCGTGAAAGTACGGGGCATGGTTCACCACTTCCGCAGCTGGTTCACGGCGGACCAGGACGCGCCGGAGGTGGGGAGGAAATGGGCGGTAAACGCGGGGTCATGCACTACATGCAGCGCACCGCCGTGCAGGGTTCGCCGACGACACTTACCGAAATTACCCGGCAATATCAGTATGGCGGCGAATACAAGGATCCGGGCCAGCATTTATTCTCCAAGTATTTTGAAGACATAGAGATTGGAGAAACCGTTATCACAGCAAAACGTACGGTAACAGAAACAGATATTGTCAATTTTTCAGGTGTCAGCTGGGACCATTTCTACGCCCATACGGACGAGACTGCACTGGAAGGAACCACATTTGAACGACGGGTGGCACATGGCTATTTTGTATTGTCCGCCGCTGCCGGTTTATTCGTCCAGGCGAAGAAAGGACCAGTGCTGTTGAATTACGGGCTGGAGGATTGCAGATTTACCAAACCCGTCTACCCCGGTATGACTATTGGTGTCCGGCTTACTGCCAAACAGAAGATAGACCAGGAAAAGAAAGACGATATCGCCAAGGGTATTGTTAAATTTCTTGTTGATGTCTATGACGAAACCGGCGAAACAGTGGCAATAGCCACCATTCTGACCATGATTAAAAAGCGGAATCAGGAGTAAAATTTCCCCTCAGCTGAAAATAAATTAACGCTCGCTTTTCATTTGTTTGACAAATAAGAAGTAAATCCACATATTTGTTTGACAAATACGAATCATATATCATGCGAGGTACAAATCTCGGGGAATTTGAAGAACTGGTTTTACTGGCAGTGGCTGCTTTGGAGAAGGAAGCTTATGGCGTTTCCATCGGGCAGCTCATTGAGGATGAGGCCAGGCGGAATGTAACAATCAGCACCATTCACAATGCCCTTTACCGGCTGGAAAAAAAGGGCTATCTGACTTCACGATTCGGCGGGGCCACAGATGAACGTGGCGGCAGAAGAAAGCGATATTTCCAGCTGACGGAAGAGGGCAAAATTGCACTTCAGGAATCCAGGGAGCTTAGGGAACGCATGTGGCAATTAATTCCCGACACCAATGGCTGAGCGACCTCCGGAGATGGCAGACCGCCTGCTGGTGTGGTATTGCTCGGATCATTATGCGGAAGAATTGATCGGAGATTTGCATGAATGGTATGGTTTCAACCGGTCAAGGCATGGAAAAACACGGGCAGACCTGATGTACTGGAGTGATGTCATCCGCCTGATGACACTGTACCGGTTCAAAACCTACAGCGAATTTTTTCAAAACTCAAATGACAACAACATGATTAAAAATCACATGGTCATCGCCTGGCGGCACCTGACCAAAAAAAAGGAATTTGCCCTGATCAACCTCACCGGGTTGACAATTGGCATTTGTACAAGCCTGTTATTGCTCATATATGCGCAATACGAATTCAGTTATGATAAATTTCATGACGAGGCTGCTTCTGTTTACCGTGTTCACCAGGATCGGTACAACAACGGCGAATTAGCCACTGAGTGGGCTGCGGGAGCCAGTGCCATCGGGCCGGTACTTTCCGACAATATGCCTGAGATAAAAGAATATGTCAAGATGAACAATATCACCGGCGTATTGAGTCATGGAGAGAAATCATTTTTTGAGACAAAGGGTTATTTTGCCACTCCCTCATTCTTCGGCGTTTTCACGGTTTCTGTTGTAAACGGATCGTACGAACAGTTTGATGAGCCCTTTAAGATTGCCCTTTCTGAAAAAGCAGCAAACAAGTACTTTGGGGAGGAGGATGCTGTGGGACAGGTACTGACGTTTAATGGTCGGGATAATTATGATGTGGTAGCTGTTTACCAGGACATCCCTGACAATTCTCACTTTGATATAGATGTTCTCTTTTCATTCCAGACCGCTATTTCCATAATGGGGGAACAGTTTGATACGGAATGGAACTGGGATGGCTTTTACACATACCTGGAACTGGATGAGGGTACCGATCCGATTGCCTTTGAAGCAAAAATTAACGGGTTCATTGAGGATGAACGCGGGGACCTGATGCGGGCAGATAATGTCTGGGCAGATTATTCCCTGATGGCACTCCCCGATATTCATCTAAATTCCAACCGCATGATGGAATTTGAACCCAATGGAAATGAACAATCCGTTGTTTTTCTGGTCATCATCGCGGGCATTATTCTGCTCATTGCCTGGGTTAATTATATCAACCTGGCTACGGCCAAATCCCTGGAACGCGCAAAGGAGGTGGGGATTCGGAAAGTTATGGGGTCCCAGAAAAATCAACTGGTCATCCAGTTCCTGAGTGAGTCATTCATTCTTAACGTACTGGCACTGCTGGTTGCTATTCTGCTGGCGTACCTTCTGCTTCCCTGGTTCAACGAATTTACCGGGCGTGCCATAGTATTTCCGTTTTCTTCCGTTTTCTTCTGGTGGTTTTGCCTTACGGTGGTACTCGTCGGGGGAATTTTATCCGGAATTTATCCATCCTTTGTTCTCTCCGGATTCAACCCTGTCAGTGTGCTTAAAGGAAAACTTACAGGTACCTCCGGCGGTCAGCTGATGAGAAAATCCCTGGTTGTCTTCCAGTTTGCTGCATCCATCATATTGCTCATCTGCACTTATGCCATCTATTCCCAAATATCCTATATGCAGAATGAACAACTTGGGATCGACATCGACCGGACCCTCGTGGTACGCGGACCGGAAATTGTGGACAGCACCTACCTTGACAGGTTTAATGGTTTTAAAGATAATTTACAGAAAGAAAGCAGCATTCAGGAAATAGCTTCCTCGTCCAGTATCCCCGGTGAGCGGCCGGAATGGAACGCAGGTGGTATCCGCTTGCTGGATAAACCCGAGAATGAAACCAATCAGTACCGTATTATCGGAATGGATGAAGGCTACATTGATTTTTACGGACTGGAAATACTGACCGGCAGAAAATTCAGTGCTGCTAATTCGGGCGAAACAGGCAACGTTCTCCTGAATGAATCAGGTGCCCGTCTAATGGGTTTTAAAAATTATGAAGATGCACTGAATAAGCAGATACTGTTTTGGGGGGATACCTTTAACATAATCGGAGTGGCAAAGGATTATCATCACGAATCACTAAAGCAGTCTTATGACCCTTACATTTTCCGTTATTCTCCTGGATTCAGGGCCAACTACTCTATCCGCATCAGCAGCAACGATCTTAGAGAAACGATAGACATGATAGAAGATGAATGGAATCAGTCGTTTGCCGGTAATCCTTATGATTATTTTTTCCTGGATGACTTTTTTAATAAGCAGTACGAATCAGAAGTACGATTTGGCAATGTCGTCGCCTTGTTTGCGATTGTCGCAATCATTATCGCATGTCTTGGCTTGTTTGGCCTGACCTTATTCACCGCTATGAACCGCACAAGGGAAATAGGGATACGAAAGGTACTCGGAGCCTCCGTGCAGCGGATTCTCCTGTTGCTCACACGGGATTTTTCAACCCTGATCATCATTGCCGCTATTATCGCAGTCCCTGCTGCCTGGTTCATTCTGCGGGCATGGCTGGAGAATTTCCCATACCGCATTGAATTATCTCTTTGGGTATTCCTGGTTCCGGTTGTTTTACTGATATTGATTTCCCTGGTTTCCGTAGGATTTCACACATTAAAGGCGGCACTGCAACCTCCGATCAATTCAATAAAGGACGAATGATCCGGTAGACCGGACAGAACCGGAAGAAGCCGTTCAAACTGGTATATGTCTCAGCAAATAACGATCTTCGTATTAAGATGCAAAGGATCGTTATTTGCGAAGACCAGCCGGACATCAGCCTGCTGCTGCAGCTGATATTCAGGAAAAAAGGGTATGAAAGTATTGTGATTGACGAACTGACTTCTGTCCGGCAAATCACCGATGAGCAACCGGATCTGATCCTGATGGACCTCAAAATGCCGGGGATAAGCGGGATTGAAGCGGTTAAGCAGCTAAAGGAGAATAATGAAACAGCGGCAATACCCGTTGTCCTGGTTTCAGGAAATGCCGAATTACAATCCATTGCTGAAGATTTGGGTGTGGATTACTTGCTGAAACCTTTTGAGGTAAAAGATGTTCTGGAAATTGTTACCAGGCACATCGGTCAATAGTTTCAAACCTTGTTCAATATCTGCACCAGGTCGCTCAGTTTTACCGGCTTATTCAAATGATAATCGAAACCCGCACTTTTAGATTTAAGTTGGGCGCTTAGATGACCGTACCCGGTATGGGCTATAAAGACAGCATCCGGGAGGATCTCTTTTACCTTTCGAATCAATTCATATCCACTCATGTCAGGCAATCCGATATCCATAATCAACACCTCAGGTGAATAGTCTGCCAGCTGCTGCAGCGTATCCTCAGCTGATACTGCAGTTCTCACGTGACAGCCCGACTTTTTTAATAATGCTTCTAGTCCCCTCGCGGCATCCTTATTATCTTCAACTATAAGAATACTCAGATCTTGACGAATAATGTCCTGGGTAACTGGATCCGGATCATTTATGACAGGAGTCATGTCATGCAATACGGGGATTTCCACAATAAATTCACTGCCCTTATCCAGTCCGGCACTGAACACATGAATGGTGCCCCCGTGCATTTCAACAAATTGCCTTACCAGTGATAATCCGATACCCAGTCCGCGGTTTTCAGGGTTCTCCACCTGTTCAAATGGGTCAAAAATTCTCTGCTTCATTTCTGATGACAAGCCAATGCCTGTATCGGAAATTGTAAGTATCGCATTTCCTGTAGCTCCTTTTTCCAGTGATACGGTGATCCTGCCTCCTTTTGGTGTAAACTTATAAGCGTTTGTCAGGAGGTTGGAAATGATCTGTTCCATTCGAGTGCCGTCGGCATTTACCACAAGGTTTGGTGGAGGCGCTTTAATGATAAATTCCTGTTCCTTCCGTTCCATCAGGGAGCGGTTGCTTTGAACGACCGACAGGTATATAGAAGAAAGATTCACCGGGCGCTTGTCCAGGCGGATTTTACCTCGTTCGATCCGGGTGAGATCAAGCAGATCATCCAGCAGGGAGGACATTTGGCTGACCCCATGAGACATTATCCGAAGTTCTTCCAGATGTTCATTCTCCAGTTGTAATAATTGAATTCCCCCGCTGATCGATGCCAGCGGATTCCTTAATTCATGACCCAGTGTAGCCAGGAATTCGTTCTTTTTAGCATTGGTGTTTTCCAGTTCACGGACGGCATTCTGTAGTGAGTTTTCCAGTTCTTTTCTCGCCGTAATATCTATAACCAGTCCGATCATTTTTTCAGGAACACCATCCTGAAACAATACCTGCCCGCTGCTTTCGACATAAGCTATCTCTCCGGTCTTCATATTCACCACCCGGTACTCACACCAGTAATGTCCGTCGCCCGTTGGATCCGAGGCTTTTGCGATAGCTTTCCTGGTTTCTTCCCGGTCATCTTCGTGAACACCTGACCAGAAGTCTTCCTGGGTGACTTTATCTTCCAGGGGAATCCCCCAAATCAATTTCAGCATCGCATCCCATTCTGTTTTTTCCACCTGAAGAAAATACTCAAAGGTGCCCACGTTCCCTGAGTTCTTGGCAATTCTCAGCTTTTGCTCACTTTCATAAAATGCCTTCTCCGTCTCCAGTTGCTGGGTGATATCGGTATTCGTACCGAACCAGTTGATGACTTCACCAGCTTCATTCCGGATAGGCCGTGCACGGGAAAGAAACCACCGGTAGCTCCCGTCGTATTTTCTCAATGGAAAAGTATCTTCCCATTCCTCTTTATTTTCGAAGGCCTTTTTAAGTTTTTTAACAACACGGTCAACATGATCCGGATGATGCACTTGCATCCAGCCCCATCCTTCCATCTCTTCCAGGGTTGTTCCTGTGTAGTTAAACCAGCGATCATTGTACCAGAAAATCCATCCGTTTGCGTCTGTCATCCAGGCGAGCTGCGGGATCGAATTGGCCATGGTTCGAAACTGACTCTCACTTTTATTTAGCTGTTCCCGAATCCGCTTGTATTTAAGGGCAGTGGAGAGCATGTTGGCAACTGAAAGTAAAAAATTAGCATCATCCTGGGTAAAAATCCGTTCACGCTTCGTGTGTACACCGAACACCCCGAATACCGGGTCACTGTGGTTAATAACACAGCTCATACCGCTGACCACCTGGTGATCCTTAAAAAGCGGGGATCCGGTAAAGCGGGTTTCTTTATGAATATCCTGAACAATGATGGTATCTTCACGCATCAGGGTAAATCCGGCCTGGGAATCCCTGCTGTCGGGTACAGTTACCTCACCTGCCTTTCTCTCTTTCCAGCCCACCCCGTTTATTAATAAAAAATTGTGTTGTTCAGGCTGGTGTTTCAGAATTTTGCCGTAATCCGCTCCTAACGTTTCTACTACCCGCTCAAGTGCCGTCTGAAATAATTCGTCGGGCTCTACCCCACTCAGTGCCAGTAAACTGAGTTCTGCCACTACCTCCTGCTGCTTTTCCCTGGTCAGAGCTCTTTTTTTGAGCTCTTTCAGCCTATCATTTTTTCCAGACCTCTTATTTCCTTTGGCAAGTTTGACGGGTTGCAGATCAAAGTCCTCCAGCGGGAGTACGAGCTCTGCCATATCAGCAAACTCCTTTAAAAAAGACTTACTCCCATAAACCACTCCACCCGCTCCTTTAATCAGCGTGAGACCGGTCTTACCCTGCCGGCCCACGACAATTCCGGTTCCGCGCGGGCCATAATTTTCGGCGACAGATTTAAAGAAACAATCAGCCGGGGAAAGCAAGCCACAGTACTGACGGCTGACAAGGTGACCATCAGATATTTGCGGAAACAATTCGGGATCGGAATAATAAATCCTCCCTTCATTTAACGGAGCAGGTCCGCGATCACCACTTACAAGTATGAGCTGTGACCCTTCCAGCTGTGGAAGAATCTCTTTTTGAACACTCAAAGGGATTAACAAGATGATGATGGAGTTGGTCATCCGTAGTACATCACCAAGTAACCTGTCCGGCAATGGCTCAGCAGCATAGATTCCAATGAATGTCCTGGAGAGTATTTCTTTATCTGTGCTCTTCATCCTGTATTCTCCATATTTACAAAAAATTATCAGTTATCCAACATGCAGCGGAGAACTAAACGGAGATGCCCAAATTGATCATTCAGCAGGTCTGCCGAGCCGGGAAATTAATCTGTCAGGTTCATCCACGTAAAACAGTAATTTACGTACCTGCTTTTTTCTTCCGTATAATGAGGTCAGTTCTGTTTCCGTATCAAGAATGACTGCCAGGTTATATTCCTCTAATTCTCCTAGTAAGGAACAATTCGAAAATTCATTCATATTCGGGACCGAACCCTGAATTTTTTCAATGCTAACTATTGAATTCAGCGGAATGTTTGCTTCTGCCACAATACCGTACCTCAGTTTCAGAAAATCCTGTGTCAGGATCACCGGTCGATCCGGGATAGATTTTAAAATTCCCAGGATCTGGAAGAAAGTATACAGACTGAGACCGGTCAGAATCCAGGCGGCAATTTCTGACCAGCGAACAAGGACGAGGTGGAAAATGAATGTCTCAGCCAGTGTTAAAAATGAAATAACAACCAGCAATAAACGAATATTGCTGTTTTTGTAGTTCGTGAATTCTTCGTTATTGTAACTGCGCGAACCCCATCGAAAGATCGCATAATAAATAACTGCAATTTCCATGGCCAGCACGTTGGCTGCAACCCCGGGAAGTACCTCACCACAGGCCTTAGCCAGGGAAGAAAAGAAATCCAATTCTTTTCTCTTATGAAGATAATTGCCCCGCACACGACGCACCTTCAAAATAACAACAAATACTACTGCCAACTCAATTAAGGGCAGAAGGTAGTTTCTGAAGAATTGCAGAATCTGCTGATTGGCAGGTGGTATAATGAATAGCCCGACAACAAGTCCGCCGATAATCACCGGTAACATGGTGAATTTAGGTATCTCCGTAGTCCTGATGAGCAGGAAATAAACAAACGGAACCACAATCAAAAGATCCAGCGAAATCCCGACAAAAATCAATTCCTTGTCAGGATGTGTGATGGCAATATCTGCAAGTAAATAAAGAATCAGGAACAGGACAGGAACCGGGAATATCCTGATAAACGGATTACTTAATGTTTTGACCATAATTGTAGATCGAACTATGGTAAAATTACTAAATTATTCCCGCATGCTTAAACCAGGGACATCATATAAAACATCTCCCGCGCAATCTGCCGGCAACGTTCATCATACACATCTGATTCCTTATCCGTACTATCCGATTCCTTCGGATCATCATAAGGAAGAGAAACACGTAATTCCGCACCAGGAATGAACGGACAATTACGATCTGCATCCGAACAGGTCATTACTGCGGCAAAGTGATCGGACGGGTTTTCAGGATCATCATACTTTTTGGAAAAGGCAATCATAGGTGCTGCTGATTCAGAATAACGAACCTGGTATTTTGGATTATCACTATTATTCCCGGAAATAGTAAATCCGGCACGTTCCATGGCAGCCACCGCCCTTGGGTTAAATGCAGTAGCCTCGGTACCCCCCGAATAGGAATAATAATTTCCGCTTATTTTATAATATACAGAGGCTGCCTGTGACCACAATTGCCCCATATGACTGCGCCTGCTGTTATGTGTACAAATATACGTAAGGTGTGAATCCCGTCCGTCAGCTGTATTTCCTCTTATATAATCTGCTAACGTCCCGAGTTGTTCCTTTCTTTCTTCCGGAATGGAATCAAATTCTGTAATTAAGCCGGAAATATAAGAGGTCAGGCTGGCATTCATCACAATGTCAGCATCAGGGTTCTCATTCATATGACTTGGATTTTGAGTACATCCTGACCAGGTAATGGCCAGGATGATACCTATAATTTTTCTCATTTTACAAATCTTTTAACAGCAATCGGGTCCGCAACATGGTTCCTCTACAGCCGATTGGACCTGCTTCTTCTTATCCGCCATTCCCGGTTTCACGGCAAAGACTGATATACTGAAAATCCCTGTCTTATGATTACGGAGGTCTGCAAGTTCCTCTTCATCCAGGTATTTCACTAAAATATCATCAGGGAGTTCGATTACCTTCTCCTTCAATATCTCTATATTTTCAAAACCTGATTCACGGATTATTTCCAGGTACTCCTCTTTCTGAATGGCACCTGAAACGCATCCTGCATACATTTCGGCATCCGTCCGAAGTTTTTCAGGTAAATCACCGGAGAGAACGATGTCCGATATGCTGAAATGCCCGCCGGGCTTTAATACCCTGAATATTTCATGCATTACCTTTTGTTTGTCCGGAACCAGGTTTAATACACAATTACTGACAATTACATCCGCCTCCGAATCAGCCGCTGGCATATCCTCAATATCTCCCTGTCTGAATTCAACATTATTATAATTCAGTTTATTAGCATTCTCCCTTGCCTTATTGATCATCTCGGGAGTAAAGTCTATCCCAATCACCTTGCCCTCCGAACCGGTCTCGTAGCGTGCAACGAAACAATCATTTCCTGCGCCTGACCCAAGGTCAATAACTGTATCACCCCGGGAGATTCTGGCAAATTGGGTTGGAAGGCCGCACCCTAATCCCAGATCAGCATTCGATTCATATCCCTCGACCGAAGAATAGTCGTCCGTCATGATATTGTAAATTTTTTTACTGCCATCGGTAGCTCCGCAGCACGATGCAGCATTTTCCGCCCGTCCCTGGCCTGCAATGCGTGCGTAGCGCTCGCGTACATCCTGTTTGATTTGTTCGTTTGTCATGCTCATATCATTTTTAATTTAGTGCTTTATTGCAATATTACGATGTAATGGGTCAAATTTTTTTAACAACAGGTGTTCTTATCGGAGAATCTCTCAAACATAGCATTGAATTGATTTCTGACTTCCTTCCACCTATCGGCATCAATGCAGTAATTGATCCTCACCCCGTCAATGGTACCCCGGATCAAACCAATTTCCTTCAGCTCGCGCAGGTGCTGCGAAATTGTAGCCTGGGCCAGACCAAGTTCCTGCACCAGGTCTCCGTTAATACAGGCATTGGTTTTCAGGAGATATTCCAGGATCGCAACCCGCGCCGGGTGGGCAAACGCCTTGGCTGCCACGGCCAGTGCGTTCTGTTCTTCTGTAAATAAATCCGTTCTCGTAAGTCCCATTATTAAATTATTACATTGCAATATTACGATATAATTGCCAACTTCCAAAAAAATTGTCTGAATAAGAACGTTTATCCTCTAATTTTTAATAAATCGGGTGATCTGAGTATCCTTTCCGGTAGTAACGCGGATCAGGTAGATCCCCTGGTCAAGCGAACTGATGGATAACCGCTTACGTATGGAGTTCACGTTCTTCCCATCCACCTCTTCGGCCATCACCACCTTTCCGAAACTGTCCACTACTTCGATAGTTGACATCACCTCCCGGATCGGATTCCATTCCACATACACTTCATTAAACGGGGAAGGGTTCGGATATACGCTCACTTCCACAGCTACTAATGGGGTACATTCTGAAATAATATCCGCCGGAGTAAGAGTGTTTCCTTCCCAGATGAAGGTGTCTCCGGGGTCCCGATTGATCAGGAAATTATAAATCCCGCAGTTATCCGTCCCAAAATTTGAATTGGAAATATTGAAATTGTCGACATCGGTCAGGCTTTCCAATCCGTCAAGTGATACGATCGAGGTAAATTGAATCTCAAACGATTTGAGATAATTAATTCCTGAAAGGCCGGTTAGGTCATCAATATCGCTTAACAAAGTTACTTCCCCTCCTTCCGGTACACGTTCAAGTAATCCTTTATCGGAGAATTCAAAATAGGCAAACTCTACTTTATTAATCGTTTCAACCATATCGAGTGACTCAACAGTAAAATCAGAAGAAACAAATAAGATCGAGAGTTCATCAAGCACAGGGTCAAGCTGAGGGATTGTACCATCAAGGTATGCAAAACCCACCCTTAGTCCACCTATTGAATTAAGTGAAAGTAAGGCATCGGTATTGTACCTTGGTGAACCACCGGTGGGTGTATTAAAATCAAATATTCCTCCAATTTCTTCAAGATTTCTAAGCCCGGTTAGGTCTACATCATCTTCGAATCTCATTGTCAAATTTCCGTTTACCTGCGTGAGGGTAGCCAGGTTTTCAAGGTCTAATGTATTATCGGTATTATCAATGGTCAGATTACCGGTAATTATCGAGCAATTGAAGGCATCCACCTCGGCCTGCGTATGCAGATAAACATCACCATAACAAACTGTTCCGGTAAGTTCACATGCTAAAATAGATTCCAGGACACAGTCAGGTCCGTTGCCATAAATCTGGACGCTTCCGGTAGCTCCTCCTTCTGACGTCAGCGGAAAGAGATCGCAGCAAATATTAAGCATCGGATTGTTAAAAACTTTTAAATCAACAACCTCTTTAATGACTCCCAGGCCGGAGATATCATCCAGATTCGGATTGTTTATGACAGTTAGGTGTCTACCCAGTTTCGGGAGGTTTCCGGGGCGCATGATATCATAAAGCCCGGTATTCTTAAATTCCATGGAACAGACAACTTCTTCGAGGTTGTCAAGACCAAACGTCGAACCGAGATTGGGTGCATCGGCTATGATCAGGTGCTCCCCGACGCGCTTCAGGGAGCGCAAACCCGTCAGGCTTCTTATATCCGTGCCGGTTATCAGTAATGAGCCGGTCACTTCCTCACAGGTGAAATTGTTGACTTCTTCCTGGGTGGTCAGTACGACATCGCCATAACAAATCTCCTGACTCATCGCAGGAAAACCAGACAGCAGGATAAGAATTACTAATAACTTTTTCATGTTGATCGGATTTAGGTGAAACCCGACAATAGCGTGTCAAGCTATAGTTGCGGCAAAGAATATAGCAAATATCTGATTGCCAATAAAGAAAAAGTTAAATTTCTTAACCCGCTGGTTTTCACTACTCTTTGAGTGCTTTTTCCAGGCCGGGCAGTTCGTAATTTTCAAATACCCCTGGCTGCGCCATCATCTCTTCAATATCTTCGGTAGTGCGCGGGGCGAAAGCAGACAACAACTCATAGCCGTCTTCGGTGATAAGTATATCATCTTCAATCCTGACCGCAATTCCCCACCATTTCGGATCACACGGACTGTCTTCCGGAATGTAAATACCCGGTTCGACCGTCAACACCATGTCCTTCTCAAATTCCTCATAATTTCCACGGTCATGCACATCCAGTCCGATATGGTGACTTACCCCATGCGGAAAATAACGTCTTACTTCTGAAGCATCCGAAATAATCCCCAGTTCGATCAGCCCCTCGGCAATCACTTCCTGGCTCACCCGCGTGGTTTCACGGATCGTCACCCCCGGCTTACATATCTTAAAGGATTCTTCCTGTGCCTGGTAAACCAGGTCATAAATTGCTTTCTGTTCAGGAGTAAACTTGCCACTTGCCGGAATGGTTCTGGTTACATCAGCCGTATATCCATGATACTCAGCCCCCAGATCCATTAATACGAGGTCATCACCCACCTTAAGTTTGTTATTGGTAACATAATGAAGCACACAGCCATTATGACCTGCACCGACAATACTTGGGTATCCTTCGTATTCAGACCCGTATTTTTTGAATACAAACTCCTGGATCCCCTGAATTTCCGTTTCTGACATGCCCGGGTGCATACTTTTCATTACCTCAACCTGGCCCATACAGGAAATATAGACCGCTTTTCTAAGCAGTTCGATTTCTGCCGGCTCCTTCACCTCACGAAGGTCTGACATGATCTGCACAAGCGCACGTGTATCGAGATTAGACGGAGGCGGGAGAATATTCATTTTCTCTTCAACCGAGCCATCCCCGTTCACAAAACTCTGGATCACTTCATCATTCTGCAGATCAGGATTCCGCTGCATTGCCTGCGCCAGATTCTCCCGGAACTCATCCATCTCCTCCGGCTTCAGATTTCTGATGCGCTCATAAATCTCGTTTTTCATTGCATTGAAGTCATCGGGTATATTCGCTTTGGTCCTGAACTGACTGATCAGGTCATATAAATCACCCTGCACCCACTGGCTGTTTCTGACATCATTGTTAAAATCGAAGAACAGCACTTTATCGTATTCCGGGAATATGGCCTTGAATTCTTCGAATTTTGTATTATTGAATACCACCTCAAACCCGAGTTCTTCCTTCGCGCCCTCAACCCCGAGTCGCTTCCCGGTCCATTGTTCCGCACGCTCATCCTTTGGCTGTACAAACAGTATCTCCCGCGTTCCTTCGTACGGCTCCTTGAAGAGAAGGAGAAGAGCATGAGGTTCGGAATACCCCGTCAGGTAGTAGAAATCCGGATCCTGGTGATAAATATAATCGACATCATTTGCCCTGTTCCTGACCGGATTGGCAAAGAATACCGCCACGCTGTTCGCCGGCATTTTATCAATAACCTCCTGGCGCTTCTTCTGGTGGAACGCGGGGTCCAGGTGATCTTGCGGATAATCCTGTCCCTGGGTTACAGGTGCTGCGAAGAACAACGTAAGGATGATAATGGCTGAGTTAAGGCTGAATTTTTTCATATACCAAAAATAATCATTAAACGAATACGTACCGAACCGTTCGTGGAATTCGTGGATACGCGACAACCCTTCGCCGGCGGTAATTTCAACCGGATTCATTAATTTAAGGCTGTACCCATAAAATACATCCGATGAACCGCCTTTCGGCCTTTCTCCTGCTCTTCACTATTGCCTGCAGTACGCCTCCTGAGACTGAGACCAATACCAACCTTCCAGGCCTGGACTGGCCTGAGTTTCAGGGCGGACCGGATCGCAGCCAATATTCTCCAGCAGATCAGATTACACGGGAGAATGTAACGAAACTGGAAAAGGTGTGGGAATACCATACGGATGATGAAGGTCAGATACAGTGTAATCCCCTTGTTATCAACGGGGTGTTGTACGGAATGACCCCGGCGGTGCAGCCATTTGCCATCCGGGCCGATAATGGAAGCGAAATCTGGAAGGCAGACTCCGGCGACGAAGAGAATTTTCTAAGTACAAGCCGCGGACTGGTCTACTGGGCCGAAGGCCCGGACAAAAGAATTCTGTATACAAACCAATCATGGCTGATGGCACGCAATGCGGAAACAGGTGAACTGATCTCCTCGTTCGGAGATAACGGACGCACTTCCCTCAAAGCAGGTTTGGGAGCCGCTGCCGGGGACAAATTTGTCATTTCCAATACACCAGGAACCGTTTTCGAAGACCTTATCGTAATGCCTCTCCGGGTTTCGGAAGGACCGGACGCTGCTCCGGGATATATTCAGGCATTCAATATTCGTACAGGCAAACTTGCCTGGGTATTCCATACGATTCCGCACCCGGGAGAGGACGGCTACGGGACCTGGCCCCCGGACATCTACCGCAATGAATCCGGGGTCGGCGCAGCAAATAATTGGGCGGGAATGGCAGTAGACCGGGAGCGTGGAATCATCTATGTTCCTACGGGATCGGCGGCATTTGATTTCTACGGCGGCAACCGGCCCGGCCAGAACCTGTATGCCAATACACTGCTGGCGCTTGATGCCCGAACCGGCAAGAAGATTTGGCATTATCAGATGGTCCATCATGACATCCTCGACCGTGATCCTCCGTCTGCCCCGAACCTGCTCACCATCCGCCGTAATGGTGAAGACATCGACGCAGTGGCGCAGATTACGAAACAAGGCTATGTTTTCCTGTTTGACCGGGAAACCGGACAACCGCTTTTCGAAATTGAGGAAGTACCTGTCCCTCCTTCCGACATTCCGGGAGAATCCGCCTGGCCCACACAGCCATGGCCAACCCTCCCTGCTCCTTTTGCCCGGCAGGACCTGACAGAACAAGACATCTCCACCATTGCCTCAAACCGTGAGGAACTCCTGGAACTATTCAGGAATTCAAGATACGAAGGCCCGTTTACCCCGCTGTCACTGAAAGGGAGCATCATTTTTCCCGGACTGGACGGCGGTGGAGAATGGGGAGGAGCGGCGACCGATCCTTCAGGAGTTATCTATATTAACAGCAATGAAATGGCCTGGCACATCCGCCTCATGGAGAATAACCCGGAACTGGCCGAAGGTATGACAACAGGCGAGGGAATATATGCCATTAATTGTTCATCCTGTCACGGAAAAGACCGCAAGGGCAATGAAGCAAGCGGTTTTCCGTCACTGGCAGACCTATCTGACCGGCTTGACCGGGAAGCCGTCTCCTCCCTTATAAAAAGTGGAAAAGGTATGATGCCGGCATTTCCGCAGCTAAGCGATGAACAGCATCAGGCGTTGCTGGATTACCTGTACAACAAACAAATATCCAAAGAGCCCGGACTTGATTTTACCGAAGCTGCTCCGGCTGCCTACCGCATCTCCGGCTACACAAAATTTCTGGATGCTGATGGCTTTCCTGCCATTGAACCACCATGGGGTACACTCAACGCAATTGATCTTAACACGGGAGAATATAAATGGAAAATACCTTTTGGCCAATACCCGGAGCTTGCAGAAAGAGGAATGAGTAATACCGGTGCCGAAAGCTACGGCGGACCTGTCGTCACTGCTGGTGGATTGTTGTTTATCGCAGGGACCAAAGACAAACGGTTCAGGGCATATGATAAAGAGAACGGACAACTTCTTTGGGAGACCGTGTTACCCGCTCCGGGGTTTGCCACACCTTCGGTGTATGTCGTCAATGGAAAGCAGTATATTGTAATTGCCTGTGGAGGGGATAAACTGGGTGCAGGGAAAGGAGACAGTTATTTAGCATTTGCATTACCTGAAGCAAACTGATTATGAAAAGTGTTATTACCAGCCTGGCGATTTTGTTTTCCGCAGCCTGCGGGGCACAGGATATTCAATTCCGGAATGTTTCAGTAACGCATCTACCTGCTTCAGTTTTATCGAACCACAACACCATGGATGTCAGAATCGGGGATATCGACAACGACGGAGATCCCGATCTCGTACTGGCCGTGGAATACTTTAAGAATGTGATCCTGATCAATGACGGCAAAGGTAATTTTACCGATGGATCTGACCGTCTTCCAGATAAAACTGCCACGCAGAACCCGGCACCCTGGCGATATTATCCCTATCACGATTCTGAGGATGTAGCCCTCGAAGACTTTGATAATGACGGTGACCTCGACATTGTTATTGTTACGGAAGATGATGAGATCAACGAATATTATATTAATGACGGTAAGGGTTATTTCACTGACCATTCTACAGAATTTCCGGTCACCGGAGTCACGAATGCCGTCATTGCCGCCGACTTTGACAACGACGGCTGGACCGACCTCATGCTCGGGAATAACGGACAGAATTATTACCTCAGGAACAACAAAGGTCGTTTTGAGGATGCAACGGCAGACAGAATGCCGGTCATGGAAGATATCACGCAGGACCTGGAAGCCTTTGACTTTGACCAGGATGGTGATCCGGATGTCATCGTCGGCAACGAGCTGGATAATATTCTCCTGGAGAATGACGGGAACGGGTTCTTCAGCGATGTAACCGGCAGGTATATCCCTGAAGAATATCAGGAAAACGGCGAGACCCGGGAAGCTGATTTTGCAGATATTAACGGGGACGGCAAGGTGGATCTGTATTTTGCCAATGTGACCCTGTTCCAGGGAATGCCTCCAGTGCAACGGATGCTGATCTGGGATAACAACCGACGAAAGTTCAATGACGAAGCCTTGCTTCGTTTAGGCTTTACCGATACCCACAGTGTGGTTGATGCGGATTTCGCTGATTTAAACAGCGATGGTGCTCCGGATCTCTTATTCCAGACACTGGAAGGTCCGCGTATCTTTATAAACGACGGTCAGGGGTTCTTTACAGACCGTACAAGACAACTAATACCAGGCCTGAGCGGTATGGGCATTGATGTGGAAGTATATGATCTGAATGGAGATGGCAAACCGGATCTTTACTTTGGCAATTTCAGAACGTCTGACTTTTACCTGATCCAGGAATGAAGAGCAAAGTCATCATCTACGCCCTGTTAATCCTCCTGCTGGCGGGAGGGTGTTCCCAAGGCAGGGAAGACCTCATCCTGGGGGAATGGAAGGTGGTGGAATACTCCGTATCCGGAAACAAATACGATTCTGACCGGATCATTGAATTCATGAGTGACGGAAATTACATATCATATGAAAAGGAAGACACCATCAACGGGGAATGGAGAATCAGGAATAAGACCCTTGTTTTGTATCAGCCGGAATTGAACGATCTGCATGGAAACAGGCTGGTAGAACCATTCTCACGCGTCTGGGAAGTGGAAGTAGCCGAAGAATGGATGTTACTGGAAGGAACATCACGTTCTAATACCCAGGACATGAAATTAATCCTCAACCGGCAGCAGTAAAATTACCGCCAGTCATGCATAACATAGGTCCCGGGCTTATTCTCCAGGTCCTTGAGATAAAGTAATTCCATGTTGTTTATGGTGGAATTTCCTTCCTCATCCTCAAGGATCCCATAATGAAATGGCCGGTGAATACCGATAATCTGATCCGCATCATGAATGATATTCCGGGCCCAGGTATAATCACGCAGTGAAGGTTTAACCCGTCCCTGATCAGAATTTGGTTCATCAAGAATGAGGTTGAGCACTACCCGTATTCCTGTTTTATCAGCCACATTCTTGAAACCGGAAATTACATCCTCCTTCATGTAAAAATCACCATCATACACCTTTCCGCACAGGGAATTAAGATCATCCACGATCAGGGTGTCTATACCTTCCTCTTCCAGCCAGGGAGCAATATTCTCACAATACTCAGAGTCATAGAAAGGGAGAGAATCTTCAATGGTCAGTTCCTGGGATGAGTAATTTTCCAGACCAATCCGATCACGAAGATTTTCGGCATAGTCATGATAACTGATAAACAATACTTTCTCGTAAAACGATAGGTGATGAGCCATTCTCAACGAAAATGTCGTAAGGCCCATCCCCGATTTTCCCCCTATACAGACAAGCCCGTCTGTTAGGGAAAGTTGGGAATAATCTGCCATCTTTTAATCACATTAGCACCAATACTGTGGAGAAGGTACTATTTTCAAGAATATGATGCAATCTTTTAAGATGATCCCTTTGTTAATTAAAATTAAATAGTTGGACTATATTATAATCGTTAATTTTAAAATTAGATTTGTCATATTTCATATGCCAAATCAGTATGATTCAATGTATTTACTGTGAGACTCAGTCTATCCTTCGATAGGTTTCTGAATAAACGCGGGCACCATTTTCATTCACTTCGGTCTGGACGTAGTAATCATCGCCTATGTCCAGTTCCCAGTTAAAAACCCGCATCGAATCCAGAATATTCATCATGTAGTGCGATCCAAATTCCATGTTTTCGCTGAATTTGTTTCCATCAATAAAATAGGTGCCATAGCCAAACATCTGAACTGAGTCTTTCGGCTGTTTGCGGCTCCACATAACATGACCATCGTAGTAAATTTTCACCTGCCGGTACCCTTCATTCATGGTAACCGTATCAGATACTTCATCATTATTGTATAATTGATAGAATCTCATTTCCCATGCGCCTTCAAGAGTAGGTACCTCTTCTTCCACGGTCATGGCAGAATTCTGATCCTCCCCTTCTTCAGGTTCGGTTTGTCCACAGGAAAACATAAGCAAGCAGGTAACTATGAAAATAGAATGTTTCATAATAGTCAGGTGGTTGGTTTTAAATAATTTACAAAAAATTAAGATCAATTCTTACTTTTTTTTGACCACCCGACTTGACGGTCTGCAGATATAAACCTGCCGGCCTCGAATTGCTCTGAAGTTCGACTTTCAGAACTAAGATTGCGCCTTTTTGCATTAACCCGCCTGGCCAGCGGCTGCATAAATTGCATTCAAATAACTAATCAGACCACAATGAATGCTTTACCTCTCGTTTTTACTATAATCATTGTGCTTGCCCTCACTTTCAAATCAGAAGCGCAAGCTTCTGCTGATAGTGATCAAACTGAAAAGAACAAGGTGCTGGCACAAAACTTCTATCGCGACCTGTGGTTTTCCGACAACACCGACCGGTACGATCAATATGTTGCCGATGAATATGTGGTGCATGATATATTCGATCGAAAAGGTGTTACTGAGTCTGGGGTCGAACAAAAAAATATCGCAGACTTATTCTGGGACAACGGAACATTGGAAGGAGCAATTGACTATCAAATCGCTGAAGGCGACCTGGTTGCAACGAGATGGACGGTCGATTATATACCATCCACCTTATTCGGGAGAATCTTTATGGGTAACACCGAAATCAGCATTATTAATGTCCTTCGTATCAGGGACGGCAAGATTGTCGAGTTTTGGAATCACCGTCACGACATTGAAACGCCTCAAACATTGCGCTTTACCCTGAAAGGTCTTTTATTCGGGCTTGCAATTGCGCTGATACCTGCAATCATTGCGATCAGGTTACGACGAAAACTCCGCAATATACAGTCATGAAAATAGTCAAATACCTCTGGGTTGCCGGTAACATACTGATCACCATTGTAATATTGTACTTTATCCCGCTGGAGAGCAAGATTCCCGGAACCGAGCCCTCGGTTCGCTACGGGTTTATCAATGAGCACTGGGACCAGTTTAATTTTATGTGGCGTTCTGAATTATTAATCGTTGGCATGCTGACCGTGGCCTCCGTCTTTTTTGCCGCCAGATTCAAAACACCGGGCTGGGCACTGGTAGCCACAGGGCAGCTCATTCTCACCACGATGTACCCGGTGCTCCTTGGAGGATACCACGATACCTCCGTCGAATTATACACACTTGCTTATGAGGTCTCAGCGGAGATTTTCCTTGTCAGCAGTCTTTTTCTGTTTCCCGGATTTGCCTTAATCCATTGGGAATCGGCGCATATGAAAGACTACTTCAGATATACCATGACCGGATTGGGCGGCCTGATCACCATTGCTTTCCTGCTGGGATTTCTGGAGATACTGAGCCTTGGTCAGGTAATGACGACAGGACCCGTAATCATCATCCTTTACCTGGCAAATGCCTGGATGATGTTCAGATTGAAGAATGATCAATAGAAATGTGCTGACTTGATACGCTATTTCTGGAATTGTTCTTCCATCTGATCATACTCAGAAAGTATTCGATCAGCAGCAAACAGATGATAAATCCCGGATGCCAGGAAGCCCAGTAAAACTACCCGGATGATGATGCCAATGAACCCGATCTTGTCGAAATTCAAAAAATCAATCAGTGAGGCTGATAACAATACAACAAAGGCAATGATAAGGGGAACGAGCGGATTTTTCCGGGACAACAGCCCCAGCATGATCATTACCAGGCTCACGCAGGTAACAAACAGCGTGGAAATGAAGGAATCCGCCTGTAGCAGCCCGAATACAAGGTAAGCCGAACCGATATAAAACAGCAGGCGCGATGCCCGCCTGGTCTTATCCGCTGCAAGCTCCTTTTTCAGCTTCAATCCGAGCAATTTATCTTTTATGTCCTCTCTTGTCATGCCAGACACTTTTATTTAAAGATAAATCTGAAATTCGCATGACAGGTAACCCTGATAAACGGTAATTTAACCTGTTAACCTTACGTAAGATTCTCATGAATTGAACCTATATTTAGACATGCTCCTTCAAAATATCCCGGTTGAGCCGGAAGAATTACCTCATATTGAAGAAACCCCCCATCAGGGACACCCGAAAGTTTTCCGGAAGGAACTGATACTGCTGACATCAATTCCTTTTGTTTTTCTGCTCGCAGGGCCCGTTACCTTGCTTATTCTGGGCCTGTATCAGTGGGCAGCGGTTATAAGTGCTTTGCTCCTTGCACTTTACGGCCTGGCATTGCTTGCGATTTATAAGAGCTTTCCTGTCCGCGCTTATGCACTGCGCGAACTGGACATTTCGTACCGGAAAGGCTGGATTTTTTACAGCAACATAACCATTCCATTTGCCCGGATTCAGCACTCGGAGATCAGCCAGGGCCCGGTAGACAGGATGTTCGGCCTCGTCACGCTTCATATCTATACAGCCGGCGGATCCTCCTCAGACCTCAGTATTCCCGGACTTCCGCGGGATGAAGCGCAGCGCCTCAGAGATTATGTCGCCCGGTTCCATGAATAACCAAAGTGATTTCAACACGCCTCAACGGCAAAGCCTTATTGGTGTTGTCGTTTATTTACTCAGAAATGCCCGGGTAATAGTATCACTGATCATTGTGGTAATCGCGGTTGGACGGGAAGATCCGCTTATTTTTACCCTGATGGTTGCGGGTATTTTCGCCGCCATCGGGCTAACTGCATGGATATCCTGGTTGCAGTACCGGAATTTCACATTTCATGTGGAAAATGACGAGTTGGTGATTCACCGGGGTGTATTGGTGAAGGACCGTAAAAATATCCCCCTAAACCGGATCCAGTCGGTTCATATTGAACAAAACATAATTCAACAGGCCCTCGGGGTAGTCGGACTGAAAATCGACTCCGCCGGTTCATCAGAAAAAGAACTGGAGATTGCCGCTCTCAAGGAACCGGTTGCTCGTGCTTTCAGGGATTTACTGAAACATAAGCCGGCGCAATCCACGGAGGAGTCCTCTGCAAAACAGGAAACACAGGAAGATGCAGCATCAAGGGAGCTTGTTAGTCTGTCCCCGGTTGATTTACTGAAAGTCGGGCTTACGGAAAACCATATCCGAAATGGCCTGGTGGCCCTGCTCGTGGTATACGGCTACTCCTTTCAGTATTATGAATATGTAGAGGATTATCTGAACGATGAGTTTGGTGATTATATGGAGAATGTTCCGGCACAACTGCTCCGGGCCGGGCTCGCACTGGTCATTGCCGCTATTATCACGTTCATTGTAGTAAGTATTATAATATCGCTGATACGAACGGTACTTACCTTCTATAATTTCCGGGCTTCGATACAGGGAGAAGTGGTAGAAATCAGAAGCGGATTATTGAAAAAGAATGAGTACCGCATTCCTGTGAAAAAGATCCAGTTCCTGAAATGGAATTCAAATCCGCTCCGGAAATTACTGGGGTTTCAAACGGTGCGGATCTACCAGGCGGAGCCGGGTAAACCGCAGAAAAAAAAGAAACGCGTCGAGATACCTGCGTGCTACCCTGAGCAGTCGGTACAGCTGGAAAAACTGGTCTATGACCGGAAAATTGAAGAAGGTTTTTCTCCGGTTAAGGCAGACCATTTAGCCTACACACGCTTTTACACAATGATATTCGGGATTCCCGTGATCATTGCTTCCGTGGTACAGTATTTCCTGTACCCATTTTACTGGTACCTGCCTCTATTCCTGCTTCCGCTGATCGTATTTCTGGCATATAAATACGGCAGAAGTATTAAAATTACTTTTCTCGAAGATCTTGTCATTCTGCAGAAAGGATGGATCTTCCCTAGAAGAACCGTGCTTACCTACTATAAGATCCAGGCCATGCGCTTTTCGGATAATGTAGTTATACGAAGAAGAAACCTTGCTCACCTGACATTCCATACCGCGTCAGGATCTGTACGACTCAGGTATATCGACCCGAATACAGTTAAAACTGCCTGTGATTACGCAATTTATAAACTTCAGACCACCAGGCGTTCATGGATATAACGGCAAACCAGTGAATATTGAACTAGGTTTTAAGGTTGGACTTTTTAACTTTGCGGTAACAATTTGTTAATTCTCGTAAAGATTTCTTAACCTCCGGTGATCTTATGAAAAGGCTACTTCTGCTGGCAGTAATGATGCTGCCGGGTGTGTTATTTGCGCAGGAACCAGGTGACCAGGATACTCAAACGGATTCATTGATTCAAAATCATATAGCCCGATATTTTAGCTACGGATCACGTGGATTTCAATTCAAAACGACTGATAACAAATTTTCACTGCAGATTCAGTCCCGTTTACAATTCAGATATGCCTATCCGAATGACGAAAATCCGATAACTTTTGATGACTTCAGGAATGAAACCAGGCATGTATTTAAAATTAACCGCGCCCGGCTGAAAGTTGGCGGACACGGTTATAAACCATGGTTAAAATACTATTGGGAGTATGATGTGGCAGCATCGGTGCTGCTCGATTTCCGGATCATGATTGAAAAATGGGAATTCCTGAGCTTTAAATTTGGTCAGTGGAAAATTGATTACACCCGGGAGCGTCTGATTTCTTCCGGCGCTCAGCAAATGATGGACAGGTCCATCCTTAACAGGACGTTTACAATTGACCGTCAACAGGGGATTTCAGTTTATGGCCGCGTGCGGAAAGGCAAACCGGGAGATTTCAGCTATTCCTTGTCCATGCTCACCGGGTCGGGTCGCGGTAACCGGGAAAACGAAGATGAACACCTGATGTACACGGGAAAAATTCACTGGAATGTCCTGGGGCGGGAAACAGAAATGAGTGGCAGTGACCTGTTAAACCGGGAAAAACCGACGCTTACGCTGGCAATGGCTGGCATGACTACCCGGGGCAGGTTTACGCGGTTCTCAACCTCCGGAGGGGGTCAACTAACAGGATTTGAATTGGGAGATTACCGCATTAATCAACTCATGATCGAATCGGCATTCAAATACCGTGGTTTTTCCTGGCAACATGAAACACATAAAAAAGAAATTGAAGACAAAGTGAATCCAGGCACTACAGTACTTACCGGAAGTTATTTCCAGGCAGGATACTTCTTTCATAATGTGTTCGATTTCGTACCTGAACGTCTTGAAGTGGCATTCCGTTATGCAATACAATCTATTCCCACGACCTCAAGAACACTGGTTGATGAAGAAGAACTCGCCCTTGCGATTAATTACTTTTTTGCAGGACATAAAAACAAACTCACGCTGGAGCTGGCAAAATATATTTACGAAAACGACGAATTTAATCCTGATGCAGATACGGAACGCATACGGATTCAGTGGGATATATCTTTCTGATCATTATTCTCCTACAATTACATTTACTTTATCAACGCCGGTGTTTCCCGTCTTTGCATTATATGCATAGATAACTATCTCATAATTCCCGGGATCGCTCACCGGAATCCTTCCTGCAAAGGTATTTACCTTTTCCGTGATCAGCATGGGCACTTCTTTGGCCAGCTCATTATCACGGTAGACCAGTGCCCTTACCTCCAGGTCCTCCGAATTCCATAACCCTCCCTCGCTGATGGTACATCCGCACATCATGACAACATTGGCACGTACATCAAGCATTCCCTGGTTTAGCGTAGAAAGACCTATGGCTTCATGCGTCTGGGGTGCCAGTGCATTGACCACCATTCCGCTAATTTCAAGGATCAGCCCGTCGCCTTCCACATGTTTGCCCGGCACCATCCACAACTGTGTGGAGGCATGGACCGTAGCTTGCCGCTGATTAACGGGTGCCCATACTTCCACCATGATAAATACCGGGTCTTCAATATCCAGCATGGCCAGGAAGCCGGCCGTATTATCGTTGGTGAGCCGGCCGTAACGTGCGTGGGGTTGCCGCATGATCACGTCCGTATTGCCCGTACTCCCTGACGTATAACCGGTGGCCAGAATCCGGCCCGAAATAACTTCTGTAACTTTTACATAGGCACCACCAATGGAGCTGCCGATGAACTTTGCATCCTTTGCCTTAGCCCGGATCATTAAACGGGTGGGAACTGCATAGGCTGAAACAGAGAATACTACAAGAATCAGGATGATGAATTGACGCATTATTTTTTTAAATTAAAAATAGAGGGATTTATCCCCAAATACAAGGTGATAATGCGCCGGCTGTCGCCTCTTCGTTTCATTTTGATCCCTTCAAAGGAATATTTTCCCGATTTGGGAATGGATGTTACGCCAAATGCCTCACGCAGCCGATCCGGTTCATACTTTACAATTGGCATGATCTGTGGGTCATTACCTGTAAACCAATCAACCTTGATTATGAATAGTCGTGAAATTACAATCGTTAAATGGATGGTCGGAGCCATCTATGTAATTCTGGCAATGGGCATTATTACCTCGCTCCTGATCTGATCCTATTTATCCTTCTTAAGGGATTTAAAGAATTTGGCCCAGTTAAAAGGATTAAGCAATGGATTGGGCCTGGGACCAAAATTATCATTTTGATATTCTACCCAATTATTCAGGTACCAGCTTGAATTCATGGAAGCATCCATTGGGGTAGTCTCTATCATCAGGCGTAGCAGTTCATCGTTCAGGTTTTCTTCGTTGACCGATTCACTTAACGGCAGATTCAGCGCAATAACGGCCTCCTTGAGTACCTCTTCAGTTGGAAATGGCATAATTTCCACCTCATCCAGGTACGTCACGTCGGTAACCAATTCGACAATAATTGTCAGGTTATCCTTGTCCGTTTTCGGTATCTGGTAATACTGTTTTTCGTAGCCGATGGCGCTGATCACAATTTCGTCGCCTTCCAAGACCGGCATGGAAAAATACCCTACACGATTCGAAGTAGTTCCCCGTCCGGCTTTCGGAACATAGATATGCACGCCGGGCACACCATTGGTGGTGTCCTCCTCACTTAAAATAATACCCGACAACTGGATAATATTTTTCTTTCCCTGTCCAAAGGCATTACTCCCTCCCAATACCAATAGGAATACCATTAGAATGACAAGGAAACCAGGTGATTTTCTGAGTATAAGTTGGTATTTCGTCACTGATTCAGCCCTAATAATTCTTCGAAGATATCAATTGAACGACAATTTTCCATAATTTGTTCGCAATAATTAGCACTCCGCCTATTTTCCGCCCCCCCGGCGAATGCAAATCCCGGCCAGCCCATAATTTGTTGTATCTTTACCAGAGGATATGAGACTTAAAAACTTCAGTTTGTCTTTTGGCTCCCAGATATTTAAAGCCTGCTCTGATGAATCAAGGCTGAGGATTCTCCATTTAATTCTCAAGAACAGGGAAATGTGCATCAGTGACCTTGAACAGGTATTGGATTTTACCCAGACAAAGACTTCCCGGCATTTGATTTATTTAAAGAATTCAGGCATTCTTAATGCCCGGAAACAGGACCAGTGGGTCTTTTATTACCTTAAAGATGAGGTTTTGGACATAATTGACCAGATTTTCCAGTTCCTGAAGAAAGACCAGACCCTGAACCGTGATTTTGATACCTACCGAACTATGTACTCCAACCGTGCGTTGGCAGTGAATAAACTGGAAACGAGAACCTGGCAACGATGAGCTTGTATGATGCAATATTTTTTGATCTGGACCACACTCTTTGGGATTACGAGACGAATTCGAGGTACACACTTCTCGAACTTCACGATGAATACAAGCTTCAGGAACGTTACGGCATTTCATCCCGTGATTTTCTTTCATCATTCAATGAGGTAAACCACGGTTTGTGGGACCGCTACAACAAGCGGGAAATTGACCGGGAAGAAATCCGGTCACAACGTTTCCGGCAGATTTTATTACGTTACTATGTTGAAAACAACGAATTGAGTAATGTGCTCTCCGATGATTACATTACCCGTTGTCCCACCAAAACGTACCTGTTTCCATATGCCCTGGAAATTCTTGATTACCTCCGGAACAAATATCCGCTGTTCATCCTGACCAATGGATTTGATGATGTACAAGAGGTCAAACTTCACCGATCCGAACTGAAGCCCTATTTTCAGGGCGTCATCACTTCCGAAACTACCGGACACCGTAAACCGTCCCCTGAGATTTTCCTGCATGCCGTTAAGGAAGCGGGTGTGACTCCCGCCCGTTGCCTGATGATCGGCGACAACCTGATGGCCGATATCCGCGGAGCCATGGATGCAGGACTGCACGCGGCGTATTTCAACCCCGCCCGAAACCGCCATTCCCTTTCACCCCATTATGAAATCTCCTGCCTCAGCGAGGTGCGTAATATCCTTTAAAATCCAATCCGAATTACGTTCAAATGGCGTAATTTTGCAGTCAGAAATGTAACACATATAAAGACTGATTTAATGCCAAAAGGAATTTACAAGGTACCAAGACCGGTCAATGAGCCTGTGCTGTCCTATGCACCTGGTTCGCCGGAAAGAAAGAAACTTAAAGAGGCGCTGAAAGCTGCTCGGGCCGAAGAGGTGGATATCCCTATGTTTATAGGCGGTGAACTGGTAAGGACCGATGACAAGCGTCCGATGTCCCCGCCCCATGATCACAAGCACATCCTGGGTCATTACAATTACGGTGATGCGGGCCATGTGGAACAGGCGATCACCGCCGCGCTGAATGCACGGGCACAGTGGGCTGAGTTGTCCTGGGAACAACGGGCAAGTATTTTCCTTAAAGCGGCAGACCTTATTGCCGGACCTTACAGGGCGAAAATAAACGCAGCCACCATGCTGGGACAATCAAAAAGTGCTTTCCAGGCAGAAATCGATGCCGCCTGTGAGCTTATTGATTTTCTGCGGTTCAACGTGCACTACATGAGCCAGATCTATGCGGAACAGCCTGAATCTTCACCAGGGGTTTGGAACCGGCTCGAACACCGGCCGCTCGAAGGCTTTACGTTTGCCATTACACCCTTTAATTTCACAGCCATTGCCGGAAACTTACCTTCGTCCATGGCGCTGATGGGTAATACAGTCGTATGGAAGCCTGCAGAAACTCAGATCTATTCCGCAAAGGTAATTATGGATGTTTTCCGCGAAGCTGGTGTACCGGACGGCGTGATTAACCTTATCTATGTTGATGGTCCGGTTGCAGGAGATATCATTTTCAGTCATCCTAAATTTGCCGGCCTTCATTTTACCGGAAGTACCGGGGTATTCAAGCATCTCTGGAAAACCATAGGTAAAAATATCGATGAATACGACACGTATCCGCGTGTGGTAGGCGAAACGGGCGGCAAGGATTTTATCGTTGCGCATAAATCGGCGGATGCCAAATCGGTGGCCACCGCCATTACCCGGGGTGCCTTTGAATTCCAGGGCCAGAAGTGCTCGGCGGCATCACGCGCATATATCCCATCCAACCTGTGGGAGGATGTTAAGAAATATGTTCAGGAGGACCTGAAAAGCGTCAAAATGGGGGGAACGGAAGATTTCTCGAATTTCTTTAATGCGGTTATTGATGAAAAAGCGTTTGATAAAATCGCCGGGTATATCGACAAGGCTAAAAACAACAGCCTGAATGAAATTATAGCCGGAGGGAACTACGATAAATCGAAAGGGTATTTCATTGAGCCAACCGTGGTACTTACCAAGGACCCGCAATCACTGACGATGGTAGAGGAAATTTTCGGCCCGGTTATCACGATCTATGTCTATGATGCAGAGAATTTTGAAGAAACCTTGCACCTGGTAGATCAGACATCAATTTATGCGCTTACAGGAGCTATATTCTCCAGGGACAGGTACGCCATTGAACTTGCCACGAAAAGCCTTGTGAATGCGGCAGGGAATTTCTACATCAATGACAAACCTACAGGAGCTGTCGTCGGTCAGCAGCCTTTCGGAGGCGCCCGTGCTTCGGGTACAAACGATAAGGCAGGCTCCATCCTGAACCTTCTCCGATGGGTTTCGCCAAGGACCATCAAAGAAACGTTCGTGTCGCCTACCGATTACCGGTATCCGTTTCTTGAGAACGAATAGTTTGTAATATTCAGTCGAAAACGTAAGACCCCGGTGCACAGCCGGGGTCTTTTTTTTTAAAAAAAAATTATCCGGATTAAACCTTTCCTGCTGATCAGCATCAAATGCATGTTATCAAAATTTAATCCTATGAAAGTCATTATTACAAGCATATTTGCCTTATTCCTTATTATCAGTATCCCGGGTAAAAGCGTCAACGCCCAGCAGCGTGCCGATCTTGTCAGTGCACGAAAGGAAGTAAGACAAACCAAACGAGTTCACCGCAGGGTCCACAGGCGTACTGCCAGAAGGGTACACCGGCGGGTCAGCCGGCGCGCTCACTTCCGTTACCGTCATTTACCTGCTTACAATACCACCATCACCAGACTGCCGAATGGTGCTGTGGTTGTACGTAACAGCCGTCATAAATATCATTATCATAACGGGGTTTATTACACGCGGAAAAATGGCCACTGGATCGTTTCAAGACCCGCAATAGGTATTCGGGTCCGGACTTTACCTGAAGCACGAATGGTAATCAGACTGGACGGCAATGAATACTTCTATTACTACGGAGTCTTCTATACGCAATCTGGCCAGGAATTCGTATCCGTCCCTGCTCCTGAAGGGGCAGTGGTGGATGCTTTGCCGGAAGGTTATGAGGTTCTGGAAATCGATGGTACAGAATATTACGCTGTTTCGGGAGAATATTACGCAGAGGTGGAAGATGAAGAAGGAAATGAAATGTATGAAGTAGTTACGGTTGACTGACCAGCCTGACTAAAAAAAGGCTGATCCGGATGGCGGATCAGCCTTTTTTTTGTTGTTTCGATCACTACTGTTTCAGCGATTCCGGAATAGGGTTGTCAGCCCCTTCGGTCGTCCAGAGAATACTGGTGATCCACCACCTTCCGTTATCCCGGACAAGATTTACGAGATTGACCCCGCGTTGCTGCGGTGTTTCGGATTCTCCCACCGTAAATTCATAAGCAGTCTTTATCTGGGCGATCTTTCCGAATTCCCAGACTTCACGACCAAGCTCCGTCTCATGAAAAGCATTTTCCATAAAAAACGGTGCATTATTCACCATATAATCCGATGTTGTCATGTGCACGTACCGGCTGTTTCCATCCGGCATGACTGCCACGGCGCCCATCGAAGCGTTTTCCTTGTACAGTGAGCGGAATCGGGTCCAGTCACGTTCACCGGCCGGTCCTGATATAACATCGTAGAGCGCGGTGATTATCCCGTCCACCGTCGCAACATCCTCTTTCTTTGCCGGTGCAGCATTGGCATCCATCCAGGCTTCTCTCAGATTCGCCTGCTCAAATGACACATTTTCCATCTGGCGGAGTACGTACTGAGCGGTACTTTGCTCCAGTACAGCTTTTTGGGACAACTCCATTCGCTTAAAGGTGCCATCCTCCTGTGGTCTGTCAATGATCACGGTGAGCATATCTCCCTCCTGAATCGAGGTATGCAGTTCGTTAATCACATTCTGGGCATTGGCGGGACCGATCTCGCGGCCCTGCACGGAAACCAGGCGATCTCCCTGCTCGTATCCCATACTCTTACCAAAATCATTCATCTGGCTGATATCAGCCACCATCAGCTGATTACGCTCCTGATCAAATCCGATGGATATGCGACCCAGGGTAACCTGTTTCGTTTTTTCCGATTCCACATACTCCACACCGACTTTCGCAAAATATTCCCTGAATGGCAATGGGTTCGGGCCATCCACATAACTCGCAAAGAATTCCCTGATTTCCGGAAAGGTCATTTCCACGATGGCATCAAATAGTTCCTCGTCCCTGAAGGCCTTATTCTTCCCGTATTTCTCACCCAGCTCATCCAGCAGATCCTCCAGGTCATACCGGCCGCCCGACAATTCAAGCAACCTGATATCCAGCATCGCGCCAATCAACGCCCCTTTCTCATAAACATTCCCGTATTCCCCGGCAAATTCTCCCGCTGCTTTCCGGCTTAACTCCGTAAAAGCGAGGTCGTCGGTATAGCGTGTGCGTGAATTACGAATTTTGGACGAAAGCTTTTCCAGGTATTCTTCGCGCGAGATCATTCCGTAACGAACCTGTACATGGTTGGCAAAATATTCCGTAACTCCCTCGTACAGCCAAAGGTGTTCGGACAAATCTGCTTCATTAAAATTGAAATTCTCTATTTCCTCGGAATGAATGGTAAGCGGCGTGACTATATGAAAGAATTCATGCGCAGCGATATCCACGAGCGTTGAGGCAAGCTGCTCCTGGGGCAGCTCCGGCAGGTAGTAAAACGATGAATAGGAATGTTCCAGGGCACCGGCCGTCGGATTTACCTGATCGCCGCCGTCGAAGTAATAAATAAATGCATACTTCTCAACCGGCAGTTCGCCACCGAGAAATTTACGCTGGTTCTCCAGAAGTACAGACAATTCTCCGGCAAGAAAATCCGCAGTAACTTTTCCGTTAGGAGAATAAACCGAAACCAGCACGTCGGCACCTCCCATGGATACCACCGCCGTATCCGGCACATTGTACATCATGGGTGAATCTACCAGCATATCATAATCAGCCACCTCGTAGACATCCCGGCCGGAATCCTGATTCCTGGCCACCAGGGCAGTTGATCCGTAAAAGCCTTCCGGTTTAATCACCGTGATTTCATAGGGGTGTTCACGGTTCTCCTCAGAATAGCCAAAAAACCCCGGCGTACCGATGACGAAATTTTCACCAGCTTCGATATTGGTGCCTGCCATGGGATACACCTGCGTTGGCATTTCCGTATCATAGGAATCCGCCACCAGGTAGGTCATGCGGTGAAGCTTTTTAGCTTTTTTAATCAGGTATTCATTATTGTTTACCTTTTCTACCGGCAATTCTTTTCCCTTATCATCGAATGCGCGGAGCTCATTTATAAAATCCCCGTAATCACTGATGTTATACGTTCCGGGAACGATCTTGGGGAAATAAAATCGTAATTCATTCGACTCCTGTTCGGGCGGGTAATACGTTACCTGTACTTTATCATCGGTCACGTTGGTCAGATCGACCTCAAACCGGTTCTTCTCCTGCCCTAATGCCGGAAGTACAAAAACCAGCATCAGCAGCATGCTTGCATATCTCTTCATGTTATCTCAAGTTTTGACGAATACGCAATAATTACCATTCAACTTTGAGAAAATCACGCATAAATGAAGGACCGGGATTTTGAGACGGTAAACGGATCATTCCAGCGGTAGAAATTATCCAAAACTGGCAATTTTCGACTTTTTCCTGTCATTAGTAGGAATGCTGTAGCTCACGGAAGCATTGAATTAAATGTTTTTGTATCTTTGAAAAACTTTTTGGGCGGAAATTACGTCCATACTTCAGTCAATGAAGTCATTTAAAAAGATCATATCGCTGACCATGGCATGCCTGGTGCTGCTTAGCACTACCGGCTTTTCCATGAACCTGCACTTTTGCGGCGGTCAGATGCAGGATGTTTCCTTTTTTGGTGATGAGGTTGAATGCAGCATGATGCAAAAGGTGCAGGACAAACCGTCCTGTCCCATGCATGCGATGAAAGCGATGGATTGCTGCAAGGACCAGGATCTGAATATTGACTCCAAATCACCTGAGACCCTTTTTGTTAAGAACCTGGAACTTCATAACAGCCTGTCACTGGCCGTACTTCCTGTGGAGCAAGAAATGCTTTCACCGGTTCTGACCAGGTCAATTATTCCACTATTACCTTACCGGCCCCCTCCGGCTGACCGGGAAATCATTATTCTCGTACAGTCTTTCCTTATTTGATCATACGCATGGTATGCACCTGCCGGCATATGCCTGGCGGGTATTTGTTTCTGACAAACTCCATGTGTAATGATCAATTCTGTTATAAAATTCTTTCTGACCAATAAACTGGTCACTTTTCTGCTGGTGATGCTTTTCATCATCTGGGGTGTAATGACCGCTCCGTTTAACTGGGACCTGGAGCTGATTCCGAGAGACCCGGTGCCCGTGGATGCTATCCCGGACCTTGGCGAAAACCAGCAGATTGTATTTACCGAATGGCCCGGCAGGTCTCCGCAGGATGTGGAAGACCAGGTCACCTATCCACTTACCACCGCGCTTTTGGGAGTACCCGGGGTACGGTCTGTCCGCAGTAATTCCATGTTCGGCTTGTCCAGCATCTATCTGATTTTCGAGGAGAATGTGGAGTTCTACTGGTCCCGGTCCCGAATCCTGGAAAAACTGAATTCACTCCCCGCCGGTACCCTGCCGGAGGGGGTAAGTCCCGGACTGGGACCCGATGCCACTGCACTCGGGCAGGTTTTCTGGTATACACTGGAGGGACGGGATGAAAATGGTAATCCTGTTGGTGGATGGGATCTCCAGGAATTGCGTTCCATCCAGGACTTCTATGTCCGCTATTCACTTAGTACGGTTGACGGTGTTTCTGAGGTTGCTTCCATTGGTGGCTATGTCAAGGAATACCAGGTGGATGTACGCCCCGAATCACTCACCGCTTACCGGGTGAGCCTGGAAGATGTTATGAATGCCGTGCGCCAGGCCAACCTGGATGTGGGCGCCAAGACAGTCGAAATAAATCGTGCCGAGTACTTTGTGCGTGGACTGGGATATATACAGGACATTCGTGACCTGGAACAGGCGGTGATTAAGTCGGTGGATAACGTACCGGTCCGCATTGCGGATGTTGCAATTGTCAGCCTGGGACCGGCCACCAGGCGGGGCGCTTTGGACAAAAATGGTATCGGTCAGTCCGGTGGCGTGGTGGTTGCCCGATATGATGCCAACCCGATGCAGGTGATTGCTTCGGTCAAGGATAAGATTAGCGAGATTTCGACTGGTCTTCCTTCCCGTACCCTGGAAGACGGGACCGTTTCGCAGGTCACCATTGTACCTTTCTATGACCGTAGTGGTTTGATCCGCGAAACTCTTGGTACGCTGGAAGAGGCACTTACGTTTGAAATACTGATCACCGTGCTGGTCATCATTGTAATGGTTCTGAACCTGCGGGCATCTTTTATGATCTCGCTGTTGCTTCCACTGGCCATTCTCCTTGTATTCATCGCCATGAAATATACCGGGGTCATGGCCAATATTGTAGCCTTAAGTGGAATCGCGATTGCCATTGGCACTATGGTTGACCTTGGGATCATTCTCACTGAAAACATCATCAGGTATCAGCAGGAAGAGAAAGGTCTTTCGACTCTGGAATCCATTTACCAGGCTTCGGCTGAGGTAAGCGGAGCTATTATCACGGCGGTGGCCACCACCATTGTCAGCTTTATCCCTGTATTTGCCCTGGAAGGGGCTGAAGGCAAACTTTTTCATCCGCTCGCCTTTACAAAAACATTTGCCCTGATCGCTGCGGTGCTGGTTGCCCTGCTGGTCCTGCCCGCTCTGGCTCACGCAATGACGGGAATTCGCATCAGGAGCCGGAAAATAAGGAAATTCAGCTACCTCCTGCTGGTGCCGGCGGCTATTCTGTCATTCATATATGTTTCCTGGTGGCCGGGTGTACTGCTGCTGGCAGGCGCTATAGCGGGGTTCTTACGTTATGAGCTTGATTCTCCACCGGCTATTCTTCGCTATTCAGATCTGATTCTGATGATCCTTATAGTATGGTGGCTTCTGGCCTTTGAATGGGTTCCTGTCGGGATCGAGTCCGGAACCCTGAACAACCTGTTATTCGTCCTTCTTTCTGCGGGTGGTGTGCTGCTTGTATGCTGGCTAATGATCACTTTTTACCGGCAGATTCTAAGCTGGTGTCTGGATCACCGTTTCCTGTTTCTAATTATGCCCGTGCTGATCATTTTGCTGGCCGCCATGATCTGGATGGGATTCTCCCGGGTGTTCCGCCCTGTATCCTCCGGCCTCGGGGCCATTGGCCTGGAAATCAGTGAAACCGGCCTGTGGCAGGGAATGTCCGAGGCGTTTCCCGGTACCGGCAAAGAGTTTATGCCCAGCCTGGATGAAGGCTCCTTTCTGCTCATGCCCACGGCTATGCCCCATGCAGGAATTGAAGAGAATCTGCAAACACTCCGCATGCTCGACCAGCGCGTGGCAGCGATTCCGGAAGTAAAAGAAGTTGTTGGCAAACTCGGACGGGTAGAAAGCGCCCTGGACCCGGCCCCGATTTCCATGTTTGAAAATGTGATCAATTACTATCCGGAATACATGTCAGGAGAATCCGGTGACCGGCTATATTTCCAAACTACGGATCAGGGGCACTACATTACCGTTTCCGGAGATAGTCTGACACGGGAAGAGGTGCTGGCTCTCAGGCTGCCCGCGAACCAGCTGGTCAGGGAACGCGGCGGGGATCCACTGCGTATATGGAGAGATCACATCCGGTCGGCCGATGACATTTGGGAAGAGATTGTACAGCGGGCAAGCCTGCCGGGAGTTACCTCGGCACCAAAGCTTCAGCCCATTGAGACCCGGCTGGTCATGCTCCAGACCGGAATGCGTGCCCCAATGGGCATTAAAGTTTCAGGCCCGTCACTCGAAGCCATCGAAACATTTGGAGTCCGCCTGGAAGAATTGTTGAAAAATGTACCTTCTGTAAAAAGGGAGGCTGTTTTCGCGGATCGGGTGATTGGTAAGCCTTACCTCGAAATAGATATTCTCCGGGAAGAGATCGCCAGGTACGGGCTCACGGTGAAACAGGTTCAGCTGGCCATTGAAGGAGCCATCGGGGGTGTCCCCTTGTCCATGACTGTCGAAGGAAGGAAACGCTACCCCATCCGGGTACGCTACCCGCGCGAACTGCGCAATACCCCGGACCAGATCGGGGAGATACTTATCACTGCCCCCGACGGCACCCAGATCCCGCTGGCCCAGCTGGCGGAGATCAATTTCACCCGCGGGCCCCAGGTGATACGCAGCGAAGAGACGTTTCTGACAAGTTATGTCCTGTTTGACAAACGAGATGGATACGCTGAAGTTTCGGTGGTCAATGATGCCCGGGAGGCCATTGAAGCCGCGATCGAACGGGGTGAAATACAGGTCCCCGGCGGGGTCAGCTACCGGTTCTCCGGCAGCTTTGAAAACCAGGTCCGCGCAGAGAAAAGACTTTCGCTGATCATTCCACTGGTGCTTGTGATCATATTCCTGATCCTTTATTTCCAGTTCCGCAGCGTGCTGACCAGCCTGATGGTATTTACGGGGATTGCGGTCGCCTTTGGCGGAGGGTTCCTGATGATCTGGTTATACGGACAGTCCTGGGTGGCTGATTTCGACATGTTCGGCAGAAACATGCGCGAGCTGTTCCAGATGGGTACGATCAACCTGAGTGTGGCCGTCTGGGTGGGCTTTATCGCCCTCTTTGGAATTGCTACGGATGACGGGGTTCTGATGGCCACCTACCTGAGACAAAGCTTTGACCGGAGATCCCCCGAGTCCGTCGGGGAGGTCCGTAAAGCAGTGCTGGCAGCAGGTCAGCGCCGGGTACGGCCGGCCATGATGACGACTGCCACCACGCTTATCGCCCTGATACCTATCCTGACTTCCACAGGAAAAGGATCGGACATCATGGTACCAATGGCCATCCCCATCTTCGGCGGGATGATGATCGCCATCCTTACCATTTTCGTTGTTCCCGTCCTTTACGCATGGAGACAGGAGTCCATTATTAAAAAAGTTGAACATGAATAGCGATAAAACCTTATTTATTCTGTTTCTCTGCCTGTTGACCGCACCGGTCCTGCAGGCACAGGATTCGCTGTCCCATTATCTGGAGCTGGCCATGGAGAATAACCCGGGACTGAAAAGTGCATATGAGGGATTCTTTGCCGCGGCAGAACGCTCCGACCAGGCGGGTACCCTGCCGGATCCTTCCCTCGGTATCGGATATTTCATCAGTCCTGTGGAAACCCGTGTTGGCCCGCAGCAATTCCGGTTCTCGCTTACCCAGATGTTTCCCTGGTTTGGCACCCTCAAATCGAAAAAGCTGCAGTCCGACCGGCAGGCCGAGGCGTCTTTCTGGCAATTTGCAGATCGGGCCCGGTCCCTCACCCGGGATGTTCGCAAAACTTACTACGAACTGTGGATCCTGCACAGGCTGATTGACCTGGAGCGGGAGAATCTGGCACTGCTGGAATCCACTGAGGAGCTTGCGACCACCCGTTTCCGAAGCGGTGACGGACGTATGGCCGATATCCTGCGGGTTCAGCTTGATAAAAAAACGTCCGGGAACACTATCGAAAGCCTCACAGACCGGCTGGAAACGACCACTGAACAATTCTTTCTCCTGCTCAATGCGGATCGCAGTACACTTCATCTTCCTGACACAATAGCGGTACAATTACCAATATTCTCAGATCAGGACAGCCTCTCCGGCCACCCGTTGGTGCAGGCGAATATTATCCGCAGCCAGGCCGCTGAAGCATATGCTGAAGCGTCCCGCAAACAGGCCTATCCGTCAATAGGAGTGGGCCTGGACTACATGATCATTGGCAAGCGCGAAGACATGAATATTCCTGATAACGGCAAGAATGCTTTTATGCCTATGGTCACGATCGGACTCCCGATCTGGCAGAAAAAGTATGCCTCCATGCGAGATGAGGCAGAAGCCACCCGGCGTCAGTACCTTCATGCCGCCCGCGCAGAACAACTCGCGTTGCAGTCGGGAAGACTTGAAAATGAGTACGAAATCCGTCGTGCCCTGGAAGAAATGGAAATCTTCAGGGAACAGACAGAACTTATAGAAAGAGTCCTGAAACTCACCGAAACGGACTTTGCCAATGACCGGGCACGATTCGAGGATATCCTGGAAGACCAGGAAAAACTGCTGAGGTACCGGATGCAATTTATGAAGAGTTACGGACGCGTACTGGAAGCAGTAGCAAATTATGATTATCTGACCGGTGAAAATCCGGCGTTCATTACTGAATTACTGAATGATGAAAATGAAAATTAATCTCTGGTGGCTTGTGGCCGCTCTGGCAGGTGGCGTTTTTTTAGGCGGCCTCCTGTTTTCTGGCGGGGAGGAAAACCATACGCATGAGAAGGAAGTAGCGGAATCGGTAACCTATACCTGCTCCATGCATCCGCAGATACGGCAGAATGAACCCGGTCAATGCCCCATTTGCGGAATGGACCTGGTACCGGTTTCTCAATTGGATAACGAAAGCGATACAACCGCCATTCAACTATCTTCCTCTGCCATGAGGCTCGGTAATATCCGGACAACAACGGTTGGATATGCGGGGAGTCCTGAGGAAACGCTTACGTTGAACGGACGGGTGGTTCCGGATGAGAACATGGTCCGCACTCAAACTTCCCATGTGGAAGGTCGAATCGAACGGTTGTTTGTTGCCACCGTCGGGGAAGAGGTCCGAAAAGGCCAGCGTATAGCAACAATTTACAGTCCGAAGCTGATTGCAGCGCAGCAGGAATTACTTCAGGCCGCAGATATGCAGGAATCACACCCGCAATTACTGGAAGCCGCCCGTGAAAAACTGAGATCATTCCGGCTGACGGATAACCAGATCAACCAGATAATTGCTTCCGGAACCACCACAAACAATCTGGATATTTATGCAGAATTTTCAGGTACTGTCCTGGAAAAAATGGTGAACGTCGGCGACCACCTGATGGAAGGTTCACCGATATACCTGCTTGCCGACCTTTCCCGGGTATGGGTCCAGTTCGACGCCTACGAATCAGATCTTCCGGTGGTCAATGTAGGTGATGAAATATCATTTACTGTCTCAGGAATTCCGGGCAGACAATTTCAGGGTGAGATTTCATTTATTGACCCCGTGGTTGACCCACGAACAAGGGTCGCCCATGTCAGGGTAGTTATTCCGAATGAGGCAGCATTACTTAAACCGGAGATGTTTGTAAAAGGAACGCTCCGGACAAGTGAGAAAGATTCGGAAGACCGGTTACTGATACCCAGGACATCGGTGCTTTGGACAGGCCCGCGATCGATTGTGTATGTTCGCGAGTCTGCAGACGGGGAAGGTGCTACTTTTCGTATGCAGGAGGTAGTGCTAGGACCGGTGATTGGAGATTACTATGTCGTGGAGAATGGACTGGCCCCCGGAGCTGATATCGTTGTCAACGGCACCTTTACTGTAGATGCCGCTGCACAGCTTGCCGGAAAACCCAGCATGATGAATGTAAAAGCCGACGGAGCGGAAGAATCCACAGAAGATTATGGAGAAGCCTCTCAGCAGCTGAAAGATATTACGGCGAAAATCATTCGCACCTACACCTCTTTGAAAGATTACCTGGTCGCCTCTGATTATGAGAATGCCAGAAAACAATCGGAAATGCTGCTGGAACAAACACAATCACTGGCCGGGCTCAACGTAAATGAGCAATGGGCGTCCTGGCTCAGCGAAATCAGTGAAAAACTTGAAAAGGAAACCTCCCTGGCGTCCAATGCTGGCAATGTGGACGAATTACGAAGCGCCTTTATTGGATTATCTGAAAACATGGTCCGGCTTAGCCAAAGGATTACCCCGCTGGATGAAACGCTTTACGTAATGCGTTGTCCGATGGCAAATAACAACCAGGGAGCCCGGTGGCTAAGCTTTGAAAATGAAGTAAGAAATCCGTACTACGGCGATATGATGCTGACGTGCGGCAGTGTAACAGAAACAATTAAATAACAATTATAATAAACGGAACATGACACGATTAACTATTGGAATGATGCTTATGTTTTTTGTGAGTGCCTGCTCACAGAATAGCGGGAGTGAAGTGAGTGAAGAAAAAAGTGATAGTACCGCGGAGGTAACGGCTGGTGAAAGGAATGAGCATGGCCAAATCCTGGCGGATTACATGAAAATAAAAAACGCGCTGGTAGGCAGTGATGCTGAAAAAGCGGCAACTGCCGCCGGGCGGCTGGCGAAAGCTGATGAGGCCGGTGCAGAAATTACAGGTTCTGCAGCCAAAATCGCAGAAAATGCTGACCTTGAATATCAGCGGGAAGAATTTTTCAAACTATCCGGCTTCATGTATGAACACGTCAAAAATTCGGAAAACCAGGGAGAAACGGTGTACTGGCAACATTGCCCTATGGCGTTCGATAACAGCGGTGCCAACTGGCTGAGCATGGAAAGCGACATCCGGAATCCCTATTTCGGTGACGCAATGCTTACCTGCGGAATGGTGGAAGAAGAATTATAAGGGTTCAGGGGTCCGGGAAGCTATCCCGGATCCTCGTTATCCCAGTTTTAATTCCAACCAAAGGAATCCTGCGGCAACCAGGAATAACACGTAGAAAATCCAGGCAGGAACCGGATCATATACTGTCCGGGGATCACTGGATTTCAATTGTTCTGCTGCACGCTGCCGGATCAGCCGTTTTTGTCCGGAGAATTTCATGGCCTGAAATTCCTTTTGACCATAAATGAAGAACGCAGAGGTATCACTCCCGGAAACCAATTCATGCCAGCCGGAATCTGCTGGCCATACCCGCACTTTCCAGGTATTCTCAAGATAAGCGTCATTTTCGGGAGGCAATTGTATACCATTCCAGGCAACATCGGGAATTCCCTTGTTCCGTATTTTAAATTCCGTCGGTTGATTTACACGCATTATCGGGGCTTCAGCAACTATTTTCTCCATATCTTTTCTGACAGAGGCATCTATCAAAGGCAGCCAGTATTGCTGATATTGTTGCTCCTCCCCCTGCAGCATCCACAGATAGGTGGCCGACTCCAGTGAAGCCGCCAAAGCTCCGCGTCCTTTTTGCACCACACCTGACCGGTACCTGCCCGCTTCTCCGGATGTGTGTACAAACGAGACATTCTCCGGGAAATACCAATTCCCTTCACTGTCCCGGGCAGATGGAATTGAAAAAGAAGGATCACCGGACCCGTCTGATGAAGCCAGAACAAGCAGTCCCATCCCTTCGTACATGGCACGCTCCAAAATTTCCCGGTTACGCGAACCCATGGTGCTGATCACCTGCTTGTCTGCAATCAGGAGATCCAGTTCACTCAGAAAATCAGGCGTTATTTGCATCGAAATACGCTTCTCAGTGTTCAGGAATTCATAGGAGAATTTGTCACGGGAAATCTGCTGGCGTACGAGGACCTCCATACCATTCTCTGCCAGGTAATTCTTAAGGGCACGTGACTCAAAGGTCGGATAGGACAAAAGAACAGCCACCCTATCCGGCACAATTTCCTCTGCCTCCGCACCCATCCGGAACTCCTGCTGCCATTCTCCCGAACCTGCAGATATTGAATACACATACCGCCCGGCTGAAGCAGGAACATGCCTGAGAATAAAGTTACCACTGGAATCTGTCCGCACGGAATCAAGCTTCGTTCCGTTTAGTAAAAGCTTTACATCCAGACTATCCTGCTGCCCGCCTTTCACTTGACCCCGGATAATCATTTCTTCACCTGCCACAATTTTCTTCGGAAATTCCAATGCCTGCATCCCTGCCGGTGTTTTCTCAAAAACCGGGAGAAGCGCGGAAGATCCTGTCTTCCATAAGTCATGAGCAGGAATGCCCTGACCCGTAAGAATGATTAGTTCAGCTTCTAGCCGCGACCGAAGAGTATCAGAGGCGACAAGGGAAGCCCCCGGCCAGGCCTTACGGAGACTGTCAGTAAGCGCCTGACCGGTTTGCTCTCCGATCAGTATGATCACCTGGTCGTGCGCTTCCTCACGCAGCGCAGGTTTCAATAGTATTCCTCCCAGGGCAAGGACCAAAAATGTGACCGCGAAAAGGCGGGCAACTCGTCTATGTGTTGACTTACGAAACCATTCCAGCAAGAGCAGTCCGACCCAGAGGAGAAGAAGTCCGGCAGCTGCCACCGTGGAAAATGAAAGCCATTGAATCCAGTCATTCATGCCGACCTCCTTCAAGATGTATCTGAAAGAGGCTGTCAAGGCGGTTCCATGACATTGAACCTGTTTGTCCGGGGATTTCCTGGTCTGGCAACACTGCCATTAGCTGACCGGCAAGTTGCGGGGCTACTTCCTCCCATCGGATCGTTTCCCATGACTGAACCTGGATCCGCTGAAGCAGGCTAAGTGGTTGCAGGTAGCTTCCGGGAGATTCGACCGCCAGCCGGGCCAGTGTTTCTGATGCCGGACCAAAAACCGTCGAACGGGTGGATTCTGATGGATAATTTTCTTCGCCGATCGTCAGAAGCAATTCTACCGCACGCCGGATCGTCCGATACTTATCCTCCGCGGCATCCGTATTTTCCGTCCTCGGTGTCCCGATCTCATCCAGGTCGGCGGTAAGCCGGCTGTCTTCCCTGATCGGCGGGGGGTCAAAGCCGATCCGGTGAACGTATATCCTCGCCTGGTTCTTAATTTTCTGGATCAGGTCCAGCGCTTTGTATTGATAGCTTAGTGATTTTTCCGGCTCGTACAGGCGGAGATACAACTCGGCATCCCACATTTCAGCCATCGCCTGTTTTAGCATGGCCCTGATCCCCTGGGTGTATAAGGTGGCCTCCTCAGGATCAGAATGATCATGCATATATGCCTCGAGTGGATCTTCCTCTTCCTCTACTGCTTCATTTTCAGCTACACCTTCATGCTCATGATCATGGTCATGGGTGTAAGCAGCAACCGGATCCTCTTCGGGATCAGATTCACCCTCCGATTCGGTTGCAGCGGGCATCTCCGTCATACCGGACTCAAATTCGTCGCCCAGGTACTGTCCGTATTTGATCCTGAGTAATTTCTGATCATACCCGAGTGAATTGGATTCCTGTTTGAACGCCTGCAATTCCATCGAGGGTTTTGTGGCGATAAGTGCTTCTGTATCAATAATGATCTGACGCTGGCTCCGGAAATAATCGGGCATCAGGTCAACCGCCATCGCACCGCCCGACATGAATTCGCGGCTCACTGTGTCTTTTATGACCGCGAAAAATGTGACGGACCGGGATCGGCCAGGTTCAGGAATACGGTTGTCAAGGGCTTCCAGGTAGTAATACAATTCATCACCAGGGCCCATTCCGATAGAATCCATGGATATTCGTCGCGAGAGGGTGGTTTGTCGTCCCGATACTTCTGCGGGAAAGGGAAGTACCACTTCACGGAATTTTACGGATTCTCCGGATCCGCGGCTTACCGTAGCAACTATGTACGCATCCGTCAGGCCGAAATCATCGGTCAGCTCCGCCCGCACTTCGACCTCACCCGGACCCTCAAATTCCAGAAAATCCTGCACATCCACCGGCCGTATTTCCGGTGGTTGATCTGCCACCAGGTCAATGGAATAGACATCGCTCGTTGCGGTTTCTCCTTTCTTTACAATACGGAATGAATAGAAAGTATTTACATCCGGGCGCCATTGCAAGGTCCAGGTATTCTCCGGACTCTTTTCAAATAAAACAGATTGTCCGCCTGCGACATCCAAAATCAGCGAATCGGCCCGTCCCGACAGACCGATTTCCCATTTCAGCACCGAACCCTGCAGGACTTGTACCGATAAACTGGTCAAAGCCTGTGTGCCAATCCCTGTATAGGAAGGATACTTTGCCAATATCTGAGCCTCCTGAATGACCGGAAAGGGTTCAGAACCGGTTGCTTTTTCAGGCACATGTACCGGTACTTCTATCAGTTGCTCTTCAGGCTGGCTTCCCATCAGGATTCTTGTAAGTATAAATCCAATTGCCACAATAATGAGGGCCATCAGCATGGACAGGAACATATTTTTTAACGGGAGAATAGAAACAAGTCGCTGCCCGGCAAGCTGCGCTGCAACCCGGCGTTGCTGAACCCGGGCTACCGAGGTCAGGGAATCTGAGGAGGTAAGTACCAGAGCGGAACTGAATTCAAGCGCTTCAATTCGCTTGTCAAGGATTTCAGATGCATCGGAAACATTCATTTTCCAGGGTTTTTTCCAGAGCAACAGAATGATCCAGGAGATTATGCCTGCCGCTACTGCTATGGTTAAGCGGGAAGTCAGAAGCCCGGCAGCCACAGCAACTCCCATGGCCGGAAAGAATGTCACCGCCAGATCAACTGCACGGTGCATAAGCACAAATCGGCTAATATGTCGGGCACCCTCAGGCATATTTCCGGTAAGCCAAAACACGTTCTGTAAAAATTAGTACGAACAGGGCAATCCATAGCGGCCATGTTACCGCCTCCCTGGCCTGTTTACCCCGGATCTGAACTCCTGACATTTGCGGCGTCGTATCAAAAGGCATGGAACGCTGATCATTTGCCATTTTCAACTCATCATCGAGCCGCGTTGCATACGGATCTGCAATCTCCAGCAACGACTCCATAACCTGTTCGTCACGGATTCGCCCGGGATCAAGGTTTCCGTTGATAAGGAACCTGTCAGGATCTTCTGTCGGGATTAAGACTACACCCGGACGTCGCGGGACGAATATCAGTACCTTGCCTGTCACATCAGCCGGCACGGATGCGTCGGACATGGCAATATGCCAGCCCGCCTGCACTTCATTCTCCCGGAAACGAACGGGTATATCCAGGTAATCGGCCAGGGAGGTAAATGCGGTAGTGATATAAGTCTCCTGGGATTCATCCATTACTCCATGAAAAGAAATACGCATGGTATCGGCCGGGGGCAACTCCTCAGGCGCCTCCACTTTTTTTACGGAAGTATAGCCAGAAGATGAGGTAAACGAAAGCCGGTAGGACTGACCTGATTTTCCCTGATAGAGGGGTACCTCCCAGGGTTTATCCCCGATAGTATTATCCAGCGTTATCCAGGTAACGGGAACAGGAAGTGCCGGGCGTGCCCCGGTGAAGCGGGTAATCCGGCCGGCATCAATCACCGTAAGACTGTCTGCCAGCGCAGAAGCTTCAGAAACCAGTTGCCAGTGGTCCTGAATGCCGGGGTCTTCCAAAGTATTCTCCGCCAGTGGAAAATCATTTGCAAGATAGCGGACTTCCTGGTCGGTCGTGTCCAGCAGTTGTCGGACGGCAGGAAGGTCACTGACAGCCGGGTCGAGCAGGATCCAGTGCCGGAATTGCCCGGACTGTTTAATGACCGGATAACATACTATCAATACCAGCAATGCCAGGATTGCCATACGCAAAAGCAACAATCCCTTTTCCGTTAGTTTCAGCGACATGGATCGGCTGGCCTCCGATTGCGGAAGAAAGCGGATACTGCCAAAGGGGATCACCTTTGGGTTCCTGCGACTCCATAAATGAATAGCCAGCGGAATGAGTAGTCCGAGGAGGCCCCAGAAATAATATGGTGCCAGGAAGGTCATCGGATCAGGCGGTTCCGCTGCTTAATAAATGTTGCCAGTACTTTTCCGGGGTTATCATCCAGGTAAAACGGAAGCCAGACTATCCCGAGCTCCTCCAGGGCTTCACTGGTCATTTGCCTGAAATGGTCGAGCGATCGTTTATACGCTTCCCGAACTGTTTTCGTACGTACTTCCATTCGTCGTCCCGTCTCCAGGTCTTCAAAGACCGCATTCTCCGGAAAATCAAGTTCCTCTTCCTTTCGACCGGTGAGATAGCAGGCCAGCACTTCATTGTAGCCTGTTTTCAATTGCCGCAATGATTCCACCACCTCCTCCTTTTCCTGGAGAAAATCACTGATAAACACAATCAATTCCTTTTTATCCCTGGTGTGTGTCAGCTCCACCTCCTTGTCAGCCGGCCATTTCCCCAGTGTTTCCACATCTATGAGTCGTTGAAGGAATCGCTGAAGCTGACGTGAATCTTCCCGGACTTCTAGCGAATGTATCTCTTTGTCGTTGAGTGTGTACAACCCGATATCATCACGTTGCTTTGAGGCGAGGTAGGCCATAACAGCGGCCAGCAGACGGGCCATCTGCCATTTGGACACGCCATTTTCCGAATAGCGCATTGAATTACTGGCATCCACCACTACTTTCAGCACCACATTGGTTTCAATATCAGACTGACGAATATAGTACCGGCCGCTGCGTGCCAGCATCTTCCAGTCCAGCAGTCGAAGGTCGTCACCAGGCTCATAGGCCCGGTACTGGCTGAATTCAAGCCCGGTACCGGTTTTACGGCTGGCATGCATGCCGGACAGATATCCCTCCACAATAACACGGGCGATCAGCTCAAGTCCGGTTACCTCGTTCAGTACCTCCGGTTCCAGCAAAGATCTCCAGTCGTCTTTCATGGGTTCACCGAAATTTTTTCAAGCAAATGACGGGTGACATCATCCGCCCCGATTCCCCGGGCTTCGGCCTTAAAATTGACCAGTATCCGGTGACGCAGCACCGGAAAGGCAACCTGCCTCAGATCTTTGTCGGTCACGGCCAGCCTGCCATTCAACAGGGCGTGTGCTTTCGCCGTCAGGATCATTGCCTGACCCGCCCTCGGACCGGCACCCCAATCCACCCAGCTTTTAACATAATCGATCCCTGACTCCGGCCGGGAGCCCCTGACGATGCGCGACACGTATCCAATCAGCGCATCACTGATGGGCACCTCCCTGACCAGTTCCTGAAGGCGAAGAATCTCCGCACCACTCAGGACAGGAGTAATTGAGACACCGCGTTTACCGGTAGTCATCCGGAGAATGTCCTCCTCCTCGCCACCGGTGGGATATCCAATCCGGATATACATGAGGAACCTGTCAAGCTGTGCTTCCGGTAAGGGAAAGGTACCGGATTGCTCCACGGGATTCTGGGTGGCCAGCAAAAAGAACGGACCTGGCAGCTCGTAGGATTTGCCCGCATAGGTCACGGCAAATTCCTGCATGGCTTCCAGCAGGGCCGCCTGTGTTTTCGGAGGAGTCCGGTTAATCTCATCCGCAAGGATGATGTTGGAGAATACAGGACCCTTATTAAACTGAAATATTTTCTTTCCGGTGGTATGGTCCTCTTCGAGCACCTCCGTTCCAATAATGTCCGAGGGCATCAGGTCTGGTGTAAACTGGATCCTTCTGAAATCGAGATCAATGGCCTCCGCAAGGGTCCGGATCATCAGTGTTTTGGCCAGGCCGGGTACCCCTTCAAGCAAACCATGACCGCCGGCAAGAAACGTAATAAGCAATTGTTCGACCGTCTGCTGCTGGCCGACAATCCGTTTTCCGATTTCTTTCCGGAGATCATCCAGCTTGGCGGTGAGTGCGGTTATTTCCTGTTCAGCTATTTCCAGCTCTTTCATACCTTAGATTTAAGAAGTCAGTGCGTACATGACGATATTCACACCAAACCTCGTGTTGTCATTTTTATACCATCTTTTATTCCGGAAGTCATAATCCCATTCACAGCCATAATCCTTGTTACTGTACAGGACCCCTATTCTCCCGTTAACCTCAATCGCCTTCAGGTATTCGTGTACCAGGTCGTCCCCCCAGCCGTTTAATTCCTGGGAAGTGGTCGGCGGACCGTCCTCAAACTCAAAGAAACATGAATAAAGCGAATGATCATTGGCGATCTTTTTAAGCGCTGCCGATCCGAATATATCGTCCATTTGCCGTTCAAAGGACTTGGCAAAGAGCCCGTCAATATCATGGTTGCAATCATCCACGAACACAAAACCCCCGTTCTCCACGTATTGCTGAAAATTCTTTTTTTCCTCACTGGTAAATTGCACCAGCTTATGCCCTGAAAGGTAACAAAAGGGGCATTTGAATATATCGGGACTTCCCAGCGGGATAATATTCTCCCGGGTATCCACCTGAAGTGTTGTGTATTCGATCAGGGAATGCAGAATATTCGACGGCATACGCTGGTCCACATCCCAGTCACCCGATTCGTACTGCAGCCGTGTAAAAAAGAATTCGTTCTTCATACAGTTTTCGCTCCTCACTCATGCCGATTCATCAAAACAAAGAACCCCGGGGTTACCGGGGTTCAGGCTTCTTTTACCCGGCCTCAGACTGCATCAGAAAGACTGGTAAATGTAAAGTCCCTTACTTTCATGTAGGGGATCAGGCTTCCGTTAATACGGACCTGCTGGCCCAGTGCCTCCAGGTTATTGAGCATAATGATCGGGCTCTCATTGAACCGGAAATTCTTGACCGGGTACATGATTTTGCCATTCTCAATATAAAATGTACCATCACGGGTGAGGCCTGTATAAAGTAGTGTTTGCGGATCCACGCTGCGGATATACCATAAACGCGTAACCAGCACGCCCCGCCTGGTATCCTTAATCAGGTCTTCCAGGGATGCATCACCCCCGTCCATGATCCCGTTTGACGGTCCGGGAACCGGATCGACCCCCTGCTGTTCCGCCCAGTAACGGCTGTAATATAAGTTCTTTACCACGCCATTCTCCAGCCAGTTCATTTTTTTAAGGCTCTGGCCATTGCCATCCCACGCCCGCGTGGGTACTTCCGGGTGCTGCGGATCAGACCAGATATTCACCCGCTCGTCCACAATCTTCTCGCCCAGCTTATTGCCACCTCCTTCTTTGGACATAAAACTGCGTCCTTCGTCGGCGGTACGGGCATTAAACGAGCCGAACATGTTGCCCAGCAATTGTTCTGATGCCGCCGGCTCCAGGATCACCGTGTACTTTCCCGGCTCGATCGCCCTGGCTTTCCGGGACATAAGTGCCTTGTCGATCGCACGCATGGAGGCGTCACTGGCGTTCAGCTTTGAGATATCATTCACATCGCTGGAAGCCCAGCCGGAACCTGTTCCGTCATTGGATCGCATGGTAACGGTAAAATCAGCACTGGTAGACCGGTTATAGGCAAACAGCCCGTTGGAATTCATCATAGCCGTGAATCCGTCCGAATCATTCAGGAATCCTGCAGCTGTCACGTCCTTTTCACTGGCCGGCCCGATGCTGTTGGCAGCGATTTCGGCCCGCTGCTCCGGGGTGATGTTAGCGGTGGCCTCGACATATGTCGGCGTTTCAATGTATTCCTGGGGTCCGAGTGGCTCCATGAATTCCGGATTTTCCGGAGACAGCTGCGCCAGCTCCTCGGCACGTTTCACCGTACGTTGAATAGCCTCATCATTGAGTTCGTTGGTGGTCGCCGTACCCACTTTCTTGCCAAAAGCAGCGCTGATCGCCAGTGATTGATTGGATCGGTACCCGGCGGTGGATACCGTATTTCTCGCATACCGGATATTTCCGCTGTTGGAACCGTTCAGTGATACTTCACAGCTGTCTGCCGTCGAGAAACTGAGCGCCTTCTCCAATATGTTTCTTGCTTCTTCTTTTGAATATATTGCCATTTGTAATTTCCTTTTTAGATGTTACGCCCTGTATTGATCACGTTCACATTATCGAACCGGGTTGTCGAACAACCATGTGAAACCGCACTTACCTGAGGCGGCTGACCTTTGCCGTCAAAGAAAGACCCGAACATTCGGTAGTCACTTTCATCGCAGATCTTGGTACAGCTGTTCCAGAATTCCTGCGTATTTGACTGGTAGGCCACGTCGTTGAGCATACCCGCTATTTTACCATCTTTGATTTCGTAGAATACGGTTCCTCCGAACTGGAAATTGTAACGTTGCTGGTCAATGGAATAAGAACCCCGGCCGGCGATATAGATGCCTTTTTCCACATCACTGATCATTTCATCAATGGAATAAGGTTCCTTGCCAGGCTCGAGTGAGACATTCGGCATTCGCTGGAATTGTACATCGTTCCAGCTCTGGGCATAACAGCAGCCGTGTGATTCATTCTGATCGATCATATTTACCTGATCGCGGATAGCCTGGTAGTTTACCAGGACTCCATTGCGGACAAGGTCCCATTTCTTGGTCTTCACCCCTTCATCATCATACCCAACCGCACCCAGTGAGTAGGGCTGGGTTTTATCGGCTACCAGGTTGACGAGGTCTGAGCCATATTTAAAGTCGCCTGATTTCCATTTATCCAGTGTAGCAAAACTGGTTCCTGCATAGTTGGCTTCGTATCCCAGCACCCTGTCCAGTTCGAGCGGGTGCCCTACCGATTCATGAATTGTTAATCCGAGATGGTTAGGCTCAAGAACGAGAGAATACTTCCCGGCATCCACTGATTTGGCCGAAAGCATTTCTTTTGCCTGGATGGCAGCCGCAGCTGCATCCTCCACAATGTCATAGCTGTGACGGTACAATTTAATTCCGGCCGGACCTTCCAGTTTTTCGGACTCTGTTCCGTCCATATACTCGAAGCCCATACCCATCGGGGCGCTCAGAGAATCACGCGATTTGAACTTGCCGGCATCGCGATCCACTACCGTAACACCAAAGGTCGGCCAGATCCGGTGAACGTCCTGATCGATGTAGGAGCCTTCGGTGCTGGCGAAGTATTTTTGCTCATTCACCATAAACAGGGCTGAATTGACAAAACTGGCCCCGTTTTCCAGGGCTGAGGCATTGGCACTCAGTAAGAGATCCACCTTTTCGGATACCGGAACCTCCATACTGTTCTTTTTAAGCGGCGTCTTCCAGCTCACTTCCCCGTGTGATTCAACAGGCGCCAGCTGCACCGGCTCCTTCTGTATCTTTCCATTGGCCTTGGCAATCGCTACTGCCTGATTGGTTGCTTTTCTGATTCCCTCTTCCGTCACATCATCGGTTGATGCAAATCCCCAGGTGCCGTTGGCGATAACACGTACGCCCACCCCGAAAGATTCAGTGTTTACAATATTCTGTACCCGGTCTTCGCGGGTGAATACATATTGATTGAGATAGCGTCCTATACGCGCATCAGCGTAGGAAGCCCCGAGAGATTTAGCCGTGTTCAGGGCGATATCAGCAAGTACTTTTTTACTGGCCGCATCCATGCCCGGCTCCATCAGTACCTCAGCAGTCACCTGCCTGCCGGAAGCAAAGGCCGGTACCATCATGGCTCCCATTCCCATGCCCGCGAGCTGCACAAAATTTCTTCTTTTCAAAATAATCCTCCTTTTAATGGTTGTTAATGGATAAAACGATTGGTTAATTTAAATTTCCCATTCTTACCGGGATTTCCTCATGAAATTATGTAAACGGTCATATTCATCAGCTAAATTTCACAATGGGGCGAACTGTTGTGCACAACCCGCCTCAAAAAATTGCGTAGTTTAAGCATATGCAAAAAAAGGCATCGCTATATCTCCTTCTCCTGCTGATTGTTCCGGTCATTCTATACGGAATTTTTCAGATATCCAGTCTGAGTGAGGACGAGGAGAATATTAACCTGATTTACCAAAATCAGCTGGATGCCATCCTGTTTTCGGTGAATCAATACAGTGATGATGTGGTCAATGAATGGGTCATGTCCCTGGAAGAAGCCATCACTGCAGATAATCCGGACCAGGAACTCAACTCACTGCTCGAAGTTAATCCCGGAATCCGCATGATGTTCATTACGGATTCGGTGACGGGCAAAGCGGATCGTATTTTTCCTGATTCACTTAGCGAAGATCCGCTGGTCAGTGTGGTCAACGGGGTTCTTTGGGAACGCGGACGGGATATTCAGAACCTGCGTACCTATGCCACCGCCGGATATCAGAAAATTGAATCGGCACAACTTGAATCAGGAGAAGATCTGAGAACCCTGATGCTGTATTTTGTGCTAAAGGATAAACCGGGCAACAGTAAAAGAGTCGGCGGCATCCTGATCGATCCGGAATCTTTTATTCAGGTCAACCTGGGACCCCGCTTGCAGACGATCGCTGAGGAGCGATTCGTAATTACAGCATTTCGGAAAGAACAGGAACAGGCCGTATTCAGTACGTCAGATTCTGTGCAGGCCGACGGAAATGAGGAATCCATGGCCATTACGAAAGACTTCTGGCTGCTGCCGGATTATTATCTGGGCATAGATGCTGCGGGAGAATCGGTATTTGACATAATACGTGCCCGGACCCTGCTGAATATCGGACTGCTTGTGGTCATGCTGCTCATCCTGGCGGCGGGCCTGTACCTGATATTCCGGAATGTCCGGAAGGAATTACGACTGGCCCAGAACAAGTCTGAATTTGTATCGAACGTCTCTCACGAATTGCGGACACCGCTCGCCTTGATCAGTATGTTTGCGGAAACGCTGGAAATGGGCAGGGTGAAAAATGAAGAAAAGAAACAGGAATATTACCAGATCATCCATAAGGAAACAAACCGGCTAACCGGAATTGTGAACAAGATCCTGACCTTTTCACAGATGGATGCCAACCGGAAGGAATTTCACCTGCATGACGCAGACCTGAATGAAATCGTCTGCGAAATAATGGATACCTACTCCTTTCACTTCAGCCAGAAAGGATTTGAAAGTGACTTGAAAAAGAAAGAGCATATTCTCCCGGTAAAAGCAGACCGGGAAGCCATGCAGGAGGTGTTGATCAACCTGCTGGACAACGCCATTAAGTATTCCGGGGACGCGAAAAAAATCGAGGTGCTGACCGGCACCAAGGACAAATATGCGTTTGTCCGTGTCAGGGATTTTGGCCTGGGAATCCGAAAGGAAGATCAAAAGCAGATCTTTGAAAAATTTTATCGCGTTTCCACCGGCGATATTGCAAAAAGTAAAGGGACCGGACTGGGCCTGAGCCTGGTAAAACACATCATTGATAATCACGGAGGGCGTGTGGAGGTTGACAGTTCCCTGGGGAAGGGATCTGACTTCACTATATATTTACCATTAATCCAAACCGAAAATGTTTAAAATTCTGATCGTAGAGGATGAACCCGCCATGCAGCTTGGCCTGAAGGATAACCTGGAATTTGAAGGGTACGAGGTGGAAGTAGCGGGTGACGGGGAGAGGGGATTACAGCTGATCCGGGACAACCAATATCACCTGGTGTTGCTGGATATCATGCTTCCGAAACTCTCCGGCCTCGATGTCTGCCGGCGCGTCCGTGAAGAACGCAACCAGGTTCCGATCATTCTCCTGACTGCAAAAGGAGAAGAAATTGATAAAGTGCTGGGACTGGAACTGGGCGCTGATGACTACGTGACCAAACCATTCAGCCTGCGGGAGCTCCTGGCCCGGATCAAAGCCATTCTTCGTCGTTCGGATGTAAACGATAAAGGAAGTGATGAGGCGCAGATCGGACGTCTGCTGGTGAATTTTCAAAAATATGCGGCTTCGAATGAAGAAGGAGAAGTTAAACTCTCGCATAAGGAATTTGAAATCCTTCACTATCTGTACGAGCACCGCAACGAATCGGTGAGCAGGTACCGTCTTCTGGAGGAAGTTTGGGGGTATGACGATGCGCAACCTACCACACGCACAGTGGATAATTTTATTCTTCGCTTACGGCAACAGGTAGAAAAAGACCCGAAAGATCCGCGAATAATCATCACTGTGCACGGTTCCGGCTATAAAATGGTGGATGAATGACAGGTTGAGATCATCTGTGACATCTTGTGACATTTGTTGACAGCCCGGTGACATCTGCCAGCGTTGAAAGCCCGTTAATTGTACTAGAAACAACAAAACAATTGGTCAAACTCAAAACAATTAACAACATGAAAACGCAAGTAAAAATTTTCGCAACTTTATTTTTGATGATCACTTCACTGGCAGCCTTTAGCGTTGATCCTCCGAACACTGAAAAGAATGTTCAGGTCCTTCCGGCAGAAGCAGGAACCCTTAAGATCCTTTATATCAATCCGGACGAAAAACAGGTTACCGTAAGAATTTACAACGAACAGGGTTTGGTTTTCAAAGACCTGGTCAAAATTAAAGACAACGAAAAAGGATTCATCAAGCGTTACGACATCACTTCGATGAAGTGTGATGAATTCTGGGTAGAGATCGGTGATTCCGATATGGCATCAAAATTCAGAGTTAAAAAGGATGCAGATGGCAACCTCTGGGCGACTTACTGGGATGATTTTTCTCAGCATTCACCCGCCGTTGCTGCCAATTAAAATTGAATTAGATGATTGACGTGCTGTCCGCTACGGCGGACAGCCACTTAACGTAAACAAAGCACAACTTGAACTTAATTCGGATACTTCTTTTAGTAATGGTCGTCAGTACCCTTTCCGCTCAGGAAAGGGTATTGTCTCTTGCCGGACCGTGGAAATTCACGATCGGCGACCGGGAGGAGTATGCCCTGCCTCCTTACAATGACAACGGATGGAAAGAAATTCGCGTACCCGGAACCTGGGAAGACCAGGGCTTTAACGGCTATGACGGGTTTGCCTGGTACCGGAAACAGTTCGACGGCAGCAACCTCCCTAAAGGACCACTCGTGCTGGACCTGGGGTACATCGACGATTGCGATGAGGTATACCTGAACGGAAAACTGATCGGGTACAGCGGAAGTTTCCCTCCTAAATTCTATACCGCGTACGACGCTAAAAGACAATATACCATCCCCGAAGCTTATCTCAATCGCAAAGGTCCGAACATAATCGCCGTAAGGATCTTTGATGTCACCCTGGAAGGGGGGATCATTCGCGGCGACCCGGGCATTTACAAGGAAAAAACCTCCGGTCGGTTTATCGTCGACCTCTCCGGAATCTGGGAATTTCGTCGTGGCCGGACCCTGAGAAGTGAATGGGAACCAATCATGGTACCCATGCCCTGGGAGCGGGACGGACATGACCGTTACGACGGGTATGCCTGGTATAAGAAAACATTTTTCCTTCCGGAAGAATATGCTCGGCGGGATCTCCTCTTCATTGCCGGACGTATAGATGACTTCGATCAGACCTATATTAACGGACAACAGGTTGGTTCAACCAACGACGGCAAACCGTATGGCCGGTCCCAAAGCTTCAGCCAGCTGCGCAAATACCGCATCCCGGCCAGTGTACTGAAACCGGGTGAAAATGTGATTACTATTCTGGTTCACGATATGGGAAATGTCGGAGGAATATACGAAGGACCCGTGGGCATTACGACTTCCGAAAGATGGGACGTTGAGGATAATAACCGGTGGCGATAAATTTTGTACTTCCTGCAAAAGATTGCTTAACTTAAGTCCGTTACAGCCTTCTTTTGTATGAAACCCTTACTGAAATTTCTTATTCCGCTTTCTTTCCTGATTGCCTGCACCTCCTCCGAAATTCCTGAGGACAAACTGGCACCCGGTGCCCCTGGCGATGACTCTTTCTGGAATTTTGCCGCCAAAACCGGTGTGGGAACCGCCTATGAAATGTATGCTGACGATGGATATTCCAATGATGGACCCACTGGTACCATTTCCAAAGTCTGGTTCTCCCTGACCCAGGGCATCATCACAGAAACAGCCTATGGAATGATCCATGAAGCACAGCTGAAAAAGCTTCGGTTTGTTGTCGCCGGCGAGGGCATCCTCGATGTCGAAGATCGTGACATGAACCATGCAGTGGAATATCTTCATACAGATGAGGCAGGGCGGCCACTATCACTGGCCTACCGGATGATCAATGAAGATAAGGATGGAAAATACAGGATTGAAAAGCACATTTTCACTTCTCCCGATAATCAAAGCCTGTTCTGTCGCGTGCAATTCAGCTCCACCGAACCCGGAATGAAATTATACCTGCTGGCCAATCCGCATATGGGGAATACCGGCAGTGCCGACAGCGCGTTTATCGACCAGCACGGAATCCATGCCGTCGAAGGCAATAATTACCTGACAATCGGCTCTTCTGAATCCTATGACAATTACAGTGTGGGATTTAAGGGGACATCGGATTTACTGACCCAGCTGGAGAACGGGGAACCAACCTCTTACCTGGCCACCGGAGGACGGGGAAATGTGACGGTCAGTGCCGGATGGAATATCACGGAAGACTCTTTTACTACAGATATTGTGGTCGGCTTCGGAGAAACCCTGAGCGATGCCAATTCGGCTGCCACCGAAACTCTTGACGACGGGTACGAAAGAACCCTGAATGCCTACAACGGACAGGGCCAGTTTACTGGGTGGGAAGATTACCTGGGTTCGCTGGAGAATATTCCGGATATGCGGAGTGCCTCAGGGGACGATGGAAAACTGCTCAATGCCAGCGCCATGGTGCTTAAAGCGCTGGAGGACAAGGAAAACGCCGGGGCGCTTATTGCTTCCCTGTCCATCCCATGGGGTGATTCCGTATCTGCAGAAAACAGCGCCACCGGCTACCGGGCAGTCTGGCCTCGGGACTTCTATCAGTGTGCCATGGCATTGCTTGCCCTGGGCGATGAAAAAACAGCCCTGACTGCTTTTGAATACCTGCAGAAGGTGCAGGTCGGTGAAAATACCCCCGGCAATAAGGGCGCGGGCGGATGGTTCCTCCAAAAAACAGTGGTGGATGGAACGCTGGAATGGTTTTCCATCCAGATGGATCAGACCGCCATGCCGATTATGCTTGGCTGGAAATTGTGGAAAAAAGGAGTTTTAAGTACTGATTCCTTGGAATACTGGTATGGAGAAATGCTAAAGCCGGCGGCTGACTTCCTGGTTGAGGGCGGTGATGTGGACCTCGACTGGAATAAAACTTCGCTCACCCCCCCGTTTACACAACAGGAACGATGGGAAGAACAATCGGGATATTCTCCCTCTACTATGGCTGCCATCATCAGTGGCCTGGTTTGCGCCAGTGATATTGCCGAAGCTACAGGTAATACAGAGGATGCCCGGAAATATCTGGACGCCGCGGATCTGTACGAATCTCAGCTAGAGCAGCTGACCGTCACTACGTCGGGACCCTACGGCGATGGTGAATATTATATCCGGATAAACAAGAATGAAAACCCTAATGACAAAGGGAAACTGGTCGATAACAATGCCCGGCCGGGCATGGAGGAAGACCTGATCCTGGATGCTGGTTTTCTCGAACTGGTACGTTACGGCGTGCGCGAACCGGATGATGAAATTATCATGAAAAGTATCCGGGTCCTTGATGATACTTCACTGGTGGATAATCTGCAGGTCCGGTACCTCTTCCCTTACGAAGGGGATACCTATGAAGGATGGCGCAGGTATGGCAATGACGGGTACGGGGAAGATACTTCGGACGGATCCAATTACGGGCGAATGGTGCCGGGACAGCGTGGTCGTGTTTGGCCTTTCTTTACTGGTGAACGCGGACACTACATGATCCGGCTCCTGGGAAGTGACGGTCTGAGTGCAACAGAAAAGAGGCAACTGACCGATAACTACGCACGGGCGCTGGAATATTTTGCCAATGAAGGCCTGATGCTTCCCGAACAGGTCTGGGAGGGTGTCGGCAATAATACTGCACATCAGTATGAACTTGGTGAGGGAACCAGTTCTGCCACCCCGCTTGCCTGGACCCACGCAGAATATGTCAAACTGCTGAAGTCTGTATCCGATGGAAATGTCTGGGATTTTTATCCCCTGGTAAATGATCGATACCAGAAGTAGGTCATCGTGTCAGACGCTGTTTCAGACTGGCAATATTGTGGGAAATGAAACTAAAAAACCGGTTTCGCTCTTTTTCGCCGGTCGAACTGATCAGCACTGATCGGCGGATCACCGTATCAAGAAATCCTGAAATGTGTTCGGTAAAAACAGAATTTCCAGTGGAAATGATGCTCAGGTTGCCAATTGGCAAAAAAACCAATTTGTCATCTCCATACGTAAACAGAATTGTATTGTCGCCAATCAGAATGTCATTACGGTAGATCATCAGTGACGCGCCGTCCGGCTTTTGGCCATTGGTCATCCAGCGATTAGCATCTTCCATCAGTTTTTCAAAATCCTCCAGGAGCACCAAGGCATTCTCCGGCTCTTTAAAATAGCCACAATCATGGTAGTATTCAATCTGCTTTAACGTGACAAGGATGGTTTCCTGCGACCATATTTCCAGACAGGGAATCCGGCAGTATTTTTCCCATATCCTTTCCCCGAGCCTTATCATCTCCTGGGGTACATCACCGGGACTGAATTGTGCGGTCTGGTATTCAGGGTAATTATGGATGGTGCACATCCAGAAGTAAACTTTAAATGTACTCAGCCCGGGACGATTGAAATAGTAAAATACCGGCAAATCTTTCGTGTAGTAGGTCAGTTGCCGGGTACCCGTAAAGGATTCCAGCATAGTCAGGTTTTCATGGATGGCCTGTAACCATTGGTAAATATTAAGCCACTGATCACCAACCAGGCGCCCGCGGAATGTATACAGGTTTGATTGATTACCGGCCAATTCATGAAGTGACAAGCCATATTTCTCACAAATTCTCAGTGATTCCCGTAATGACAATTCCGTTTCTCCGCGGATTCTCCTGTAAACACTGTCCTTACTCAGGTCAAGTAACTCGGCCAATTCGTCAACATAGGAAAAGCGGGGATCAACCTGTTGTTTGACCTGCTCAAGCAAGCGGGATTGGATTTGATCGAACAATTTAGAGGGCCTTGATAGTTAATTAATTTATAAAAAATAGTCGCTAAATACAACACAGCCCCTGATTTAAATAAATAATAACAATTACCGCAAGCCTCCGAAAACCTTCCTCTTTTTAAGAATAATCTTTGACTTAACCGGGGTATTATCGGGTAAGGTATTTTTAATTGAACCGATCACGTTATGAATCATATCATGACAATTAACAAACTTTTGTCCCACATGCATAGCATCATACCTGGCCAGCTCGGCATTGGATGACATGCACTCATGTTTGTTCACCTGGATATGCCGGACAACGTTTATTATCACATCATTATCCGTGACATCCACCTCAACGGTAAATTTCATGGATTTCTTTTCGATAATTAAATCATTCATGGAGGGTAAAATTTATCTGAGAATAAGCAGGCCTTCTTTCAGGCCTGAGTGGTCGAATTAAAGTATTCGCAGCCTATCTAATATCGCAAGAATTTTATCATAAAGAAAATTGATTATACCTATACTTGTATAAATATCCGTTATGACTCTAGCACAACTTGAATATGTACTGGCCTTGTTTGACTACAAGAGTTTCTCCAAGGCTGCTGTTCATTGTAATGTGACACAGCCCAATCTGAGCATGCAGATCGACCGGCTCGAAAAGGAGCTTGGCATCAAGTTGTTTGACAGGCACCGGCAATCGGTGGAAGTCACCGCCACCGGCCGGGTGCTGGTCGAGAAAGCCCGGAATATTATGCGGGAAAAGAACAGTTTCCAGGAATACCTGAAATTTCAGCAAAATGATATGTCGGGCAGCTACCGGATAGGAATCATTCCTACGCTTGCCCCCTACCTGGTCCCGTTATTTTTGCCGCAATTCCGAAAAGACTTTCCGCGGACACGTCTGATTATTGAAGAGCTTATCACATCTGACATTATAGAATTACTTAAAGAAGACAAACTGGATGTCGGGATTGCCGTTACCCCGCTAAATGAAAACATTCTTAAGGAGGTTCCTGTATTTAACGAACCCATTTATGCCTATGTATCTTCGGGACATCCCCTGATCGGGGAAAAAGAAATCGACGAAAAAGACCTGGCGCCCTACCGGATCTGGTTGCTGAACCACGGACATTGCTTCAGGAACCAGGTGCTCAATATTTGTGACAAGCCATGCAACGAAGAAGATGAGTCGGATTTCATTTATGAAAGCGGATCGCTGGAAACGCTCAAAAATCTGGTCTCGCTTGGAGAAGGACTTACCCTGCTGCCGGCCCTGGCAGCCTATAACAACGTGGAACGACTTGATATGATCAAAAAATTCAAAGCTCCACAACCGTTAAGGGAAGTTAGCCTGATCGTGCACGAACACAGTACAAGAAATAAACTCATTGAGTCACTTTATAACACGATCGTGGATAAAATTCCGGAAGAATACCAGGTGAAATACAAGAATGGCCGCGTTATTCACTGGGTTTAGGCAGAATCCCGGTTGATCAGTTCGCAGGGAATCACCTCTTTCATCACCGCCGCCTCTTCCCGGTGGTTAATCAGTTTCAGTAAGTGATGGGTGGCCCGCTCCCCGATCTTTGCCGGATAATGACTGATGGTGGTCAGGTTAGGCTCAACAATCCTGGCAATAGGGTAATCTCCGAATCCAACCACGGCGATATCTTCCGGTATGCGGATGTTTTTCTTTTTAAGAGCAAGAATTGCTTCGATGGCAATTTCATCATTCACGGCGAAAATACCTTTCACTTCAGGGTGTGCAGCCAGGATTTTATCAACGGCTTCGGGTACTTTTTTAATATCAAACTCGCAGTGGGCCAGCAATCCGGGGTCAAACGAAATATTGTTTTCCTCCAGTGCATCTTTGTACCCCCGTAGCCTGTTTTGTGAAACCGTCAGCTTTCTCGGACCACCCAGGTGGGCGATCTTTCCGGGTCCGCGGCTGATAAGATGCCTGGTTGCCAGGTATGCGCCCCGATAATCCTCGGCCTCCACATGGATTGTTGGTATTTTTTCACTGGTCCGGTCAAATAAAACCACCGGCGTATCACTCAGGATTTCCGCCAGCCGGTCAAAATTTTGTGTTTCCTGGGAAATGGACATCAGCAGTCCGTCGACCCGGCCTGACACCAGTGACTGCACATACCTCAGTTCCTCATCCTCCTTCTCATTGGTCTGGCAGATCAGCAGCTGATAATCATTCTCCGAGGCCACTTTCTGCATACCACCCAGAACCGAAGAAAAGAAATAGTTGGAAATCTGGGGTACCACCACGCCCAGACTGAATGTTTTATTGGTACGCAATCCTGATGCTGCCTGATTGACACTGTAATGAAGCTTCCTGGCCATTTCACGCACCGCTTTTTTGGTCTCGTCCTTAATTTGCGGATGATCATTCAGGGCACGGGAAACAGTCGACGGAGAAATCCCGAGAGACTGGGCAATATCTTTAATAGTGGCTGGCATAATTCGAAAATAGACAGTAAATGGAAGTAATCCAAAAAAGAAGTTATCTGCACTGGTTTCCATTTAAAACGTTTTAAATTTTCTGGCGGCGTGCCGTCTGTATAAATTTCAGCCACAGGCTGCTAATCGCGTCTTTGTTTTTTTTTAACTTCAGGATACAACCAAAAAAACAGGGTATCATGAAAAAATATTTGCTCCTATTCTTACTTATTATTTTCATCCGGCCGGCTGACGCCCAGGACGATCCTGCCTGGAAAGAATTGAATGAAATTGCCGTCATTGACCAGAAGGTGATGATGCCGATGCGCGATGGTATCCGACTTGCTACCGATATTTACCGTCCGAAAACCGATGAAAAAGTCCCCGTCATATTCTCACGAACTCCGTACAATTTTAACTCCTGGCGCGATGGGGAATTCCGGGGACGAACGCTTCAGCGAGCCCTGGAAGCAGTCAAAAGAGGGTATGCCTATGTGGTGCAGAATGAACGCGGACGATTCTTTTCGGAAGGAGAATGGGATATCCTGGGCACTCCGCTTACCGACGGATACGATGCATTTTCCTGGCTGGCCGATCAGCCATGGAGCAATGGGAAAGTAGGTACTCTCGGATGTTCCTCCACAGCAGAATGGCAAATGGCAGTCGCTGCCATGGACCACCCGGCTCATGCAGCCATGGTACCACAGGGTTTTGGCGCCGGTGTCGGACGTGTGGGAGAATTCTACGAACAGGGCAACTGGTACCGGGGCGGGGCCGAGCAAATGCTTTTCTTCGCTTGGCTTTACAGCACCCAGCACGACGAAATGGCGCCGGTACTGCCGGAGGGCATCACCCAGGAAGACCTGCAGCGGATCCAGCGCTTCTATGATATGGCCCCCGAATATCCGCGGGTGGACTGGTCAGAAGGCCTGCAGCACCTGCCTATCCAGGATATCATTAAAAATGTGGATGGCCCGAAGGGAGTATTTGAGAAAATGGTGCGGAGGAAGCCGAATGACCCGGCCTGGTATGAAGGCGGACTTTACCATGATGACATGGGATTTGGTGTACCCAGCTTCTGGTTTGTTTCCTGGTATGATGTATCAAGCAGTCCGAACCTGGCCTTGTTCAATCATGTCCGAAACAACATTGAAGATCCGGAAGTGGCCGATAATCAGTACCTCGTCATTGCACCGACCCTTCACTGCGGGTTCACCCGGGCTACGGAAAATACCGTTGTCGGGGAAAGAAGTGTCGGTGATGCCACGCTGGATTACGATCACCTGGTATATGGATGGTTTGATCACTGGCTGAAGGGAGAAAATGAGGATTTCCTGGAAACACTTCCCAGGGTACAGTACTTTACCATGGGCAGTAACGAATGGCAGACCAGCGAAACATGGCCTCCGCAGGATGCGCAGATGACCGCATTTTACCTGGACAGCGACGGAAGTGCCAACAGCCGTTTCGGAGACGGAACACTGGATACCAGTCCGCCTGACGAGGATCACCCCGATACCTTCACCTATGATCCCATGAACCCGGTACCCTCCTATGGCGGAAATGTTTGTTGCACCGGGAATGCGGTTCAGGGAGGCGCGTTTGACCAGCAACAGATGGAAACACGGAACGACATCCTGGTTTATACATCCGATCCGCTGGAAGAAGGAATCGAGATTTCCGGATTTATTGAATCAACCCTGTTCCTGTCATCGGATGTGAAGGACACTGACGTGACGATCAAAATCATCGATGTTTACCCTGACGGAAAAGCGTACAATCTGGATGAAACCATTCAGCGGGTGCGGTACCGGGAAGGGTACGATAAGGAAGTATTCATGGAAGAAGGAAACGTCTATGAGGTAAACCTGACGCCCATGTCAACGAGCAATTTCTTCGCAAAGGGCCACCGGATACGCATTGAAATCTCAAGCAGTAACTTTCCGCGGTTTGCCAGGAACCTGAATACCGGCGGGAACAATTTTGATGAATCCGAAGGGGTGGTAGCGCATAATACGATCCATCATTCAAAGGATCATCCGTCGGTCATCAAACTTCCGATCGTAGGGAATCTTAAGCTGGAGCAGCGGTAACAAGGTTAGCACAGGAGTATTTTATTCTCCTGTGCCTGCTTTTTCCACTCATATAATTCTGAACCCCTTGCTATTTATATTCCCTATATTTAACGCTGATTTTTACCAACCTTTATGAATATGCGAATCACACCAATACTACTAGTGCTCGGCCTGTTTGTGCTGGCCGGCTGGCAATCCGCCAAAGTTGCCCTGTTTAACGGGGAAAACCTGGATGGGTGGATTAATTACGGCGAAGAAAAGTGGTACGTGGAAGACGGATTACTCATCTGTGAAAGCGGTCCCAAGGCCCAGTACGGATACCTGGGCACCGAAAAATATTACAAGGATTTTGATCTGACACTTGAATTCAAGCAGGAAGCCAATGGCAACAGCGGCGTGTTCTTCAGATCAACTGTCGATGGTACTAAAGTCAGCGGATGGCAGGTCGAGGTGGCTCCCCCGGAACATGATACCGGCGGGGTGTATGAGAGCTACGGCCGTGGATGGCTGATCAAGCCGGATCCTGAAAAAGATAAATTTCTTAAAATGGGAGAATGGAATAAGATGCGCATCCGCGTGGTTGGGTCGACCGTGACCACCTGGCTGAATGGAGAGCAAATGATTGAGCTTACCGACGAAAAGATCGGTGAAGGTGAAGGGGGAATTGCCCTGCAGATCCATGACGGAGGAGGGATCAAAGTGAAGTGGAGAAATATAATGATTGAAGAATTGTAAGAATACCAAGGAGGAATGAGCGATAAACAGAGAAGAAAATTTCTGAAAAAGGCTGGCCTTGCCGGTCTGGGAGCGCTTTCACTGAGCGGAGCTTCCGCAGCTGCCAAAGAGCGTGATTTTCAGATCCTGAAAAGGAAATATGCGGAATCAGACCGGGAAAAGTTACGGTATGCCGTAATCGGTGCCGGAATCATGGGAATGGAGAATGTTAAGACCGTGACCCGGCGTGATGACGTCGAACTGGTGGCGGTATGTGATCTGTATTCCGGACGGCGCAACAGTACCAACGAAATGTTTGACAAGCAGCTGTTCGTGACAAATGACCACCGCGAACTTCTAAAACGCAACGATATTGATGTCGTGATTATAGGAACTCCCGATCACTGGCACAAAGAGATTTCAATCGATGCCTTGAATGCGGGGAAGCATGTCTATTGCGAAAAACCCATGGTGAAGAGCGTGGAGGAAGGTCACGACGTAATTAACGCCTGGAAAAAGTCAGGCAAGATAATGATGGTCGGAAGCCAGGGGCTATCTTCCCTGGGCAATGAAAAAGCGAAAGAACTGATCGCACAGGGCGCTATTGGCGAAATTAATTACGCTGAAGGATTCTGGGCCAGGCATTCCCCGGTCGGGGCCTGGCAATATCATATCCCTGAAGATGCTTCCACCGGGACTGTCGACTGGGACCGGTACGTTGCCAATACGAACAAGCGGCCGTTTGATCCTATGCGATTCTTCCGCTGGCGAAATTACCTGGACTACGGTACGGGTATGTCCGGCGACTTGTTTGTTCACCTTTTTTCCAGTCTTCATTTTATAACCAATTCCCTTGGACCTGAAGTGATCAGCGCCCAGGGCGGATTGCGTTACTGGAAGGACGGAAGGGAAGTGCCGGATGTGCTCCTTGGCACCTTCACCTACCCGGAGGCAGAGGCACACCCAGGATTCAATCTATCGCTTCGGTGCAACTTTGTGGACGGTACCAGCGGAACTACTTATCTCCGTGTGGTGGGAAGTAAGGGATCCATGGACGTGAAATGGGAAGAAGTGGTACTGAAACGAAATGAGGTTTCCACCGACGATCCTTTTGAGATTGAACAGATGAAACTTGCAGGGACCAGTCAGCCAGATCGCGCCAGAATTTTGCCGCCAAGCGAAACGGTTTACCGCGCTCAGGACAACTGGAAAGGCGCCCATTACGACCACCACAGCAACCTGGTAAATGCCATCCGCAATAATGGTAAAGTGGTGGAAGATCCTGTATTCGGCTTCCGTGCGGCAGCCCCTGCTCTTTTATGTAATGACAGTTACTTCCAGAAAAAATTCATTGAATGGGACCCTGTCAAAATGAAAATTGTATCCTAAAACCAACCAATAACCATGAATAAATTACTGATTGTATTTTTGCTGTTTTTTGGCTTTACCGCCTGTAATTCACCTTCCGGAGAATCTGCCGGGGACACCACGGAGGCTTCCGAACCCGCCGGTGAGGCAATGGAGGAGACCGGGGAAAGTGATGATTGGATCGTTCTTTTTGATGGAGAGGATGCCAGTGGCTGGAGAAGTTTTAACGGCGATTCTCTTCCTGCCGGCTGGGTGGTGGAAGAAGGAACGCTGAAATCACTGGGGCATGGCGGAGATATAGGGGGCGATATTGTTTACGGAGAACGTGAATTTGACAATTTCGAACTTGCCCTGGATTGGAAAATATCTGAAGGTGGAAACAGCGGCATTTTCTACCACGTAAAAGAAGGCGAGCAATACGCGGCACCCTACTACAATGCCCCGGAATACCAGATTATCGATGATATCGGATTCCCGGAGCCACTGGAAGAATGGCAGCAACTGGGCGCGGATTACGCGATGTATACTGCAGATCCGGAAAAGAAAATTGTTAAACCGGCTGGCGAATGGAATACTTCACGTATCGTTTTTACCGAGGATAATGCCGAATACTGGCTGAATGGCGAAATGGTCCTGAATTTCGACCCCTGGTCAGAAGAATGGGAAAAACTTAAAACCGAAGGAAAATGGAAGGATTTTCCTGAATACGGATCCAATAAATCAGGGCTGATCGGACTTCAGGATCACGGCAGTGAAATCTGGTTTAAAAATATCCGGATCAAAGAACTCTGAAAAGAAATCACATTCTTTCAAAGGTCACATCTTCCCGGTGTGACCTTTTTTATTGGAGAATCAGGACAGCACCTGGCGGGTGATGAGCTCAGCGACATTTGTCGGCGGAATAACCTCATCCGAAGAAGGGCCTTCCGTTATGTATACCGGATGGTCTGATTTATCCTCCGGAATCCTCCCGTGGCTGCCGCGTAACAGGTCCGCTTTTAGCGGAATAACATCCAGCACCGTGCGGAAACCAAGTTTCTTTGCCGCCAGCTTTCCAATGATCTTAGGCATGACCAACGGATCTGCCGGATCAGTAAACATCTCTACCGGATCGTATCCCGGTTTTTTATGAATGTCCACCATTCGTGCATAGTCCGGAGCCTTTTTATCATCCATCCAGAAATAATAGGTAAACCAGGAATCAGCATCAGCCACTACGACCAGGTCACCGCTGCGCTCATGCGACAGATGAGCCTCCCGCAGCGTCTCTCCTTCCAGCACCTTCTCAACCCCTTTTACTTTTTCCAGCAACTTTTTTACCTCCGCGCGTAATGAAGGATCGTTCAGGTAAATATGTGCCACCTGGTGATCTGCCACGGCAAAGGCACGGCTGGCACCCGCATCCAGCAATTCGAGCCCGCGCTCCTCACGGATTGCGAGATACCCCTGCTCGCGCAGCAGGCGGTTCAGGTGGACTGGCTGCGAAACATTTGTGATACCATATTCCGACAAGAGCACGACACCGGCATTCACCGAACGGTAATAAGTCACGAGCTGCTCCACCACCTTATCAATCGCCTGCAGTTCGCCCGAGATTACCGACACATCCGTTCCGAATTTTTGAAGGCAATAATCAAGGTGAGGCAAATAGATAAGGGTCAGGGTCGGATCATGCAGCTGATCGGTCCGAATGGACGCATCCGCGATCCACTGCGTGGATTTAATATTGGCATTGGGGCCCCAGAAATTAAAGAGGGGAAATTGCCCGAGTTCCTGCTGGAGAATATCCCTCAGTCCGGCGGGATGCGAATAAATATCCGGGATCTTTCTTCCGTCGGCCAGGTAATTGGGACGTGGTGTCACACTAAAATCCGTAGTGGAATACATATTATACCACCAGAACATATTCGCACAGGTAAACGATGGATCCTTCCTTTTCAGCGTATCCCATAATTTATCTGACTGCACCAGCTTATTGGACTGCCGCCAGAATTTCACCTCGCATTCGTCTTTGAAATACCAGCCATTACCAACGATGCCATGTTTTTCAGGCCATTCCCCGGTCAGGTAGGTGCTCTGGGCTGAACAGGTCACCGCGGGAAGAACCGGTTGAATGGTGGCCAAACAGCCATTTTCCGAAAAGGATTTAATAAACGGCGTGTGCTCCCCGATCAACCTGCCTGAAAGTCCTACAATATCGATTACGACCGTCTTCTTCATCGTTTCATTTCATTCAATGTCCAGTGTAATTCCCTGGAAACCATTTCGTCCAGCCCCGTTTTAAGATCGTCCGGAAGGACATCCCAGGTATAGGTCTCTACTTCCAGGTGCCTGCATATGGGAGAATCAGTAAGGAATTTCAGTGTTTTCACAATCTGGTCCTGGGTTGAATAAAGCGGCGGATATTCCTCCAGGAAAACCGGCACATGAAAATGTGCCCGCAACTCGTTGAACGAATTCCTTTCTGAAAGAATTACCGGCAGATCGGGATAAGTAACCACTGTCCCGTCCTCCTTTTGTTCTGTAACCTGGTGCAGGTAGACCGGTTCATCAAATTTCTGCAGCGTTTCCCAGATCTGTTCCGGTGTTTCTTCATTCGGGAGAATGCGCAGGGCCGCACTCAGCTGGATCTTTCCAATCCGGATGCCTGCGGAAATGAGGCTGGCAAATGTTTCAGCCGGTTCCTCATACGCCAGGGCAAAATGACAAGTGTCATAGCACAGGGTAATATGCCTTAGAAGAATCCATTCTGCTTCATTCTCCGAAACAGACAACTCTTTACTTAGCAGCGGAACCCCGGCCGGTAATAGAAAATCCCTGTAAAATGCCAGCACTTCCATGGTATTTTCAAGGAAGCCATCCGGTTCGGGCTCAATATCCAGATGAAGGCACTTGCCTGAGGTGTTTTCCATGGCGTGCAGCCGGAGTGCCACTTTTGCCAGGTTCAGTGATCCTTCCCTGAATACTTTTTCCCGTTCGGACTGCTCAGGATACCAGTGCTTGTAGCTGACCGGCGAAGTGGAAATACTACCTTCCATTTGATCGGGTAACAGAAAGTCGAGCTGATCGAATAATCTCAACGTATACTCCAGGCGCTCACTGCTAGTCCAGTCGGGGGCGTGTACCTGATCCTTGACGCGTTCATGGTGAAAGTTGCCATAGGGAAAACCATTCATCGTGAAAACATACAGATTATTGGCCTGAAGCCAGTCCCTGAATTCGTTCAGCCTGTTCCCGTCGTTCAATTCACGGCTGGCCAGATCACTTAGCCGCAGGCCGATCCCAAATGGCTGTCCGCCCGAAACCTCATCCCTGATCACCGGCAGGTGCTGTTCAAGGTTGCGGAATGTTTCTTCCCAGTCGTTACCCGGGTGAATATTCGTGCAATAGGAAAGGTGGAATTTTTTATTAACCCGCATGCTCAGGCATCGATTTGCTGATTGGACATTATCCTGATCGCCTCCCGCATCAGGGCAGTATCTATTTCATGAACATCGTGCTTATTGCCTATTTCGGTCAGCAATGTAATTGTAAGCTTTCCCCCGAGGTGCTCCCGGAATTCTTCGATCCCGTTCAGCAATGTTTCAATTTCCTCGTCCCCGTTAACCGGCAGGCGCAGGTCGAAACCGATAGTTTCCAGCACCCGGATCACTCTGTTCCTGACCTCCTCCGTAGTAATATTGCAGAGCATGGCATAGGTGACATCCAGGGCCATACCAACGGCAACCGCCTCACCGTGACGAATCGAATAGCCGGTCATATGCTCCAGTTTATGTGCAGCCCAGTGACCAAAATCCAGGGGTCTGGACGAACCGGATTCAAACGGATCACCGCCCCGGGCGATGTGCTGCATATGCAGTTCCGCGCATCTGTATATCAATTCCTGCATTATATCAGGCTTCCTTGCCGGAAAATCAGCTGCATGACGCTCTATAAATTCAAAGAAATCATGGTCTTTGATCAGGGAAACCTTCACACCTTCCGACACCCCGGCGATCCAGTCGCGTTGTTCAAGCGTAGTCAGAAAATCAGCATCGTTTATAATCGCATAAGGTACGGCGAATGTCCCGATGAAATTCTTTTTCCCGAAATAATTGATACCGTTCTTCACCCCGACCGCGGCATCATTCTGGGAAAGAACTGTGGTGGGTACACGGATAAGCTTCACCCCGCGATGAGCAATCGTTGCCGCATAGCCAGCCATATCAATCACAGCTCCGCCACCGATCACAATCACAAACGAGTGCCTGCAAATATGATTTCTGTCAATGGCCTTCAGCACTTCTTCGACATACCTGTCGTCGTTCTTAACTTCCTCACCGCCGGCCACTGTAATGATCTCCCTGAAGTCCGTCGCTTCATTGAGCCGGCACCAGGCTTGTATTTTGTCGTGCAGGCCAGGAAATGCGGCGGCTACACCATCATCCAGAACGAACAGGAGTTTGGTGGTCCCTTCAGGCTTGTAGGAACGGATTATTTCGGCAAGCTGGTCATTCTCCGGCGAAAACAAATCCCTTGTGAAATGCAGACGGTATTGGTATTCTACCGAGAATCTTTGCTCTATCGGTTTATAGGTCATACTGCAAAGTTACGTAACCGCGAATATTTTAGAGAGTGCCATAGAAACTGGCAGTAAAAGAATGATTATTACCGCATACCACCAGGGACTATGTCCGGCGGCCATGGCACCATCCATGAGCACCAGGCCCAGTACGCCGGAAATAACTGCCTTTTTGATATTTGCGGGAGAATTATCGGCATAGGCAGCAATCAACGGCCGGTATATCATGTAGCCGAAGGCTGCCAGAAAGGCAATTACGACCAGCAGGTTATTTTGATGGTCAGGCAGTAAAAGAGTAATGGCTGAAATTACCAGGGCATAAAGAAGCATGGAGAACAGCAAATGTTTTTTATTGTCGCCATGCACCTCACCCCTGCTGATAAGTGTAATGGCAAAAATGTAAACCACCGGGATCAGCGCATAATACCAGGTTGTTTGGAACACCATCCCGGCAACCGCCATACCCAGGAGCAGATTAAGGCCACGGCAGGTACCCATGGTTAGTGGCCCGAAAAATACGTGCCGCTTGGCATATCCGTCATATAATACAATGCAAACCGCCAGGGCCAGTGATATCAGTCCGGCGGTTGGATTGGCAAGGAAAGCAAGGAAATTTCCGGTAGCCAGTAATATGATCCCGAAGAGAACGGCTGAGGATTGCGGGATGAGTCCGCTCGGAATCGGCCTTTCCGGCCTTTCCTCGCGATCGACCCTGAGATCAAACACATCGTTCAGTACTACGCCGCCTGCATAAAGGGAAACCGAGGCCAGAACGAGCAGAATGGTGTCGCTGTAGAGGTCCTGTTCGCCAGGAATCAACCCGGCAATGGCTGCACCCGCCAGGATATCGGCGGCAGCAGTAGGCAGATTAGCCGGCCGCATGAGCCTTGCATACCCAAGGATGACCTCTTTTCGCATGCTAGCTGATCTGGTCGGCATCCACACGCGGTTCCTGGCCGCGAAGGACGCTGTTATCGTTAAACAGCTGGCGCTGATCAATTCCTTCGCCTCCCGACCAGTCCGATTCTTTCATTACCCCGGTAGATCCGTAGGCGGCAAGAGCATTCTGGTAACAGGTCAGGTGGACATCCTCCTGCGATATTCCCCGCCGGAGCATGAGCGACGCAGTTTTGGGAACCGCCAGCGGATCACTGACTCCCCAGTCGGCCGAACTGTCGACGATAATCCGTTCGCTGCCGAATTTCCGCACAACTTCGACCATCCGTTCATTTCCCATTTTTGTTTTCGGGTAAATGGTAAACGCTGCCCAGAACCCGCGATCAAGGACATCCTGTACGGTTTCTTCGTTATTATGGTCAATGATGACCATGGAAGGATCCAGGCCATGTTCGAGGCACACTTCCATACTTTTAATGGTGCCTGCTTTCTTGTCACGGTGCGGGGTGTGCACCTGTACCAGCAGATTCAGTTCTTTGGCCAGTTCCAGCTGTTGCCGGAAATATTTATCCTCTGCGGGTGTTTGATCATCGTACCCGATCTCACCAACCCCCACCACATTCTCCTTGTGCAGGTATAGCGGAAGCAACTCCATTACTTCTTCGGCGAGGGATTCGTTATTGGCTTCCTTTGAATTCAGGCCAATGGTGCAATAATGCTTGATACCGAACTGGCTGGCCCGAAATGGTTCCCATCCTACCAGGCTGCTGAAATAGTCCTGAAAAGAACCCACCTGGGTGCGGGGTTGCCCCAGCCAGAAAGAAGGTTCGATGATTGCCACAACCCCGGCCGCCGCCATATTCTCATAATCATCTGTTGTCCGCGATGTCATATGCACATGCGGATCAATAAACTTCATATTTTCCTTGTCCATCATTATTTGTTAAGATTTTGCCAAGTAATTTTTTCGTCCGCCACGGCATCTCTGAGTTCCGTATAATTCTCCAGCAGCTTTGATGCCTCTTCATTCTCCGAGTAAAAACAGCAAAGCGCCCCGGCCTTATTCTCCGCTTCCGAGTCACTATCCAGCAGCCTTTTCATATCTTCAACAAGAACGCCTGTAATATAATTTGTTACCGGTCGCCAGAACATGGGATCCACGTCCCGCGAGGCGGCCCAGCGTTCGTGTGCATAATCAGAAATGATCCGGGTCAGGTCAGCGTTTGCCCGTTGCCCGACTGACTGAATACGCGACAGGTCACGTTGCATGAAGGCGGCTTTCAGGTACATCTGGTTCCACTGCTGATCATTGAAATATGTCGCAGGGTACGGATTATCCAGCGAAATGGCGTCAAAAACGGTGGCAATGTTGGTACGAAGCGCCTCCACCGCTGAGTCTTTGAAATCACCTGCCTCAGGCAGCAATGAAAGATAGCGGAGAAATGTTTCCAGCTCACTCTTATCCGCCACCTGGATCAGCTTTGCCACCCTGGGTGAGAACGTCTCCCTGTCTTCCTCGAGGACCCTGACCAGCAGGTACATTCTGGCAATCTGTCTGAGCGTTGCGTCGTGCGACGCAAGGTATCCGGCCAGCTCACCTTCTCCATAGCTCTCCGGCTGCACGTCCTTTACACGCCCGGCAATCAGGCTGTAAGTAAGGAAAAGATCCCTCCCCGATTTTTCTGAAAGAATTTTGTGCAGTCTTTCCTCAAGCCATTCCGTACTGTCGCTGTCCAGGCCGGACGATAATATGTCCCGCCATTCACTTCCGGTATGTTTGCTGTTCATAGTGTATTAGAATCGGTTGATTCCCTTATTCGGATGTGATAAAGCTAATTATTTAATCGCAGTTCAGACAATAAATCTGCCTCTTCCTGTACAGGCGGACAAAATTTAATGTAAGGGGAGCCGGAATACCGGGCCGGAATCAGAACATTAAAATAAATCACTAATTTGAGCATAATTTATGAGGCGGTTTCTGAAGATCACCATATTCTCCCTGCTTGCCCTGGCTGCACTCTATGTGATTGCCAGGAATATCCGCCATCCCCTGCTCAGCGGGGAGTTTTACAGTCTGGAGAACAGCCATTTCCGGATACAATATACAGGAATCAGTGAGGACGAAGCCGGTAAGGTGCTCACAGCACTGGAAAAAACCTACGGCCCTGTGCGCAACATACTTCATGACCCGGACCATTCCCTTATCGAGGTGTTTATATATCCAACGCGGGAAATGTTCCAGGCCCGGACCGGGATCTCAGGATCGGCAGTCACCGGCACCAGCCGGGGACCAACCGCATTTCACATGCTCTACACCGACTGGCTGAATTCATTTCTGCCGACCGACCCCGAACAAATTGCCGTACATGAATTTGTTCACTGCGTACAGCTCAATATCCTGATCGAACAGTTTCGCGCCAATACAACGGTCACAGAGGATCCCGAATTCTCCGAAGCTTTTGAACAGCGCTTCACCGAATATCCGCAATGGCTTTGGGAATCGGTCAGTACCTACTACGCCGGAGAAGAAAACGTCATAAGCATCAGGTATGCAGCCGGGCATGGACAGTCGCTGGAAGAACTCAGCACTGATAATGATATATACTTGCTGGGTTATACCGTTATTGCCTACGTAAAGGAACAATGGGGGGAGGAAAAAGTGGGTGAATTGATCCGAAATTACGGGGATACCGAACGAGTGCTTGATGTGACGCAGGAGAATTTTGAAACCGGTTGGAAAAAATATGTGGATGAAAACTATTGAACCGGATAACCCGTAAAACTACCCCGGGTAGCCTGTTATTCATGAAAAAATTACTGCTTGCACTGATCATTCTTCTTTTGTTGATCTCAGTACTCCCTCATCTGATCACCAACTTCTGGGTGGCCGATTTATTTGTTCATTTTAAAGTCCAGTACCTGGCCCTTTTAATCCCAGCGGGTCTCCTCGCCGCTTATATACGTATGAAAAAACGGGTGCTGATCATGATCGGATTACTCATATGCTGGAACCTGTATTTTATATTCCCCTTGATCAATTTCCTGACTGACGTCAATGACCCGGGGGAGAATGATCTGAAGGTACTTTCCATCAATCTGCTTTCTGATAATACCAATTTCGAAGCTGTCGGCGCTTCGATAATTCAACACAGCCCGGATGTCCTTTTCCTCCTGGAATACAATGAATCCTGGGCAACTGGTTTGGAAAACAGGCTGTCTGAATATCCGTATCGACACGAGGTACCCAGGCGTGATAACTTCGGTATTGCTGTTTTCAGTAAGTATCCTTTGGAATGTGAGACCATGACATGGGATAGACTGCCGCCGGTGATCCGGGCAAATCTGCAATACAGGGAGCAGGAATGGACCATGTTTGCCGTTCATACTTTCCCGCCGGTCGGACAGGAACGTTTCCGGCGACGGAACGAACAGCTGAACCGTCTGGCTGCTTTTATCGAAGAGCATATTGATAAAAGTGCGCCCGTCATACTTGGCGGAGATTTGAACACCTCCTCCTCCAGTGCTCATTTCAGGAGATTTATGGAGAATGCTGATATGGTGGATAGCCGGAATGGGTGGGGAATCCAGGCAACCTGGCCCGTCGGTTTCCTGCCGGGTATGACTACACTTGACCACTTCCTTGTCAGGAACGTGATGGTCACCAATCGCGAAATTGGTCCGGATATCGGGTCAGATCATCTCCCCGTGCTGCTGCAGGCCCGGCTGGTCTCCGACAGACCTATTGACAAATAAAACACAGGGGTCGTCAAAATCCTCCGGCTGAAATGTCCGCACTTCCTCAAATCCTATTTTATCCAGCAGGCGGCGAGACCGATCATTTCCAGGGTCTGTGAACGCATAAATCTTAGGGAGACCAAGTTTTTGTTGCCCAAATTCCATTACCGCCCGGGCGGCCTCCAGCATAAGGCCCTTGCCCTCGTATTCCGGTAGCAGGGCATAACCGATATCCGGATAGTCAAGGTATTGCCTTTTCAGAAAGCCACAGACGCCAATAGCTTCTTCACTATCCCGAAACCGGACTTTAAACAACCCATACCCATTCTCCCGGTATGAAACCATGAGCCTGTTCTCGATATAACTGATTGCATCGGCTGTAATAAAAATACCACGGTCGCCGATGTACCTGAGCCAGCTGTCGCTGGTCATCAGCCGGTAAAAGAAAGCGGCGTCATCCGGCCTGGCCTCTTCGATAATCAGTCGTGTTGTTTCGGCAATCTTCACTTAATGCTCAATGCTTTCCTGTGAAAATAACTGAAATGAAAGCAATTAGCGGGAGAATGTATGATAAAAGAGGAAAAGAGACTTATTCCGCGTACTGATATGTATTTTGCTCAGCGGGAGCAGAGGAAGCTGCACGGACAGCGGCGATTTTCCTCAACATCCAGGGGATGACCGAAACGAACGTAATGAGAATGCCCAGTCCGACCAGGTACCACGGGTTAAGAAAGAACTCCCTGAATGAAAATACCCCAAGAATCATGAGCGTGGAAAAGGGCAATGAGCAGGCCAGTAGTGAAATGGCCATTTTCGTATCAAATACAGGCTGATCCCCCATATTCTCCACGGCAGTCATGTGTGCATAAGGCCAGAAGCTGGTCGCGCTTTGCGGGAAAACGACGAGCAAGACCGTAACGGCAGGAGATAGTGCCGGAGCAAGCAAAATGATCAGGGCACTCAGGAAAAAGGCAATACCGGAACGCCACGTGAGCAGAAAGAAAAGCTGTCTGAATTCCCGCCATTTGATCCGCACCGAAAGACCTATGAACAACAGGATCAGGGGAGTCATAATCATGGAAGCCCTGGCGATGCTGCTTTCCAGGAATCCGGGAAGACTCGACATATTCCAGCCGAAAGTCACCATGATGAGGGCAACTATAATTACCATGTTGATCGGCTCATTGATCATGGTGATGATAAGAGACTTAAGTTTCCCTTTTCCACTGGTTTCCGCCGCGCTTATTTTGTGGTACCAGTGAATAGCCAGCAAATAGAGCAGAATGAGGACAAACACCTTGTTGCCGACATCGGCCAGGGCACCCAGTGCCAGGCCGTCTTCACCCATAAATTCCATAAGGAATGGAAAACAGGACAATCCGGGTGCGAGGGACGGGACCAGCATCATGGCGGTCCTGTGTTGTTTTGATCCCTTCTCCATCCCAAATAAAGGGGCTCCTGCCCAGGTAAGGCCAAGCATCAGGAGGTTGAACAGCAGTGCGCCAAGCGGAAGAAACAGGTATCTCGAATCGTATTTGATGGACAGCAGGGCAATAAAGATCGTGGCAGGGAGTGCTACACTCAGAATAATCACCTTCAGTCCCTTCAATTCCTTCGCATCACCGATCTTCTTTTGCAGCAAAATGCCAAGGAATATAAGGAATACGAAAACAAGTGATTGTTCAAACATATAAAGAGCAAAGTTGAGTGCCTGATCAGCTCAGGACCACGCGAAGTGTCTCGGTAAATAATTTTGCTTCATCCATGGTCCCCATGCTCACACGGCACCAGTTTTTATCCATGAACTCAAAAGCGCGAACGCCAACCTGCTTTTCATACATATTCTTCAGGAATGTCTTTCCATCCATTGCGATAGGAAAGATCAGGAAGCTGGTAGAGGATGGAACAGGTTTATAACCCATTTCCACAACAGATTTTGTTACGTAGTCGCGTACTGCTGTGTTTTTCTCCCTGGTCATTGTGAGGAAATCCGTATCATCCATGCTGGCCAGGGCTGCGGCAATCGAAGTTTGGGCGATGCCCATCCCTGCCCGTGTGATCGTTTGAATTTTTTCGATCATTTCAGTGCTGGCTGCCATGTATCCCACCCGGAGACCGGCCATTCCATGAATTTTGGAGAATGTCCTAGCGACGATCACATTGTACCCTTCGGCGACCAGAGAGACCATACTGTGTTTTTCGCTGTCATCCAGGAATTCCAGGTAGGCTTCGTCAACGAAGACCGGTACCCTTTTTGAGACGGACTTGCAGAATTCCCGCAATTTATCCGAGTCTGTAACTGAACCTGTCGGATTGTTCGGATTGCAGATGTATACGAGCTTCGTATCGGAATCGACTGCAGCTGCCATGGCGTCAAGGTCATGACTCCAGTCGTCGGCCAGAGGGACAGGCTTCCACGATGCTCCAATGGTTTCGGCAACGTGTATCAGGGACATATAACTAGGGTCCGCTGATACAACATTGCCGCCCTCCAAGAATAATACCAGGCCCACTTTTTCAAGTAGATCCGAAGATCCCGGGCCCATCATAATATTTTTTTTATCAACCTTTTCTTTATCGGCGATCTTGCCCGTTAATTCTGCCAGGGTCATCCATGCGTACCGGTTTCCGGTAACCGCTGCATTTTTTAGTGCCTCCATTGCTTTCGGAGACGGACCATATGGATTCTCATTTGCATTCAACTTGGCTTTCAGCTGCGGCCGTTCATAAACCTTTTCAGGAAGGTACTCCCGCACAAACGGACTGTGTATGATCCTTCCACGTCTGTCAAGCCTCACAGAAGACCGGAGGGATTCCCCGATACTGATGTGGGACATAAGCGACATACTTCCTACTGACAGCAGGCCTGTCCGCAAGAGAGTCCGACGTGAAACAGAACTCATATAAAGGGCCGTTTAGGTTGAAACATGAGCTGAATATAATAGCGATTTTTCGAAAATAAAAGTGCGTGGAAGATCATCAAAAAGTCGATTTTAAGAGAGATAGGCAGGTTTTTTAACGATTTTTTTAAATCCTGAACAAAAAATGAAAATACCGGAATTTGACTGCAGGATGACCGATGATTAATTCACTTTTTGCAGACGGATTTTTTTCAAAAAATTTTCAACTTTTTGTCATGAAGAATATTTGGCGGCCGCTGAATCACTAATTTTAAGATCCACCAGTAAAAAATTTTATGGAATTCGTAATCATGCTCTTTATACTCGGGCTGGCGGTCTGGATTCTCTGGCTGCGAAAGAAAAAAATATTCCAGAAATCCCCGGCCGGGGAAATGAGCGATGAGTGGAAGGAATTCCTGAAGAAGGAGATCGGATTTTACCGCGAACTCGATGCGGCTTCAAAGAAAACTTTTGAAGACAAGGTCATGCGCTTTCTCTCTAACGTGATTGTTACCGGTGTGGACACAGAGGTCACTGATGAAGACAGACTGCTGATTGCCTCCAGTGCCGTAATCCCGATTTTCGCATTTCCTGACTGGGAATATAATAACCTGAACGAAGTGCTGCTCTATCCCAACAGCTTTTCCAGGGAGTATGAAACCAAAGGTGAAGACCGCCATGTGGCCGGAATGGTGGGTTGGGGACCTATGCACCGGACCATGATCCTTTCCCGGCAATCGCTTAAACAGGGATTTGAAAATGAACATACCAAGAGCAATGTGGGAATCCATGAGTTTGTACACCTGATTGACAAACTGGACGGGGCCACGGACGGACTCCCGGAAGTCCTGTTGCGCCGGCAGTATTCTATACCCTGGATGAAAATGATCAGGAAAGAGATGGAAGAGATCCGTCAGAAAAAGTCCAATATTAATCCGTACGGCGCCACCAACGAAGCAGAGTTCTTTTCTGTAGTCAGCGAATACTTCTTCAGTCAGCCGAAGATGCTGAAGAAAAAAGAGCCGGAGCTTTATGAAATGCTGGAAGAGGTATTCCGCCAGGACCCGGCGGGCTAAAATACAATGTCCGGAACAGACGCATTTTTTTCGTAAATTAATTCACAGAACCAATCAGCATGTTTTGTGAAAGCCTCCAACAAGATCACCCGCCGCGAATTCATCGGTACCACCGCAGCCACTGCAGCCACCTTTACTATTGTACCCTCTTCTGTTATTGCCGGGACCGGACATATACCTCCATCTGACCAGGTCACCCTGGCCAACATCGGTTGCGGGACCCAGGGGTTACGTGAAATGGGCGATCTCCTGACCAATGAAAAAGTACGGGTGATCGCGGTGTGTGACCCGAATAAATACACCACCAATTACATTGACTGGAGCCCGCACGGAATTCGTGACAACATCCGCCGTGTCCTGGGCGATAATTCCTGGTGGCAGGGAGTGGATGGCATCCCCGGCGGCCGTGACGTGATGCAGGAATACGTTTCACTTTTTTATGGTAAAAATAAACCATCAGGTAACGCCAGGGGCTGTACTTCTTACGAGGATTTCCGTGAATTACTGGCAAAGGAGAATGACCTGGATGTGGTAAAAATAATGACGCCGGATCACCTGCATGCGACGGTAGCGCTTGCTGCTATGGAGAACGGAGTTAATGTGGTGACACATAAACCCATCGCCAACCGAATGTCTGAAGGGAGACTGACCATCGACAAAGCCCGGGACACCGGGCTCGTCACCCACCTGCTGGCTTGGGCCCGCCGCCCGGAATATGAACTGATCAGAAAATGGATTGATGACGGGGTGATCGGCGAACTGAAAGAAATCCATAACTGGTCGTACCGGCCGGTCTGGCAGCAGTGGACCAGCCGTCCGACCAACACCCCGCCGGTTCCGGACGGATTTAACTGGGACCTGTGGCTGGGCCCGGTACCCGATATGCCATATCATCCCAATTACACACATAACGTTTTCCGCGGCTGGTATGATTTCGGCGGGGGCAGTGTAGCCGACATGGGGCATTACAGCCTTTTCCCATTGTTTGAGGCCTTTGGTATTACTCGTCCGCCGGTCAGTGCCAAAGCGTTCGGAACCACATCAAGGGAAGCCCGTGACAATGTTTATCACTGGGTAGATAATGATGTTGCTTTTCCTCAAAGCTGTATGATCCGCCTGAAATTCCCTGAACAACAAAACCTGAATGCCTTTGACCTTTACTGGTACGATGGTGGCATGAAGCCATTTGCGCCGGAAGAACTGGAGGCCGATGATCGAGAGATACCGGACGAGGGGATGTTGTTTGTTGGTGACAAAGGCAAAATACTGGGTGGTTTCCGCGGAGAAGAGCCTGAAATAATCCCACAGACACGTATGTCATCCTATGATGGTCCAAAATCTGTCGCAGCTCCGGAGAACAGATTCGGTGAGGACTGGCTGGATTATGTCCGGGATAATAAACAATCGCCCGGAAGTTTTCAAAGGGCTCAATGCGTAACCGAAGCCATTAATCTGGCAGCTGTGGCACTGAGGGCGAAAAAACGGGTGGATTATGACACCGAAAATATGAAGATCACAAACGATACGGAGGCCAATAAATTCCTAACAAGGGAATACCGGAAAGGATGGGAACTAAGTTGAATTAAACTACCTGTACGATGACCAACAGAAGAAAATTCCTCGAAAAAAGCCTTATAGCAGGAAGTGCAGCCCTGATAACTCCTTTCTCTTCCACACAATCCCATGATATTATGCCGCTGAAGATTGAAAATGACGACATATCCCTGGCCCAGTGGGCGCTCGTCCAGGAAATAAGGGATGGTAAATGGAAAACGCTGGATTTTCCCCGTATTGCCCGTGAAGTGTTTGACCTGAATGGTATCGAATTTGTGAATACCCTTTTTGAAGTTCCCACGGTCAATTACCTGAATGAACTGAAACAGCGGGCGGCCGACCACAATGTCGACATGGTCCTGATCATGGTAGATGCGGAAGGAGACGGTGCCGAACCCACTGTAGAATTACGCCGTCAATTCGTCATCAATCATCAGAAATGGGTGGATATAGCACATTATCTCGGCTGCCACGCCATTCGCACTAATTGCAGGGGACCGGAAGGGGCAGATCCTGGTGAAGTATTTAACTGGGCGGCTGAATCCTATTCCATGCTGGTCGATTATGCCCGCCAGGCAGGAATCCGGATAGTGATTGAAAATCACGGGGGCGTAAGTAATGACCCCGACTGGATGGTACGCCTGTTTAAAGAACTCGACAGTCCTTATTTCGGGTCCTACCCGGACTGGCGACAACCAGGACCGGATTTCGATAATGTTGAATACCTGCGTAAAACCATCCCATATGCCTTCGGCCAATCATACCGTAATCAGCCCACCGAACAACAAACCCTGGAAATGATCCGTATCAGCCAGGAATCCGGGTATAAGGGATGGTACGGAATTGAATCGAGTGGAAGAGAGGCGATCCATGAAGGCATCAGGATACTGAGAAAATACCTGTAAGATACCTGAAATGGGTAAATGAATCAGACAGGAATGGTCAATATCCCGTTCCCATCCCATGAGTGTGTATAATTTTCTACAATGAAAAACTGAAAAAGGCCGATGCGCGCCTGAAATCGCATTGGCAAGATTTTCAATATACCTGTGCATAAACGTGCTGCTCAGTCAGCCGATTGATTTGACACCCATATATATGTACAGATATACGTTACTACTGGCCGCCCTGATAACCGTGGTCTTATCAGGCTGCGGAACCCGCACACCATATTATTCTTTTGAAAAATCAAACTGGGAAGAAAATTCACCCCCGGATTCCGTTCGGATATCCGAAAGTGTGATCCTTGTAGGTGATACCGGTGATCCGACCGATTCGTTCCTTGAACTCCTGCGAGGGCACCTTGACGCGGAAAAAGACCGTAGCGACAAGGCAGCGCTGATCTTCCTGGGAGACAATATTTATGAAGTCGGTATGCCTCCTGCTGAAGCACCCGGCCGGGAATCCGCTGAGGAAAAAATGGATAAACAGCTGGAGGTTATAAAGGATTATGAAGGTCGGAGAATCTATGTTCCCGGCAATCACGACTGGAATAACAGCCGCGAAGGCGGATACAAAGCCATATTGCGTGAAGCAAATTATATCAATGACTACCTGGATACGACTGATATTGTGTTGCCGAAGAACGGCTGCCCGGGCCCCATGGAAGTAAATATGGGTGATGGTGTGGTCCTTATACTTATCGATACGGAGTGGTTCCTGCACGGAAACTATAAGCCCTATTATCCGGATTGCACAATTGAAAGCGAATGGGATTTCATTTACGAATTCCAGCGGGTGGTGAAGAGGAATGAGGGGAAGCACATTCTTGTGGCGATGCATCACCCCTTGTACAGCAACGGTAATCATGGCGGACATTATTCCCTCAGGGACCATATCTTTCCACTCACCCTGATCCGGGGCGATTTATGGTTGCCCCTGCCCGTTTTCGGGTCATTCTACACCCTGTTGCGTAAATACGGGATCAGTGAACAGGACATTGCCAACAGCAAGTACCAGACCCTCAAGAAAGGACTGGAGGAATCGGTCTATGGAATGAAAAGTGTCACCTTCGCTGCAGGTCACGATCACATTCTCCAGCATACAGAGGTCAACAACATCAATCATATTATCAGCGGCAGCGGCGCCAAAGTGAATTATGCACGGAAGGGCAAGGAGGCTTCTTTCGTGAACAGCTCGGTCGGACTCGCCCGGGTGAATTATTATGAGAATGGCGAGGCGTGGGTCACTTTTTTCGTGCCGGACGAGGAAAATCCGCTGGGAAAAGTGGTGTACCGGTCCCCCATGTATGCCCTGAGTCCGGAAGAATCACCACTGGCTGAGGAAACTTATGAGGAACTGGATTATTCTGACAGTACCAAAATGATCGTAGCGGGAGAAGAATACAAAAATGGTCTTCTGTCGAAGCAAATCTTTGGTACGCATTACCGCCGTGAATGGACCACCCCGGTGGAGGCACCTTACCTCGACATTCCCAATTATAACGGCGGCCTGACACCCCTGAAACAAGGCGGCGGTAAGCAGACCATTTCCCTTCGGGTCATGGACGCCGACAGTATTCAATACAACATCCGTTCGATCAATAAAAACCCGATCGGAGCGGTGCCTGAGCCGTTCCGGTTTACCTTTGCCCAGGACCTTGTGAAGGACCAGATCTCCACGGCACATCCCTACGGAGCCTTCACCGTGGCGCCGATGGCAGATGCAATCGGGTTGTACCATACCGACCCCAAGCTGGTGTATGTCCCGTTTGCACCGCAGCTGGGCGAATTCCTTGACACCTTCGGCGGCATGCCCGCACTGTTTGAAATCCGCCCGGATGAAGACCTTTCCAATTATGAGCGGTTTGGATTCTCAAACAATGTCGTAAGTACCGCGACCATGCTTGAACAGTGGAATGAGGACAATGACGACAGTGTCGATGATATGATGTTCCTGAAAGCGCGGTTGTTTGATATGCTGGTGGGCGACTGGGACCGCCACGAGGACCAGTGGCGCTGGGCAGAATATGACAAAGAAGACAAGGGAGAATTTTTCCGCCCTGTACCCCGGGACCGGGACCAGGTGTATACCAAATACGACGGTATTTTCCCCTGGCTGGCTTCCAGAAAATGGGCGGTCAGGAACCTGCAGCATTTTGATCATGAAATTACGGACGTTGCCGGCCTGATGATGTCCGGGGATGCCCTGGACCGGCGGATCTTTCAGGGGTTATCAAAAGAGGACTGGATAGAAGTGGCTGAGGAGATCAAGGTAAGCTTGACTGATTCGGTCATAACGGAAGCGATCCATGAGATGCCCGACGAAGTGTTTCAATACTCGGGACAGGAGATCATTGACAAGCTGATCTCCCGGAAGAATGATCTCACCAAATACGCCCTGGAATACTATGCGGTGATGGCACGTGAACCGGATGTGGTGGCTTCAGACAAACACGAACTTATCAGGATCTATGGCAATGGCGATGAAACTGTCACCGTGGAGATAAGAAAGCGCGAAAAAGACGGTGACTTGGAACATGAGGTGTTTAAGCGCACCTACAGTCCGGATGAAACGAAAGAAATACGTCTGTACACACTGGGTGGTCAGGATTCACTGATCATTGAGGACAGCTATACCTCGCCTGTGCAGCTGCGGATCATTCTCGGAAGTAAAAATAAATACCTGGTTAATCATTCGAGAGCAGGCAATATACATGTATACGCCAGGAAGCCACATAACAATGAAATTGTGGGAAATAATGTACGACTACATGAATCAAAGCATGGCTTTATCAATGATTATGATCCGGAATTGCACCAGTACTCCTATTTCGGACCGCGACTGTCCTTCCAGTTTAACCGGGATAACGGGTTGTTTATCGGGGCCGGGGCACTTTGGCGAACGCATGGTTTCCAGCACGAGGATTTCAAAACCGAGCAGCTGATCGCCGGCAATTATTCCATTGCGACCCAGGCATTCAACCTGATGTATCGCGGACGATTTACAGATGTTTTCGGGCACGACAATGACCTGGTGGTGAGTTCCCATTATTATTCTCCTCAGAATATTTTCAATTTCTTCGGACGGGGCAACGGAACAGAGTATGACGAGAGTATCTCGTATTACCGCCTGAACATGCAGGGATTCAGCCAGGAAGTGACTGCGGAGCGCGTTTTCTCGGAGAATGTCCAACTGGGATTGACCGCCGCCTACGACTACATGGAGTTGCGGGACAATGACGAACGGATTGTTGAATCAGACGATTTTGAGCGCGAACTTGACCCTGCGCACTTTGTAAGCCTGTCTGCCTATCTGAATCTCAAAAGGACCAATTATGACCTGTATCCGTTTAACGGTGTAAGCTGGAATAATAAAGTGAAGATAGCTAAGGATTTTGCCAGTGATAATGTATTCGGTAAGGTCAACAGTGATTTCTCCGTTTACCTGACGCCGGACCTTCCTTTTTACCTGACCCTGGCCATGCGCCTGGGTACGGAAGCGACCTTCGGGGATTTCCCGTTTTACCAGGGCAGTTACCTGGATGGGAACACGAACCTGCGTGGTTTCCGCATGCAGCGCTTTAACGGGGACATTTCCGTTTACCAGAATACGGAATTGCGCCTGGCCATCAGTGATATAAAGAGTTATGTATTTAACGGGTACTGGGGCGTCTTCGGATTTATCGATCACGGCCGGGTGTGGACCAGTGAGATCAGCGGAGAGAGTAAGAAATGGCACCGCGGGTACGGTCCGGGGGTATGGCTTAACCTGTTTAAGGTATTTGTGACATCGGCCGGAGTAGGCTTCAGTGACGAAGGCAGGTACTTCTACCTGAGGGCGGGGATGTTCTTTTAGGAGGGTTATTAATAAAGGATGTCACCCCCGCCTTATGAACAGTTTGAGGAGGAGCAAGAGCGTGGGAGAATAAGAAAGATTGTCACCTCCGTCCGTAAGTTTGAACGAGGGGTTATTCTTCCAAACGGGGGTCTGGGATTGATAGATCGCCGGTAAGTTTCAAGAGTATGTCTTCGTAGTAACTGGATCTGGGGTTGCCCTCACTTCGTTCGAGATCCTCGAATTTTCGGTATTGGCACCACCCGCTATATGACTTTCGAGGATGACATTTTTGTGTCACCCCCGTCCGTAAGTTTGAACGAGTGGTAATTTCGCCAAACGGGGGTCTGGGATCAGCAGATCCCCGGTAAGTTTCAAGCGTACGTCTTCGTAGTAACTATACCTGAGGTCGCCCTCACTTTGTTCGAGATCCTCGAATTTTCGGTATTGGCGCCACCCGATATATGACTTTCGAGGATGACATTTTTCTGTCACCTCCATCCGTAAGTTTAAACGAGCGGTAAGTCTTCCAGACGGGGGTCTGGGATCGGCAGATCCCCGGTAAGTTTCAAGAGTACATCTTCGTAGTTGGTTTACACCCCCCTACGCCCCCCTAATAGGGGGGAGAGTTGTTAAATCCGTGTTCCGTCTTCCCGGAACATTATGTCGCGGTTTTTTCCTGATTTCTTAAATTCCACATCGTAGAATTTTCCTTTTTCCTTATTGTCGACATATTCCAGTTCGGCTATATCGTCTTTATCAAAGTCTTCCTCTATCGCTTCCTGAATGGCATCCGGCAGATCGTCCCAGTCCACACTTTGCTCTGTTTCAATCCATTCTCCATTTTGATGAAAATCGGCGCGATAGTCTTCTCCGTCGCTTTCAAAGTGGACTTCCAGGTAGCCGTTATCATCGGTTTCATACTCCAGGTCAGAAACATCCTTATAATTTTCCTTAATCCAGGCGGCTGCTTTTTCCCGGTTTCCCTGTTCGTCGTTATCATCTGACTTGTCTGAATCCTGTGAAGTGCAGGACAAACTGACGGACATCATTACGGAAAGAATTAATATGGTTTTAAAGAATCTCATAGTCACTTGATTTATGGTTAATGATTGATTTTCCTGGTGTAAAATCTGTGCCAGTCCGCTTTTAACCTCACCTATTCGTCAGATCAATGAATTACATCGGATAATAGGCGCTGAATCAGTCAATTACATGTTGAATAATAGCTCCACATTGAGGAATGATTTATACAGCTGTAATGCTCAAAATGGCCTGTAAAGACATTATTGGCCATTGGCATATATTTTTCACTTGTATGAGCAAATCAAAACTGAGAAACCAATGAAATCGTCTAGAATAGTTTTAAGTATTGCCAGCATGTTCTTTATGGCGTCTTCGTTTATGATGTGCACGCCTGCAGAGCGCGAAAACATGGAAAACGAGACCGAGGCTGAAGCAGCCGAAATGGAACGTGAATGGGAACAGGAAAAACAAGAATTGAAAAACAATTACCAGACAACCATTGATGATATCGATGCTAAACTGGAGGAAATTGACCGCAACATGGAAGCATCTGCAGAAAATGCAAGTGCTGAAATGCAGGAGGAGTGGAATGAAACCAAAGCCGATCTGCAAGACTCAAAAACCAAACTTCAGGCTGAAATGGAAGAAATTGACCGTCAGACTGAAGAAGGATGGGAAGATTTCAAGCGTGGTGTAAGTAATACCATTGCTGATATTGACCAGGAACTTGATGAAATTGAAGCAAGTTTTGAGCGTGAGGTCAATGAAGAAGTAAATGATAACGACTAAGTCTATTATCAACTATCAACTGAAAGAATAGACTTTTGGCTCAGGTATTAGACGCTGAGAAATTTCAGAAGAAACCCTGAGTGACGCGGGTGTGACGATGCATATTTTATGTGTCATTGCACCCGCGTCTTTTTTGATTTAGCTGAATTCGGTAAATTCAGGGTATGAGAAAATTATTTGTGTTGCTGGCTTCACTGACTCTACTTGCGTGCAATTCACGGGAGGATGAAATCAGTTCGCTGAACCCTGAAAACTGGAGCAAACGACAAGCGGCTTCTCTGCCGGACAGCCTGGAAGAAGGCATCACCTATTTGTCTGTTTACTCCCAGATCTACAGCCGCACCGAACATATCACGCACGACCTGACGGTGACGGTCAGCATGCGAAATACAAGCATGCAGGATACAATCTACTTGAAGGATGCTTCCTATTATGATTCTCACGGCCAGCATATCCGGTCATACTTTAAAAATACTATTTACATTGCCCCGCTGGAAACGGTAGAGATCGTGATCGACCAGGTGGATCAGACCGGTGGTACGGGTGGCAATTTTCTTTTCGACTGGATGATCAGGCCAGGCACAAACGAACCCCTCTTTGAGTCTGTAGCCATTTCCACTTCCAGCCAGCAGGGGTTATCATTCTCCACTACAGGTAAAAGAATAGAATAAAGATGAAAATTGACGCAGAATCCCCCGATGAATATGTCAGCAAGGTTCCGGAAGAACGGAAAGAAGCATTCTCCCGCCTTAGAAATACGATCAGGGATCACCTGCCTGACGGATTTGAAGAAACGATCAACTACGGCATGATCGGATATGTGGTGCCGCATTCGACCTACCCCGACGGCTACCATGTGGACCCGACATTGCCCCTCCCCTTTATTAACATCGCCTCGCAGAAAAATTTCATCGCCCTGTATCACAGCGGGATCTATGCGGACAAGGAAACCGAAGAATGGTTCAGGAATGAATACGCCACCCGGGTCAGCACGAAGCTGGACATGGGAAAAAGCTGTATCCGGTTTAAAAACCCTGATAAAATCCCGTTTGACCTGATTGGTGAGCTCGTTGAAAAGATTACGCCGGAGCAGTGGATAGCCTTATACGAGAATGTGGTAAAGGACCATCGCAAAAAATAAAATCCACCTCTTCTAAGAAAAGATAACGAGGTAACTTATTGGTGTTTTGACTGTTTTATTATTAAAGACATTTAATAAGATACGGACATTATGAAGAAAGTACTGATTATTGGAGCGAATGGAAAAATCGGACGAATTCTGTCAGACAAACTGAAAGAATCCTCAGATTTTGAACCAGTCGCTTTTTTACGAAAAGAAGAGCAAAAAGAATATTTTGATAATAAGGGAATCGAGTCACGGGTCGGTTCACTCGAATCTGAAAAAGACGATCTGGCCGGTCATTTCAAAGGAATTGATGCGGTTGTTTTTACCGCAGGTTCCGGACCTTCCACAGGATATGACAAAACACTTTCGGTGGACCTGGACGGGGCAGTGAAGACCATTGACCTGGCAGAGCAGGAGAATGTGCGGCGATTTGTGATGGTCAGTGCGATGAATGTTGGTAACAAATCTGCCTGGGAAGGCAACGATATTAAGCCCTATTACATAGCAAAACACTATGCCGATCGTTTCCTGCAGTCTTCGGACCTTGATTATACAATTATTCGCCCGGGACGCCTCAATGATGAAGACGGATCGGGAAAGATCACTACGAAAAATCCGCAGAACCAGGACGGGGTTACGCGGGAAGATGTAGCGATGGTGATCCTGGAATCTTTGAAAAATGAGAATTCAGTGCGCCAAATCATTGAATTCAATAACGGTGAGACGCCGGTGGCTCAGGCAGTTGAAGAAATAACGATCGGGCAACACACGGATACCGGGCTGATTATTTAAAAATCTTTTCTGGAGATATTGTATAATTCTCAAGGAACCTCTAATATTGCATTCCATTTGGGAATTTTCCCCCTTAGCTCAGTTGGTTAGAGCGGCTGACTGTTAATCAGTAGGTCCTTGGTTCGAGCCCAAGAGGGGGAGCAAAAACAGGAACAGTTCGAGGATACCGGATACAGGTGGATTCGAACTGTTTCTGTTTTACCTGTATCCTGCTCCTGTATCCTTTTAAGGCCGTTTTTCATCGAATTTTGCCTTTGGCAGATACCTGGAGAATCTTCAAAACTTCATCCTTCCAAAACGTTTCCCGAAAGAGATTTCTGTCTCGCTTCCAGGTATAATTTAAGAACGATTTTCGGATTTGCCCATTTTTTGCCCAGTTTTTATGGGCTTAGATGGTTGCTGTTGAAAAGAAAGAAGAATTAAACCACAAATAATACTTTGCTTCTAAAGCAATACTTACCCTCAGGCAATTTTGAATTTGATGAATTATGAGGCTAAGTTTCATTCGGTTTAACACCTTTTAGAAGCACTCCTATTTGTTTAAATTGGATGACACGATCCATTGAGTCATTCCAGATTTCAAAGTTTCTTTTTCCTAATAAGTCCTTAATCTTTGAGCGAACTTTTTTACTTTCGATGGCTCTGGAGTTTGTTCGGTTATACACAATGTTAATATTATCACTTTTTAGGAAGTTCGCTATCAAGTCATCTAATAAGTCATACTTGATTTCTTTACCTGTCCCATAATGAATCCAATCTTTTTGCCAGATCAATGTTGATCTCAAGTATTCAGCGGCTTTAAATAATTCTCGAGAATCCATTTTACCTAAATTCAAGAATCATTTTAGGGCTTTTGAAATTCTATAATATCGCCTGTCAAGTGCCTCCTTTCCCCCTTCCATTACAGAACAAACAGCGGTACGGATATTCCTGTCCTGCAAAGCATTATTTCCAGAAACTACTATTTGTCCTGATTGATAATTCATATGTACAATATTATCGGAATTGGCGTTCACAGCTATGTTTGGGTTATGAGTTACTAATAGTAATTGTCTGTTTTTTTTGAGTGTTTTAAAACCAGGAACAACAAAACTTGAAATTAATCTTGTATCAAGATCATCTTCCGGTTGATCTATGATTAAAGGAATGTCGTTTAATGCAAGTAGAAGCCCGAGCATTCCTGCGGCACGTTCGCCAGCGGAGCCGGTTTGGATATCCTCTTCCTTTCCTTGTTTTTTGAATTTCAGGACAAGCTTATCCTCGGGAACCCAAACGATCAAACGATCTAAGTCTTCAGGGGTATTCTGTCTTAGCCAGTCTATGTGTCTAGCTAATCTGATGTCAAGACCATTTGGTTCAGATTCCGTAGCATCAACAAATCTGTTTACTTCTACTTGTCTTTTTTCCCAACGAGTTATTTCTGGTTCGTCAATAATGTTGGCAATTAGTCCTTTACTTAACTCACTTTCATCATCAGAGTCGTAGATATATCCAGAATATTCGTTTCCCTCTTTTCGAAGTAGTTTTCTAAAACTGAAATTCCCTTGCTCCGCATCTGCCATAGATTGCAACTCAATTATCAAAAACGGGTTTTCAGAGGTATCAATTTCTTTCCATCTTTCTATGATCTCTCTCCGTTTTACTCTGAGTTGTTTTTCGTGTTCAATAATCGAATTATATGTCTCTCCCAAGCTAATTTTAATATCCTCCAATCTCTGTTTTTGAGAGACAATCAAAGCCAATTTATCATTTAAAACATTCCTTCGTTGTATTAAGACTTCATACGATTCACTACCCAGCTCCTTAATTTGATCTAATATGGAATTGTAGACATCTTTTGCTGTCTCATACTCCTTATACCAGGGCAGAGCGTAAATTTGTTCTAGTAAATTCTCCTTGAATGGTTTAAGCATTAATAAGGCCTCTGAAATTTTTGAATTGGCAAAATTCAAAGCATCTTCCATTTTCTGAACAAATTCAGCTGATTCATTAACTATAACCTCCGAATTGTTCTCTGGGACTTGGATAGTGGGTATATGTTCTTGTGTTTCTTCTAATTCACTCAACCAGGCAGAAACTGACTTTTGTGTGTCATTGAAAAATTTATGTGTGTCATTTAAATTATTAAATTTATCAAGTGTTTCTTTGTATTCAGAACTCTCGTAAAGTCTAATTTTATTATTTGTTGCTTCGAGTTGGGCTTTTAAATTCCTTTCTTCTGAAATTGCGTTTCTTAATTCTCTAGCAGAAGCTCTATCAGAAAGCCACCTCTTCATTAAACTGTTCCTTTCTTCAATCCAAGTCTGTTTATCGAATTGCGAATCTATTAATTCGATTAGTTTTGAAGGGTCACGCGTTAATGCATACAGTTCCTTTTGGTTGAAAATCTGAATTGGAAATAGCTCACTAATGTTTGTTACAACACTTTCTTCATTCCATTCTCCTATATCATAATTCCAATTTCGCAAACTATGAATTTTATTTTCCCATTTTATCTTTTGCAATTGCCCATCCTTTAGGACCTCAACAATTATAATCGTATTATCCCTCAACATACCTGGGATGTTTTTCTTACCAATTTGATTAAATTTATTAAACTCATCCTGAACCTCTTCCGGCATTTCATCAATCCTATTGAAGGCAATTCTTAAATAATTTATAACCGTAGATTTTCCAGAACCTCTGCCTCCGATCACTGAAGTGAGCCAAGGACTGAATTCTGCATGCATAGGATTACCATTTCCCGATTTATATCCATTTGATACTGAAATCGACTTAATAAAATATCTGTTGTTTATTATGTTAGGGTTTCCGGAGGCCTGATCCTTCCTGATAATACCATCTTCACCATCATGTAAAGCAAGCTTTAAGGCATCTAAAGATGGATAGCTCATTTTTACCCATGTATAGTTTGCTCCTATTTCACCTCTTGTATGGCTATCAGAACCAACTACTTTGGCCAAAGATAATTTTGCCTGTTTATAAATTTCCGGAAGCTCATATGCACTTTCTATTAATTCTATCGCCAGCAAATTATCTCGATTTGAATTGAGAACCTGCTTAAGTGTATTACCTGAACATTTATCAAATAAACCAGCTCCTTTATCTACATGAGCTGGAATCGCTACTCCACCTAATTTCACAATTTTTTCAATCGCTAATTCAAGTGTTATGTCTGTCACACCATCACTATCACCATAGGTTCCACGATATCCACAGTCACCTAGTAAAGCAGAAATATTTTCACCAGATGCATCTAAATCAAGAATCGCTAACAAATGAATTCCTTGATTTACTGAAATTTCAACACCTGGGAAAATATATAAATCTCGAAAATCATCTGATTGTTCTTCCTTCATTTCCGAATAGGCCCTTTTAACATCATCTATCCATGCCCCTGTATTATGGTCGGTCACCACTACACAGTCAATTTCATTTTTCATATATTCCAATATCCATTCCCTACATGAAATTTTCGTTTCTAGATTATGACCTCTACCATAGTCGTTTGATTTCGGTGAATGATTATGAAAATCAAACTTCCACCATTTAGCTCCATGTATATGCTCTAACATTCAGTATTCTATTTTTTGGTAATCTTTAATAATCATAAAATATTAGCCTTCTTATATCATAATTTTTTTGATAGATTCCAAAGCAACTAATCTCGATAAATCGTATATATCTTATTCGAGTTTATCCTTCGAGGGTAAGCGTATAGTATTCTATGTTTAGTTCCCCATAGATTACTATTACTCGAACAATATAAAATTCCTGTCCTTTACCTCCTATCAGGCAAAGATATTTTTGAGGAAGAA
>JAUILA010000036.1 GCA_030432655.1 Bacteroidia bacterium
TACAGATACAGCACCCACACAATCATCCAGCTTAAATTTGTCCAGCGTTACCGCCGAAAGCACTACGAGCACGCCCGCTACGAGGCCTACAAAAATCGCCCAACCGGGGCTGATGACATCGGCTCCTGCAGTTATACCAACCAGTCCAGCAAGAATACCGTTGAGCACCATCCCCAGGTCCAGGCGTTTAAAGACAGCATATCCGGTAACCATACCACCGATAGCCCCCGCACAGGCGGCAAGACAGGTGGTCACCAGGACAAAAGATACAAGTCCGGGATCTGCACTTAAGACAGAACCGCCGTTAAATCCGAACCAGCCGAGCCAGAGGAGAAAAACGCCGATTACAGCCAGTGGAACGCTGGATCCGGGCTTGTCAATTACCTTACCATTCACGTATTTTCCGATTCGCGGTCCGATGATGATGATACCGGCGAGGGCACCCCATCCACCGACTGAGTGAACGAGTGTCGATCCGGCAAAATCATAGAATCCGGCAGCGTCTAACGCGCCGAGGCCCCATTTCCAGCTTCCGATGATCGGATAAACAATCCCCACGAAGAGCAGGGTGAAAATCAGATAGGCGGAAATTTTAATACGTTCTGCAACCGCTCCGGATACAATGGTAGCTGCTGTGGCGGCAAACATCGCCTGGAACAGGAAATCTGTCCAGTAGGTGTACCCACCGCCGACATATTCTATAGAGTTACCGTTTTCAGGGAATGAGAGGGCAAAGCCACCTTCGGCAAATCCGAACCAACCAGGCTCATCAAATCCTGGATACATGAGGGCAAAACCAATGAGGTAATAGGTGAGAATTCCGAATACAGGGGTTACTGTATTCTTAAAGAGAATGTTCACGGTGTTCTTGGATTGGGTAAATCCCGCTTCCACCCCCGCGAATCCGAGGTGCATAATGAACACCAGTGCTGTGGCAAGCATCATCCATACGTTGTTGGCTGTGAAGAGTGCGGTTGCCCCTTCTGAAACAGCCTGAGCCACCCCTTCCTGGGATAGTGCCGAGCTTGCGTCAGCCAAGATCGTGGAGATACCAAAGTCACCAATATAGGTAAACAGTTCTTTCATAATTAAATTTTGATTTAGTGGTTTACGTCAGAAGATTATTTGCTAAAAGCAATCCAAATAAAGAGTGAATTTTGATTAAATAAAAACTGTCGAGGGTAAAATTTTACCCTTAAATCACCAAAAAGTTGTAAAAATGTTAAGGATAGGGGTGTTTTTTAGGCAAACTGCTAACGATTGCATTGAATTATCTTCAATAAGCCCTATTTTTTAACCTAGTCAATTATGATTATTTAATTTTATCAGGGGTTTGAGTGTTCATTAAATATTTTTTGCAAAATACCGTAGATGCATGTGGTAAAATGCAATTAAATATAAATTTTATGCAAAAAGATTATTTGGCGCATTTTTGGAAAGCGATATTGGTGCATAATGCTGTCTTAATGGTACAGGGATTTAGTCCCCCGGACCGGGGGAGGTATGATATGGGAAGAGGTAGGGGTGCAGGCTGCTTGTGCTTACTATTCTCCGGACAATTCTGATTTTAGTTCACGGCCTTCCCGGAGTGCGCCGGCAAACTGTTCGCTCATTTCTTTAACCTTCATCAGCTGGTCTTCATAATACCTGATGGCCATGGTGGTATCTTCTGCGGAAAGCTGATTGTCAAACTGCCGCATCCAGCCCATCATTCCTTCTTCGGCCACACCCAACTGTTCGGCTGCCGATAGAGACTGCCTTGCAAGTTCTTCACTGAGGGTATCGGCGGCGGTTTCAAGTTCGCCTTTGAGGCTGATCACTTCGCCCAGATGGGGCATTACTTCATCATGGTATTTCATTACCTCTTCATGAAGTGACTGAACATGCGGATTGACCGCATTGCCGGGCGTTTCATTATTGTCCCCGGGCTTGCTGCACCCGAATGCTGAAAAAAGGAGAATGAGTAACAGGAATTTTTTCACGATAAAGCTCTTTTGTTTCAAAGATACATATCGGGACAGAACGATAGTTAACAAAAGTTACAATTCCACATGTTCATGAATGATATATTCCGCTTTGCTGCTGATTACTTCCGCTACCGGACGGCTCTGGATCTTGGACTCCAGCCACGAAATGATATCGAAATAAATAAACGCCCTCTTTTCGTAGGGATTCTCCCGTAAGAGGATAAGCTTATCGCGGAGCGAGCGGAAGGCCTGGATCAGCTCCGCTTCAGAAACAGAGCTGTTCATACTTTTCAGAAAGTCAAGGATGGAGCGCTGGAACTGTTTCAGGTCGTCCTTGCGAAGCAAAAACCGGTAGGTACTCCTTATATAATAGTCGATCACATCCATGTTGCCGAGTTCATAGTGGCTGATCAGGTTAAGAATACGCGCGAAGGAGTGAATATCTTCGCGTATGTCCACCGCGTCTGAATTCAGGATGCGGTTCAGCCACTGGATGGCAAGGCCGTATTTCTGGTCACCAAAATACAGGCAGGCTACCTTGTAATAAAGGATCAGTCGGCTGTGGCCATCCAGGAAGCGGATGAATTCTTCCATCTGATGCTCGATTTTTTTCATTAAGGAAACCCCGTGGGCAAAATCTCCCAGCATGAAAATCCTGTTGAATTCATGAACATACGTATACTTAAACAGGCGCATGCGGATATTATCGTTGATCACGCTCGAAGGGTAATGCCGAATCTCGCGGAGCCTCCGGGTGTTTTCCACAAATGCATTGTACAGGTACAGCTTGTTTTGCGCGATCATCATACTGTTAATCGCCGTCAGGTAAGTATCAGTCCGGGAATACCGGAGGTCGGGGAATTCATCAAAAAGCGCGACCCATTTGGTGGCACTTTCCAGCCCTGCATTGAAATCCTGGATATAATGAAAGTATCCGGCCTCTACCTGGTACAGGCTCAGTTTTTCATTTAGTGACAGCTTGTCCTCAACATATTCAGGCATGCCGTCCCGGTAAATTTTTCTGATGCGGTCGAATTCTTCCTGGTTACTGATGAAACCTGTCCGGAAGAACATGGAATTCAACTTAACTCCCAGGTTAGTGAATTTATTGATCATGTTGATCCGTTCATTTACTTCACGTACGTCCTGGATCAGGCCATTTACCCGTTGCTCATTACCTGGTCCGACGGTCTGGGTAAGTACGTTTTTCTTCCATTTCAAAATCTCCAGCTGTAATTCCAGGTTATCGGTTTTGGCTGCTTTACGCTGCGCCTTCAGGAGCATATCGGCACATTGGTCGTAAAGACTGCGGTTGTAAAGAATCTGTGCATGGTCGATCATTTCGCGTATTTGTATGTCAGAAACCGAAGGCTGACTATACTGCCTCAGGCATTGCATCAGCCTGGTATACAGGTGCGATTTCAGGTTTGACAGTTGTCCGCGGGCAATCCGCGGCAGGTCAGAAAGAATCGCCTGATCGTCCGCTTCATCCTGCTGATCCATGTAGTCAAACAACTGCAAATATTTCAGCCCGGACGCATCCTCCTGAAAACGTAATCGGAAATACCTTTTTTCCGAAGGTTTCATGGACTTAATAAGCCGGAAAAGGGCTTCAGAATTTCGCTTGGACATCGTAGAATAAAATTTAAAAATCCCACTTTATACACAATATTAGCATTTTTTTAACAAATCAATCGCACTCAGAAGTCGTTTTAAATCAACTTTTAGGTTTTTATAAGGTGTGTAACAATAACACCTTTGTCAGAATAACTAACATGCTATGGACAACAGAGTATACATTTTTGACACTACACTTAGAGATGGAGAACAGGTACCGGGTTGCGGATTAACCAAAGATCAGAAGCTTAAACTGGCTGTTGCACTCGAAGATCTGGGCGTTGATATAATCGAAGCCGGATTTCCCATTTCCAGCCCGGGTGATTTTAATGCAGTAAAAGCCGTAGCAGAAACGATTAAGGAATCATCCGTATGTGCCTTGTCACGCGCAGTGGATAAAGATATAGAGGTGGCCGCTGAGGCGATTAAAAATGCAGCAAGGCCCCGCATTCACACGGGGATTGGCACTTCGGATCAGCATGTATTTACAAAACTTCGTACTACCCGGGAGGTTATCCTCGAGCGCACCCACCGATGTGTTTCATATGCCCGGAATTTCGTTGATGATGTTGAGTTCTATGCAGAGGATGCCGGTCGGACTGATAATGCATTTCTTGCACAGGTCATCCAGGAGGCTGTCAGTGCAGGGGCAACTGTTGTAAATATTCCGGATACCACCGGGTATTGTCTTCCGGAGGAATACGGACAAAAAATAAAATACCTGGTGGATAATGTAGAGGGTATTGAGAATGTGATCATTTCAACACATTGCCATAACGACCTTGGTCTCTCCACCGCCAACAGCATCGCGGCTATTCAAAATGGTGCCCGCCAGGTGGAATGTACAATCAACGGAATCGGGGAACGCGCCGGCAATACATCGCTGGAAGAGGTCGTGATGATCCTGAAAAAACACCGCTGGCTGGATTATGAAACCCGCATCAGGACCAGTGAATTATTTCCTATCAGCCGTCTAATCTCGGAAACCATGAATATGCCCGTGCAACCCAACAAGGCGATTGTGGGCAGCAATGCATTCTCTCACTCATCAGGAATCCATCAGGATGGGGTTATCAAGAACCGGGATAACTATGAGATAATCGATCCGGCAGAGGTGGGTGTCAATAAATCATCGATTATCCTGACTGCCCGCAGCGGAAGGGCCGCGCTGAATTTCCGCCTCAGCCAGCTGGGATTTCGTCCGGACAAAGAGGGACTTGAAGAGGCTTACCAGGCTTTCCTGGAAATTGCAGACAGCGTAACGGTCGTGGAAGATAAACATTTAAAACAAATGATGGAGGACATGCCTCATCTCATCAAAGCGTAAATGAAACAAAAAACATTATTTGATAAAATCTGGGACAGCCATGTGGTTCATGACATTGAGAATGGACCGCAGGCACTTTATATTGACCGTCATTTTATTCATGAAGTGACCAGTCCGCAGGCGTTTGCTGGTTTGAGGAGCCGTGGCATCGGCGTTTTCAGGCCGGAGCAAACAGTCGCCACCGCAGATCACAATGTTCCCACCATCAATCAGCACCTGCCGATAAAGGATGCTTTGTCCCGGCATCAGGTGGAAACGCTCACAAAAAATTGCGAGGAATTTGGTATTGAATTATATGGTCTTGGTCATCCTTACCAGGGGATTGTACATGTTATAGGACCTGAACTGGGCATTACCCGTCCGGGAATGACGATCGTATGCGGCGATAGTCATACGTCTACACACGGGGCTTTTGGAAACATTGCATTTGGCATTGGCACCAGCGAGGTGGAGCAGGTACTCGCCACCCAATGCATTCTCCAGAAAAAACCAAAAAGCATGAAAATCGAAGTGAACGGTCCGCTTAAAAATGGCGTGTTGTCCAAGGATATTGTGCTTTATATTATTTCAAAATTAACCACCAGCGGCTGCACCGGTCATTTTGTTGAATTCTGCGGATCGACCATTGAGTCCCTGTCGATGGAAGCGAGAATGACGATCTGCAACATGTCCATTGAAATGGGCGCCCGCGGAGGAATGATCGCCCCTGATGAGACGACATTCGCTTATATCAAGGGCCGTGAATTTGCCCCGGAAGGAGAGGAATGGGAAAGGCAACTGGCCTACTGGCAAACACTGAAAACCGACGAGGGTGCGGAATTCGATACCTCCTACGCATTTGATGCAGAAGATATTGAGCCGATGATCACGTACGGGACCAACCCGGGTATGGGTGTGGGTGTTACGCGTCCGGTGCCAGCGGTCAACGGGAAAGAAGACGCCATGCTCACCAAATCACTGGCATATATGGGGCTGGAAGGCGGTAAAAATCTGCTTGGCCACAAGATCGACTATGTATTTATCGGCAGCTGTACCAATTCAAGGATTGAAGACCTGCGGATGGTGGCAGACCTTGTAAGGGGTAAGAAGAAGGCAGATCATGTGCATGCACTGATTATTCCCGGATCCCGCCAGGTGGAAGCACAGGCGAGGGAAGAAGGACTGGATAAAATCCTGGGTGAAGCGGGGTTTGAATTAAGACAGCCGGGTTGTTCCGCGTGCCTCGGAATGAATGAAGACAAAGTGCCGAAGGGAAAATATTGCGTTTCTACGTCGAACCGGAATTTTGAAGGCCGCCAGGGACCCGGGGCACGAACCATGCTGGCCAGTCCGCTTACCGCGGCCGCGGCTGCACTGACCGGTGAAATTACAGATGTCAGAACAATGCTTAACTAATGGAGAAATTCAAGACACTAACATCAACCTGTGTACCTATGCCTTTTCAGGACGTGGATACCGACCAGATCATTCCGGCGCGCTTCCTGAAAGCAACTACCCGGGAAGGATTCGGAGATAACCTGTTTTGTGACTGGCGGTTTGACGAAAATGGCGAGCCAAAAAGCGATTTTGTTCTGAACGACCCGACCTATCAGGGGCAGGTGCTGGTCGCGGGCAGAAATTTCGGTTGCGGAAGCAGCCGTGAACATGCGGCGTGGGCAATTAGTGATTATGGCTTCCGGGTGGTTGTTTCCAGCTTCTTTGCGGATATTTTTAAGAATAACGCACTGAATAACGGGTTGCTGCCGGTACAGGTGAGCGAAGAGTTTCTGCAGCAGCTGTTTGATGCTATCGGGAAGGATCCGGAAACGGAGGTAACTGTCAACCTGGAGGAAGAGGAAATTTCCATACCATCCGCCGGCGTGTCCGAATCTTTTGAGATCAATGCCTACAAAAAGTATTGCCTGCAGAACGGATATGATGACATAGATTTTTTAATCAGCAAGAAGGACGAGATCGAGTCTTTTGAAAAAGAACGAACTATATGAACAAAACAATAGCCATACTGGCAGGTGACGGAATTGGTCCGGAAGTGATCGCGGAGGCGAGAAAAGTCATGGATGCGGTAGCTCGCAGGTTTGGACACTCCTTTATATATAAGGAGGCGTTGGTTGGTGCCGCCGCCATTGATGCCACCGGAGATCCCTTTCCCGGGAAAACGGAACGTACCTGCCGCGAGGCGGATGCTATTCTGTTCGGAGCGATAGGGGATCCCAAATACGATAATGATCCGTCGGCGAAAGTTCGCCCTGAGCAGGGACTGTTGCGGATGCGCAGTACCCTGGGACTTTATGCGAATATCAGGCCTGTCATGAGCTATGAGGCACTGGAAGACCGTTCGCCACTTAAGAATAATGTGATCAGTGGTACGGATTTCGTGGTTTTCCGGGAACTGACCGGTGGAATTTATTTCGGAGAACCCCGCGGACGTACTGAGAATGGTAATACGGCTTTTGATAGTTGCGTGTATTCGCGGGAGGAGATCCGGCGGATCGCCCATAAAGCATTTCAGGCTGCCGGGAAGCGCAGAAAACATGTGACACTGGTTGACAAGGCCAATGTTCTGGCCACCTCGCGGTTATGGAGGGAAGAGGTCGTCCGGGTTGGTGAAGAATATCCGGACATCACGCTGGATTACATGTTTGTTGATAATGCGGCCATGAAGATCATTCTCCAGCCCACCTTCTTTGATGTAGTCCTTACTGAAAATATGTTTGGAGATATCATTACCGACGAAGCGTCGGTGATTGCGGGTTCGCTGGGCCTGTTGCCTTCGGCAAGTACAGGCGATGAATTTGCCCTGTTTGAACCCATTCACGGGTCGTATCCGCAGGCAGCAGGTAAGAATACAGCCAACCCTATGGGGGCGATCCTGTCGGCTGCCATGCTGCTGGAATATGCCTTCGGTGCCATTGAGGAAAGCAAGGCCATCCGGGATGCGGTCGCTTCGGCACTGGAAGAAGGGTCGGTGACAGAAGACCTGAATGCCGACAGTCCGTTGAGCACCCGCGAAGTAGGGGACTATGTGGCTGGTAAAGTATTGGAAATGAAAGAAGTGGCAGAATAATTATGAAAATCCTTTGCGCTTCAGATTATTATTTTGTTACCTTTATAAGATCAACAAGACATGAAAAACCTGGTCATCATATCACTGGTCATTATTAGCGTCATTCGTGCCGCAAAAGGGGATCGGTGAATGTAACAGGTTATTAAAATATCTGAGCGCCATCCCCACAGGATGGCGCTTTTTTGTTATTAAAATGAAACAAAGAATGTATTACGATGCAAATTCAACAGTCTTCAAAGACGGTCGCTGGATAAAAGGCGCGGACGCCATGACCGGTGATTTTAACCAGACCCTCCACTACGGGAACGGAGTCTTCGAAGGAATGCGCGCTTATGAAAATGAGAATGGCTGCAATATTTTCAAAGCCAAGGACCATTTTGACCGGCTGCTCTATTCAGCATCCCGCATCCACCTACGGATTCCTTACACATCCGAGGAGCTTGTCCAGATTGCCTACCAGCTTCTGGATCACAATAATATGCACAATGCCTACATCAGGCCACTGATTTATTCAGGGGAAAACATGTACCTGGCGCCGGCGGATGATTGTCATATATTCATGGGTGCGTGGAAATGGGCAAAATACCTGGGATCAAAGCCATTGAATGTCATGGTCTCTTCCTGGGAGCGTCCCAACCCGAAATCGACGATCATCGATGCGAAGATCACCGGGCATTATACCAATTCCATTCTGGCCACCACCGAGGCCCGGAAGCTGGGATATGATGAGGCGTTGCTGCTGGATATGAATGGCCATGTTGCCGAAGGCCCGGGAGCCAATTTCTTTTTTGAAAAGGACGATATCCTTTATACTCCGCCGGCAGGCCATATTCTCCCGGGAATTACCCGACGCACGGTTATGGAACTGGCGCACGAACTGGGCATCCGTGTCGTGGAAAAATTCTTTACGATCGACGAAGTTTACCAGGCAGATCATGCCTTCTTTTGCGGAACGGCTGTGGAAATCGCCCCTATCGCCAGTGTAAATGGTGAAAAGCTGCCGGGAGAATGGGAAAATTCGGCCGGGTACAACATCTACCTAATGTACCGTCAGAAAGTTCAGTATAACGAATACCAGGGATTAACGATCGTATAACTCTATGCTTAATAAATACAGCAGAACGGTAACCCAGGATCCGACACAGCCCGCCGCCCAGGCGATGCTGCATGCGATCGGATTGTCAGACGAGGACCTGAAAAAGCCTCAGGTGGGCATTGTAAGTACCGGCTATGAGGGTAACCCCTGTAATATGCACCTCAATGACCTGGCTGCACTGGTCAAGGAGGGCACTCTGTCTGAAGACCTGATCGGTTTGATTTTTAACACCATTGGGGTCAGTGACGGGATCTCCATGGGTACACCGGGAATGCGGTATTCGCTTCCTTCCCGTGATATCATTGCCGATTCCATTGAAACTGTTGTGTCGGCCCAGTCGTACGACGGGGTGGTCGCGGTAGTAGGTTGTGATAAGAATATGCCCGGGGCCATGATGGCACTTGGAAGGCTTAACCGGCCGTCCATTCTCATTTACGGAGGGACCATCGCGCCCGGCTGTTATAAGAAAGAACGCCTGGATGTGGTCTCTGCCTTTGAGGCGCTTGGTAAGAAAATGGCCGGAACCATCAGTGCGGAAGATTTTCATGGCGTGGTACAGAATGCGTGTCCGGGAGCAGGCGCCTGCGGGGGTATGTATACCGCCAATACGATGGCATCGGCGCTGGAGGCACTTGGCATCAGCCTGCCCTACAGTTCATCCAACCCGGCCGTGAATGACCGGAAAAACAAGGAATGTGTAGCTGCCGGGAAAGCGATGCGAAGGTTGCTGGAAATGGACCTGAAGCCCAGGGACATGGTGACCAAAACTTCGTTTGAGAATGCAATCCGGCTGGTGACAGTTCTGGGCGGCTCGACCAATGCGGTCCTTCACTTGCTCGCTATCGCCCATGCATTTGAGATTGATGTGACATTGCATGATTTTCAGCGGATCGCTGCTTCAACCCCGTACCTTGCCGACCTTAAACCAAGCGGGAAATACCTGATGGAGGACCTGCATGAAGTGGGAGGTGTGCCGGCGGTGATGAAGATGATGCTGCAGGAAGGACTTCTGGAAGGAGAATGTATGACAGTTACGGGCAAAACACTGGGTGAAAACCTGGAAGATTTGCCGGGACTGGAGGAATCACAGAAAATTATACATCCTATGGATGAACCCCTGAAGGCAACCGGTCATATCCGGATCCTTCATGGCAATCTTGCGCCGGAAGGTGCGGTGGCCAAGATCACGGGTAAGGAAGGTGAATTATTTGAGGGAACGGCCAGGGTGTTTGACAGTGAATTTGAAGCAAATGACAGGCTGATTGCCGGCGAAGTAAAGGCCGGGGATGTAGTAGTGATCAGGTACGAGGGACCGAAGGGAGGTCCTGGGATGCCTGAAATGCTGAAACCAACGGCAGCCATTATGGGGGCCGGACTTGGTAAGGAAGTGGCGCTGATCACCGACGGACGATTCTCGGGGGGTACACACGGGTTTGTTGTCGGCCACATAACACCGGAGGCACAGGAAGGAGGGCCCATCGCCCTGGTCCGCGACGGGGATAAAATCCGCATTGACGCCCGTGAAAATACTATCGAGGTGCTGATCACTGACGATGAAATGGAAAAACGAAAATCGTCCTGGGAAGCACCTCCTTTAAAGAAGAAATCAGGATATCTCTATAAATACAGCAAATGCGTGGCTTCGGCTTCCCGGGGTTGCATAACGGATAGTTAATATGGACACACTGACAAAAAAATCATTAATAAAGGAGAATAAAGCGGTGACAATGAAAGGAGCCGAGGCTGTGATCCAGTCACTTCTGGCGGAAGGCGTGGATACGATCTTCGGTTATCCCGGAGGTGCGATCATGCCGGTCTATGATTCTCTGTTCGATTTTACAGATCAGATCCATCATGTACTTGTCAGGCATGAGCAGGGAGCTGTCCATGCTGCCCAGGGATATGCGCGCACTTCCGGCAGGGTAGGTGTATGCCTGGCCACGTCCGGTCCGGGTGCGACCAATCTAATCACAGGCCTGGCCGACGCCATGATTGATTCGACCCCTGTTGTCTGTATTACGGGACAGGTAGCCTCCCACCTGCTCGGAACAGATGCATTCCAGGAAACGGACGTGGTGGGTGTGTCCATGCCGGTCTCGAAATGGAACATCCAGGTGACCAGGGCCAAAGACATTCCTGCCGCTATGGCTAAGGCATTTTATATAGCAAAGTCGGGCAGACCTGGCCCGGTATTGATTGATATTACCAAGGACGCCCAGTTTGGTGACCTGGAATATACGTACACCCACTGTACCCAGTTAAGAAGCTATAATCCCTGTCCGGCTCCGGCGCAGCATGCGATCAAGAAGGCAGCCGAACTTATCAACAATGCGAAAAAGCCATTTTTGCTTGTTGGCCAGGGAATAATTCTGTCAGGAGCGGAGAATGAATTGAAGGAGCTCGTGGAAAAATCGGGAATTCCGTTTGCCTGGACACTGATGGGGCTTTCCGCCATGCCGACGGATCATCCGCTGAATATGGGTATGCTGGGCATGCACGGGAATTATGCGCCGAACATTAAGACCAATGAATGCGATGTCCTGATTGCGGTGGGAATGAGGTTTGACGACCGTGTTACCGGGGATGTGAACCGGTATGCGCGGCAGGCAAAAATCATTCATATTGAAATTGATCAGGCGGAGGTAAATAAGAACATCGCTGCAGATGTACCCGTAATCGGAGATGCCCGTGAGGTACTGGAAGACCTGCTTCCCCTGGTAAATGAGAATAACCACGAAGAATGGATCGGCGAATTTCTGGCACTTCGGGCCATTGAGGAAGAAAAAGTAAGCCAGGAAGAACTGTTTCCTGAAAAGGAAGGGCTGACCATGCCTGAAATCATCCGGCGGGTTTCCGAAAAAACAAAAGGGGAAGCCATACTTGTTACCGATGTCGGACAGCACCAGATGGCAGCTTCCAGGTACTTCGGGTTCAACAAGACCCGGAGCAATGTAACCTCCGGCGGTCTGGGAACCATGGGTTTTGCCCTGCCGGCTTCGCTGGGGGCCAAACTTGGAGTACCGGACCGGGAAGTGGTGGCGGTGATCGGCGATGGGGGGTTTCAGATGAATATGCAGGAACTTGCCACCATTCGCCAGACACATGCCGCGGTGAAGATTGTCATTCTCAATAATAACTTCCTGGGAATGGTAAGGCAATGGCAGCAATTATTCTTTGACCGGAGATATTCCTTTACTGAAATGGAAAACCCTGATTTTGTCAAGCTGGGTGAAGCGTTTCATATCCCTTCCGCTCGTGTAAGTGAGCGGGGAGATGTGGATGCGGCGATCAGTAAAATGCTGGAATCCGAGGGACCCTACTTACTGGAAGTCATGGTGGAGAAAGAAGACAATGTTTTTCCAATGGTACCGACCGGAGCGGCGGTATCGGAAATCAGACTGAGCTAATATGAAGACACATAAATATACTGTCGCAGTTTTTACGGAGAATTTTATAGGTCTGCTTACGCGGATTACGCTGATTTTTACCCGGAGACACGTGAATATAGAAAGTATAACGGTATCCGAATCAGAAGTCAGGGGCGTTCATCGCTATACCCTGGTGGTGAAGACCACGGAAGACGTGGTGCAGCGGATCGTCCAGCAGATTGAAAAACAGGTAGAGGCACTCAAAGCCTTTTACTACCGGGAAGAAGAGATCATTCACCAGGAAATAGCGTTGTATAAGGTTTCGACGAAATTCCTTGACGGACAACACAATCTTGAAAAACTGATCCGGGATAATCACGCCAGAATGCTGAGCCTGGACAGTGAATACCTCGTAATTGAGAAAACGGGTCACAAGCATGAAACACAGGCCCTGCTGGAAGAACTCCAGCCTTTCGGGGTCCTGGAATTCGTCCGCTCAGGACGGGTTTCTGTGGCAAAGAGAATGAAAGAGCTTAGCGAATACCTGGATGAAATGGAAACAGAGCTCCAGGCCCGCGTGGAAGCCGGAAAGAATCAATAGAGTACTAAACAAAAATCAACAATACGAAATGGCAAAAATTAATTTTGGTGGAGTCACCGAAGATGTAGTTACACGAGAAGAATTTCCCCTTGAAAAAGCAAGGGAGGTATTAAAAGACGAAACAATCGCGGTTATAGGCTATGGTGTGCAGGGCCCTGGTCAGGCACTTAACCTGAAAGATAATGGATTCAATGTCATTGTCGGCCAGCGCAAGAACTCCAAAACCTGGGATAAGGCCGTTGCTGATGGCTGGGAACCGGGCAAAACTCTGTTTGAGATCGAGGAAGCCTGCGATCGCGGGACAATTATACAATACCTCCTTTCCGATGCAGGACAGATCACACTTTGGCCCACCGTCAAAAAGCACCTGACTGCCGGCAAGGCACTCTATTTTTCACATGGTTTTGCCGTAACCTATCACGAGCGGACCGGCATTGTTCCGCCGGAAGACGTAGATGTAATCCTGGTCGCGCCCAAGGGATCGGGTACTTCGCTGAGAAGGATGTTCCTGGAAGGCCGCGGACTTAATTCAAGTTATGCGATCTATCAGGATGCAACCGGACGCGCCTATGAGCGGGTGGTTGCACTGGGGATAGGCGTGGGTTCAGGCTATTTGTTCGAAACGACCTTCAAGCGTGAAGTATACAGCGACCTTACCGGTGAACGCGGTACCCTGATGGGAGCGATCCAGGGAATATTTGCTGCACAATACGAAGTGCTCCGTGCCAATGGACATACACCTTCAGAGGCATTTAATGAAACAGTGGAAGAGCTGACCCAGTCCCTTATGCCCCTGGTGGCGGAGAATGGAATGGACTGGATGTACGCCAACTGTTCGACTACCGCCCAGCGTGGCGCCCTGGACTGGTGGAAAAAATTCAAGGATGCCTCCAAGCCTGTTTTTGAGGAATTATACCAGGAGGTAGCCAAAGGGAATGAAGCACAAAAATCGATTGATTCAAACAGTCAGTCGGATTACCGGGAGAAACTCGAGGTTGAACTAAAGGAATTACGTGACTCGGAAATGTGGCAGGCAGGTTCTGCTGTACGCCAGTTGCGTCCGGAAAACAGTTAAATTATGAATACCGCGCAATACACAGACATACTTGACCCAGGGTTAATTGATTCGGCGGCGGAAGTGCTGAAGGGAGTTATTCACCGCACGCCTTTGATGAATAATCACCGGCTGAGCCGTACCTATGGGGCGAATATCCTGTTGAAGCGCGAAGACCTGCAGGTGGTCCGGTCTTATAAGATACGGGGCGCCTATCACAAAATGGCGCGGCTGTCCAGGGAACAGCTGCGCCGTGGTGTGGTCTGTGCAAGCGCAGGCAATCATGCCCAGGGCGTGGCCATGGCCTGTTCCATGATGAATGTGCACGGGACCATATTCATGCCGGTGCCTACTCCTGATCAGAAAGTAAAACAGGTGAAGATGTTCGGACAGGACCAGGTGGAGGTGCGCCTGATCGGCGACACCTTTGATGATGCCTACACCGAAGCCCTGAAGTACCAGGAGGAAAAAAAGGCCGAATTTATTCACCCATTTGATGATCCGGATATCATGGCCGGCCAGGGGACCGTCGGGAAAGAAATTTTGGAAGATTTGGACCAGCCTCTGGATTATCTGATTCTTCCGGTGGGAGGCGGCGGGTTATCTGCCGGGGTATCCACCTATATGAAAGCCATTTCACCAGCCACACGAATTATAGGTGTGGAACCGTCCGGGGCGCCTGCCATGAAGAAATCAATGGAGCAGGGCAAACTGGTCACCCTCGAGAAAATTGACAAATTTGTTGATGGCGCCGCTGTGAGGCGGGTGGGGGAGCTCACCTTTGAAATTTGCCGGAAAAACCTGGATGACGTGATCCTGGTTCCTGAAGGTCGGGTTTGCAGCGAGATTCTCCGCCTGTATAATGAAGACGCCATTGTGGTGGAGCCGGCAGGAGCACTCGCCATTGCTGCGCTGGATCTGCTCCGTGATGAGATCAAGGGTAAAAACGTGGCGTGCGTGGTCAGCGGCAGCAACAATGATATTACGCGGACAGCAGAGATCAAGGAACGTTCCCTGCTGCATGAAGGACTCAAGCACTATTTTATTGTCAATTTCCCCCAGCGCGCAGGTGCGTTGCGTGAATTCCTGATTGAAGTACTCGGCCCAGAGGATGATATTGCCCATTTTGAGTACTCAAAGAAAAACAGCCGTGAACGGGGTCCGGCCCTGATTGGCATCGAATTAAAGCATCATGAAGACCTCGAACCGCTGATTGAACGTATGGAAAAAAAGAAATTCAGGTATGAATACCTGAACAATCAGCCACAATTGTTCCATTATCTTATTTAAGCTATTCTTACATAGATCACCCCTTATTTACTGATAATCAGCATCAATTTGACTGGTTTTGACGCAAAAAGTGCGAAAACCTTACCCTAACTTGCTGATTAGTAACATTGTTAATAGATTGCCCTCACATTCAGTCGATCAGCTGGATGTATTTTTTAATTTTTTCGTTTTTTATTTTTTAACGACACCTGATCATGACACGTTTATTTTTTAAACTGTTTTTACCTGTGTTCTGTCTGGTAACCTTTGCCGCAATGGGTGGCGAAGGTTCGACAGACCCTTTTCCGGGTAAATCCAATTATGTAGTTATCGGCGCATTCTCCTATGTGAAGAATGCTGAGCGATTTTCAAAGCATGCAAGCTCCACCAGGAATATGCAGGCTGAATTTGCCCTCAGGCCGGAACGAAATCTCTATTACGTATATGTCTTCATGTCTGATGACTGGGACGAGGCCGTTGAACAGGTTCTCAAGGTTCGGGAAGAGCATCCTGACTTGTGGGACGCCTGGGTATTTTCCGGTTCCCTGGGGGAAGTTACCGGTGAAAATCCGGAAGACGTCGTGGAGGCAGTGGAGGAAATTTCATTAGCCCCGGAGACGGACTCTGACGAAATAATCGAACAGGAAATACCTGAAACACCCGAGGTGGTGGCAGTTGAAGAGACTGCGGCTGAATCGGTATCCGCGGAGGAAATCCCCGATCTGGAGGCCAAGGAAGGCTATTACTACCTTTATTTCAATACGATCAACAAGAAAACAATGAAGGAAGTGCGCGGACGGATCAAGTTGATTGATCCGGAACGTGCCAAGGAACTTGCCACCGAAGAATCGCATAAAATTGTAGAACTGAAGGATCCTGATAACGGCACACGTCGTATCAAGGCATCCACCCAGATATTTGGTTTCAAGGAAGTACAGCATCTTATTGACCTGGACGAACCGGTTAATGATACGACCAGCGCCTATGTTGATGTGATTGGGGATTCCATCATTCTCGATTTTGAACTGGAAAGGTTCAAGAAAGGGGATGTCCTGATTATGTACAACGTGTATTTCTTCAAAGATGCTGCTGTTATGAAACCTGAGTCGAAATATGAACTGATGAGTTTGCTGGATATGCTCGAGGAGAATGATAAACTGGAAGTGAGGATTCACGGGCATACCAACGGAAATGCCAGTGGAAAAATAATCCATATGGATGAGGAAAAGAACTATTTCTCCTTGCGGGCGGATCAGGAAGAAGATTTCGGCAGCGCCAAAAAACTATCGCAATATCGTTCTGAAACGATACGGGACTGGCTTATTGACCAGGGTATATCTCCGGACCGCATGACGGTAAAAGGCTGGGGAGGAAAGAAAATGATCTATAAGAAACATGACACACAGGCTTATAAAAATGTCCGTGTGGAGATCGAAATAGTTGAAGATTAATTTGTGGTTGAAGTGTGATGGATACAAAGTTAATTTGTTTATCCTTCTTATTTGGTTTGGTTAGTCTGGTCAGTTTTGGCCAGACTTTTCCCGTATCTGAAATGGAAGAAGGGTACTACGTGGTTATTGGCGTTTATAATGGTCCGCATGGCGAACTTGCGGCGAATTATGCCAAATCGAAAGAAGCGGAGACAGGATTTCACACTGCAAAAAACAGATATTACGTTTATTCTCTCTTTACGGCTAATTACCGGGACGCCATTTCTGGAATGAAGGAGGCAAGAAAAGACATCCACCCGGATGCCTGGGTATTCGTATGCCCTGCACCGGCCACAAGGGTAGAGCTTGCCAAAAATTCTCCCGATAATACTGAAAAAGAAGAGGATTGGCCTTCCAAATCTGATGAGCAACCTCAGATTATCCTGACAAGTCAGAAAGAGACCAGTGGGCCTGCCACTGCTCTGGAGAACGAAACGGCCGAAGAACGGAATACAGAACCACTTTCCATAAGCGAACTTGATGTAAGAACCAACCTGGGTACCCATGTTGCCTTTCTGCTTTCCAATGCGAGGAACAACAAGGAAGTCCGGGGGGAAGTCCAGATTGTGGACACGGAAAGGGCGCAATTGAATGACGTCATCGCTTCAGGAGAAGTGGTTGAGCTGAAAAACCCGGAAAATGGCACCGGCAGGATCACAGCCATCGCCGAGGTGTTCGGCTACCGGAAGCAACAGATGGAAATGGAGTATAACCGGTTGTTTGATCATGAAAATGTGAACAAGGTGTCGGATTACTACGTCATTTTCATGGACCTGATACGGTATCACAAAGGAGATATTGCCACCATGTATAATGTTTACTTCTTCAACGATGCAGCGGTAATGCGCCCTGAATCCAAGTATGAAGTGAACAGCCTGCTGGCCATGATGCAGGAAAATCCTGATTATAAAATCCGGATTCACGGCCATACAAACGGACGGAGGTCTGGTAAGATCATCCGGAGAACAAAAAATGATCCCTTCTATGCCTTGGCCGACAGCAACAAGGATAGTTTCGGTTCGGCGCGTGCGTTATCCAGAGAACGGGCTTCTGTGATCAGGGACTATTTGATTTCGGAGGGTATTGATCCGGATCGCATGGAAATCAAAGCCTGGGGCGGAAGCCGCATGCTATACGATAAAAACAGTTCGCAGGCCAAGAAAAATGTGCGGGTAGAAATTGAAATTCTGGAAGAATGAGCCTTGGAGAATTCATAGAACTTGGACTGGCCGCGCTGCTGTTTCTGATTGATCTTGCCACACTGAGGTGGCTGGCTGATCAGGAATTACATCATCAGCCCCCGAAACTGGTCAGGGATTATCTTTTTTACCGTCAGCAGGCATTGCCGAAGTTATTGTCCTTGTAACTGAACCCTCGCACCGTCCTTCCATATGGCCTCTGGCTGCTATTGCCATTCACCCGTATCAACCATTCCCATTGATATATCAACCGTTTATGTAGAGGTATGCAACCAGACTACGAATTTATTCGTAGAATTGAGCAGGTCTAAACTCAACTAACATGCTGCGCAACTATCTGCTGGTCGCTCTGCGCGGGCTTTTCCGCAACAGAAGCGCCTCTATTATCAACATTGCCGGGCTTTCCATAGGTCTGGCCAGTTTCATTCTCATCCTTATTTACGTCTACAATGAATCCGGCTACGACCGGTTTCACCAAAAAGCGGATCGTCTTTTCCGGTTTACCACGGTGGATGAGGCACTCGGGGTCAGCAGTAATAACGTGGCTATTACAAATCCGCGTATGCCCGCAGCGGCCCGGGAGGAGATCAGCGAGGTCATTAATGCCACCCGTATGTCCCAGCAGGGTCGAATGCGAATGGAATACGGCAACGAGGTTTTTTACTCAGAAGATGCCAAATATGTAGAAAGGAACTTCTTTGATCTGTTTGATTTCAGGGTTGCTCCGCAGGCAGCCATCCAGGAATTTCACCAGCCCAGGAAACTGATCCTGACGGAAACCATGGCGCAAACCATATTCGGGCCTGGTCAGGGTTTGCACGAAATACTAAATATCAATGATGATGACTGGGAAGTCGTGGGTATTATGGAAGACGTACGGGAGAACAGTCACCTGGCATTCGATGTCATGCTATCCATGTACCCGACCGAGGCGGATTCGTCGTTTACCCAATACATGCAGTCCTGGCAGGGGCTGGGAATGATCGGCTATGCGGAACTCGACAGCCGAGCCAGTGAAGAAAGTGTTGAACAGCAATTACGCGAGCTTGCCTGGTCTAATGATGTGCCGGAATTCTGGGTGGCACAGTTGCAGCCGCTGACCGATATCCACCTGGGATCGACCGATATCCTGTTTGATTACTACCATGTAAACAAGGGAGATCGGGTGTATGTCTATTCACTGACTGCGGTGGCTGTATTCATTCTCCTGATTGCGGCATTCAATTTTATGAACCTGTCGACGGCAAAATCATCCACCCGGGCCAAGGAAGTAGGAATAAGAAAGGTCATGGGTGGATCGAGAAGAAACCTGATCGGCCAGCACCTCGGCGAATCTATTGTGCTGGTTCTTTTGTCAGCCCTTATCGCCATCATCCTGGTCATGCTGGTTTCTCCTCTGGTAAGCCTGGGCTTGCCTGATGGCTTGCCGGCATACCTTGCCTCCAACCCCGTATTAATCGGCTACATTCTTATTTCCGCGCTGGTTATAGGGCTGCTGGCGGGTATTTATCCGGCTTTTATCCTGTCAGGTTTTAATACGGCTGTTATCCTGCGCGGTAAATTTTCTTCCAGTAACAAAGGTATAGGTCTCCGGAAAGCCCTGGTCATCATGCAGTTTACCGCTTCCATCGTATTGATCATAGGCACTGTATTCGTTTTCCGCCAGGTCAGTTACATCAAAAATAAAGATCTTGGATTCTCCAAGGATCAGATCGTTTCTTTCCAGATGAATGATCCCGGGATGGGCGAACAAATGATTGCATTCAGGGATCGTCTTCAGGACTACGATGATATTGAGTCGGCGGCCATTTCCAACAATATGCCGGGAAGTACATTTGGCAGGACAGGACTGACTCCGGAAGGAGCTGTACAGGAAGGGGATGACAGTGAGACCTGGATAGTCAGTGTGATGTCTTTTGACCATAATTATCTTGGTATGATGGATATGAATATAGCGGAAGGAAGGAATTTCAATCATGAAAGCGAGTCTGATCAGAACAATTCAGTAATCGTTAACGAGGCATTTGTGCGGGAGGTAGGATGGGATGATCCGGTTGGTAAAACAGTTACCATGGGGAACAACCAGGAACGCACTGTCGTGGGCGTGGTAAAGGATTTTCATTTTGCCAGCATGAAACACAGCATTGAACCACTGATCATGCTGTACAACCCGGGGCCATCCGGTTTCCTGTCATTCAGGATTAAAGGGGATGAAGTAAAAAATGTCATGGGCACAGCTGAAACGCTATGGGGGGAATTCTATCCTGATTTTCCTTTTGAGTACCAGTTTTTTGATGAAGAATTTGACCAGATGTACCGGAGTGATGAACAGTTTTCGACCCTGGTGGTGAGCTTTACCTGGCTGGCGATCTTCATCGCCTGCATGGGGCTTTTTGGTCTTTCTGCCTATATGGCTGATCAGCGCCGGAAAGAGGTAGGTGTCCGCAAAGTACTGGGCTCCAGTGTCGGGCAAGTAATCATGCTGTTGTCCAGGGAATTCATGATACTGATCCTCATAGCGATGGTGATCGCCTGGCCGATAGCTTATTACGCTATATCAGCGTGGCTTGGAGAATTTGAATACCGGATCGACCTGCTTTCGGCAACCAATATTTTCGTTTTTGTGGCAGCCGGCATTACGGCAATGCTGATCGGACTCCTGACAGTCGGGTTTCAGTCAAGAGCGGCCGCACTGGTAAACCCGGTGAATGCACTGAAAGAAGAATAGGCAAATTGATATTCTCTGCCTAAATTACTGGCATGAGTAATGATCTTGAAAAGGCAGCTGCTGCCCGGGCAGCTGTCGAATACATTGAGGAGGGAATGATTGTCGGTCTCGGGACCGGGTCGACCGCCGCCTTTGCCATCCGGGAGATTGGTAAGCTGGTGGCCGAAGGGTTTGAGTTATTCGGCATCCCTACCTCGCTTCGGTCTGAATCTTTGGCCAGGAAGCTGCACATTCCTATTTTATCGCTGGATTCCGCGGAACGCATTGACATCACCATAGACGGGGCGGATGAATTCGATCCCTACATGCAGCTGATAAAAGGTGGCGGCGGAGCACTGCTCAGGGAAAAGATTATTGCTTACAATACGGAGAAAAATATCATAATTGCAGATCACAGCAAAAAGGTGAGCCGCCTTGGTGCTTTTCCGCTCCCGCTGGAAACCATTCCTTTTGCCACGTCACAGATTAAAACCATTTTGGAAGATGCAGGCCTGAAGCCCGAGTTACGTATGGATGACGATCAGGCCTTCCTGACCGATGAAGGGAACTACATTCTTGATATCAATATTGGACATGTCAGTAATATCAGCATGCTTGAAGATGAGTTGCTGCATATACCCGGGATCGTGGATACCGGACTCTTTCTTAGTACTACTGATATCATTATTGTCTCCAGTGGTGAGGAGGTGGAGATCATTGAACGTCACCCGTAATAACCCATTCCGCGGGCCATCATAGCAGCCAGCAACGGAATAATGAAGGCCAGGATCACCTCCGTTAAGATCAGGCGCTGTATTCTGGAATATTCTCCCGCCGATAATTCAAGCCTTGAATTCACTTCCAGTTTCCGCCATTTCAGAAAGACCACCGTCGGGTAAATTGAAAGCAGTCCGATAATCAGAAATAATCCCAGTTTCGTTAGAAAAAGGTAATTGTGAAAGTAATATGAACTGCCTTTTGCCAGGTAGAAAACACGTATGAACCCGGTAATGAGCACCAGGATAGCTGCCAGTCCGTACAACGCATCTGCCCGCTGCAGGAGATGCCGGTCCCTGCCGCTGAGGTTTTGACGGAAAATAATGAGTTCAGCCACCAGCATGCTCACTAGTAGCAGAAAAGAAAAATAATGGATGTAAGCCAGTAAGGCTTGTGGCAGCATATTGTTGTATATCAGAATATTAACTACTTTACGTCCTTAATTTATCGAAAATAAAAGTGATCTACGTAATAATCGGAACCGGATTGTTTTTTGTATTTATCGGCCTGATTCTTACCGAGTCAAATGCGCGTTATCTTCTGGCTGGCTACAATACGATGAGCGAAGAGGAACGTTCAAAATTTGATATCAGGTCCTACCTGGTTTTGTTTCGGAAATTCCATCTTTTCCTGGGCATCAGTTTCATTGTTTTCAGTCTTCTGATTTTTTACAAATCCACCGAAATGTACCTGGTTTTATTTATGGCCGGGTATCCTGTCCTGTTATACGTTTACCTCCTGATTAAGGGGAACAGCTTTAAGAAACGCGGCGGGCAAAGCGAATCATGAGGGTAATGGTAATTACCTGCTTTCATACACATTCTATAAGCGCTTATAAACGAAAATAGCGGCAATCACGAAAATGCCTGACACGGCAACGAGAATCAGTACCCTCAGAAACACATAATCCACCAGCCGTTCGCCGATATCTGCCGAATGGTCCAGGACACCCCCCGACATCGTTGTCATATCTTTTGTCACTTCCATCCGCTGGGCTTCCATGAAATCCTGGATCTCCAGGCGTTCCTGACGCATTGCCTCCAGCACCGCCTGCCGTTCTGAGGTCAGTGTCTCCATAGCGGCGATCCGTTCCTGCCGCATCATGGAAAGAGTCAGCCGGCGTTGAAGGTCAAGATTGGCCAGCAGCGTATCCCGGTTATCACGGATCATATCGTCGGTTTCTTCCATCAGGTCGGCCGAGACATTTAACAAGCGCTGCATTTCGGAAAGCAGGGTGGACAGGCTGTCCGGTTGCATAAATTCTCCAAGCCTCATATCCATTTGCCACATCGTTTGTTTGGGGATGATGGATGAATAATACTCCAGCTGGTTCCCCACATCGCGCATCAGGTCGTTCATGTTCAGCAACCCGGTCTTCAACCTCAGTTCTTCCTCGCTTATCCAGGCTGACAGCTCAAATATGATTGACCTGCGGTTCAGGTACTTGTCCGTAACCGGATATTGCCCGGCAAATTCAGCAATCGCTGCCCTGTCCTCTTCATTGATATATTGGGATAATCCATTTTCGTAGTTAGTGGCATACCGGCTAAAAACATCCTGCATGACTGAGCATGCCCCGCCATATTCTTCACGGCATACGGAAGTTTCAAAATAATTGATCAGCTGATAACACATGGCCCAGCTGTCAATGGCTGCAGCCAGCGGATCGGAGTGAAATGCGGTTTGCGAGATGGTGGTGATCAGGGTTGACTTCAGGAATAACTGATGATTGCGCACGGACGCGGAGGGTTCAATCGCCGACAGGCTGTCAAGCTTGAATTCAATAACACCGGTGTATGCCGTCAGCAGTGCATTGATGTTCATCGAGATGTAATAATTATTCAGTTCAAACTGGCGCCGTTGATTTTCCCTAAGCTTTTTGGCGGATTGTCCAAAACCCGCTCCGGCAATGGATGTCAGTATCAGAATGATGAGAATTTTTCTATACACAGTCATGTGTTAAGAAATTATTGATTTCCAGAAGATAGTCATTTCTGCATTTTAATCATATTTAATGGTCGATCCGGTGAAAATCAGGAAGCTTCCCGAAAAGGGGACCAGGTGATCTGACTAGGAAATCACCAGCTTTCCTCACAAAATTCATCCGTTCATCCTAAAATGGTTACGGTAAAATCTGCAAATTGTGTAAATTGTACACATTGTTTTTAAAATTATGTGAATAATCCGATTGGATTTAAGGTAAAATTTAAAGATTACAATGAGTAGAATTAGCAGATTTTTTCAAAACGCGTGGCTGCTTTTCATCCCGATTATTTTAGTTATCGCGGGTTGCGGAGGCAAAGAGGAGCCCCCGAAGGTACTGGTTTTCTCAAAGACCACGGTATTCAGACATGAATCCATTCCAGCGGGAATAGAGGCGATTAAAAAGCTCGGTGAGCAGGAGAATTTTGTTGTTGATACAACGGAGAATGCAGAAAATTTTAACGAGGAAAATCTGCGCAACTATTCGGCCGTAATATTCCTGAATACAACCGGAGATGTACTGAATAAACAGCAACAAAATGATTTTGAGCGGTTTGTCCAGGCGGGAGGAGGCTTTGTAGGCGTACACGCTGCCGCGGATACAGAATATAACTGGCCCTGGTACGGGAAGCTGGTCGGAGGTTACTTTACCAGCCATCCAAACAACCCGAATGTGCGTACAGCAACTTTCAATATCCTTGATAAATCCCACCCGGCGACCGATTCCCTGCCGGATACCTGGGAAAGGACGGATGAATTTTACAATTACCGTGACATTCAGGATGACCTGAATGTGCTGGTGACCATCGATGAGTCGACTTATGAAGGCGGGACCAACGGTGACTTTCACCCAATGGTCTGGTATCATGAGTTTGACGGCGGACGGGCATTCTACACGGCCATGGGTCATACCAATGAGTCGTATGCAGACCCACTGTACCTCTCACATCTGAAAGGTGGTATTAAGTACGTGCTGGGCGGCAGCGCCCCGGTTAAACTGGATTATAAGCAGGCAAGTTCAATACGTGTTCCTGATGAAAACCGGTTCTCTAAAGTGATACTTGCAGAAAAGCTGAATGAGCCAATGGAACTAGCGGTTTTAAATGACCGCAGGGTACTTTTCATTGAGCGTCTCGGTGACCTGAAGCTGTATGATCCGGCAACGGGAAAGATCACCGTGGCCGGGCACATCGATGTAAGTCATAAATACAATAACCAGGATGGCAACCAGCCGGAAGCGGAGGATGGCCTGCTTGGTCTGTCACTGGATCCGAATTTTGAAGAGAACAACTGGCTGTACCTTTATTATTCTCCCTCCGGTTCAGAACCCAAGAATGTCCTGTCAAGGTTTGAGTTCAGAAACAACGAACTTGACATGGCTTCTGAAAAGGTGATGCTGGAAGTTCCGGTGCAGCGAGACCAGTGCTGTCATACCGGGGGTTCCATTACGTTTGATGCGCAGGGAAACCTTTACCTGAGCACGGGAGACAACTCCAGTCCGCGGGCAACCCGTTATTCGCCGATTGATGATCGTCCCGGCCGCTTGCCATGGGACGCCCGGAAAGGGTCGGCCAACACGAATGACCTCAGAGGAAAAATTCTGCGGATAACTCCGCAGGACGATGGAACCTATACCATTCCGGAAGGCAACCTCTTCCCGGAAGGTACAGAAAAGACCCGTCCGGAAATCTATGTGATGGGAACACGGAACCCCTTCCGGATTTCGGTGGACCAGAAAACAGGATATGTTTACTGGGGCGATGTGGGTCCTGATGCACCGGTCGATTCGGTAGGTCACGGACCTATGGGATATGATGAGGTAAACCAGGCGCGAAAACCCGGGTTTTTCGGATGGCCGTTGTTCGTTGGAAATGATGCTGCCTACTATGACCGGGATTTTGAAACAGGAGAATATGATGGAAAATTCGATCCTGAAAAGCCAATCAACGATTCAAGATATAATACCGGGCTGACAGAGTTACCGCCGACTTCCCCGAATTTCATCTGGTATCCGTACGATGAGTCTGAAGAATTTCCTTTGATGGGGACCGGCGGCCGGACAGCCATGGCAGGACCTGTTTTTTACCAGGATGAATTTGTCGGTGCTGAACGGGCATTCCCTGATTACTACGACGGTAAGCTCTTTATGTATGAATGGATGCGCGGCTGGATTATCGCGGTTACCATGGACGATGAAGGCAATTATGTCGACATGGAGCGTTTCATGCCAAACTATACCTTCAGCAACCCTATGGATATGACTTTCGGACCTGAAGGGGACTTGTATGTGCTTGAATACGGTTCAGGCTGGTTTGTGCAGAATGATGATGCGCGGCTGGTCAGGATTGAATATAACGGAGGCAACCGCAAACCGCAGGTACGAGTTGCTGCAAATAAAACCAGAGGCGCAGTTCCTATGCAGGTTGAATTTGACACGAAGGGAACGAAGGACTTTGACCGTGACCCGATTACTTACGAGTGGAAAATACTTAGTTCAACGGGCAGCCAGGTGGCCAGTTCGTCCGAACCAAACCCTACATTTACCCTGGAAGAACCAGGCGTGTATAACGCGCGGCTTTCTGTTTACGATGATAAAGGCGAGCGGACGATCAAGGAAACGGAATTGGTGGCAGGTAATGAACCGGCTTCCATTGCCTTCAATATGCCTGGATCAAACGGGACGTTTTTCTTTGAAGGAGTACCTTTTGATTATGAAGTAGCCGTGGAAGACGCTGAAGACGGTACGCTTGGAAACGGAATTTCCGCGGATCAGGTGGCAGTGACCATAGATTACCTGCCGGAAGGGTTTGATCAGATCGAAATTGCCCAGGGACATGTCATGGCTAATGAGTCAGTTGCCGCCTCCGCTGGAAAAAAACTCATGGAAGGCAGTGATTGTAAAGCCTGTCATCAGATAGACAGCAAATCGGCAGGACCGTCCTATCTTGAGGTAGCAGAGAAATATAAGGACGATCCGAATGCCGTGGATTATCTTGCCAACAAGGTAATAAACGGAGGCAGTGGCGTATGGGGAGAAATTGCTATGGCAGCTCACCCTCAGCTTTCCAGCGACGACGCTTCCAATATTGTGAAATATATCCTGAGCCTGGGCAATGAAAAGCAGGAAGTGAAGACCCTGCCTGTTTCAGGAACATACACCCTGACCATTCCTGAAGATCAGCCGAAGAATGGGATGGTGGTCATTCGTGCATCATATACGGATCAAAGTGTTAATGGCGTACCTGCAGTAACCTCACAGGACATGTTCACCCTGAGGAGTCCGACACTGATCCCCGCTGACGCTGAAGAAAAGGAGGGAATCCAGGTATTCACCTTTGGCGACCGGAAACTGGCGATTGTCCAGGAAAGTGGTGCCTATACAATGCATAAAGGAATTGATCTGACGGGCATTGGTGCAGTAGCCTGTACGGCGATGGTTCCGGTGAATCAGCTTAACGCAGCGGGTGGAGTCATTGAGTTGCACCTGGACAGCCCGGACGGACCGTTACTGGGTACTTCGGAGAAACTGAATCCGGTGGAAGGACCCGTGCAGCAGTCACCTCCGGTTAATACGGTAATCCCGATCGAGCCGGCGTCTGGCAAACATGACCTGTACGTTGTTTACAAAAACGACGAAGCCGCGGCCGGCCAGGGCCTTATGGTGCACCTGGCGATCACATTTATCCCGGGTGGTAATCAGCAGATGAGCATGCGGTAAGCTAATAATCTGATAATCAAGTTGAAAGAAGGTGCAAATTATTGTACCTTCTTTTTTTATTGACTTGGTTATGAACTCTCCTTTAAAGAAATCATGGTCTGGTTGGCTTATTTTGATTGTATTTCCAGCATTGATACTGCCAGGTTGCCAGGGAAAACAGCAGATTAAGGAAAATTATTCCACTGACCCCATACTATCATGGAATGAATTGGTTTATTCAACAGCAGTTGCAGAAGACAAATTACTTACCCTGAAAGGTCTTCGGACGGCAACTATGGGGCATATAGCGATGCATGATGTATTGAACAGTATTAAACCGGTTTACGATGTATACCTGTTAAAAAATGAAAGAGCAGAAGCACATCCAATCGCAGGAATCGTTCAGGCTGGTTATGAAATAGCGGTTTCTCAGTATCCTGATAAGAAAGATTTGTTTGTCAGCGAGAGGGAAAGATGGCTTGCTGAAGTTGAGCAGGGATCGGCCAGGGAGAATGGTATTCAATTGGGTAAGCAAATCGCAATGGGTGTTTTGAGAAGACGGGAGGAAGATAAATGGGATGGGGAAGCGAGCTACACATGGCATCCCATGGGTCCTGGGGTATACGCAGAATTTAATGAACACAGCGGAACACCCGAAGGATTTGTTTTTGGTGCAGGATGGGCCAAAGCAGAACCATTTATACTTCCGAGTCAGGATTTCTTTCGTTCACCGCCACCCCCTGAGATAAAGAGTAAAGCCTACCTGGAGGCATTTAATGAAGTAAAATCAGTAGGAAGAACGATTAGTAATGAGCGAACGGCGGATCAGCAGCATCTCGCAATGTGGTGGAAGGATTTTGTTGAGAATTCCCATAACCGATTGGCACGACAACTCATGAGATTAGAACAAATTTCACTTTGGGAAGCAGCCCGGACTTTCGCTCTTCTTAATATGAGCATTTATGATGCCTATGTTTCTGTTTTTGATAATAAATTTTATTACAATCACTGGAGACCTTTTACGGCTATCCGGTGGGCCGCCAATGACGGAAACCCTGAAACAATCCAGGATACTACATGGAATAATCTTCACCGACATACCTACGCTTTTCCATCGTATCCATCTGCACATGGTACAGCCAGTGCAGCGGCCATGACAGTTCTGGGCGCAACCCTGGGCTTAGGAGATACATACGGCTTTACCATGTATACAAGTGAAGTTGACAGTGCCGGACCCATGAGTGGAAAAATGGCAATGCTACCGGAAAGCAGACAGTTCAGCAGTTTTTCTGAAGCGGCAACGGAATGCGCTATGTCTCGATTGTACCTTGGAATTCACTTCAGGTATGACTCAGAAGCAGGATTTGATTTAGGGCAAAACATAGGAAATTATTTAGTAAATGAAGCTCTTAAACCAATGGAATAAATAATTGAGAAAACCAGGCGGATTGTACTGTGGTAGGGGTTATGAACATCACTGTCTTCAATTTGTTAAAATTGATAACATACCACAACCACACTCGCTCCTGAAAGTTTTCATTATCGGAAGCGATTATAATTAAAGAGACCACATCAACCAATAATGTGAAAAAAGCCCTGAAAATTTTTCTTGTCGTCATTTCTTTGGTCCTGGTAATCATGCTGGGAGCGAAATTCTGGATTGAATCAAATTTTATGCGCATTCTTAACAAGAATGAAGAAAGGAAATTTGATCTCCGATACGATAATATTTCAATTGATTTTACCCTGAACGGAATATTACTGGAGGATATTACCATTACTCCAACCGACACCCTATCCGGTGCAGCTACCGCGGTGTACGGGACAGTATCCCGGGCCCGGCTGGAAGGAATTGATCTCATGCCCATCCTGTTTTCTGACAAGCTGGTCATTGATAAATTGTTATTTACGGAGCCGGCTTTCGTGGTTTATTTAAAAAGTGATACCACAAAGCAGCGTAATGTACGAAAGGGGATGGGGCAATTATTTGGTGAACTGATCAAAGGAGCTGCTCTCAAGAATTTTGCTATCGAAAGCGGCAATCTCGAGATATATAAGACCCGGCCTGATACCGTATTGTTTGGTTCTGTTGAAACTATCAGGGTCAGTGCAGCAGATATCAGAACTGATAAGGAGCGAATTGATTTTGTGATCCCTTTTGAACTGGGCCAGCTGCATAGTCACCTGGAAAAAATTTCTTATGTCGTGGATGAATACCGCGATATGGAGATTGCTGCCTTCGATTTTAATTCTGAGAAAAACCAGCTGGTGATGAATGATATATCTATGGCCATCGATACTTCGTGGCTGGTGATGAGCAGGGATCAGGAGTATCATAAGGACCTGATCGGGTTTTCACTTAAATCCCTTGTCCTGGATGGGGTGAATATGACAAATGTTTATGCAGATCACTTTAAGCTTCACGCCCGGACAATTCATATTGACAGCCTGGATCTTAATGATTTTCGTAACAAGAAAATGCCGGAACCTCCGGATATCGAAAAGCCGATGTTCAAAGGAATGCTGGACCAGATTAACGTGCCTGTCGATGTGGATTCGATTATAATTAACAACGCAGACATTGCTTATACGGAATTGGCACCTAAAGGAGAATCAGCCGGTACAATAAGGTTTAGTAATATAAACGGATATATCGAAGATGTTACTACAGATACTGTCCGGCAGGATACTCTCGAAAATTTTCATGCGCACCTGGATGCGTTGATCAACCAGGAGGCAAAAATATCATTTGATCTTATGGTGCCCTATTCGACCGAGCATTTCTACCTGGACGCCCGGATAGAGCCATTTGACATGAGGATTCTGAACCCTACCATGGAGCCACTGGCCAAATTACGCATTGATTCCGGCCGTATGGAAACTTTTCACCTTAAAATGAGTGCTAACCGGGTGAAAAGCCAGAACGAAATGACGCTAAGTTATAAAAATCTTAAATTGAGTGTGCTGGACCGGGATGAAGGGGAAAAAGATAAAAGCGGACTGCTTTCAACACTTGCCAACATGTTTGTGAAAAAAGATGATGATTCCGGTAAAGGTGGCGTAAGTTCTGTCGAGTATGTAACAGAACGTGATATTTACAGGGGGCCTTTCAATTATATGTGGCAAAGTGTAAAGGAAGGTATGAAACAGATCGCTCCATCAACAGTTGGATCCATTATAATTCCTGGAAATAAAAAGGAAGAAAAGGAGTGACAGTCAGTTTGCAGGAAATTAGTAACTTGTTCGCTTAAACTATTGTCTCTATGAAAAAACTAACAGCTATCCTCGCAGTGATCCTGGTATCCTTCACATTATTTTTCACGTTAAGACCGATTCCTGCTCCCGGGCCTGGTAAGTTTGACGTAGCAGAATCATCTCTCCTGGATGTACGGGAAGAAGGAGGTCCGGAAGATATTGTTCTCCAACTGGCTGATGATGACCGGCTGTTCTATATTAACCGGGGAATGACGACCATTTCACCGCAAAAAATTAAGCATCTTGCTGGAGAACAAACAGTTAAGGTATATTTCAGTAATCAATGGTCTTTGCTGGATCCGGCTAGTCAAAACAGGCACGTTTATGCCGTGGAGGCCGGTGATCAAATGATTTACAGTGAATTCAACTGAGGCAGAGCTTTTAATCAGCCAGTTTTATACTGCCTTTTCACAACTGGAGGCAGAGAAGATGGTCAGCTGTTATCATATAGAGGTTGAATTTACAGATCCCGCATTCGGACATCTCACAGGCAGGCACGCTGGCAATATGTGGCGGATGCTATGCCGCTCTCAGAAGGATAAGGGCTTTCAGTTAAACTTTGGAAATATCTTCTCAGACGGAACCCATGCTACTGCCGACTGGGAAGCGCGATATGTCTTTTCTCGTACAGGAAGGCGTGTGCATAATCAGATAAAAGCCAGTTTTGAGTTCAGGGACGGTTTGATCTGGAGACATACGGATCACTTCAGCTTGTATAACTGGTCTAAGCAGGCATTTGGTGCGACCGGGTTGCTGATAGGCTGGACGCCATTTTTCCGTAAAAAATTACAGCACCAAACCAGGGCCATGCTGGATAAGTTTGAAACAAATTCAGTAAGATGAGAAATATTTCAATTCTCCTCCTTGTATTCATTACTTTATTCTCATGCAAAAAGCAGCAGGAGAATAAACTGGAGAATGACTACCTGGTGGATCTGACCTCTTACAGGGACGGGATTAAAGATGATCATCGTGTGGAATACCTGAAATTGGTTGGTCGATACACTTTACCTGAAGATGAAGCCATCACTTTCGGTTCAGGCGATGAAAATTCGGTTATAATCAAGGTCAGCGGTTTTCCGGAAAGGGCAGGAAACCTCAGGGTGACCCATGACTCGTTATATTTCAAAGCCTGGGAGGAGTTGGAAGTGACAGATGAGCAGGGTATCCCGGTAGATAGCGTACGCCTTCCCCTTGATCAGTACGGAAGAAGCACGTTACTTACCTCTGGCAGGTTCAGCTGGCGGGTGATGGAAAGGGAAGGAAACTTTTTCATCCGGATCCGGGATGAGAATAACCCGGCGGTGGAAAGCTTTAAAGGCTATGAATGGTTCGAACCTGATGCGAAATTCATTTTTAACGGCAAATTTGAATACTACGAGACATCCAGGGTAGATGAGGTGCCATCGGTATTTGAGTTTAGGGAAACCGAAGAATTTATCGGGAAGGTGACATTTGACTATAATGGAGAATCTTATTCACTTGATGTGGGAGAGGGGGGCTTTCTTATGTTCATTGACTCTACTACAGGAAATGAAACGTATGGAGCCGGCCGGTACCTGGATATGAAAATTCCGGAAACGGACGGACCGGTGGTGCTGGACTTTAATTATGCCTATAATCCGCCCTGCATATTCTCCAGGTATACCACCTGCAAATTTGCTCCGATCCAGAACCGCCTGTCATTTGGTGTGAAGGCAGGAGAAACGGCACAATCACTTGACGGTGCAGAACATTAAAATCATTATGAATCAAGCCGGAAAAATTATTGATAAGCTGGGATTGCAGCCTCATCCGGAAGGAGGCTATTACCGCGAAACATACCGGGCCACTCCGCAGATAGGCAAAGGAGAGGATGCCAGAAATGTAAGCACATCAATTTATTACCTGCTGGTAGGGAATGACCAGTCCCATATACATCGTGTTGCCAATGATGAGATCTGGTATTTCCACCAGGGCGCTGCTGTTGAGATTGTTTCTGTCTTTGATGGTAAAATCCGAAGTGATCTTCTCGGTAATGATATCAGTGACGGACAGCGACCTCAGCTACTCGTCAAGGCAAACACCTGGTTTGGCGCCAGGCTAAGTGATATAAATGGGTACTGCCTTGTCAGCTGTTCGGTTTCTCCTGGTTTTGACTTTGCTGATTTTGAAATGGCCGGGCGAAACGACTTTTCGGATGACATCATCAGTCAGCTTGGAAGCCTATTGAAGTAACAGGGTTTAATATGCTCCGCATATTGTATCATTACTATTTTTGCTAAATTGAAACTCTCTTATACTGAGGATCTGTTTTTATTAACCCAAGACCAATCATGATGAGTTTTATAATGGCCGCGTTAGGAGGAATAGGAATTTTTGAACTTCTGCTAATAGTTATTGTATTTGCGGTTCCGCTGATTTTGTTCATCATCGCCATAATGGATTTGATTAAAAGAGATTTCAACGACAGTTCAGTCAAAATCATTTGGGCACTGGTGATCGTATTTATGCCATTTTTAGGATCAATTATTTATCTTGTGGCTGGAAGAAAATGATGACAGCCCATGGACGCGGAAAGTACCAATTTTCATGTCCGCCCTCGCTTCAAGCGTATTATACCCCATTCACCCGGAGAAATTGAGGATCGGATCAGCATGGCCCTGAAAGGCCCGGATACTACCTGCAAAGGAAATGTAATACCAGGACATGCCACCATTAAAATCCCGCAGGAGCAACGTCATTACTGGTCCCCCCAGCTGCAATTATCATTTGAAGAAACAGACGAAGGAACCGTTCTGCGCGGGCTGTTCGGACCACAGCCACATGTATGGACAATGTTTGTTCTCTTCTATTCAGTTATCGGTTTTGCTATCCTTGTATTGTTGGTTTTAGGTATGTCCTACATGAGCCTGGGGAAATCAGCACAAATCCTCTGGGGTGTGCCGGTCCTGCTTGCTGTGTTCCTGACATTGTATCTGGTTGCCTATTTTGGACAACGAAGAAGCCGGCATCAATTACATGTTCTGAACAATTTTATTCTTGCCGCACTTAACCTGGAAGTGGAGGAAAAGGTATAACCGGTTTGTGGCCTGCATGGCTGGAAGGAGAATAATTATGGATAAGTGCAACTAATCATAAGCTGTTTACGTTCTTTTAATTGATATATCAACTAAAAGAAATGCAAACTCAAAATTCAGGATCGTTACAGGTCAGATTGGTAACACTCCTGGTAACCGGAATTCTGGTATTTTCTTCCTCTTGTGCTCAACCTGTGGAGGAAAGCCTGACGAGGGAGGTCAAGTCCCGTCTGATTAACCAGACAATTGTTTTACTCAATGACAACTACGTATTTCCGGAGACAGCCTCCCGTATGGAAGAATTCCTTCGCGGGCAGCTGTCTTCCGGGAAATATGATTATATCAGTGATCCGGATAAATTTGCCGAACGTCTGACGTCAGATTTGTACGGGATCAGTCATGATAAGCATCTTCGGGTCTATTTCAATCCGGATCGAAACCGGCCTGGGCGTGAGTCCGACTCAAAGCGTCCGGAGACTTCCGGTACGACAAACTATGGGTTTGCAGATATACGGATACTCGAGGGAAATATTGGATACATTGACTTACGCGGATTTCATGATGCTGGTGGAGCAGGAGCCACAGCCCACAGGGCAATGAACAAAGTCAGCGATACAGACATACTGATTTTTGATCTGAGAAAGAACGGGGGAGGATCCCCATCCATGATACAACTTTTATCAAGTTATCTTTTTACCGCTGAGCCGGTTCACCTCAATACATTTTACTGGCGTCCTTCAAACTCCTATTCTGAAACTTGGACATTGAGAAATATCCCTGGAAAACGGCGTCCTGAACGTCCTGTTTTCGTGCTTACAAGTTCCTATACCTTTTCTGCAGCAGAAGAATTCTCCTACAATCTGAAAAACCTGGGAAGGGCAACATTGGTTGGTGAGACAACCGGTGGCGGAGCGCATCCCGGCGGAATGATGCCGGTTACAGATAATTTCAGCGTATGGGTACCCAGGGGAAGAGCCATTAACCCGGTAACGGGAACTAACTGGGAAGGAACGGGAGTTGCACCAGATATTGCGGTTTCTGCTGAAGAGGCACTGAAAACAGCCTATCGGCTGGCCCTTCAAAAGCTGGCTGAATCACGAGAAGCAACCGCTTATGATATACTTCTTGATAAATTGGCCAGAAATGAAATAGATTTGCCGGGAGAGTAATCAACCCTACAGGCAATCATGGACACTCCTTTAAAGACTGTATTCTACAGTATTGAGCGTACAATTAAGGAATACAGGAAGTTCGCCCAGCGTAATCTAAACCAGGTAAGTAAGGATATCACAGTGGATCAGGCACTGATACTGATGATTCTTGAAAAAGATGCATCCTTATCGCAAAGACAGCTGGCTGTGCTGTTGTTCCGAGATAACGCGGCAATTACCCGAACAATTCAGCTGATGGTTAAAAATGGTTTTATCAGGCAGGAGACCAGTAAGACAGACCGTCGGCAAATGCGCCTTATACTTACTAAAAAAGGAAGTGATCTGTTGTCGGAAATCAGGCCGGTCATTTTGCAGAATCGTCGTCACGCCACGGAGAATATTAATGAGACAGAAATCAATTCGCTGGTATCCACCCTTGACAAAATTTACGGGAATTGTCTGGTCTCTCCCCGTGAAGATTGATCAGACCAGCCTGGATTTTTCCAGGAATTCAAGTTTCTTTCCGATAATTCCTGAAAGTCGCACCGGAGTACAGTAACCAAGAATGTGCTCACACATATTTTTAGCGGGATAATCCTTGAGAATGGTTTCTCCGATACGCTGATGACGATGGTCGGGAACCAACTCAATCATCGTACCTGCCTGGATGCCGGGAAGGATCATATTAGACCCGTGTATGCCAATCACCACATGACTTCTGGCGTAGAGGTCAAGCCAGCTGCGCTCATCTTCATCAGACATCCGTGTCAGGCGCCGATCCTCGATGGGGGAGGCGAATTTTCCGGTGGCACCTATTCCTGCAACCGCTACCCGGATCTCAGGATCTTCCTTAAGCAGTCGTTTAACGGTTTTCATAACACGCTTATTCTGACGCTTACAAAGCAGTTTTCGCATGCTGTCTCCCATACCCAGGCGGGTGAACAACCGGAGAAAAAACTCTTCAGATTTACCGGAATGCCAAAAACGGTCTTCCCGTAAAATGAAAGTGACCTGCTTATCCATCGATCCGGAATTGCTGTAATCAAACGGGGCAACGTGAAGGTAATCCTTGAAATCAACCTCGTTTGAATCGATGAATATTTCTGCTTCGTACAGTTGGAAGGTTTCGTATGCTGCCACCTGCTCCTGAATAAATGCATCCAGCCCGTCAATTCTCCCGTGCATATCGCGCAAGGCCCCTTTGACCAGCCAGGCTTCATCAAGCTGTTCCGGGATGAGCCATTTCAGTTTTTCCGGGAGCAGGGCAATTACATGCGCATCAGCATGTTTTTTTTTGCACATGGTTACATTGCAGAGCTTTGTGAAAACATATCCAAAGCAATCATCCAGGCAATTAATAAGTATGGCATGCTTACCCGGGGATCGGTATACTTCCGGTTCGATTTCCGCAATGATCTTCCGGCCTGATGTCATTGAGCGGATTAAAGGAGTGGCGAGCCATTCCGATTTAACCGGGAATTCCGTGACTTTTCCATCCCGGGAAAATGAGACCGGATTATCCGCCGTAAATGCCAGTGGCAATGTATGATAATAATCGAGATGGCAGTCGGGACATTTGCTGTCGGCGAGTACGTGTATGCCCTGAAAAAATAGATTTTGGCCTTCGTTTAGTTTGCCGCAGGCAGGACAGGCAAACCTTGCGGAAACAGGCTTCGTTAAGTCAGTAATCATTTGGCTTAAGCGAGATAAAAAAGTTGAACAGGCTTTGGAGCCGGAATTTCACTATTATTAATGAGCGATGCAAGATAAATTGAAGGAGAAATTATTTTTCCCGGAGAATAGCACAAATTCCTGATTACCAGACCTTCGGACGACCGGCGTACTTCTTACTTTTCCGAGTATAGTCCCGGGCGAACAACCAGCCTGGCACTGCCTTGTAATGGACGGCCATCGGGGGTAAAACCTTCAATTCGGATTATGAAAGTTCCTGTTCTGTCCGACGTGTAGAATGAGGCGCTTGCGGTACCGTCAGGCCCCGTTTCCAGCAACGGGTTCCAGTATAGTAAACTGCGCATGTCCGGCTTTCTTTGTGTATCTTCATCGGGCTGATCGTAGTCTGGTATAAAGAACCTTCTCTCGTACTGTACTCCGTCAAACTCTTCGGCAACAACACTGGCGGGCAGGTTGAATCCCTGCATGTTCCCTTTGTAGGTACTGAAACTAACGATCCCGGAGAATGAAATCGGGCCATAGATATACGTGCTGGTGACCACATCTATCTTCTCTACAAGCAGCGGGTCATAAAGCACCATTTTATTGTGATCTGATATCGGTACACCGTCCAGCAATACCAGGGGAGGGCTGTTGAAATGACTGTTGCTCTTTTCATCAAAAACCCTGAGTATATACGTATCATTTCTCCTTCTTGCCGCAACGGTATAAACATATTCCTTCAATACATCCAGCATGGAGGGAAACCGTGTGTAGTCATCCAGGTAATAGGTGCGATCCGGAGTCCCATAAAACGGAAGGGAATCGGATCTGACGGGGGCCATGCGTCCTTTTTCTTCTCCATGATAAATATTTTCCATTTGCATACCCATGCTGCGTTCTTCCAGGGCTGTTTTTATGGATTCATCAGCTGAAAGATCAGGGACAACCACAGGTGTGCTCCTGGTGGAATAGGATGGAAAAATAGTAAACTCAGAGGTGGAGTCCTGTGCATCAGCGGGCTGCAATATAAGCGATCTCTCTCCATGCAGCTGACCCGCCTGAAAACGTACAGTCCCGGTGGAATCACTCAGGCCAACCCGGAATGCAAAAGGCTGCCCTGCCAGGCTTGCATAAACAGCCACGTTATTCATGCCGTCACCTGTGGAAGGATCCGTCACCCTGGCTTCAATGAGCTGTCCGCGTATCTCCGGTAAATGAATCTCCTCTGATGGCGTTAATTTGTCTGCTCCTGAAAGGACCATCAGGTTATCCATCAATTCCGTAGCTTCTGGTTCCCCGTTAAAATAATACGCAGGGTCTTCCACGGCCATTCCGCCTTCCGGGTCAAGAAATAATGAGGGAAGCATGGCAGAATGATCATGGCGGTTCAAAGCATCCTCCCGGTAAACGCTGACCGACAAACGGCTGGCTGAATCTGCTCTCACTTTAAAGGAGACTTGTTCCCGGGTTCCGGTTTCTTCAGTTTCCATTGAAATGCGTACTCCTGAAATCTCCGGCTCGTTAAAAATGTTGCGCGTAATCTGCATATCCCTTCCGGCTGCACTTACCACGATTTTACTCACCCCTGAAGGAACTTCACTTCGGGGGATTCTCAATGTGGCCTGTCCGTCCGAGATATTTATATTCTCCTGCTTGTAAGTCCTGCCCGACTGCTTTACCAAAAGCCGGATTTCATCGTCATTGCGGCAATCCTTACAAATCACCTTTACATCAAAGTAATATTGTTCAGGGCTCACACGCATAGACATGGCTGACCCCTTTGCTGATGGTACCGGTACGGCAGCAAGCAGGCTGTCATAGATATTTCTGACTTCTATCCGGTAATCGATACTGTCGACCGGAATAATTTCGAAGCTTCCTATTCCGTGCCTGACGGGAGTAAACCTTCGTATGGTATCCAGGTTACTACCTATCACCATGGCGCGATAAGGAATGCCCCTGCCATTTTCATCCTTCACGCTCACCACGAAGCGTGTTTCTTCCCCGCTGATCACTGATCCGGCTTCTGCGAATACTTCTGTCTTAATATTTTGTTCACTAACCGGTTCCGGGGAAACGGGGATAAAGGGATTGAATACACGCAGCCATTTCCTGAAAAACGCCGCAGGACCGCTATTTCTCATCCAGCGGGTATATGCCCGGATCTGGTAAACATCCGTGCCCATGGAAGCCGGAAGGAACAACGAGCCATTTCCTGAGCCATTTTCCAGCGTGATTTTCGTCCGGAGCACTGGTTTGCTTTCCCTGTCGAGAATTTCAACGTAGAGCACCTTACTTAATTGGGAAAAAGTACCCTGGCCATCTTCCATCACATAAGCGCTGAACCAGAGATATTCTCCGGTGACATAGGTCTCCTGGTCGGTGTGGAGGTATACCTTTTCAAGTACGGACAGGCTGTCCTGCGCGGCAAGTATGCCGGGTATAGATAATAGAACAAAGAGTATGGTTCGTATGACTTTTTTCATTGCCAGAATTCCGGTTCTATATTTGTTCCTCCCCTAAGCAGCCTGCAATCCATGCATTCCGGAGATGAGAACGTATATCCTATAATCGTAAGGCCGGTGATATCAGAAACAGAGCTGATCAGAACTTTGGGTTGGGTCAGGTTGTAGAGATCCTCGACGAAAATTGTATCCACACCGACCAGCGGGCAAAATCCCGGTTGCGGGGGATACTCCGGCAATTGATCGGCATAAACGAAGAACCGCTTCCTGGTCACAGATCGCGCACTGAACTGTCCGATTACATAATCGGAAGGGTCAGAAACGGCGGAGATATTTCCAAAAATCCGCCCGGGCTG
>JAUILA010000004.1 GCA_030432655.1 Bacteroidia bacterium
GCCTGTGTGGGACCACTCCGTATCTTCAATATTATAAGGTTGTGACGAGGCGGCCGTTCCGGCAATGACAATTTCGGGGGTTCCGAAAGTTCCTGTCGATACGTTAAACGGAGCAATTACCACATCACTGCCCGAAGTTTCCGGGGCAAAAGAAACCAGGCCCCGGGCCGGATTATAAGCCATGTTACTTATTCTCGGGGGGAGGCCCGAAACAATAGAAGACGAAATTCCGAAACCGGCATTATTAATGTTTACAACGGTAATTTGCGCGGTATTTGGTTCATGCAGTAACAGCCAGAAACCATCCCTTGAGGCCTTCGGCAGCACAAGCATCGACTCATCATAGGTACCGGTAACTCCCGGTATGGTGGTATTCTTGGTCGTAACTTCACCGCTGGGAAAAGCAGGCGGTCCTGGTGAATTGCCAGGTAACAGCATATTCACGACAGAATAGGTAATTCCGCCATTATTCGTGAAAATATAATATTCATCCGTCGTACCCGGATTGGCAGCTAAACCGACCGTCTGGCTGATACCGCTGTTGCCATTCAGGCCGGTCCCGTTTGGCATAACCGCATCGGTTCCATCGTAAACAGTGATACCGTCAGTATAAAACAGCACTTCACCCGATACAGGATCCGTCGCAACCGCACTCATGCCGGGACCCAGGTTATTAGGAATGGTAACGGCCTGTGGAATATAGTCAGGGCGGACAAACCGTATGGCATTTCCGTTATTGCCGAAATACCAGTTGATGTTGGACTGTGTCTGGGCCAAAGAGGAGAAGGCACAGAAAAGTCCTGCAATAAATACGGCTATGAATCGGAATCTGTTTACTTGCATGTGTTTACCTTCACTGATGGGTCAATATTAATAACTCTAATCACCATTAGGTAATTGTATTAATGTCAAAAAAGTTAAAATATATTAGTTTTCGGAATACAAATAAGAATAATCTTCCGTTAACTGTTGTAATGCGGCGATAAGTATAACGTGTATTCCGTTAAAATGATTTCTTTCCGCATGTAAGTTTTAACGAATGAAGGTAACGGAATATGATGCGAACTTTTTGTATTTTTGACATTTGCCTGTAATGGCGTCTATCAACATTTAAGGAGCACTGCGAATGCGGCGAATCGTTTTTGTGATATTATTTTTTGCGGGACTGGCCTTTGAGGTCCAGGCTCAGGATCCACAATTCTCACAATTCTATGCGGCCCCGTTGTACCTGAATCCGGCCTTTGCCGGGTCTACTCAATACACCCGGGCAGGATTGAATTACCGGAACCAGTGGCCGTCTATTGAGGCGAACTTTACCACGTTTTCCGGCTACATAGATCATTTCATTGAATCAAAGAACAGTGGTGTCGGGTTGCTTTTCATGCATGATAAGGAAGGCAGGGCAGGTCTTACCTCGACTTTCGTGGCGTTGCAATATGCTTACCAGCTGAGGATTGCGCAAAACGTATTTTTCAGGCCAGGGGTCCAGGCTGCGTTTTACAACAGGAACATCAGTTTTTCTGATCTGACCTTCGGAGATCAGTTCGATGAGTTTGGCCAGGTGATCCAGCCAACCGGTGAAACATTCAATAATACCAGCAAGAATTTTCTGGATCTTTCTTTTGGCGGCTTGTTCTACACGCCCATCGCGTGGCTTGGGGTAACGGCCAATCACCTGAACACCCCGGAGCAGTCTTTTGATGAAAACGTGGAAATCAGTGAGTTGCCGATCAAGTTATCCGTGCATGGGGGGGTGAAAATACATTTTAAACCCGGAGTGATCGGGAGCGGCATGTTTACGCGGCCCCAGGAAAGGAGTATAACACCTACTTTTCAATACAAAGCCCAGGGTGAATTTGATCAGCTTGACCTTGGCCTGTACCTGACCCTTGAACCGGTTATTATCGGCGCCTGGTATCGTGGATTGCCTTTGAAAACACTTGAAGGGTTCAATAATAATGAATCGGTGGTCTTTTTGATAGGATTTACCAAAAAGGGCGCGGAAGACGCTTTCAATATTGGATATTCCTACGATTACACAATTTCAAACCTGGGATCAGCCAGTGGTGGTGCCCACGAAATATCACTCTCCTACATCTGGAGCACCCGGGACCCGCGCCGTCCGCCCAGGGATGTTATGCAGCTTCCTTGTCCTGATTTTTAGTACCTTTGAGGTATGGGCCGAAATAAGAAAAACAAATGGAAGGGTCGTGAAGGGGTAGTTTATTCGACCAATGACGACTTTAATTATGATTATGAAGGTGACCGGGAAGAAGAAACCCTGCCTCCTGAGGAACAGGTTCTTCGTGTCGGGCTGGATAAAAAAGCCCGCGGAGGCAAACAGGTGACGCTCATCGAAGGGTTTGTTGGAACAGAAGAAGACCTGAAAGACCTGGCCCGCAACCTGAAACAATCATGCGGCGTGGGGGGGTCAGCCAAAAATAATGAGATCATCGTCCAGGGAGATTTCCGGGATAAAATTCGCGAACTGCTAATTCAGAAAGGCTATTCTGTAAGGTAAATTTTCCCGCCCGGACAGGTTGCCATTGCTTAGCATATTTTTATTACCGCTCGTATAAATAGGTCCGCCGGGCCTCCCATCCTTATTTATCTTAGCCCTGATTTTTGGTTTCCAATTATCAGGAATCACCTCAAACTTTTAAACAAAGCTGGTATGATGCACACCTCTTTGAGACAGTGCCTGAGCATGTTGTTGCTCACAGGCATACTCATGGCGGGCGGTTTCCGGGCTTTAGCCCAGGACCTCAGGCCCGTTTCAAAATCTTACATAATTCAAAATGCCACGGTATTCCAGGCTCCGGGACGGAGTTACCAGGGATATGATGTCCTGATTAAAGACGGACTCATTTCTGCGGTCGGACAAGACCTGGCTGTTCCTGCGGACGCGCAAATGGTTGAAGGCGACAGTCTTATTGTATACGCTGGATTTATCGACGGTCTGTCCCATGCAGGCCTGGAGGAACCGAAGCGGGGAGAGCGCCCAAATGTGAAAGACCCTGGCAATCCACCTGATGAAATTGCCGGAATAACGCCTTACAGGGATGTTCGTGAGCTGCTAAAGGAGAATGATAAATCAGTCAGCGATCTGCGTGCTCTTGGATTTACGGTCACTCATACAGTTCCCTACGGCAATATGCTACCCGGCAAGGGAGCCATCATCCTGACCGGAGGAAATGGTGACAATGGCCTGATTTTACGGGAGAATGCCTCACTTTACAGCCAATTTGAAGGTGCCCGCGGGGTTTATCCGAATACCGTCATTGGAGTCATGGCAAAATACCGGGAACTTTACAAACAGGCAGAATTATCAAAAAATGATGCATCCCGCTACAATTCGTCTCAGGGATTAAAACGGCCAATGGAAAACAGGGTAGTGGAGGCGTTCTACCCGGTCATTGAAAACACCATGCCCGTGGCTTTCCATGCGGAAGGTGTGAAGGACGTGTACAGGGCATATCACCTGCAGGAAGACCTTGGTTTCAGGATGATCCTTGTAGGTGTGAAACAGGGTTGGGATATGGCAGACAAAATAAAATCGTCTGGCACACCGGTTTTTCTCAGCCTGGACATGCCTGAATGGAAGGATGAAGCAAGGGATTCAACCCTTACCGGATCTAAAGCAAAAGAGTATAATCAACTTTTTGACCGGAAGGAGGAAATGCTTAAAAAGTACTACGGTCAGCCTGCCCTTTTCAGCCAGCAGGCTGTTCCATATGGATTCAGCACAGCAGGATTGAAGAGTTCTGATTTCAGGAAGAACCTGCTTAAAATGAAAGAGCAAGGCGCAACGGATGATCAACTTCTGGCAGCGCTGACAACTTCGCCGGCGAGTCTTCTCGGACTTTCGAGATGGACAGGGACCGTTGAGCCCGGAAAAATGGCGAACCTGGTAGTCACGGACAATAATTTCTTCGATGAAGAATCGACCATCAGGTATGTTTTTGTAGAAGGGAAGAAATACGATTTCGAAGAAAAGAAAAAGAAAGACAAGAATGGGGAAAAGTCGGAAATCACTCCCGAAGGCAAATGGACATTTACTGCCGACCCTGGCGGGGCTCCGGCAACAGGAACCATTGAAATAAAGGAAAACAACGGCGAGTACAGTGGCACCATGAACTATGATCAGGGTGGTACAAGCTTTGAACTTTCTGATATATCCTTTTCCGGAACGACCCTGGAGTTTTCCGTGCTCATAATCGACGGAGGTCAGGAACTTCCTTTCACCGGAACCCTGGAATTTACGGCTGACAGTTATTCCGGAACGGTGAGCAGTCCGTCAACAGGTGGTTTTCCAATTTCAGGTGAACGAATCCCCAATTAATAAGATATGAATATGAAATTACTACTCACGCTACTTTTCGCAAGTCTCACCCTGGTGGTCGCGAAAGCACAGGAAACCGGGGATATTATCATCCGAAACGGAACGGTGCTGACCATTACCAATGGTACGCTGGAGAATACGGATGTACTTATCCGGGACGGAAAAATTTCAAAAATCGGAACAGACCTGAAGGCGCCAAACGGAGCAAAGGAATACGACGCCACGGGTAAATTCGTTATGCCCGGGATCATTGATGCCCATTCACACATTGGGATTGACGCCGTAAATGAAGCAACAAGTCCGGTAACGGCAGAGGTCTTTACCGGGGATGCGCTGGATCCGCTGGATGTTTCCATCTACCGGGCCCTGGCCGGTGGTGTCACCATATCCCATGCATTGCACGGATCTGCCAATGCGATTGGCGGAGAAAGTGAAACCATCAAACACAGGTACGGAACAGTCAACCCTTCCGATCTGGCTATGGAAGGAGCGCCCAGAACCATCAAATTCGCCCTGGGAGAAAACCCGACCAGGGTGCATGGCGGAGGTAGCAATATTGTGCCCCGGACGAGAATGGGGGTGGAAGCGGTTTTCCGCAATGCATTCTCCGAGGGCCGCGAATACATGGAAGCCTGGGATGAATACAACGCAAACAAGGATAAAAAGGGATATACCGGTATTGCGCCTGAATACAACCGGCGCCTGGAGACAATTGCCGATATCCTTCGCGGTGACATAATTATTCATTGTCACTCTTACCGGGCCGATGAGATATACATGCTTATGCAGGTGTGTAAGGACTTTGGGGTGAAGAAGCTGGTTTTTCAGCACGTGAATGAAGGCTTCAAGGTGGCACCGGAGCTTGCAGAGTTCGGAGCCATGGCTTCCGTGTTCTCTGACTGGTGGGCCTATAAATTTGAGGTGTATTACTCAACGGCTTATAATGCCGCGATACTTACCCGGAACGGGGTGGTCACTTCCATCAATTCGGACAGTGGTGAACTGATCAGGCACCTGTATCACGAGGCTGCCAAAACGCTGAAGTACGGAGATTTATCGGAGGAGGAAGCGTTGAAACTGATTACCATCAATCCGGCTAAACAGTTGGGAATCGATGATCGTGTTGGTTCACTGGAAGAAGGAAAAGACGGCGATGTGGCAGTCTTCAGTGCGCACCCCCTGAGTATATATGCAATTCCTGAACTCACCGTAGTGGATGGAATTGTGAGGTTTGACCGGGAGAATGACCCGGCGGATATGCGGATTTATCCGGATCCGGAAGAAGATATTGAAGTGATTCTGTCACATGAACACCGTTCTGACCGATGCATGCAGGATACAGAATTTTTGTTTCAACAATAAAATAGCCCGATAACGATGAGAAAGATTGTTTACCTCTTAGTGTTTGTACTGCTGAATTTGGTTCAGCCTGTATTCGGGCAGAATGCCAAGGCGGATTACGGTGTTTTCGCATTGACCAATGCTGAGATTGTGACCGTAACCAATGGCACCGTTCAGAATGGCACCCTGATCATCAGGGACGGAATGATTGAGTCAATCGGGACTTCGGTTGAGATACCTTCCGATGCGAAGGTAATTGACTGCAGCGGATTACAGATTTATCCAGGCATGATTGACGCAGGTTCCCGCATCGGTCTGATTGAAGTGGGTTCTGATGCGAGGACGCGTGATTATAACGAAATAGGGGATGTGATCCCGCAAATGAAGACGCTGACCGCGGTGAACCCAAATTCCGCCTTGATTCCTGTAAACCGGGTCAGTGGAGTAACGACGTCGCTGATTATGCCATCCGGGGGTATTTTCCCGGGAACGGCTTCCCTGATTAATTTACATGGGTATACGCCTGATCAGATGTATGCGGATTTCGAATCTATTCTGATCAACTTTCCTGTGACCGGCCGACGGGGCAGGTGGGACCGCCGGTCTGATGACGAGATTAAAAAGCAGGCGGAAAAGAATATTTCCGAAATGAAGGAAGTTTGGAACAGTGCAAAAGCCTACGCCAGGATAGACAGTGCTCTTAAGGCAGAAGGAAACGGCGAACGTCCTGATTATTATCCGGAAATGGAAGCTATGATGCCTTATGTACGTGGTGAAAAGCCGGTGCTTGTTGAGGTGAATGCGGCAAAGGATATAAAAGCAGCCATCGCATGGGTGGAGGAAAATGATATAGACGCGATCTTTATTGGGGTATCCGAAGGCTGGCGGATGGCAGACGAACTTGCGAAGGCCGGAATTCCTGTAATTACCGGTCCTGTGCTGAGTACACCTACCAGATCCTACGATAATTATGATCAAGCCTATGCCAACGCAGGAATGATGCAGAAAGCAGGCGTGCAGGTCGCACTCCGGACAGGTGATGCCGAAAACATTCGTAACCTTCCTTACAATGCGGGCTTTGCCGCAGCGTATGGAATGGGCAGGGAAGAAGCGCTGAAAGCAATTACAATAGTCCCGGCCCGTATTTTCGGGGTGGATGACCAATTAGGATCCCTGGAGGAAGGAAAAAAGGCCACCCTTTTTATTACGACTGGCGACCCGTTTGAGACAAGTACAGATGTCCGCCATGTCTTCATAGACGGCTGGAATATTCCACTTGAAAGCCGTCAGACTAAGCTCTATGACGAGTTCCTGGAAAGATCTCCGGGAGTGGAGAAGTAGTACTGTCATCCCCGGATTCGGCCGGAGGACGAAGACCGGGGATCCTGCAACCCTTGATGGTCGGAGCGTCCACGCTCCGACCGGAAATAGTTCAACAATGAGGGGTCGTAGCAACATGCTACGACCATCTTTTAGACTTACTCTTTCGGTTTACCGTGATCTTCGATCACAGATCCCCGTTTGGAAGGAACAGCCCTCGATTAATATTTCGGACGGGGATGACAGGCGGACGGAGATGACAGGCTTTACAACCCATCTTTAAACGAAGGGTATCCGTTACCCTGAAGTGACGTATCACAATTCAGTTCATCCGCACGTGCATTAATATCAGAAATCCTGTTTTCCGGACTGGGGTGCGTGCTGAGGAATTCCGGAATACCAGCTCCTTCTCCTTCCGCTTCCAGTTTTTCAAAGAAATATGCGGCGGAGTTACAGGCATACGGAGCCGCGGTAAGGTATTCAACCGACTGCATATCTGCTTCGTTTTCATAATCCCGGCTGAATGACAGTCCGGCTGCGGTACCGGCAATCTGTGCAACAATTTGCTCAAGGGTGGAGGCATCATTTCCCAAAAGGACGCTTAAAAGGAGACTAACGCCGTATTGCTTCTGCAGGGTCCGGCTGGTATGCCGCAAGTCTGCGTGTGCAATTTCATGCGCCATTACCCCGGACAGGGCATCTGCGTTGTTCAGGTATTTGATCAGCCCTGTGTAAACATAAATATATCCTCCCGGGGTGGCAAAGGCATTCAGTGTCTCATCATCCTTTATTATAGTAACTGTCCAGTTAAACTCCTCACGGTAGGCAACTTCGCCGCTGTTAAGAATTTCTTCCACCATGTTGTCCAGGTACGCATATTCCTGCGGGTACTGTGAACGTTCGAGTAAGTTGAAAGACGGATCATTCCTGATTTCCTGGTTAACCTGTTCGCCTAGCGAAATATCATTCTCCACGGAGAAAATATTGAAATTGTTGTTCTCATCGCATCCAGTTATAACGAGTAAGGCTATTATGATCGGAAATGCTTTATATAGTATTAGTCGCATAGTATAATTCAAGTTGGTTACCAGCTTATGTGAAAATATTGTGCCAGTCATCACGAGGGAGGCCGATTTTTTTAGAATTGGTAGTATTTAAGTGGTGGTCATACTATTTTTGCGCCATGTCTGAACAGATCCTCATTCTCGATTTTGGTTCCCAGTATACACAACTGATCGCCCGCCGGGTCAGGGAACTGAATGTATATTGTGAAATTCATCCGTATAACAATCCGCCGGAGCTTACCGATGAAGTAAAAGGGGTCATTCTTTCGGGCAGTCCCTGTTCTGTCAGGCAGGATGATGCACCGGACCTTGACCTGAGCGGGTTCCAGGGAAAAGTACCCATCCTTGGAGTATGCTATGGGGCGCAATTGATGGCATATAAATCGGGCGGACATGTTCTTCCTTCAGAGATCCGGGAATACGGCAGGGCGCGATTATCCCGGGTTGACCAGCATAACGAGCTCATGAAGGAGCTTTCACTGGATTCACAGGTATGGATGTCCCATGGGGATACCATCAGCGATTTGCCGGAAAAGTTTGAGATAATTGCCAGTACGCCCTCTGTAAAAGTAGCGGCCTATAAAATTGATGGCCAGGACACCTACGGTATCCAGTTTCACCCCGAGGTAACTCACAGCCTTGAAGGAAAAACATTATTGCGGAATTTCGTAGTGCACATTTGCGAATGTGCCCAGGACTGGACGCCCGATATATTCGTAGAAACAACTGTAGAGGAACTCCGGTCAAAGATCGGTGATGATAAAGTGGTGATGGGACTTTCGGGCGGGGTTGATTCCAGTGTGGCGGCGATGCTCATTCATCATGCCATCGGTAAAAACCTGCACTGCATATTTGTGGATAACGGGTTGTTGCGTAAGAATGAATTTGAGGATGTCCTGGAATCCTACAAGGGAATGGGCCTGAATATAAAAGGGGTAGATGCCCGGGATCGTTTCTATAAAGCGCTGGAAGGGCTTACCGACCCGGAAGATAAGCGTAAAGCCATCGGCCGCACCTTTATTGAAGTGTTTGACGATGAAGCTCACCAGATACAAAATGTTTCATGGTTAGGACAGGGGACAATTTATCCGGATGTGATTGAGTCCGTTTCGGTTGCAGGTCCGTCGGCCACCATCAAATCGCACCACAATGTCGGAGGGTTGCCGGACTTTATGAAACTGAAAGTTGTTGAACCGTTGAACACACTATTTAAGGATGAAGTGCGTTTGGTAGGAAAAACACTTGAGATCGATGGCAAAATACTTGGGCGCCATCCTTTTCCCGGGCCTGGTCTCGGAATCCGCATCCTGGGCGATATAACCCCGGAAAAAGTCCGGATTCTTCAGGAAGTAGATCATATATTTATACAGGGCCTGAAAAACAAAGGCCTGTATGACGATGTTTGGCAGGCAGGAGCTATGCTTTTACCAATTCAGTCGGTAGGGGTGATGGGAGACGAAAGGACCTACGAACAGGTGGTTAGCTTACGGGCGGTCACCAGTGTGGATGGTATGACGGCAGACTGGTGCCATTTACCTTACGATTTTTTAGCAGATGTTTCGAATACCATAATCAACACAGTCAAAGGGGTTAACCGGGTTGTCTATGACATTAGTTCCAAGCCTCCGGCGACGATAGAATGGGAATAAATATGTATAAATACGCAAAAATATTTTTAGTTGTTTTAGCAGCCTGGACAACCTCGGCATCCATTGCCCAGAATATAAATTATCAGCAGCAATATCTCAGGGGTAAGGAATTATTCAACGATGGTAAATACGCACTTGCCCGTGAAACCTTCAAGCCCATTATTCCGAAGAATTCAGCCAATCCCTTTTCTGAGTACGCCACCTTTTATGGCGCACTGGCAGCTTACTATGACGGTCATCCGGCAGCGGCACGCGAAATGCTGTTGCAGTCCCGCGAAAGGTTTCCAACCTGGTCAAAGCACGATGAAGTACAGTACTGGCTGGCAAAAATCTATTTTGAGAGCGAGGATACCTATCTGGCGCTGAATGCTCTTAAATCCGTAAAGGATAAGGAAGTAAAGGAGGACGCAGATAAAATGACTTATCATTTCCTTCATACAAACCATGACGTTTTTGAAATAAAGGCATTTTACGAGGATTACCCGGAGAATACCGTGCTGGGCAGAGTACTGGCGGAAAAGATTTCAGCTCAGCCCCTCAAGGAGCAGGACAAAGACCTCCTTAATGAACTCATTCGAAAGTTTGACCTTGACGCGGACAAACTAAAGATTGCTGCGGTAGAAGAAACTGTTTATAAGGAAACCTACCGGATCGCGGTCCTTCTTCCCTTCATGGTGGAAGAACTCAATGCCAATGACCGGCGCAGGCCCAATCAGTTTGTTCTTGATTTCTACCAGGGATTGAGAATGGCAATTGATTCACTTAGTGAAAAGGAAGGGATTTCGCTGGAAATGTATGCCTATGATACTAAACGCGACAGCATCACGACTTCCAGGATCCTGGGAAAACCAGAGCTGAAAACGATGGACCTCATCATCGGTCCGCTGTATCCGCAGCCGGCTGAACTTGTGAGCCAGTTTGCCCTGGATAATAAGATTAACATGGTAAATCCATTAAGCAACAGCGTGGAGTTTACCGGAAACAATCCATATGTCTTCCTGTTCAATCCCAGTGTGGCAACGATCGGTGAGGTGTCGGCCGAATTTGCCTATGACAGTTTCGGTGAAGGCCCGGGGCTGGTACTGATCGGGGAAACCAGGAACAACAGGGTTATGGGAGAAGCATTTGCAGATACCTATAATGAAAAGGGAGGTGAATTACTCATGGTGCGGCAGATTGATAAGGATAATTCAAGGGAAATCCTGGACATCCTGCTGGCAGAAGGAGCCATGATCAAGGATATTTCAAATGATGAGGAAGAGGAGAATGAACTGGCCATCGCTAGGGACAGCCTGTCATTCATATTTGTAGCTTCAGACAACAGCCTGATATTCTCCAAGGTAATAAGCGCCGTGGAGACAAGAGGTGATAATGTGCAGATAATTGGATCCTCCGCCTGGCTTGAGATACCAGTGGTGAAATACGAAGTTTTTGAGCGGTTAAAAACACACTTTTACGCCCCTTCCTATATAACCTATAATTCTCCTGCTTACCGGAGTTTCCGGAGCCGGTACGTTAAAAAACACCGTACCCCTCCCACGGAATATGCTGCCAAAGGATTTGAACTGGGAGTCTTTTTTGGAAACAACCTGGATAAATTCGGTAAATACCCGCAAACTGCCTGGAATAAAGAAGGACGACAGTCAGGTATTCTGACTGAGGGCTATTTATTCACGCAGAGCCAGGACAACCAGCTTGTACCATTTCTTGAGTTTGGCGACGACGGACTGGAGGTGATTATCCGGAAACGAACAATAAAAGATCAAAACTAATATGACCATTGAGAATAGCAGAAACCTCTATAAAGAAGCAAAAAAATATATACCGGGAGGGGTTAATTCGCCCGTTCGGGCATTTAAAGCTGTAGGAGGGGATCCGCTGTTCATAAAACGGGCCAAAGGAGCCTACATTGAGGATGAGGATGGAAACCAGTATCTGGAGTTCATCAACTCATGGGGGCCGATGATCCTGGGTCACGCTCACCCGGTGATTGCCGGGGCGGTAGAAAAGGCTATCGCTGATTCACTTTCCTTTGGGGCTCCGACCTCACGAGAGGTTCATATGGCCGAACTGATCACTTCTATGATCCCGTCGGTCGAGAAAGTCAGGATGGTCAATTCAGGAACTGAAGCCACCATGTCGGCAATTCGCCTCGCACGCGGATATACAGCCCGGGACAAGATCATTAAATTTGACGGATGCTACCATGGCCATGGTGATTCTTTTCTGATCGCCGCCGGTAGTGGTGCCGCGACTATGGGTGTGCCGAACAGCCCGGGTGTTACACGCGGAACGGCACTGGATACCCTGATTGCACCCTTCAACGATATCGAAGCGGTCAAAGACCTTGTGAGGGACTATGCTGAGGAGATTGCCGCGATCATTGTTGAACCGGTTGCCGGTAATATGGGTTGCGTGTTGCCGGAGAATGATTTTCTGCAAGACCTGAGGGAGATTTGCGACCAGGAAAATATCGTCCTGATCTTTGATGAGGTCATGACCGGTTTCCGCTTGTCAGAAGGGGGCGCCCAGGAGCGGTTTGGAGTGCGTCCGGATATTACCACCCTGGGTAAGATCATTGGGGGCGGAATGCCGGTAGGCGCCTATGGAGGCAAAGCTGAAATTATGGATTTTGTTTCGCCGGCCGGACCGGTCTACCAGGCGGGAACACTTTCCGGTAATCCGGTTGCCATGGCGGCCGGGATCGCCATGCTTGAATATCTTAAAGGACACCCGGAGGTATACCAGCAAATTGACAAAACGACGGAGAAACTGGAAACAGGCATGCGCCGGAACCTCAAAGAATTTGAGCTTAATTATACGATCAACCGCTGTGGATCCATGATAAGCTTGTTCTTTACCGATCTTCCGGTTTCTAACATGGAACAGGCCGGCCGTAGTGATACTGAATTATTCGGCCGCTATTTCCGCGCGATGCTGGATGAAGGCATTTACCTGGCACCGTCCCAGTTTGAAGCGTTATTCATTAGTACCAGCATCGGTGACGAAGAAGTTGAGAAATTCCTCCAGGCACACAAGACTGTTCTTGAGCGTATCCGGTGAGCAGCCTGATCAGTACAGGTAGAAAGAGATAAGGAGTTCCAGGGTGAAAAACATGAATATCAGTGTGACATATAAAAACCCAGTCATATTGAATTTCACAAAGGTCTTGAACCATCCTTGTTTATAGACCCGCAGAAAAGAAACATAACTGTACGTAGTCACCAGTACAAAACTCAGGAAATTGATCCAGTTGGAAGCACTTTCGGATTCGATCATGAAATTGCTGATGATCAGCGTAATGCCATAGAACAGGTAGGCAAAGGAATGCAGGTGCAACCCATGAATTACATGATTGATATAAAGGAATTTCCGGCGGATATACAGAAGTTTCAGGGCCAGGGCGAACAGCGGGATCAGCAGCAACATCATTACCGGCAGGTTTTGTACCACGGCTCCGGCCAGCGCTTCCTTATCTGCACGTGTGATGCGAATTGTCTGCCTGGCGAGGTTGTTCTCCCAGGGCGTTAATTCTCCCATGTTTAATGAATCCAGCACTTCCTGGTCACTTAAGGACTGATCCTTGGAGATGTCATTCATTCGCTCGTAATCCATTCGGAACAGAACAAAATTGTCTCGTTCGGCTGAGTCAATTTCCACACTGTCAGGCACATTTATTTCCGGAATTTCAATTTGCGTGTTCTGAGGAAGATTTGTGGTGGCCGAGTCGAGCAGTTCACTATTGATCTCGCTTCTGATACGTTCCCGTTCCTCAAGGGTTGTGCTTTGACGGAGCGCCTCCATAAATTCAAGTTCCTCGTCCCCGGCAAGGAGGCTGTCCATTGTCGCCAGCGTCTCAGGGGACAATTTTTCCCGTATAGAGCTCCTGGCAGCATTGTTAAGTTCGCCTAAATAATCCTCTTCCAATACTTCCTCCGGCATATTTCGGTTGAAATCATCCGTTGTTTGCTGTACCAGGTCTTTGGCAATCAGCGACCAGACAAAGAAATAGAACAGACTTATAATCAGGTACATTCTCAGAGGATGTGCATACGATACCCGTTTTCCTTCAATGAACCGGTTGGTGATAAAACCGGGTTTGGTAAAGAACGGGACGATGGTGTTGTACAGCTTGGAGTCAAAGGCAAAATAATTGCTGAAAAAATCATGCATCAGCGTGCCGAATGAGACATTATTATCATTATTCTCCTGTCCGCACATTGGACAGAAATTATAAACATCATCCAGCAGGGCGTTACAATTCAGGCAGTGTTTTACCTTATGACGTATCTTCATACTTTAAAATTCTGCGGGAAGATATTAAAATATTGTCGAGTTTAGAAAAATTTGCTTTTTGAATAATTGTCACATACCTGTCTGAATTTTACATGGTAAATAATGCTTGACCAAGGCAGATGTTGCCTGATGTTGAAAAATGCTTTAACTTGTAATTGCTTTATTTTTTAAGTGTCGAATATTTTTTAATGATATGTCTGTGAAGAAGTCAGCACTATTTTTTGCTTCGCTGTTTTTCCTTATTGCCTTTACTTCATTCTCCCAGGGAAAGCGGGTGGACAAGGTTCCCGTCACATTCGAGGAATTGTACGACGAGCCCTATGCAATAAGCAAGCTTTTTGTCCATTTTCAGCCTGTTTACGGAGAATTATGGAAAAGTAATGTCAATGCCGGATTCGGCCTGGAGGCACAGTATTACTGGAAAGACAAGATGGATTTCAGGGTTGCCACGCGGAAAACCTATGCCCGGAAATTTGATATGGCCAGAGACATTGCCTATCAGAACAGCGACATGGACAACGAAAGCAATGTTTTTAATTATTACGAATTCGGCGCCACCTATCACGTCAGGGATTTCGAAAAAAGCTCCATTACCAAGATGGTGTTATACAAAAAAAGCTACAAAGGGGGCAAATGGGCTGCACGTGTACCTTTAAATGCAGAAATACCCAGTAAATTGAGAAAAATAACCGGCGTCAGAGCAGGGGGAATGTTCTTTGATACAGCGGTGGATTATGACAGGGCCCTTGAGGCTCAGGGATTTACCGTGAAAGATATAACAAATGACGAAGGAGAATCGCTGCCTGCCATGGTCCCGGATCAGAACGGTGATCCGCGTGATATTGTGGTATTCGGTAATATGGATGTGGCCGGTTTTTACGTAGGAGGGTCCATGAGCTGGATCAGGAATATTGCAGTGGATTTTGACAATAATTACCAGGAAGGAGTGGATGACCTGATCCTGACTGCTTTCTTTGACCTGATGGTTGCTCCATCGGTCGGACTGGATGACCTCGTTTACCAGGGAGTTACCTACGGTAATGATCCGCTGGAAATTTCAAAATTCGGATTCCGTGCTGGTATTGAAGGAAAATTTAACCGCCAGCTGAGCTGGGCATATGCAGGGGAAATCGGCGTACGGCCCGGTGTAAAGGAACGTGGATTTTACGCACTGATCAAGATCAGTTTCCCGGTGTTCAGTACCAACCTGGATTACTCTGTGGAAGCTTTCGGGAAATAGGTCACGAACGGACGACTTCACAAGCCACAGAAATATTGGCCTTTAGCGAATCTGCAACCGAACAGTATTTCTCCAGGCTTAATGTAGCCACCTTGGTAAGTTCTTCCACACTTGCATCCGGTGAAGTAAGAATAAAGGTAAGTTTAATATCTGTGTAACTTCTTGGAGGGGTTGGACGGCGGTTTCCTTCTCCTACAATTTTTAAATCCACCAGCGTCTTACGACGTTTCTTTATCATCAGGGCAACTTCAACTGCCACACAACCCGCCAGTGCCGACATCACCATCTCCATAGGCCCCAGGTGCTCCTTGTCACCTTCGCGCATATCAATGTTTACCGAATGACCGGCTTCATTGGTGGATATATACTGGTAATCTGATTGGTAACGGGTGGTGATCTTCATTTGTTTTGAGTTTGCTTCATGCGAAATTAGATAAAAATGAGCGATCCCCGTAAAAATCAGGGGAGGTTGTTTCAGATCACTTTTTTTTTCCGCTATTTTCAATCATGGATTTATCTGACAAAATTCGGGAATCGATCCGGGAGATACAGGACTTTCCCAAGCCCGGCATTTCATTTAAGGATATCACCCCGTTGCTTGCTCACCCGGATTTATCCATTGAGATTGCCAAAGCCCTCTGCGCACCCTACCGACATAATCGTCCGGATGTGATCGTTGGAATTGAATCCCGGGGGTTTCTTTATGGACTTTTGATGGCACACGAACTTATGATTCCATTCGTGCCAGTCCGTAAGCAAGGTAAGTTACCGGCTGATACCATAAGTCATGGCTATCAGCTTGAATATGGCGAAGCGGTCCTGGAAATTCACCAGGATGCAATCAAACCCGCTGACAGGGTGGTTATCCACGATGACCTGCTGGCAACCGGGGGCACGTGCGAAGCATCGGCAATCCTGGTGAATAAACTGGGAGGGGACGTCAGTGGCTTTTCATTTATCGTTGAACTTGGTTTCCTGGAGGGCCGGAACAGGCTACAAGATTTCGATGCGGAGATCCATTCCCTGGTCAGTTATTAGCATTTTTTTGATCCTTTTTCAGCCATTAATTCTCCCGGTAACATTTAAGGATAATTCATGTTAATAGCATATGCATGAGTTAAGCAAGATTCCGGTTTTTCCTCTGAATATATTGCCTCTGCCCGACGAATTTATTCCCTTGCATATTTTTGAGGAGCGATATCGCCAGTTACAGCGCGAAGTGGAAAGTCAGGATAAGGAATTCGGAATATTATTTACAGGTATCGATAATAAATACAACCTGGGTGGCAGGATGAGGATGGAATCTGTGCTTAAAACTTACGAAACCGGTGAGTCAGACGTTCTCTACAAATGTACCGGAATCTTTATGCTGATTAACTTTTACAAAACCTATCCTGGTAAGTTGTACCCTGGTGGAGATGTGCATGATCTGCCTAATCAATCTGTCGCACCAACGGATAAATTCCTCAAAGAATTTGTTGATTATATGCATCGCCGGAAGATCAGCGAAGTGGAAGAACCTGTCATGCTAAATGATATCGCGAACGAACTGAATCTGGAAATGGAAGACCGGCTCAGTTATCTCAGAATACTGGATCCGTTTAAAAAAGAGAAATTCCTGAGAGAGCGTCTGAAATACAGATTGCATATTCTCAATCAGGAATCAACTGCCAGGAATAATTTTAACCTGAACTGATTATCCTATCGTCCGAATGGATTCAGTGATGCCAGGCCTTTTTTACCTCCTCCCATTTTGTTCATGGTTTTCATGAGTTTTTTCATATCACCGAATTGTTTGATGAGGTTATTGACCTCCTGAACCGAGGTGCCACTGCCATCCGCGATCCGTTTCCTTCTGCTGCCGTTCAGAATTTCAGGGCGTTCACGCTCTTCAGTGGTCATCGACCTGATGATTGCTTCGATGGGCTTGAATGAATCATCATCAACATCCAGGTCCTTTACTGCTTTGCCCATTCCCGGGATCATACCTATGAGGTCTTTGATATTCCCCATTTTTTTGATCTGCTCCAGCTGGGTCAGAAAATCGTTAAAGTCAAACTGGTTCTTGCGGATCTTTTTATTCAGCCTGCGGGCTTCTTCTTCATCAAACGTATCCTGCGCCTTTTCAACCAGGGATACCACGTCACCCATTCCGAGGATCCGGTTTGCCATCCTGTCCGGATGGAATTTATCTATGGCATCCAGCTTCTCACCGGTGCTGATAAATTTAATGGGCTTGTCAACCACGCGACGGATGGAAATAGCCGCTCCACCACGGGTATCACCATCAAGTTTAGTAAGAACAACACCGTCAAAGTCGAGGCGGTCATTGAATGTTTTGGCTGTATTTACGGCATCCTGGCCGGTCATACTGTCCACCACAAAAAGCGTTTCCGTAGGGTTAAGAGCCTTCTTAAGTGATGTGATCTCCTCCATCATCTGTTCATCTACGGCAAGACGACCCGCTGTATCCACAATTACTACCTTGAAACCATTTTGTTTGGCATGTTTGATGGCATTATCGGCAATTCCTACCGCATCTTTATTCTCGGGCTCTGCATATACTTCCACCCCGATCTGTTCACCAAGCACCTGCAATTGGTTAATTGCCGCCGGACGGTAAATGTCGCAGGCCGCCAGCAGGACCTGTTTCCCCTGTTTTTTGAGATAGCTCGCGAGTTTGCCGGAGAATGTGGTTTTACCTGAACCCTGCAGACCTGCGATGAGTACGACAGCCGGATTCCCGGTGACATTGATCTCCTCATGTGAACCTCCCATGAGCCGGGTGAGTTCATCATTCGTGATCTTGGTAAGTAACTGGCCCGGTGAAACAGAGGTCAGCACGTCCCGTCCTAGCGCTTCTTCCTTGATCTCATCGGTCACTTCCTTCGCGACCTTGTAATTCACATCCGCATCAATGAGTGCACGACGAATTTCTTTGACCGTCGTCGCCACGTTCACCTCGGTGATGTTTCCCTGACCTTTCAGGGTTTGAAATGCCTTGTCTAGTTTATAACTAAGATTATCAAACATATTTCACGATTTATGAGCGGCAAAATTACGCAATTCGTGAATGAAATGGTAAAGGTTCAGCGGATTATCGGAACGGGAGGTATTCGAAAACCTGTCCTTTCTCAAATTCATCGCGACCCGGTGGTATTTCGATAAAACCATCCGCATCGAGCAGGTTAGCCAGGTCCCCGGATCCTTTTCCGGCTACCGGAAAAGCAATACGATTGCCCTGGTCATCGACGGTTCTCACCTGAAGGAAATAGGTCAGCGAAGGGGCAAAATGAAAGTCTTCTCCCAAAATGGCAGTATGTGTTGTAACCTTTTCCCCGCCACAGGATTTCAGCCAGGGTTTAATGTAGCGATGAAAACAGAGAAATGTGGAAACGGGATTTCCCGGAAGGGCGAATACGGTGTTCTTACTATACCGTTCACCAAACCAGAACGGTTTGCCCGGACGCTGAGCCACGCGGTGAAACAAGCGGTTAACTCCCAATGCATCAAGTGCGTCGGGTACAAAATCCTTTTTTCCGCGTGACACCCCGCCACTCAGGATCACCACAGGATGATTTTCCAGTATTTCACCCAGCTTGCGGGTAGTGGTCTCCAGGTCATCCTCTATATGATACAAGGTGGCCTGATATCCCGACTGGCTAATCAGAGCCGCTAGCATGTGGGAATTCGACTTACGAACCTGATAAGGATGAGGTACCTTGTCTATATCTACCAGCTCATCACCAGTACTTACAATGGCGGCATTTAGCTGCATGACACTAACGGTTGACTTACCAACGGTAGCCAGCACCGCAATTTCTGCCGGACTGACCCGACGTCCTCTGGGGATCAGTAAGTCGCCTTTTTTACGATCCGTTCCCCGCAGGTGTATATTTTTCAGCGGCGGGTAGTTTTCCGGGGAAGAGATTGTAGCCTGGTCCCCGGTGATGTTCACCTCTTCATAAGGGACCACCACGTCGGTTCCCCGTGGCAGGATGGCTCCTGTCATTACTTCCATACAGTGACCATCAGGTACATCCTGTTGTGGTGAACCGGCAGTTTGCATGCCTTGCACAGGAATCACGGATTGTTCCAGGAGTTTATGGTCAAGGGCAATGCCATCCATCATTACCCGGTTGAAAGGAGGAAAATCCTGGTCGGCATGGATATCCTCGGCAAGTATTCGCCCGCTGGCCTCTGAAATGCTTATAGAATTGGTATTCAGCTTAATTGTTTTTGATAAGACCTCGTTATATGCTTCCTCTACAGAAATCATTTGCTTAGTTTTGTTTGAATGGAAGATAAAGAATTCAGTCATATTGACCATAGCGGAAAGCCCAAAATGGTGGATGTATCAGGCAAAAGTGTAACACACCGGATTGCCAGGGCTGAGTCCAGGGTTTATCTTCCGCCGGAAGTCCTGGAAAAAGTTGACAACGGGGAAATAAAATCCCCCAAAGGAGCAGTCTTTCAGACGGCAGTTATTGCAGGAACAATGGCAGTAAAAAAAACGGCAGACCTCATTCCCTTTTGTCATCCGCTACCGGTGGATGGCTGTGATATCCAATGTGATGTGGAGGGAGAAGAGGTAAAAATTCTTTGTGAAGTAAAAACGACGGGCAGAACCGGGGTCGAAATGGAAGCGCTTACCGGAGCTTCCGTGGCGGCGCTCACTATTTACGACATGTGTAAGGCCTTGTCACACCGGATGGAAATAAAGGCTACCCGATTGATAATGAAAACCGGAGGTAAATCTGATTATAATGCGTGACAGAGGAATATATGGATTAGTACTGGCTGGCGGCAAAAGTGAGCGGATGGGAGTAGCCAAAGCGGAACTCATTTATTTTGACCGGCCTCAATGGGCTTACTGCGCCAATCTGCTGGCACCTTATTGTGATAAGGTGTTTGTTTCGATGGAACATGCTGATCAGATCAGTGATGTCCCAACCGAAATGCAACTTGTGGATGATCACCCTGGAAGCGGACCATTCGCAGGTATTTTATCAGCCCTGAAAAAATACCCGGATAATACCTGGCTGATTATGGCCGTGGATATGCCCGGAACCGACAGGGCAGTTATGAACCGGCTTATTCGTTTCAGGGATCCGGATGCATGCATTAGCTGTTTTTCAGACGAACAAGGTAACATAGAGCCTTTGCTTTCTTTCTGGGAAGCGTCGGTCCGCGAAGAAGCGGAAAACTTTGCCAGGCACAACCAATCCCCGCTTGAGTTTATCCGCAAAACAAACAGCCACGTAATCGAGCTTGATGAAAAACAGTTCGGGAAGCTCAAAAGTATCAATACCCCGGAAAGCAGAAAGCAGTTTATCAGGAAGCATTCTCCCGGAAAGGATTCTTACGAGGAAATCTGAGCCTACCGGATAATATTGAATTCAACCCGGCGATTGGCCGCCCGTCCTTCTTCTGTATCATTACTGGCGACCGGTTCAGATTCTCCTTTGCCAAACACCCCGATCCTGAAATCCTCAACTTCAAGGTTTACCAGGAACTCACGGATTCTTATGGCACGGCTAAGTGAAAGGTCTTCATTGTATTCTGCCGGGCCGGCATTATCGGTATGGCCCGTTATTTTAATCCTGAGTGTTGGGTTGTCCTTCAGCAGGTTGGCAATGTCTGTCAGGTATTCGCGTGACCGCTCGGATAATTGGGTGCTGTTGAAATCAAAATGAAAGGTCAGAGTGGAATTTTCATTGACGTAAGGATAGTAAATCAGGTCACCGGCCCGGGCGTCACCCTTTTCCGATTCTTTAAAGAAAACCACTTTCCTGACACTGGTTTCAGGTAACATGGAAAGAAACAGGCGAACGTCATGAAGCGGAGAAATAGCTGAAGGCACATAGTTTATTATCGGGTCAGGAGGTAATTCCTCCGGATTGTCATCCTTCACCTTGGTTTTTCGGGGTTTACTTTTAATCAGTCGCTTCAGTTTAATCCCGAACTCGATACTTCCCCGGTTGCCACTCTGCCTGTTCAGCGGAAGGTCGTAGCTAAACCCAATCGCGAAATTGTCTTTTTCATACTGTATTCCGGCAATGGCATATCTGCCTATCACATAGCGGGTGACCAGGTCCAGACTTCCCGAGGTTAATCCGTAGCCCCATATGGCTCCCAGGTTGATATCGGTGCGCTGTCCGAAGGTAATAAGCGCCACGGGATCCAGGGAAAGGCGGGTCGGCCCTGTCAGGTGAATTCCGCCTTCAAGCACCGCAGTGACCGGGGCGACACTTTCCCCGTTGAAAAAGGCCCTGTCCACCTTGTTAATATCAAAGACAGCAATACCCGCGTGAGCCAGGGGCACACCCTCCCGATTGGTTGCCTCCCAGCTTAGTCCGGTGCTGAAGGTGAAAAACTGCTGCCGGAAATCATCGGGGGTTTCCCCGGAGGCGATCGAGGAATTGAATCCGCGGCCGGGAATGTATTGAGTCCCGGTGTACAGCCCGTCAAGGGAGAATGCCCGGGATTCGTACATTCCCCTGACTCCGAAATACACCGACTGATTATAAGCAGCTGGTACCCGGATCGCATAGGACAATCCCAATTCCTGCACCCGGAAGATACCGTTCTGGCCTGACCTGTCATCAAGGAATGTCAGTCCGACGCCCGACCATCGGCTGCCACCGTCCCGCCTGATGAACGGAAGGCTGAGAGAGGCAAATGAACTTTTAATATTAAAATCTTCTGCCGCTGTTTGCTGACGGTAAAGAAAAGATGCTGAAGCAAAATCAGACCGGGCAGCATAGGTCGGATTGATGCGCTGTTCTGAAAATGCGGACTGGGAAAATTGGAAATACTGGCCCCGGCTGTCCATCGGGAGAATGAAAAGCAGGATTAACAGGATTAGCGGCGTATAGATCTTCAGCATAAAAACGAATCAGCGCATCAAATGGACAACTCCTTCTTTTTTACCGTTTAAGAGCAATGGGTCATCATTGGCAAACCTTCCTTCCACTTTCCAGTAATAAACTCCATCCGGTTGCGGACTGCCATTTCTTGAGCCATCCCAACCGGTAGAGGTGAGTTCAGATGGATTAGTGGTAGAATATATTTCTGCGCCATTCCTGTTGTAGACGGTGAATCTGAACTCTGAAACCTGCGACAGCCCGTAAATAAACAGACGATCATTGTGCTGGTCATCATTAGGTGTGAACAGATTTGGTATAAACGCCTGTTCCTGTACTTCAATGGATACAAATGCTGTATCAGCACATTGAATTGAATCCCTGCCAATAACCTGGTACATGATGGATTCCGGTGTGGAGGAAACAGGATCGGCTATCAGTGCATCGCTCAGGTATTCAGCAGGAAACCATTGAAAGGTTTCAGCTCCTGAAGCCGAGAGTTGCACTTCATTTCCTTTAAAAATAACCACCGAAGCAGGCTCTGCAATTACTTCCGGACGGCTCAGGCGGATGTAAAATGTGTCGGTACGCACGCATCCGCTAAAATAGGTTTGCGCTGTCAGTGTATCATTCTGATTGGCCACAAGTGAAAACAAAAAACCTTCACCGATTTGTGCACTTCCATTTCTGGTCCATTCTGTGCTGTCTCCTATAGGGTTTACATAGAGTGAAAGCGAATCCCCAGGGCACACGTACCGGGTGGTACTTGTGGTTACCAGGTCTGAGGAGATCAGTTCGTAAATGACCTGACTGGTGGTCGGCACATTACACTGATTTCCTGTTAATACAGACTGATAGATCCGGGTACCCGGGGTTGCCGGAATGGTGATGGTAGTGGCGAATCCAAGGAATCCCTGTTCGGAAGAGAACCAGCCCGATAGCAGATGGGAACCTACAGTGACCGTTTCCTGGCCGCAAACAGGAATACTGGTCACCGATGGTTCCTTTTCTGTTACCTCAATTGAGCCAATGGCTATAGGAAGGATCTGCGGACAACCTTGTCCGGCCCCCTCCGGAAAAACAGGGTACAGCGAATTGTCGATGGATTGTATTCCGTAATAGTAGGTTCCCGGGACCAGACCAGTGAAGGTGAAATGATCGGATAGGCCGGCATTACCTGGTTGCCAGGACATCCGACGCCCCTCTTCAAGATCAAATGCGCCGCTCATAAATGACGGGTCAGCCGGCTCCCGGCCGAGGATAAGATCATAGGTAAGCATACCGGGTGAACTGTGATCGTCAATGGGATCTTCCCAGGCGAGGACTACTTTGTCTTCTATCTGAAATGCCACATGCCTGGATACAATGGCCGGACCCCTGTTCGTATCAGCCTTGTTGATAAATAAATGAACCAGTGAGTTATTCTCCAGTGAAATCGCCGCTAAATCAAGGTCACCGTCATTCTCCAGGTCGCCGTACGCCATGCCAGCAGCAGCAACAGGCAGCTTGTATGATTCTGTATAAGACAAGGAATCCGATTTGTGGAACGTAAACATTCCGGTGCTGCTGCCGGTCCATATATCAGGCAGTCCGTCCGAGGTAAAGTCCGCGGAATACAGCTGGGTCACCTCAGGAACAGGCATCAGTATGGAGTCCGGACCATCGGCATGCAGGTACAAGTCCCCGTTGGTATAGATGAACTCGTACAGGTCATCATTTCGCAAATCAGCGATTCCGGCCGACTGGACACTGGCTGATACCTGGGTTGTTGTTATTGAAGAATTGACAAGTGTTGCCTGGTAAAGACCAGTTTGGCCTGCCAGCAGAATATTTGTTGTATCACGGTGGTTGAATCTGCCGGTGAGAAGCTTTGTGAAAGAAGAGTCGGCGAGAAAGTTAATTTCTCTGAAAGCATTTCCGTCATTCTGTAAAAGAATTTTGTTTATCGCATTGCCGGACTCATATCCGCTCAAAATGAGGTCCTTCCGGCCATCCGTATTCAGATCTTCGGAAGTAAGGCTGATCAGGCTGTCCAGGGAAATGATCGTTACCGGGCTAATCCCTTCCTGTTCCTGGAAACCAATTGTCAGCATTTTGTCGGATCCATTGGCAATGGCGCCGATAATATCCAGCTTTCCATCGTTATTTATATCAGCCAGTTCGAAAACAGGGTCGGCTAATAACACCGGGAGCGAATCGGCAGTCCAACCCGCATTGTTTTGCTGCATCAGAATGACAGCAAAGCCACCGGCCGTTTCTTTAAGTGATAACAAGTCGGGTGACTGATTTCCCTGCCAGTCTGCCCATTGAACACTTATTAGTTCATCACCGAAATCAAGCGTATCTGCAGGAACAAAATCCTGGGCAAAAGTCTGCAGTGTGGCAAACAGAAATATTAATAGCAGGAATCTAAATCTCATTGCTTATTGAAGTATAATGGAATACTGATTTTGCTGTCAACAGGCTGGCCGTTAACTGTTGCCGGGGACCAGTCTGGCATTAGCCGGAGAATGCGCAGGGCTTCTTTGTCAAAGGCACTCCCAAGTGAATTTTCAAGGATATATGACCCGGTACTTCCGTCTTTGAAAACAGTGAATGTGACTACCATTTTGCCTTCTGTTCCAGACTCTCCGGCCGATTCCGGATACGTCAGGTTTTTATCAAAGAATTCGTACAGTTTGCCAAGTCCGCCCTCAGGTTCGGCTTTCAGAAATATAAGTTCGCCGGCTGCAGTATCCGTCCGAACAGCCGGTGAGTCAGCTTCTTCAACGGACACCGGATCAGGTTGGTCTGACGGTGGTGTTTGAACCGGAAAGGTGGTTTCTCTTTCAAAATTGTCCGGGGACGATGCTGCAGGTTCCGCCTTGTCGTACTGATCCGGACCTGAACCGTCAGAAGCATGATCATCAGTATCAGTTTCTGTGTTGGAACCGGCCCGATTTGCCAGACTGTCAGTAATCATGTCCTCTGCTCCATTCTCTTTCCTGGTTGAAACCTCTGATTCTGTTTCGGGAACGCTATCTCCATTTATTTCTCCCTCTGTATCTGTTTCTGAAACCATAAACATCAGGACGGCCAGGACGATTACAATCCCCACAGCCAGGATTGCCGGCTTTTTCCAGGGTTTCGGTGCCGGCGTTTCCCTGTGTTTTTTCAACACCTCGTTAAAATCCATGTATCCCCTGATTTCCTCATCGGAAACATCAAACGGAGCGCGCCGAATAGTTAAATGTTCTTTCATGGCTTTATATTTTTCCGAACTCTGGCCAGGATACGATAGAGCCTGACCTTGGCATTATTTTCTGTGATATCCAGTATATCCGCGATGGTGCGGAAACTCATTTGCTCAAAAAACCTCATCTCAATCAGGTCGATTTCAGATTTCTCAAGAGTCCCGAATACCTTCCTCAGGAAATCCGGAGAAATCTCATCAGAATCATCATCGCCTATCGATTCACCGATCCTTGCCATCGCGTAATCATCCAGGATGACAAAGCGTGATTTCTTTTTCTTACGGAAGTATTCATTTGAGGCGTTGATAGCTATTCTGAATAACCAGGAAGACAACGGGAATCCGCGAAATTCGTATTCAGGAAGTTTGTTCAATGCATTCAGAAAGACCTGTGAGGTAAGATCTGCTGTAACCTGCTTATCACCTGTGCGGTTCAGAATAAACCTGAATACCGGAGCATAGTATTTCCTGTATAGTGGCTCAAAAGCGGACGGGTCTTTTTTAGCCGACTCAATAATATCCTCTTCGTCGGTAATTTCCACTGGGTTTCTATAGGTGACAGATTCGATCATTCATGGGGTGTAATGACGAATCATTAAAAAGATACAAATGTGCGGAAATTTTTTTACGGATGCGCAGAGACCCAGACTTCTCCGTCAGAAAAATATTCCTTCTTCCAGATCGGTACTGTTTCTTTCAGTCGGTCAATACAATACTGGCAGGCCTCGAAGGTGGAAGCACGATGGGGAGCTGCGACAGCAATTATTACGGCGATTTCTCCGATATTGAGTTTTCCGGTGCGGTGATGGATAGCGACAGCGCTTAAATTCCATTTTTCCCGGGCGTAGTCGGCAATTTTTTTCATTTCACTGATCGCCATTGGTGCATACGCCTCGAAATCAAGACCACTGACACTCCGGCCACCGGTACTGGACCGGACCGTGCCCGTAAAGGTAGTAATGGCACCATTTTCAGGTGCGCTGACCAGATCACACACCTGCTCCACGCGAAGCGGAAGGTTATCCAGTTTTATCAGATCATCCACCGCTCACCGGGGGTATAATGGCCACCACATCGCGTTCCTTCAGCTCTACATCTTCGGCGGCATATTCTTCATTAACCGCGACCGCGAAAGAGCGGAGTTCCCGGAAGCCCGGATACGTTTCCATGAGTTCATCCCGTAATGTTGCTACCGTAGCTCCGTCGGACAGTTCTTCCTCTCGTTCCCTGCAATTTGTTATATCATGTGTGATACCGAAAAAAAGGAGCCTGATTTTAACTTTTTCCATATTGTGTGCGGTTTTCCTTATTTTTGATAGATGCCACAGAATTATCTGATCGATTCATTCGGCCGTAGGATTCGTTATTTACGACTCAGTGTTACTGATCGCTGTAATTTACGCTGTTTTTACTGCATGCCAAAAGAGGGGATTGATTATGTGGACAAATCCAGTCTCCTCCGATACGAGGAAATGTACCGCTTAATCCGGCTCCTTCACAGCGTCGGTGTGGACAAGGTCAGGATTACCGGTGGGGAGCCCTTTGCCAGGAAAAACCTTATGGTCCTGCTCAGAAATATGGCATCTGTTCAAGGCCTCTCCTGGCACATGACCACCAACGCCGTACTTCTTGCACCACATATTGATGAGTTGTCCCGACTGGGCATTGATTCAGTAAATGTCAGCCTGGATGCACTGGACCGTCAAAAGTTTCATGACATAACCCGGAGGGATAAATTCAGGGATGTTTACAGTAATATTATGGCATTGCTGGAGAATGATATCCGGGTAAAGATCAATTGCGTGGTGATGAACGGGAGAAATGAAGATCAAATTGTTCCACTGGCATCTCTGGCAGAAAAGTATCCGGTTGAAGTTCGTTTTATAGAAGAAATGCCTTTTAACGGAACAGGAGAAAAGCGACCTGTAATAAATCACCGCCAGATTGAATCGGTTCTCCGTGAAAAGTACAGTGACCTGACCGCCGGCGAGGATGATGGTCAGACTGCCCGTTGCTATACCTCAGCAGACCTGAAGGGGTCTTTGGGTATTATCGCCGCCTACACACGCACTTTCTGTGGAACCTGCGACCGGTTGCGCATTTCAGCAACTGGCGAATTACGTACATGCCTGTATGGAAAGTATCAGCTTGATGTTCTCCGGCTGCTGCGGGAAAACTTGCATGATGAGGAAATACTTCATGCTATACGACAGGCAGTGAGCCGGAAGGAAAAAGATGGCTTTGTGGCAGAAGAACAACATAAAAAATTTCCCAATACGTCCATGTCAATTTTAGGCGGATAATGGAGATTTCGTGGCTGCTGATTTTGCTGTTCTTTTTCGTGGCCATGTTATATTCCACGGTAGGTTTTGGTGGAGGCAGCAGCTACCTCGCTATTCTCGTGCTTGCCGGAGTAGATACGTTCCTATTACGTTCGACCGCCCTTATGTGCAATATAATTGTGGTATCCGGCGGATGCTGGATTTTCTACTCATCCGGGTTGCTTAATATCCGAAAAATCATACCCATTATTCTTTTCAGTATTCCGATGGCATTCATTGGGGGATTATGGCCTGTAAGCGAACGGTTTCTTCTGATCCTGCTGGGGGTTTCCCTGCTGGCCGCTTCTTTTCTTATGTGGAGAAAGCCGCTGACCCAAGAAGCACGGGAAACGAGGCCCCAGGCATTCGCAAAAACAGGGGCCATCGGAGGAGGGGTGGGATTACTATCCGGACTGGTGGGTATCGGTGGCGGCATCTTTCTGTCACCTGTGCTGAATTTGTTGCGCTGGGATACTCCCAAGCATATTGCGGCAACTGCCAGTTTTTTTATCCTTGTTAATTCTATTGCAGGGCTGATCGGGCAATGGGTCCGGTATTCGCCACAGGTCGACTTTGCCTGGTCCTGGCCATTGTTGTTGGCGGTATTGGCAGGCGGACAAATAGGCTCAAGGATTTCGGTGCTCAGGTTTAATCAGCTGATGGTCCGGCGGGTCACGGCACTTGTTATATTTATTGCCGGTACCAGGATTCTGTGGGACCAGATCCGGCAGACGGTTGAATAAAATTTTTTTAAGGTAGGTAATCTTGGCTAATTTGCAGCATTAATTTCCCGTTATGAAGCACATTGAATTCCGTCGTCATATTCTCCCGCACCTAATTGCGGTCCTTGTCTTTTTTCTGGTGACCATTATATTTTTTAACCCGGTTTTCTTTAAGAACCGTACGCTTGATCAATATGATATTAAACAATGGAAGGGAGGCGCCCAGGAGGCAATCGAATACCGGGAGGACACCGGGAATGAACTTCTCTGGACCAATTCCATGTTTGGCGGGATGCCTGGATACCTGGTGGAGGTGGACTGGAGTGATGATATCGTTACAACCGCCAAGATCGTTCTGGCTGTTGGCTTGCCGCATCCGGTTCGTAATGTATTTACGGCTTTCCTGAGTTTCTATATCCTGTTGCTGGCCTTCCGGGTCAGGCCATGGCTTGCGATTGGGGGGGCACTTGCATTTGGATTGTCTTCCTACATGCTTATCGGGATTGGCGCCGGTCATAATGCACGGATTGGTGCAATTGCCTACATGCCGCTGGTTATTGCGGGGATTCATACCTGTCTTTTCAGAAGCCGCTGGCTTGGATTTGGCCTGACCACCCTGGCGGTTTCCCTGCATTTGCGGGAAAATCACCTTCAGATCACATATTACCTGTTGTTTGTGATCGCTGCCTATGGCATTATTTATTTTATACATGCCTTGCGTTCGGGGGAGCTAAAACCATTTCTGATAAACGCGGCGTTGCTGCTCATTGCGGCCCTGGTAGGACTTGGTACATTCTATGGTAAATTCTGGGCGATTTCCGAATACAGTCAGTATTCCATGCGAGGGGTCTCTGAGCTTCAGGCAGATGAAGACGCGGGTGAAAATACTTCCGGATTGAAGCGGGACTATGCCTTTAACCACAGTGCGGGAATTTATGAGCCTATGACCCTGATGATCCCGGACTTCTATGGCGGCAGCAGTTCGCATTTGCTTATTTCCGACGAAGACAGTGAAGTGAGGCAGGTGCTTCAGCAAAGCAATAATCCGGATATGGCAAATCAGCTTGCCAGGTATACTTCGGCTTACTGGGGCGAGCAGCCGGGAACAGCACCCTATTATGCCGGTGCAATCATTTGTTTCCTGTTTGTCCTTGGATTGTTTTATGCACCAAGGGATCTGGTCATCTGGTGTGCGGTCATATTTGGTTTGGGGATTGCCCTGAGCTGGGGAAAAAACTGGGAGGCATTTAATTATGCGATGTTCGATTATTTCCCCGGGTATAATAAATTCCGGTCTGTAACCTTTGCCATTGTCATTTCCCTTCTGGTTATGCCGTTGCTTGCGATGGTGGGCCTGGAGAAATTTCTGGCGGCTACAGATAAAAAGAAAAGAAACAAAAAGCTGCTTATTGCACTTGGACTAACAGCAGGTGTAAGTCTGTTGATTGCCTTATTTGCCGGGGTCGCTGATTTTACCAGGAACGGTGAAGAACAGTTTCCTGATTGGTTTCTGAACGCCCTTACCGCAGACAGGGAATCACTGATGCGGGCAGATGCCTTCCGTTCATTTATTTTTATAATACTTGGGGCAGCGGTCATTTACTTTCATTCTATCGGCAAACTTTCTTTCGTACTGGCCGGCTCGGTTTTGTCGCTTTTGATAGTCACCGATATGTGGAGTGTTGACAAACGCTATTTCACCGAAAACAACTACCGTCGTTCCTCTGACCGGAGCTTTTTCACTGCAACCGAGGCAGATAAGGAGATTTTGAGTGATTCAGAAAAAGGGTACCGGGTTTACGAGCTCAGGGATCCGTTTAATGAAGCCAGGACATCATACTTCCATGCTTCCCTGGGCGGGTACCATGGCGCGAAAATCCGCCGCTACCAGGATCTTGTGGAGTATTGTATCAGTCCCGAAACACAGGAACTGATTAATGGCGTACAATCCGGTGAATTGAGTTTTGAAGACCTCGGGGTGCTGAATATGCTTAATACAAAGTATTTTGTGTACGGACCTGAGCGATCAAATCTGATCAGGAACCCGGGTGCGATGGGCAATGCCTGGTTTGTGGAAGAAGTAAATGAAGTGAATTCGCCTGATGAGGAAATCCGGCAGACCTGTCTGATTGATCCTGCCAGGCAGGCGGTAATCAACATCAGCGAATTTAGTCAGGAGATTCCGGCCTTATCCGGGACAGGAACTATAAACGCTACGGATTATTCTCCAAATGATATTACTTACCAGACCAACAATAATGGGGAAGGGCTGGCAGTTTTTTCAGAAATTTATTATCCCGATGGATGGGAGATAACCATTGATGGCGAACCAGCCACATTGCTCCGGGTTAATTATGTGCTGCGTGCGGTCATGGTACCTGCGGGTCAACACACCATACGGATGCAATTCCGGCCGGATGCCTATTTCATTGGAGATAAGATCATATTGGGGTCCTCAATTCTTATGCTTCTGATATTTCTTGGAAGCCTGTTTATGACCTGGCGCCAGTGGAATCCGCCTTCACATAATGCTGAAGAGCCGCAAGCCGCCTGAGCAGTGGCGGGTGTGAGTAATGGACAAAGACATACGCCGGATGCGGAAACAGGTTTGACAGGTTCTTCACTGAAAGCTTTTTAAGCGCCAGTTGCAGGGCATCTGCCCGGTATGTGTTTCCCGCCCAGGCATCCGCTTCGTATTCGTTTTTCCGGCTTATGTGATTACTGAATATGCCCATAATTGTGGAAACGGGAGAATAAAGCAGGCCAAAAGCCAGCAGGTTCAGATGGAGCGCCTGTACCCCGCCACCAAGGGCAAGGGACAGATTCTCATTAAAAATCAACAAAGACATGATGTAAAGCATCAGGCCGGTTTGAAACAGCGAAAGTACATACCCGAGAATTATGTGATGACGTTTGTAATGTCCGATCTCGTGAGCGAGAACCGCTACCAGCTCCTCTTCTGAATGATTTTCAATTAGTGTATCGTATAATACTACCTTTTTACTTCTGCCCAATCCTGAGAAAAAAGCATTGGCTTTCGTGCTTCTTTTTGAACCGTCAATAACCAGTACATTCCGGATTGGGAAGGATACCTGTTTGCAGTAGGCTTCTATACGGTCCATCAGGGATTTGTCTTCCAGAGGGGAAAGCTTATTAAACAACGGCACAATCAGGGAGGTATAAAGGATGTTGGCAAGAAAAATGAAAAGAGCCGCAATTCCCCAGAAATATAACCAGAATGAGGCGCCCAGGTTGCTGATCAGCCAGATGAGCGCTGCCAGTAATCCGCCGCCAAGGATGGCACCGAGTAAATAACCTTTAAGTTTGTCCAGAAAAAACGTTTTTAATGTGGTTTTATTGAAGCCAAACCGCTCTTCAATCACAAATGTGCGATAGTACTGGAGCGGCAGAGAGATGAAATCGGAAGCCACAGCCAGAATACCGAAAAAAGCCAGAGCCAGTCCGATCGGGTTTTGTATGTAAACACGGAGCACCTGATCAAGGTAACCGAATCCGCCGAGCATCAGCATTAGCAGGGTAAGAATGAAGCTAAAGGTAGAAGTGATAAACCCGAAACGGGTCAGGGCCGACTGATAATCCAGGGCCCGCAGGTATTCCTCCGGATCGTAGATATCGGCCACTTCTTCCGGCATGGTGCGTCTGCGATGTCTGAGATTCAGAATATCCAGCACAAAATCGAGTATAAACCCTGCTGCGAGCAGTGCAATCAGTAGTATCAAATAGTTTTCCGGAGTCAGTTCCATATTGCGAAATTGTCCCATTCAGGGATTAATTCCCAGAATGGGATAGTAATTAAGGTCGAAAGCCCCAATAAAACGCTTTTCAGGCTGATTATGAAGCTGGCACAGCCCTTGTCATTCATCAGGCATAATGTTACGAAAAATGAAAAATTTTTTTACACTACGTTGTCTTGTTGTTTGCGAACAAGGATGGGGCTTTACCTTGTTCATTTTTTCTGTCGGCATTTTTGTGGTGATTTATGAACTCCTTTTGCGGTTTTTTTGCTAGGCTTAACTTGTTCAGAATTTCGTCAATTTAGAATGGATCAAAATAGTATATCTTATTGGATGATAATTAATGCGCTTGTAACTTTGATTCGAAAAAGTTTCAACACAGACCTTACACATCCCACAAATGAGTTGGTTTACAAATGCATTGTCCAGCACGTTGGGCCGAAAGCTTGTTATGGCTGCCACCGGCCTTTTCCTTATCATTTTCTTATTAGTTCACCTGACAGGTAACCTCCAGTTATTAAAGGATGACGGAGGAGAGGCGTTTAACGTTTATGCCCAGTTCATGACCAGTAATCCGCTGATCAAAACAACCTCCTACCTGTTATATGCAACATTTCTGGTACACATTATCTGGGCAGTTATTCTGTCTGTTTACAACCGGAAAGCCAGGCCGGTCGGGTACGCGCACAACAAGGCGTCGAGTACCTGGAGTTCACGTAACATGGGTATCCTGGGTACCATTGTCCTGATCTTTCTGATTATTCACCTTAAGAATTTCTGGTACGAGATGCACTGGGGTGGTATACCAACAGTGGCCTATGAGGGAGAAAGCTATAAAGATCTTTATGCCGTAGTGGATAAGGCATTTGCTGAATGGTGGATTGTGGCCTTGTATGTTGTTTCAATGATCGGCCTCATGTTTCACTTATATCATGGCTTTCAAAGTGCATTTCAGACACTTGGTTTGAACCATCCGAAGTATAATGCATTAATAAAGGGAGTGGGTACTGCATTTGCGGTAATTGTACCGGCATTATTTGCAGCAATACCTATTCTGATGTTCCTGGAACGGTCATAATGCAAGAAAATAACCTAAGATACAGATGAATTTAGATTCAAAAATTCCTGAAGGACCACTGGCGGAAAAGTGGTCGAAGCATAAATTCAATATTAAGCTGGTCAATCCCGCCAATAAACGGAAGTACGATATTATCGTGGTCGGGACCGGACTGGCTGGAGCTTCAGCAGCTGCTTCATTCGGAGAGCTGGGATATAATGTCAAATCTTTCTGTTTTCAGGATAGTCCAAGGCGTGCACACAGTATTGCTGCACAGGGCGGAATAAATGCGGCCAAAAACTACCAGAACGACGGGGATAGTGTTTTCCGGTTATTTTATGATACGATCAAGGGCGGTGATTACCGTTCAAGGGAAGGCAATGTGTACAGGCTGGCTGAGGTCAGTGTAAATATTATTGATCAGTGTGTCGCCCAGGGGGTCCCTTTTGCAAGGGAATATGGTGGGTTACTTGCGAACCGGTCCTTCGGTGGCGCCCAGGTGTCCCGGACATTCTATGCCAGGGGGCAGACAGGCCAGCAGTTGTTGCTTGGGGCATACGGGGCATTGAGCCGGCAGATTGCCAATGGAAAAGTGCAGATGTATTCCCGTCATGAAATGCTGGATTTGGTCCTGGTAGACGGCAAAGCCCGAGGAATTGTGACCAGAAATCTTATCACAGGACAGATTGAATCACACAGTGCGCATGCCGTAGTCCTCGCAACGGGAGGATACGGGAATGTGTTTTTCCTGTCGACCAATGCAATGGGATCTAATGCTACTGCTGCCTGGAGAGCCCATAAGAAAGGAGCATTAATGGCGAATCCTTGTTTCACACAAATACACCCCACCTGTATCCCGGTTTCCGGAGATCACCAGTCCAAGCTGACTCTCATGTCCGAGTCCCTGCGAAACGACGGAAGGGTATGGGTGCCAAAGACTGTGGAAGATGCGGAAAAAATCAGGAAAGGAGAGATTCGTCCGACCGATTTGCCCGAGGACAAACGCGATTATTACCTTGAGGAACGTTATCCCTCTTTTGGAAACCTTGTTCCCCGTGACGTGGCATCAAGGAACGCCAAGAATGTTTGCGATGAAGGACGTGGCGTGAACAAAACCGGTTTGGCGGTTTTCCTCGATTTTGCAGATGCGATAAAACGTGACGGAGAAGATACGATCCGGGGTAAGTACGGAAACCTGTTTGATATGTATGAGCAGATCACCGGGGATAATCCGTATAAGACCCCGATGAAGATATTCCCCGCAGTGCATTATACGATGGGCGGGCTTTGGGTTGACTACAACCTGATGACCAACGTTGATGGATTATATTCTATCGGCGAGGCTAATTTTTCTGACCACGGCGCGAACCGGCTGGGAGCAAGTGCACTTATGCAGGGGCTGGCTGATGGTTATTTTGTGATCCCTTACACCATCGGGGATTATCTGGCCAAAATGCCGTACGATAAAGTGCCTGTTACGCATGAAGCATTCAAGGCAGCGGAAGCAAATGTCAAAGAAAAAATAGATAAGCTGCTCTCAATAAACGGTTCCAAAACAGTAGACCAGTTTCACAAAGAGCTGGGTCATATTATGTGGGAGTACTGCGGGATGTCCCGTAATGAGGAAGGCTTGAAAAAAGCCAAAGGAATGATCAGGGAATTACGCGATCAGTTCTGGAAGGATCTGAGGCTTGTCGGCACCAATGATGAACTGAATCTTTCCCTTGAGAAAGCCAACCGGGTAGCGGACTTTATGGAACTGGGCGAGCTTATGGTGGATGATGCCCTGCATCGTGATGAATCATGCGGAGGTCATTTTCGCGAAGAGTCACAGACCGAGGAAGGTGAGGCAAAACGTAAGGACGATGAATTCTCCTTCGTATCAGCCTGGGAATATACAGGTCCGGAAAAACCGGAAGTACTGCATAAGGAAGATCTGGTCTTCGAAAATGTGAAGCTCACTCAACGTAGCTATAAATAATCAAACTGAGATTCTGAAAGGATAAATCCATGAAAATAACGTTAAAAGTCTGGAGACAAAAAAACGCCGCTGACAAAGGCGGATTTCAAACTTATCAGCTGGATAATGTATCACCTGACATGTCCTTCCTGGAGATGTTTGATGTCCTGAATGAAGAATTGTTATCAAAAGGTGAAGACCCCATACATTTTGATCATGATTGTCGCGAAGGTATTTGTGGTATGTGCAGCATGTACATCAATGGCAAGCCGCACGGCCCCAAGCAAACCACTACCTGCCAGCTGCATATGCGGTCATTCCATGACGGCCAGACCATTACCGTCGAGCCCTGGAGAGCTAAGGCATTTCCAGTGGTCAAGGATCTTGTGGTTGACCGTACCTCCTTTGACCGGATCATCCAGGCAGGGGGGTATGTGTCGGTAAACACCGGCGGGGTGCCTGATGCGAACGAGATTCCTATACCCAAGAAAGTGGCGGATGAGGCATTTGATTCAGCAACCTGTATAGGTTGCGGTGCATGTGTCGCGGCATGTAAGAATGCCAGTGCGATGTTATTTGTCAGCGCCAAGATCTCACAGCTGGCCATGCTTCCGCAAGGTAAGGTAGAGCGGAAGACCCGGGCTGAGCAAATGATCGCGCAAATGGATGAGGAAGGATTCGGTGCCTGTACCAATACAGGGGCCTGCTCAGCGGAATGCCCTAAAGAAATTAAGCTGGAGAATATTGCGCGGATGAACAGGGAGTTTTACACCGCTAAAGCTAAATCGGAAAACGTTTAAGTATATATTCATTTAGAATAAAAAAATCCTCTTCAGACCGAAGAGGATTTTTTTGCTTATTAATTTATGAGGGTCGCCGGTATCAGACACTTCCTTGTTCAATGAGGCCCCAGGCAATAAGACCAACACCTACGATGATGGCTATTGATCCTACCGCTCCCGACGCGAGTATGGCAATGATAATACCCGCAGCAGCGACGATAATACCAATGAATACCTTGCGGTTCATAGCATTCTGATCTTCACTGTCCTTAGTATCCTTAATTTCTTTGATCTCCTTGATCAATTGCTTTTTCACTTCTTTGTGCGCTCTTTTCTCTTCCTTTCTGATTTCTTTTTCGAGCGTTTTCTGGTCCAGGTCGCTGGCCTTTAATTCTTTTACATTCTCCTTGTGCTCATCAACGAGTTCTTTAATGGATGGGATTTCACCAAGCTTAGCAATTAGATTTTTCTTGCTGGCAACAGCGGTTTCATCGGTTTCCTCAGGAGCAGCTTCCTTCATTTCAACAGGATCAATAACCGGCTGAACTTCATCTACAGGGGCAACCTCTTGGGTAGTTTCGACTACTTTCTTATTATTCTCCTTGTAAAATGGATCGTTCTGAAAATGTGCTGTATATTTCGGGGCACATGAGAAAATGCCAAAGGAAAGGCCGATAATCAGAATGAACAGATTCTTGTCAAGTTTTTTCATAGTAAATGTTTTAGAGTAGGTGATATAGATAGAAAGATAAAACTTTTTACTAAATATACACAACCCGTACCCAAGGTTAAATGAAACAAAAATCGCTGTTTATCAATTGCTTTCCCCGCCTGACCCCCATGCTCCAGCAGGAACTGGAATCTCTCGGCTACACCGTGGCCAGAAAGGAAAAAATGGGCGTCTATGTTCATGGAAACTACCAGGATACTTACCGGATGAATTATTTTTTAAGGACTGCCAATAAGGTTCTTTATGAAGTGGAGCGTTTCAGGGCCAATGATCCGCGGCAGTTTTACGATCAGGCGGTGGCCATTGAGTGGGAAAAGCTGATACCGAATAAAGGGTATATTTCAATAAGCGGTTTTGTTCGGAATGATCATATCAGGGACAACCGCTTTGCATTTATGAAACTGAAGGATGCCATTGTAGACCGGTTGCAGAACAAGACAGGAACAAGACCGGATTCCGGCCCGAATTCCGATCGAACGGTCCTCTACCTCCGCTGGTTCCGGGATGAGGTTACAATATCCATTGATACATCGGGCGAAACTCTGGCCAAACACGGGTATCGCAAACAACCCGGTAAGGCCCCAATGATGGAACCACTGGCAGCTGCTGTTTTGATGGCGAGTAACTGGAACAGGAAAGGTCCGCTGGTCAATCCCATGTGTGGCAGCGGGACACTGGCAATTGAGGCAGCACTGATGCTTCGGGATATTTATCCGGGACGGTTTCGAACGAATTACGGGTTTATGCATACCCTGCTTTATGACAGCATAAACTGGCAGAAAGTTAAACGGGAAGGTGACGAATTAATAGCGCGGAACCATGGGCCTTATCCCCGGATAATTGCCAGCGACCATGACGAACGCGTTTTGCAGGCAGCCCGTATGAATGCCCGGGAAGCAGGCGTGGAAGACATGATCAGTTTTCATCATTGCGATTTCAGGGACACACCACTTCCTTCAGAAGGTAATGGCATCATTATCCTAAACCCGGAATATGGAGAGCGGCTTGGCCAGGTAAATGAGCTGACAGATGTTTATAAGGCAATCGGGGATTTTTTCAAACAGAAAGGACAGGGATATACGGGGTATATTTTTACCGGGAATCTGGATCTTGCAAAGTCGGTCGGACTAAGGACTTCCCGGAAGATTGAATTCTTCAATGCGCGCATTGACAGCAGATTGCTGGAATATGAACTGTATTCAGGTACGAGGAAGTAAATTCCGGCTTACCCTTTCGGTAAGTAACGTATTCATATTCAGAAGACAATCAAGGTAGACCCGGAGGTAAAAATTCTATAAATTGAAGCAATGAAGAAGTTCAGGAAATTTTTTGAGGGGTTGATATATTCTTTCCCTGTTCAGCTTCTCCTGAACCACCTGAAGCGCAATCAGATCCTGCTGCTTTGGTGGTTGTTACTTTTTTTCATTATCAGCGGCAGCTTTGGCCGGTACCTTGGAATCCCCTACTTATTTCTCGATCCGGTCTACCTGAATAAAGTCAGTTTTACCAGTTTCGCAATAATGGGGCTGGTTATTGGCGGATTGTCCGTGGTGTTTCATATCACATCCTATATTCTGGACGGGCCCCGGTTTACTTTTATAGGGGCCAAGGCCAAACCGTTTGCCACCTTCAGCTTAAACAACAGTATTATTCCGGTAACCTTTCTGATAACCTACCTGCTTTTAATAATCAAATACCAGGTGGCAAATGAATATTCCACGCCCGGGCAAATTGCCTTGTATTGCTCCGGACTTATTATTGGCTACATAACTATCACCACACTGTTTTTTGTCTACATATGGTTTACCAATAAGGATATCTTCCGGTATGTGGTATTCAAGGTGGATGAACAACTCAAGGATAAAATCAGGGCCACACGGGCAAGTGCGATGAAGAAACTCGGCCTCGCGCGAAAGAAGCAAAAAAGAGTGGATCACTATATTTCTCATAACCTCAAACTGAAAAAGGTTGACGATGATGATTATGCGCTGTACGACCGGTCTGCCATTCTCCAGGTTTTTGACCAGAACCATTTTAACCTGGTGGTTATTGAGCTTGTTTTGTTTCTCGTACTAATCGCGATCGGTATATTTAAGGATTATACCATATTCCAGATTCCGGCGGCCGCCAGTGTGACCATCCTGATTACCCTTTTTGTGATGTTTACAGGGGCCTTTACGTACTGGTTTGGAAGCTGGTCTGCCACGATGCTGCTCATCATGTTTCTGGTTATCAATTTTGCCGTTCGCGAAGGGATTCTTTCCAAGGATTATGAGGCCTACGGTCTGAATTATAATGAAGAGGAAGTCCCCTATACCCTGGATCACCTGAATTTTATTACGAAAAATTCTGACCGGTCTCAGGACAGCCTGAAGACGGTTGAGATGCTTGAAAACTGGCGGGCCAAGTTTCCGGAAGGAGAGAATCCAAGGATCATCTTCGTTTGTTCCAGCGGTGGAGGACAGCGGGCAGCCTTGTGGAGCTATAATGTGCTGCAGCATGTAAATCAGCTCAGTCATGGAAAATTCATGGAGCAGACCATGCTGATGACTGGTGCGTCCGGTGGGCTCATCGGCGCGGCATTTCATCGTGAATTATACCTGAGGTATAAAGAAGAACAACTGGAGAATATTCAGGATGGGCGTTACCGGGAACTGCTGGGGCAGGATAACCTGAACGCGGTGATTTTCAGTTTCCTGATGAATGACGTATTCTCGGATATTCGTTCGTTTCATTATAACGGACTGACGTATGATATGGACAGGGGGTACTCATTCGAACAACAGCTGAATGAAAATACAAGCAAGGTATTTGACAAACCCATCAGTGATTACCGCGAAGCTGAATACACGGCCCAGATCCCGATGATGATCCTTGCGCCCACGATTGTGAATGACGGCCGAAGGCTGTACATTTCGCCCCATGGGATTTCGTACATGATCAACAGGCCGGATGCATCCTATCCGGGCGAAAAAATCAATGGTGTTGAATTCCTGAGGTATTTTCAGGGGTTGGGCAGTGAAGACCTTCGCTTCCTGAGCGCGCTCAGAATGAATGCTACATTCCCTTATATAACGCCTAATGTAACGCTTCCCAGCAATCCGCCCATGGCAATTATGGACGCCGGGATAAGTGATAATTTCGGAATTTCGGATGCCACCCGTTTCATATATACATTTCGGGACTGGATTGCCGAGAACACCTCGGGGGTGGTTCTGGTAACCATAAGGGACTCGGAAAAAAACTCCCGGATCACGGCAGAAACATCGCTCTCCCTGATGGAGCGAATCACACTTCCCATCAGCAGTATCTATCAGAACTTTGAATCAATGCAGGATATTGCCAATGATACCCAGATCAGGTTTTCAAAAAGCTGGTTGAAGGTGCCTTTGACCCGGGTTGATTTTGAGTACATCCCGAGCGAATTTGAAAAAGAGCAATTATCTGTTCAGGACAGTCTCAGGATGGAAAATCTGCAACGGGCATCACTCAGCTGGCGACTTACTGAACGGGAGAAGAAAACGCTGTATAATAACCTGTACACACAAAAAAACCAGGCAAGCTTCAGCGAACTCATCGACTTGCTCCTGCCGTAGTGACCTAACTAATGGTTGTTAGCAAAATCAGGTAAAAAACGGTAAATTTGGCCCTGATTTCACAAGTTACTATGAAACAGGAAGCTCCATACCAACCCAAGAATAAAATCAGGATCGTTACTGCTGCCAGTCTGTTCGACGGACATGATGCCGCCATCAATATAATGCGCCGGATCATACAATCCACCGGTTGTGAGGTGATACATCTCGGTCACGACAGAAGTGTTGAAGAAGTGGTGAATACCGCTATTCAGGAAGATGCGCAGGCCATCGCCATGACAAGTTACCAGGGCGGGCACCTTGAGTATTTCAAGTATATGTATGATCTGCTGAAAGAAAAGGGAGCGTCCCATATAAAGATTTTCGGCGGAGGAGGAGGCGTCATACTTCCCGATGAGATAAGTGAATTGCATGATTACGGAATTACCCGCATTTATTCCCCTGATGACGGACGCTCCATGGGGTTGCAGGGGATGATCAATGACATGATACGTTCCTGTGATTTTCCTACCGGGGCGGAATTGAACGGGGAGGTTGACCATTTGTCGGGCAAAGATCCCCAGTCTATCGCCCATCTTATTTCTGCTGCGGAGAATTTTCCGGAGAAGTTTGCCGGGGACCTGGACAAGGTACATGAAATGGCTGAAAAAGTCGGGACTCCTGTACTTGGAATAACGGGGACAGGAGGCGCAGGAAAATCCTCTTTGGTGGATGAACTTGTCCGGAGGTTTCTTGCAGATTTTGAGGACAAAACGGTAGCTATAGTTTCAGTGGACCCATCCAAACGAAAGACGGGCGGGGCATTGCTCGGAGACCGGATCCGGATGAACGCGATCCGAAACGACCGGGTTTACATGCGCTCACTGGCCACACGGCAGTCAAACCTGGCCCTTTCCAAACATGTACGTGAGGCGGTGCAGGTGCTGAAGGCTGCCCGGTACGATCTGATTATTCTCGAGACTTCAGGCATCGGACAATCAGACACCGAGATCACGGATCATTCAGATGTCAGTCTTTATGTAATGACTCCGGAATACGGGGCGGCAACCCAGCTGGAAAAGATCGATATGCTGGATTTTGCGGATGTCATTGCGATCAATAAATTCGATAAACGCGGTGCCCTCGATGCCCTTCGTGACGTTAAAAAACAATACAAGCGTAACCATAACCTTTGGGATACCCCCGATGAAGAAATTCCCGTATTTGGTACGATTGCCTCGCAATTTAATGATCCCGGAATGAACCAGCTGTACCTTCAGCTCATGAAGGTGCTGGTCGATAAAACAGGCGCTGAACTGAATTCCACCTTTGAGGTTACGGATGAAATGTCGGAGAAGATATTCATTATTCCTCCCAAACGTACCCGTTATCTCAGTGAGATCGCAGAGAATAATCGTTCATACGACGAGTGGGTCGAAACCCAGTCCGCCATAGCACAACAGCTTTATGGTATTCATCTCACACTGGAAAACCTGGACGAAGGGCACGACGACCTGAAAAACCAGCTGCAGTCAAAATATGATTCGCTATTGCTGGATTTTGATCCCCGTAATCTGAAATTGCTGGAGGATTACCCGGAGAAGAAGAAAAAGTATGGCGATCCTGTTTTTACTTTTAAGGTTCGAGATAAAGAGATAAAGATCAAAACCCATACGGAATCATTATCCCATACGGAAATTCCCAAGGTTTGCCTGCCAAAATATAAGGCATGGGGAGATCTGCTGAAATGGATTCTCCAGGAGAATGTTCCGGGGGAATTTCCCTATACCGGCGGTATTTACCCCTTCAAACGGGAGGGTGAAGATCCTACCCGGATGTTTGCCGGGGAAGGCGGGCCTGAACGTACCAACAGGCGATTTCATTATGTGAGTCTTGATATGCCTGCCAAGAGGCTGTCCACGGCGTTTGACAGTGTGACTCTATACGGACATGATCCTGATTACCGGCCGGACATATACGGGAAGATTGGTAATTCAGGCGTTTCCATTTGTTGCCTGGACGATGCCAAAAAGCTTTATTCAGGATTTGACCTGGCGCATCCATCCACTTCGGTTTCAATGACCATTAATGGTCCGGCTCCGATGCTGCTTGCTTTTTTTATGAATGCAGCCATTGATCAGCAGTGCGAAAAGTATATTCACGAAAACGGACTGGAAAAAGAAATTCAGAAAAAAATAGATAAGATTTATGAAGGTATGCACCGGCCTGAATACCAGGGTGACCTGCCGGAAGGAAATGACGGACTTGGCCTGATGCTCCTGGGTGTCACGGGTGACCAGGTCCTGGAAAAAGAAGTATATGAGCGGATCAGAAAGGAGACAATGTCCGCTGTGCGGGGCACTGTCCAGGCGGATATACTAAAGGAAGATCAGGCCCAGAATACCTGTATTTTTTCCACTGAATTTGCCCTTCGTCTGATGGGTGATGTGCAGGAATACTTCATTGAAAACCAGGTAAGGAATTTTTATTCGGTATCTATCTCCGGGTATCATATCGCTGAAGCAGGGGCGAATCCCATTACCCAGCTGGCCTTTACCCTGGCCAATGGGTTCACCTATGTGGAATATTACCTGAGCAGGGGGATGGATATTGATAAGTTCGGCCCTAATCTGTCATTCTTTTTCTCCAACGGAATTGATCCGGAATATGCTGTGATCGGACGGGTGGCACGAAGGATATGGGCGAAAGCCATGCGTGACAAATACGGCGCAAATGCCCGTTCCCAGATGCTTAAATATCATATTCAAACCAGCGGCCGCTCCCTCCATGCTCAGGAAATTGACTTCAATGATATCCGGACAACGCTCCAGGCGCTGTATGCGATTTATGACAATTGTAACTCCTTGCATACCAATGCGTACGATGAGGCCATTACCACACCGACCGAAGAATCTGTACGCAGAGCAATGGCGATACAATTGATCATCAACAAGGAATTGGGCCTGGCGAAAAATGAAAATCCTATCCAGGGATCGTTTATCATCGAAGAATTAACTGATCTGGTGGAAGAAGCCGTTCTGCTGGAGTTTGACCGGATCACTGAACGCGGCGGGGTTCTCGGCGCTATGGAAACCATGTACCAGCGGAGCCGGATCCAGGAGGAAAGCCTGCATTATGAAACACTGAAGCATACGGGAGAATACCCCATCATCGGAGTCAATACCTTCCTGAGCAGTAAAGGTTCGCCTACACTGGTACCCCAGGAGGTGATCCGGGCCACCAAAGAGGAAAAGGAATACCAGATCGCTATGCTGCAAAGACTGCATGAACGGAATGAGGAGGAGTCCGAAAAACAGCTGGAAGCCCTTAAACATGCAGCTATTGAAAATGACAATATTTTCGGGGAGATGATGGAGGCCGCTAAATTCTGTTCACTCGGACAAATTACCCAGTCGTTGTTTGAAGTAGGCGGACAATACAGAAGGAATATGTAACCTAAAATTTGCCTTTGTGGTGAATAGCCTGCCTGACATGGGCCAGATGATGTGAGCAGTGCCATGCATACGTTCCTGTAACCTGGTCAAGGGAATAAGTCTGACCGTATTCAGGGTGCACATAGGTCCGCTTAAAATCATTCTCCTGCATGGTATTGAGAAGATAGGTCCACCGCCGGTGAAGGCCCTGCAAAATCATCAGTGAGTCACTGATTGCTGCTTCGCTCACATCTGCCAGCTTCGCCCATTCCGCTTGTTTGTACGGCAGTATCTTTGGATTATTTTCGGTCAGCGCCAGCTTGAACCGGATGAAGGCATTCATGTGACTGTCTGCACAATGATGCACCACCTGCCTGATCATCCAGCCACCCGGACGGTATACCCAATCAAGTTCTGCTTCGGTGAGCTCCCGTACCTCGTCTTCCAGCTTTTCCGGGAAAAGGCGGATTGTTTCCTTCCATTTGGTGAGTTGTTCATCGGTAACAGGGCGAGGTGGCGTATATTTTCCCACCGGAAATTTCAATAATTCGAGATCCATACGAGTTAGTTTTCGCTGACGGGTCAGGTGTCAGTGGTAATTCTGCAACTTAATGAATATCAGGACAAAGTGAAATAATGTTTTTAACGGGAGCGGATAAATAATATATTCAGCTTTCAAATAAACATTCTATGCGTCAATCACTTAAAGGGAACATGTCTGGCATGAACCCCTATTTCACTTACCGGGGCACCGAACAAACCCGCGTTGAAACATTTAGTGATGCGGTTTTTGCCCTCGCTGTCACCTTGCTCGTCCTATCGTCAACAGTTCCGGAAACATTTTCAGATTTGGTGACATCCATGTTCGACATAGTTCCTTTCGGAATTTGTATTGTCCTCCTGATGCTCATCTGGTATCAGCACTATATTTTCTTTATCAGGTACGGAATAAAGGACGTTAAAATTGTGACAGTCAACACCATCCTTCTTTTCCTGGTGCTGATCTATGTGTATCCGCTTAAATTTCTATTTAAAGTATTATTTCAGATCTGGGTTTATTCGTTTACCGGGGCTTACGATGAGCGGGAGTACATTTTTACGGAAGTGCTGCGCTACGAAGAAACATCGGACCTGATGATCGTTTACGGATTGGGAGCAGCTGCTATATTTTTTGTTATGGCCTGGATGTACCGAATGGCCATCAGGCGTAAAGAGGCACTTGAACTTAGTCCGATTGAGGTATTTCTTACCAAAACCAGTTTTTACAGCAATTTATTGATGGGAGCCGTGCCATTGATATCCGTGCTCATTGCCGCCCTTTTCAACTCTTTTACGATCGCCGGGTTTTCGTACTGGTTGTATATCATCGTTATGCCCTTGTTTCATACACTTCGCGCCAAACGCCAGAAAAAGCTTTTTCCTGAGCTGTCATAGCCCCGGAATTTTGCCTGTGAAAGAAAAAAGGTATTTTTAATAAATGGGGAAGTATTGTCTGGCCATCATTGTATCTCTGCTCGTGATTTGTCCCGCGTTCAGCCAGGAACCTGCGCTGGAATACCTTGAGGATATTTCAAGGGAATATGAATCCGTGGTCAGGTCGCAATGGCAATACTCCCGGGCGTTGGTGGAAGGAGCCAGCTATGAAAAGGAAAAAATCAAGTTACTTGAAACCCTGAATGAAGCGGAAAGCCGGATCGGAGATATTCAGCCGTACCGAAATGATACGGCCCTCAGGGATTCCGTGCTGGCATTTTTGAGCCTTACCAGGCAAATGGTCAGGGAAGATTACACGCGTCTGGCCGACCTGCAGTCCCTGGAAGACCGGAGCTTCAGTGAACTTGACAAGTTTTTATTTGAACAGGAGAATGCATATAAGCGCCTGGGGCGACTGGCTGCCTCACTCAGAAAGGAAGAAGAACGCTATGCCATCAGGTACGGCATAAGGCTGGTCAGGAGAGACGACCGCTTTGCCCGGCGGCTGACAGAGTTAAACCAGCTATTCAGTTATTACAATTCTGTATACCTCGCGTTTTATAAAGCCTACAGCCAGGAGTTGGTGGTGTTCCGGACCATAGAGGGTCGTAATGCTGATGCAATCAAAAGTCAGCTGGATATCCTCGACCGGTTTTCAAAGGAAGGAATTCAGCAGGTAAAAAGGGCAGGTGGCTATAAGGGAGACAGGAGACTATATGATGCCGGCCTGGCTTCACTTGAATTTTACCGGCGGGAGGCGACTGAGGAACTGCAAACCATCGGAGAATATTATGCAAATCTGGAAAAACTTGAAAAGCTGTCTACGGAAAGAAAGGAAGGTGTACAGAACGCAGAGGAATATAATGAGCTGGTAAAACAGATCAACAACGCCACGGCCCGGCTGAATGAGATCAATGAGCATCTGAACAGGGAACGGGCCCGGCTGCTTGACCAATGGAATAAGGTCTCCGGGAATTTTTTGGCAGTACAGTTTCCATGATTTTTATTTTTCCCAAATAACGGAACAAAGATTTACCTATATTTGCCCATGGTTAGGTTATGCAGAAAAAACTAATACTTGACTCCAAACTTCTGGAAATAACAGTAAACCGGCTTTGCCAGGAACTACTGGAGAATCACCGTAATTTTGAGAATACGGTACTGTTGGGTCTCCAGCCCCGGGGCATTCATCTTGCCGAACTCATCAGGGAACGCCTTCAAAAAGAAATAGGAGAGGATATCAAACTGGGATACCTGGATACCACTTTCCACCGTGATGACTTTCGCCGTCGTGATAAACCGGTGGAAGCCAATGCGACCCGCGTTCCGTTTATCATTGAAGGTAAGGATGTCGTGCTGATCGATGACGTACTGTACACGGGGAGGTCTGTCAGGGCCGCCCTGGATGCCATGATCTCTTTCGGACGACCTAGAAAGGTAGAATTGCTGGTCCTGGTAAACCGTCGCTATTCCCGCCAGCTGCCGATCGAGGCAGATTACATCGGCAGGAATGTAAACACCATCGAATCTCAAAAAGTACTTGTCGAACTTAAATCCAGGGGGGATAAATCAAATAAGATCTGGCTTGTAAATAAGGAAGCAAACTGATATGTCGCAACTAAGTCAAAAACATCTGCTGGGAATCAAGGATATCACGCGCAAGGATATTGACCTGATTTTCAAAACAGCAAGAAGTTTTAAGGACGTAATTAACCGGCCGATCAAGAAGGTTCCTTCTTTACGGGATATTACGATAGCCAATATCTTTTTTGAAAATTCCACCCGCACGCGTCTGTCTTTTGAACTGGCCGAGAAGCGCCTTTCGGCGGATGTGGTTAACTTCAGTTCTTCTTCGAGCTCAGTAAAGAAAGGGGAAACCCTGCTGGATACGGTGAATAATATTCTCGCCATGAAAGTGGATATGGTGGTAATGCGTCACAGCAGTCCGGGGGCGCCGCATTTCCTGTCCCGTCATATCAAAGCCAATATTGTCAATGCCGGAGACGGAACGCACGAACACCCTACGCAGGCATTGCTTGATACATTCTCCCTTCACGACAAATTTGGGTCACTGGAAGGAATGAAGGTGGCCATCATCGGGGACATATTGCATTCAAGGGTGGCTATTTCCAATATATTCGCGCTCCAGAAACTGGGTGCCGAGGTGATGGTCTGCGGGCCAAACACGTTGTTGCCAAAGCATATTGCGGAGCTGGGTGTAAAGGTTGAGCTGGATGTCATGCGGGCACTAAAGTGGTGCGATGTTGCTAACGTACTGAGGATACAGCTGGAACGTCAGCAGATCAAATATTTCCCGACATTGCGGGAATATTCATTGTACTATGGCATAAACAAGAAAATGCTGGAATCCCTCGACAAGGAAATTACCATCATGCATCCCGGGCCGATCAACCGGGGCGTTGAACTCAATTCGGATGTCGCCGATTCAGATCATTCCATCATCCTTGAACAAGTCGAAAACGGTGTTGCGGTAAGAATGGCAGTTCTTTACCTGCTGGCCGGGGTCCAGGACGCATAGTTGTCGTTTGTTCACAATAATTTCCCACCTATTCTTTGTATTTTTGCTTATTAACGAGCTGTAATCATGTACTACAATTCAATCATAGAAACCATTGGTAATACTCCACTGGTAAAACTTAATAACGTCACCAAGGGTATAAAAGGAACGATCCTGGCCAAGGTTGAATACTTCAACCCGGGAAACTCGATGAAGGACCGGATGGCGCTTAAAATGATCGAGGACGCGGAAAAAGAAGGCAAACTCAGTCCGGGCGGAACGATCATAGAAGGAACTTCGGGAAACACGGGGATGGGTCTTGCCTTAACAGCGATTTCTAAAGGGTATAAATGTATTTTTACACTTGCCGATAAGCAATCGCAGGAGAAGATCGACATTCTTCGGGCAGTGGGAGCCGAGGTGATCGTCTGTCCGACCAATGTTTCTCCGAATGATCCCCGGTCGTACTATTCCGTGGCAAAAAAACTGAATAAAGATATTCCCAATTCGTTTTATCCGAATCAGTATGATAACCTGTCCAATACGGCCGCCCATTATGAGACAACCGGACCCGAGATATGGGAACAGACGGAAGGGACGATTACTTATCTTGCTGCCGGTGTAGGTACGGGGGGGTCCATGTGCGGAACCGCCAGATTTTTAAAGGAACAGAATGCTGCCGTGCAGTCGGTGGGGATCGACACCTATGGTTCCGTGTTTAAAAAGTACAAGGAGACCGGCGTTTTTGATGAAAAGGAAATCTATCCCTACCTGACAGAGGGCATTGGTGAGGATATTCTCCCCGCCAATGTCGACTTCGACATGATCGACCATTTTGTAAAGGTGACGGATAAAGATGGCGCGGTAATGACCAGGAGGCTTGCCCGGGAAGAGGGGCTGTTTGTTGGCTGGAGTTGCGGGTCGGCCGTACACGGTGCCCTGGAATATGCGAAAGAACACCTGAAGGAAGACGATGTGATGGTGATCATTCTGCCGGATCACGGCACCAGATACCTGGCAAAAATTTATAATGACAACTGGATGAAAGATCATGGATTTCTGGAGTCACGCGATTTTGCCACAGCCAGGGATATCATTCAATCCAAAAACGCCCGGGATAGTTTATTTACGGTGAGCCGGGATACTCCGGTAGGTGAAGTGATAAAAACGCTGAATACGCGCGGGATAGATCAGGTGCCGGTTTGTGAAGGAAATGAATTTGTAGGTAGTGTCAGCACTGGAAAACTACTGGAGAAATTACTTTCTGATCCGGTTAGCAAGGATGATCCGGTAGGTGATGTCATGGATGATCCGATACCCTTTGTGGCATTGAATAATACACTGGATGTGCTGTCAAGTATGATTGGAAAGGAGAATAAGGCAGTGCTGGTGAGGGATGAACAGGATGATGTTCACATCATTACGCAACACGACATTCTGATGGCAATGTCGAATTAAAAAATGGCACGATCCTTGTTTTGGATAGGGTGGTTGATAACAAGTTAAGTAAGTTTTAAGTTAAAGCCCCGGTCGTTCTGGCCGGGGCTTTTTTATGTTTAGCTTCATCGGTCATCGTTTCGCCAGTCGCATTATAAGAGAAATGACGAACAGTACGAGGAAGATGAAGAATATTACTTTCGCAATCGTGGCAGCTCCGGCCGCGATTCCACCGAATCCGAATATAGCGGCAATTAACGCTATGACCAGAAATATTAATGTCCATTTAAGCATAATTGAAAGTTGTTTGGTTCGACTCAATGGATGAAAATATGAGGCCAGACTGGAAAAGGGCCTTAATTCCCTGAAATGAAGGTATTGGTGAATTTTCTTCGAAAGAAAATGTGCATTTTATTGCCCAGATTCTGAGTAATATCTGCGCTACACAAGTATTGTCCGGTGGCGGGGAAGGTCCTTCTCCAGGCTGGGCGGTCCGAAGTGCCGGCCCATGAAATTGTCCATTTCACCCAGGGTTTTATTGGAAAGAAGCTGACTTAGCTCGTCCAGCACGCTGCCTGAGATCATATAAGGCATGATGTCTGGAATCAGCTGATCGCCGTGACAGTGTGCATAAATCTGGTATTCACTAACCGCGTTTTTGGACTTTCCTGTTATCAGGCAGTTTGCTGTCCATTTATCCGGAGAATCCGGATACTCATTTATCACATAAATCTGACGGGAGGCATCCGCATTGGCCTGCATGTATTCTGCGATTTTCAACTGTGAATCCTCCGACATCGACTTCCGGACGGCTTCGGCACACTGAATGCAAATAGCCAGTTCAAAGATTACATCAGTGGCGTCGTACCCGGGGTAGGTTCGAATGGCCTTTTCAATAAAATATTCCATGTTTTCCAGGCTCCGGTCACATTCAATACAATGACTGAAAGGTGCGCCTGTGGCATAGGAATGAAATTCCGTGGGTATGTCTTGTTGCCGGTATTCTTCGTTCATCTTTTGCTGTTTGCCCAGTCTACCAGTGCCTGGCGTTCTTCATCTGATAATTTGCTTTCTGAATGAGCCCAGGTATAGCTTTCCAGGGGCATTTCTTTTTCCTCAACTTCTTCTGCCAGCTCCTCTAATTTATGTGCTTTACGTTCCGCATCATAGCTGGCCCATTCAGAGAAGTTAAGGTGTTCACGGCCTTCATCAATATGGTCCTTCAGCCACCAGGATACGGGGGCGACATTGCTGTACCACGGGTATTCGGTTTCGTGGGAATGACAATCATAGCAGGCATTCTTCAGAATAACCTGAATATCCTCCGGAACATTCTCGACTGCAATCATATCTGAAGCTGGTTCTGCAGGCGGATTGGTCTTGTCGATCCTGAAGAATTGCATAAAGACAAGAATTATTGCCAATCCCAAAAGTATCTTCTTAACCATAAGCTATTCTGTTGGAATATGTTGGTTTTAAGGAGCTAAATGTTTTAACTTTTCAACAAGTTAAATTTATCAAATCCCCTGCAATGAAGAGAGAATTACGGGAAATAAATAAAATAATGGTAGCCAACCGCGGCGAAATAGCCATAAGGATTTTACGGGCAGCTACCGAATTAAAAATACGCACCGTAGCTATATATACTTATGAGGATCGCTATTCCCTGCACAGGTATAAATCCGACGAAGCCTACCAGATCGGAGCCGATGACGATCCGCTGAAACCCTATCTCGACATTGAGGAGATCATATCTGTTGCAAAAAGGAATGATGTGGACGCCATTCACCCGGGGTACGGATTCCTTTCTGAAAATGTAAACTTTGTGCGCCGCTGCCAGGAAGAAGGGATCATATTTGTCGGACCGGATTCTTCCGTGATGGAGAAACTTGGGGACAAAGTGGAAGCAAAGAAAATCGCAGTTGCTGCCAAAGTTCCGGTCATTGAAGACAGTAAAAAAGAATTAAAATCGGTCAAAACTGCACTGAACGAGGCAAAACGCATCGGATTTCCAGTAATGGTTAAGGCAGCTGCCGGCGGTGGAGGCCGGGGAATGCGTGTGGTCAGGTCAGAAGGAGATCTGTCCAAGGCATACGAGGAGGCGCGGGCTGAAGCTCTCAAGGCGTTTGGTGACGATACGATCTTCCTGGAGAAATATATCGATAACCCCAAGCACATCGAAATCCAGATAATGGGGGATAACTACGGCAACCTTGTTCATCTATATGAGCGGGATTGTTCGGTTCAGCGCCGGTTTCAGAAGGTAGTCGAAGTGGCACCTTCGGTCACTCTTCACGAAGATACCCGTAATAAACTTTATGAATATGCCCTGCAGATTACCCGGTCAGTTAATTACAACAACGTCGGGACTGTTGAGTTCCTGGTTGATAAGGACGAAAATATTTACTTTATCGAAGTCAACCCGCGGGTGCAGGTTGAGCATACCATCACCGAGGAAATTACCGGAATTGACATTGTCCGGTCGCAGATCCTTATTGCCAAAGGCTATGATCTTCCGGATCCCAGGATATTTATAAAGAGCCAGGAAGATGTGCACTGCAACGGGTACGCCATTCAGTGCCGGGTCACGACAGAAGATCCGTCCAATGGATTTCAGCCTGACTACGGAACCATCATTGCCTATCGTAGTGCGAGTGGATTCGGAATTCGTCTTGATGCGGGAAACTGTTATGCAGGCGTTACTATTTCGCCCTTCTTTGATTCACTGCTGGTGAAGGTTTCTTCCTGGGGACGTACCCTGAAAGGGGCGTCGGAGAGGCTGCACAGGGCACTGAGTGAGTTCCGTATCCGCGGGGTCCAGACCAATGTGGGATTTGTCCAGAATGTTATTTCCCACCCGGAATTTTACCATGGGAGGGCCACGGTCAACTTTATTGCGGATCATCCCGAGTTGTTTGACATGCCCAGGAGGCTGAACCGCGGAACAAGATTATTGAATTACCTGGCCGGTGTTGCGGTAAATGGAAATCCGAATGTCAAGAAGTTTGATCCACAGAAAAACTTTCGCGAGCCGTTTGTGCCCCACTTTGACAGGCTGGGAGAATATCCGAAAGGAACCCGGGACCGCCTGAAGGAAGACGGACATGAAAAATTCCTGGGCTGGCTTAAGAAAGAAAAGAAAATCCAGTTTACTGATACGACGTTCCGGGATGCACATCAGTCGTTGCTTGCCACCAGGATGCGAACTGTTGACATGCTCAAAGTGGCTGAGAGTTATGCAAAGAACCACCCTGAAATATTCTCCATGGAAATGTGGGGCGGCGCTACCTTTGATGTATGTATGCGCTTCCTTTACGAAAATCCATGGGACCGGCTGAAGTTATTGCGGGAAGCCATGCCGAATATTTTATTTCAGATGCTTCTGCGCGGATCAAATGCAGTGGGATATAAGGCCTATCCGGACAATCTGATTATTAAATTTATTGAAGAAGCATCCTCCAACGGAATAGACATATTCAGAATATTTGATTCGCTCAACTGGCTCGAAGCTATGAAAGTCAGCATTAAAACGGTACGTGAACGCACAGACGGCATTGCAGAAGCCTGCATGTGCTATACTGGCGATGTGCTGGAGGCTGATACAAAATATAACCTTCAGTATTATCTGGACCTGGCCAGGAGCCTCGAAGACGAAGGCGCACATATTCTTGCTATTAAGGATATGGCAGGACTGCTGAAGCCGGATGGTGCCGATAAACTGATTCGGGAGCTGAAAAAGGCCGTGGATATTCCCATCCACCTGCACACTCATGATACCTCTTCCATCCAGGCAGCAACGTATATGAAGGCGATCGACGCAGGCGTGGATGTGGTAGATGTCTCGATCAGTTCCATGTCAGGACTCACTTCCCAGCCCAACTTCAATTCGCTGGTGGCTGCCCTGAAGCGGAACAAGCGCGCACAGGATATTGACCTGGATTCGCTTAACAGTTATGCCACTTACTGGGAAGATGTTCGTGAGTTTTATTATCCGTTCGAGTCCGGATTAAAGGCCGGAACCGCAGAGGTCTACGATCATGAAATTCCCGGAGGGCAGTATTCCAACCTGAGACCCCAGGCAGAAGCGCTGGGACTGGGTGATAAGTTTGAAAAAGTGAAGGAGAATTACGCGATTGTAAACGATTTGTTTGGCGACCTGATTAAAGTAACACCAAGTTCGAAAGTAGTGGGGGATATGGCGTTGTTTATGACATCAAACGACCTGACTGTGGAGGATATCCGCACCAGGGGAGCTTCCTTGTCCTTTCCGGAATCTGTAGTTAGTCTTTTCCGTGGCGAACTGGGCCAGCCTCATGGCGGATTCCCGAAGGATATTTCCAAAATAATTCTGAAAGGAGAAAAGCCATTCAAAGACAGGCCGAACAAACACCTAGAGCCCATTGATTTTGATAAGGAATTCCGACAGTTCCAGAAAAAATTTGATGAATATTGTGACGAACTGGATTTCCTGTCCTATAAGCTGTACCCCAAGGTTTTTGAAGAATTTCATAAACAGTGGCTCCTTTATGGGGAAGTCTGGCGTTTACCAACTACGGCATTCTTCTATGGGCTAAAGGACAACCAGGAGATTTTTGTCGAGATTGGCAAAGGGAAGGCGATAATTATCAAGAAGCTATATACCTCACCGCCTGATGAAGATGGTATGTGTAGTGTATATTTCGAAATGAACGGCCAGACCCGGATAATTGGCGTTCGCGACACCTCCTTTCAGACTGATAAGCCGATGCATGTTAAGGTTTCAGAACCTAATCATATCGGGGCACCATTGATGGGGAGAATTGCAGAAGTAAGGGTAAAGAAAGGGCAGAAGATTAAAGAGAATCAGCCGTTATTTATTATCGAAGCGATGAAGATGGAATCAACGGTGAATGCCCCCCGGGAAGGTGTGGTAAAACAAGTGCATATCGGAGCCGGGGAAATGGTGGATCAGGACGACCTTGTTATTGAACTGGAATAGGTTGTTTATGCCTGTTCTCCAGTAGATTGGCAAGCATTGATTCACGTACTTCCGCTTTCAGGTCGTTCAGGTCTTGCATGGTTTTTCCCTTTACATCAACAGGGTCGCAGAAAACCACCTTTATTTTACCTGGTTTGACCGATAATTTGCTCGGAGGCATCAGCTTTCCTGCATTGATTATAACAATCGGTGCTATAGGCGTTGACGTTTGAAGTGCAATCCTGAAAGCTCCGTCATAAAAAGGTTGCAACGGCTCCTCCGTCCTGTTTTGCGTCCCTTCCGGAAAAATTAAAATGGAGATGCCCTGGCGTAAAATGGACTTCAGGGTTTCTATACTTTTTCTTCTGCTTTCCGCACTCGACCTGTCTACCACTATAGTAGCGGTTTTAACAATCAGACCGAAAATCGGAATTTTCAGTAATTCTTTTTTTGCCAGCGGACGGAACTGGGTCGGTACACCCAGGCTCAGACCGGGTGCATCCAGAAAGGAAGTGTGATTTGAGGCGTAAATATAGGATTGCTCCCTGTCAATTTTGTCCCTGCCAATAATTTCATAACGGATAAACGTCAGCTGACTGAATATCCACGACCAGATCTTTAGAAAGGTGTAGGTGACACTGCCGTGTTTTTGCCCGAATAGAATGGGAAGCAAGATTCCCGGCAGCAGAATGATCATGAATACAGTGAAAACGATAATCACCCAAAGGGTATAAATCTTTTCTGGTATGGAGGTGATAAATTTCATTCAGCGAACTGGAACCGGGGCGGCTGGCAAAGTGTTTTGTGAATAATTCCTTTTTACTTAGATTAGGACAAATTTAATTATTAACTCTTTGCTTGCATAATAAACCATTTGTCTATGACGAATGGTTTATTTATTTCTCTTCAGTATACTTCTTCATGCAATTGGATACTGCCAGGGCAATTTCGTAAGGTCCGGAACGGGCGACGAAAGACTCTTCAATTTTACAGAACTCCATAAATTCACGAACCTCTTCTTTAGGTAGTCCGGTGAGTTCCATAACCACGCTTTCGTTGTACTTGGCCTTGATCATTTTTCTGTAATCCTCTTCAACCTTAGCCTGTTCCAGTTTCTTCATTTCCTTTACTTCCTTGCTGAATTTATTGGCGATAAAAGAAATCGGGCTCCCGAAGGCGCTTGGTTTATAAGGTTTCTTGGGGCCGTAGTAAAAACCGGGGAGTTCAATACGGTTCTTGTCGTCGGTAGCCGTGACCTCCATTTCGAGGAGCGCCTGTTTCAGGCTTTCTTCATCCTTGTAGGCAAATACCTTCACCGGCTTCAGTTCCAGGGTCGACGTATTCATTTCGATGAAGACATCAATTTTCGGTGAAGATATATCTTCGCGAAGGGTGAAAAGGTATTGCTCAAATCCGATGGCACTGAAGGTGAGTGTATCCGTTTTTTCCATCTTCATCAGGAAACGCCCGTTTTCCTTGCTGACTGTACCCATTCCGCTGTTTTCATTGATTATATGAACATAGGGCACGGGTTCTCCAGTTTCGGCATCCCTGATCTCACCGGTGATTTCGATGGTTGTTCTGCTTGTCTGAGCATGCAATATTCCCGGGAGAATAATGATAAAAATGAGGAAGGATCGGATCAGATACATGTTTAAGAATACGGAAAAATGTTCATTAAGTTCAAAATACTTACCTCTGTTTTTGATTGAGAGGATTGGACTTAAAATGAGCTGATACATTTACTACCTTCAAAGAACAACAATTAATCTCGGATTATTATGCGATTGAAGGGACTAATTTTAACAGTTTCAATTCTTTTTATAAGCTCTGTTTTGGCTGTTTCCCAGCCATTTAATGAACGTATGGAGCTTGTCAACCTCGGAAGGGATGTAAACACCGGATACCATGAGGCCGGTCCTGTTATCTCGCCTGATGGCAATACACTCTACTTTTTTGTGCACAACCATCCGGACAACACCTACGGAAAGGAGGGAAGCCAGGATGTATGGTTTGTCACAAAAAATGCAGACGGCAGCTGGAGTAAGGCCATGCACATGGATAAGCCTATCAATGTACACCGGTCTAACCAGGTTTTCGCGGTCCTTAACCATGGGAATACTCTTTTTGTCAGAGGTGGCAGGTCCCGTAATTCGAAAGGCTTCAGCTTTTACCATAAGCAAGGGGCTTCCTGGGGCAATGAACAGGAAGTGGATGTGGAGAATTTTAAAAAGATGAATAACGGGAAGTATTATGGTGCCACGATGACAGCAGATGCCGGTGCGATGGTTCTCTATTTCAGTGAACGTGATAAGGCGACTTTCAGTGATCTTTACATCAGTAAACGCCAGGAGGATGGCAGCTATTCGCGTCCGGTAAAGATTGAATCACTGAATACGGGACGGGACGAATTTGCTCCTTACCTGGCACCGGACGGGAAGACCTTATACTTTTCTAGCAGCCGAAAAGACATGGGAGAAGGTAGTGCGGATATTTATGTTTCAAGAAGACTTGATGAAACGTGGCTTAAATGGTCGGAACCGGTTAACCTGGGTCGCCCGGTAAATACGCGTGCATTTGATGCGTATCTGTGCGTTGATAACGACGATAATATCTATGTTACCCAGTCAGGCCGGACAATCGACGGTGGAAATCTTGATATTTTCACTCTCGAACCAAGAGCGATAAATATCACCCTTAAAGGAATGGTGATGGATGCAAAGACGAAAGACGCTGTGCATGGAGAGATCAGGCTGAAAAATGCCGGCAATGAAATTGATACCCTGCAGACCGATTTAACAAGCGGAACATACGCTACTTCAGTTTCTCCCAAACAGGAATTTATGGCTGAGGTGGTGGCTGACGGGTACCAGCCGCTGACTACGACGGTGACAATAGGCGATATTCAGCGTGATTCAGTTATTTTCCGTGATTTTTCCCTTGTACCTAATGAAAAAGCAGTTATGTTGACCGGCATTATTTACAATTCGGAAACACTTGATCCACTTAGTGGCTCTGTCTGGATTACCGATCAGGGAAAGGAAATTCAGATCCGGACCAACAACAAAGGATATTATGAAAAGGAAGTGAAAAGCGAGGGATGGCTGAATGTTACCGGCTCCGCGGAGGGTTTCATCAATGCTGCCGACAGTATCATGAATGACCGTAATGAGACATTACTGGTCGTTGACCTCTATCTGGAACCCATCGCGATCGGAACAACTGTACGCCTGGATAATATCTTCTTTGATTTTGACAAGACTTCACTCAAACCGGAATCTTACAAGGAGTTAAACAAGGTGGTTGATTTTCTGGAAAGTAATGCGTCGGTGAGTATTGAAATTGCCGGACATACCGACAGCAAGGGGTCGGATGAATACAACAATAATCTGTCACAGGGAAGAGCGCAGGCCGTTGTGGATTACCTGTACAGTCAGGGAATTGATGACAACCGTATCCAGGCACATGGATATGGCGAATCAGTTCCTGTGGCAACAAATAATACGGATGACGGACGTGCTATGAACCGCCGGGTAGAGTTCACGATATTGTCGATTAATTAATGAGTTATCTGGATTTTTCTGACCCATTTGCCCTGAGAGTTCTGAAGACGCAGCAGGTACATTCCGGCCGGAACGTCTGAGGTACTTATTTGAGATGAACTGCCGGGTCCCATTTCACGGACTATTAAAACCCTGCCCTGTATATCGGTAAGCGATACCTGGTAGGTGAGTCCGGAGGTAATTTTGATGTGAAGTGATTGCGATGCCGGATTAGGATAACATACAAATCCGTAATTATTCTCCGGTTCAACTGACGTAACCGTCCCGGTTTTTTTCAGGATAATGTTCCTTGGATCAAGTTTTACGTTCAGTACATCCTCGGCAATGGAAAAAGTGAACTGATCCTGAGGAATATCAGGCTTTATTCTGTATTCGACCTTTCCTGATGCGGTTTCTATCTCTACAGGCAGCACGGTGGAAAAGAAAGGGGTAATATCCGGAGCTGATGTTGTCTGATCAAGAAATACAGTCAGGGTCCCGTCATTGTAATCCCATGTCATATCATAAATCGGATAACCCTCACCATAGTACCACTGCTCGAAAAAGTCGGTCATTGGTATTTGCGTGTAGGACTGCATGAAATTGGCAAAATCTTCTCCTGAGGCGTTTTCTTCAGCGAAGTTTGTATGAAATACGCGTAAGGCATCGAAAAACAATTCATCATTTCCAGTCTCAAGGCGCAACATGTGAAGAAGAGCCCCGCCTTTGTTGTAAGTCAGTCTGAAATCAAAAATTCGTCCGACATCCTCGGCTGACTCTTCCGGGACGAAGACACTGCCGTCAGGAACACTCAGAATCTGATCATAATTATTGTTCATCCAGGCGTCCGCTTCTTCCTGTGATAGTAAATTTTCCAGCGCGATGTATTCACCATATCGGGCAAAACCTTCGTTTATCCAGATATCCTGCCACGTCTTACAGGTGACATTGTCTCCAAACCACTGGTGCAATAATTCGTGGGCGATCAGATTCAGATTAAAGCCCTGCATTGTTGATACCGTTTGGTGTTCCATACCACCTCCCATAGGGGCCATTGCATGACCATATTTTTCATCCGAAAAAGGATAGGCGCCAAATAACTGGGAAAACAGAACCAATAATTCAGGGGTATAATCCAGTGTCGGGGTAACCTGATCAATGACACGGCTGTCTGCATAAATAAAATTACTGATGGGCATTGGCCTTGGTATTCCGGGCAAATAAACCTGCTGTTCGATCACCTCATACGGGGCAATGGTCATGGAGAGCAGGTAATAAGCAATCGGATACCGAGTCTCCCATTCAAATCTCAGGTGTGTATCATCAACCTCTGAAATATTGGTAAGAATACCGGAAGCAGCAGCCTTCAGGTCAGAGGGAACTGTAATATAAATATTGGCTGAATCCGCTTTATCCGTCAATACCTGTTTTACAGGAAACCAGTCGCTGGCATTAAATGGTTCTGATAATGTCCAGGTGACAGGAATGTCAAACGAGGCGGTGCCCTGACTGATTCCCGAGAAGAACCCACCGTCATCGGGCGGGGTTCCACCATACGAAACCGCGACCTCAAGAATTTCGCCGGTTGTTGCGGCAGAGGGAAGGTCGATTATAATCAGGTTGCCGGAATGTGAAAAAGTAGTGCTGCTTTCATTTATAGTAATCTCCGAAATGGTTAATTCATCGGCGAGTTCAAGCACAAATTCATTGATGTTATCGGCCGCGATCGTTGCGGTAATCTTCACGGTTCCTTCCACATAGGTGCTTTGATTATCTGCTGCTATGTCCAGGAAATAAAACCCAACATCATAATCATTCAGACGAGGATCAGCCAGTCTTGCTGTTTCCATATGCTTACCGACTGAATGATTGTGCAAACCTGCCTTATAGCAGGTAAGATCATCCTGGGAGAATGCGAGGAACGGCGACATCAGAACAGATAACAGCATCAACTTTTTCATATCCGGAAGATAAGGAATTCAGCCGAAAAATATACATCAGATCACTATCCTGTAATGTTCTGCATATTTGAAAATGACCGTGACAGATAAGAAATTGAATATTGGCCCATGAAAAATATCCGGGCATAAGTATCACTTAAATTGTATGAAATGAAAAGTTTACGAAACAGCGTTCAGCTTATCGGACGTCTCGGGCAGGATCCCGAAGTAAAAACCACCACCACCGGCAAGAAACTGGCTACCTTCAGCCTGGCTACTTCGGATAAGTTTAAGCGGTCTGACGGGGAGAAGGGAGAAGACACCCAATGGCATCAGATTGTCGTTTGGGGAAAACTGGTGTCGATTGTGGAAAGTTATCTAAAAAAGGGCCAGGAAGTGGCTCTGGAGGGAAAACTGGTTCACCGTTCCTACGAAATTGAAGGAGAACGGCGATACATAACCGAAGTTAACGTCAACGAAATGCTGATGCTTGGAGGTAAAAAAGAAAGTTAAAAATGTAAAAAACGGGGGAATGCTATGTGCATCCTCCGTTTTTAGTACTTTTGCTGCTGATGAGTTTTTTAAATCCGCAGTATTTATACGGCCTGGTTGCCCTCGTGATTCCCGTATTAATTCATCTTTTTAACCTGCGGAAAACAAAGAAGGTATATTTTTCCAATACCAGATTTCTGCGAATGGCCAAGGAGCGGAGTGCACGAAAGCGTAAGCTCAAGCATTACCTGATCCTTCTTTCCCGCTTGCTATTCATTACCTTTCTGGTACTTGCATTTGCTCAGCCATTTCTTCCGCCGGATGAAGCGGCATCTTCCGGGGATCCGGTAATTATTTACCTGGATAATTCTTACAGCATGAGTAACGAGGTGGAGGAAGACCTTACCGCTCTTGAACAAGCGGTGGATTATATTACCAGTATGACCTCGCTGTTGCCGGAGGGAACTAAATTCAGGCTTGTAACCAATGATTTTCTTCCGGGATCGCCGACACTTGAAAGCGCCCGTGAAATTGAGGAACAATTAACCGAACTGGGTTTCAGCGGTAATACACGTTCCTATCAGGATGTATACAGGCGAATACATTCGTTTCAGGAGGAATACGGACCTGTCAATATTTTCTGGATCAGTGATTTTCAGTCGTCGACTGCAGATAGTGATGCATTACCAGAATTCCTTCCAGAGGAAAACGTTCAGCTTATACCTCTTCAGTTCAGTCAAATAGGTAATGTATTCGTTGACTCCCTTTATCTTGAGAATCCATTAATGATCGGAGACCAGCAGCTTAAACTATATGCAAGCCTCCGGAATATTGGACCAGAAGGGATTGATGACCTTATCATTAAAGTATACCTGGATGAGGTGCAATCAGCAACGGCGAGTGTCAATATTCCGCCTAATGGAAATGCTACGGTTGCATTCGATCTTGCATTCACAACGGAAACAGAACGCATAGGACGGGTTTCGATCGAAGAATTTCCGGTGACCTTTGATAATGATTTCTATTTTACCATTAGCAAGCCTGAAAAAATAAATATCCTTGAAATTAAGGAGGGCCAGGAAGTAACACCCGTTGAAAGTGTATACGGTAATGAAGAGTTGTTCGAATTTAATTCATATTCGGCAGCCAACCTTGATTACAATCTGCTTAATAACAGTTCACTCGTTACACTATCCGGAGTGCGGTCCATTGATGCCCCGCTCGCATCTGCCCTGAACAGGTATATGGAACGCGGGGGTCATGTATTGCTACTACCAGCACCGGATCCCGATATTCTTTCCTACCAGCAGTTGCTGGGAACACAGGACCTTGAGGTGATGGACTCCGCCAGTTCTCTGTCCCTTGAAATACCGGATTTTAACAATCCGTTTTATGCGAATATCTTCGAAGAGCGAAATACACGTATGGAAATGCCGCGGGCTGTCCCCGTGTTGCGCTGGCAAAACCAGGGGGTGCATCTTTTAAGTTTCAATGCCGGGTCAGGATTTCTTTCACAACGGGGAAATCAGCACAAGTTGTACATGATGTCATCGCCTCTGGTAACCACCTATAATGGATTTGTTCGTCATGCATTGTTCGTACCTGTGATGTACAAGATCGCTGCAGGCAGTATTGGTGAGGGAAGGCAACTCTACCGCTATATGGATGAAACAACATTTTCCCTCCCGGCTTCCGGAGAGAATCCTGATGAATTGTACAAGCTTGTGCAGGAGGATTTTGAGATAATTCCGCAACAGAGAAAAGCCGGAAACCGGGTTTTCTTTGATATTCCGCAGCAAACGCTATCCACCGGTTATTATACGCTTGTCCATGGCGAAGAACAAACCGGACAGCTGGCCTTCAACTTTGCACCTGAGGAATCCGATTTACGTCAGCTTACACGGGATGAACTGCAGCTTTATTTTCAGGGGCCTGAAGTGGCGTTGCTGGATATTGATGATACCGATACGTTCAGGACCACCCTGGAGGAAAGGTTTGTTGGCAGGAATTTATGGAAATTTATGGTTATAGCCGCATTGCTGGCATTGCTGGCTGAAGTAGCACTCATACAATTTATGTCTTAATTTTGTATCAATGAAATTACTTATCAAAGGAGCCCGCGTAATCGACAGGAACTCGGAATTTCATGGAAAGGTATGTGATGTTTTTGTTGAGCGAGGCAGAATCCAGGTCAACCCCGGCGGGAAAATTTCCGCAGACCGGGAAGTTGAGGCAAAGGGAATGTATCTGACTCCCGGATGGTTTGATATGAGATGCTGGCTGGCTGATCCGGGTTTTGAGCACAAGGAAGACCTTGAATCTGGCCTGACCGCGGCGATGTATGGTGGTTTTACCGGAGTGGCCGCCCTTCCCAACAATTCTCCCATAACCCAATCCAAGAATGATGTAAAGTACCTGGCAAATAATGGTCACCCGATTGTGACCATATATCCTTATGGCGCGGTAACCCTGGGTTGCAAGGGGGAAGAGCTTACAGAAATGATTGATCTGCATACGGCAGGTGCGGTAGGGTTTACAGACGGACTTAGTCCTGTCTGGCATTCTGACATTCTCATGAAGGCCCTTCAGTACCTGCAAAAGTTTGACGGGCAGCTGGTAAATAAAGCGGAAGACCGGTATCTCACAAAATATGGTACGATGCACGAAGGGAAACAGAGCACCATGCTCGGTATGAAAGGTATACCGGGGATCGCGGAGGAACTTATGATCATGCGGGACCTTGAGTTGTTGCGGTATGCCGGGGGCAAGATTCATTTTGCCACTATAAGCAGCGCCAAGTCGGTGGCACTGATCAAGGCCGCCCGCAAGGAGGGGCTTTCCGTGACCTGTGATATGGCATCTTACCAAACTGCCTTTCTCGATTCGGATCTGGTGAATTTTGATGCGAATTATAAGGTGCAGCCACCCTTCAGGGAAAAAAGTGACCGGTCGGCGCTTATCAGGGGACTGAAGGAAGATGTTGTAGATGTGCTGGTTTCCAATCACGTGCCTCAGGATATGGAAAACAAGAAACTTGAATTTGACCTGGCCGAATTTGGAATTATTTCCTTTCAGACCGTGGCATCTGATATCGCCGCACTAAGTAATGAAGTTCCGGTGGAGAGTTTGCTGGATAAGATCAGTATCCGTCCGCGGGAAATCCTGGGATTGGAAATACCGGTTATTGCAGATGATGAGACGGCCGACCTGACCTTGTTTGACCCAAAATCCGAATGGATACTTGACCGGCAGACCAGTCATTCGAAATCACACAATTCGCCTTTCTGGGGAAAGAAACTGAAAGGTCGTGTTCAGCTTGTGGTCAAGGGAGCTAAAGTTCATATTACTCCATGAAGATGAACGGAAAGAAAGTTCCTGTATTGGTAAAAGTCCCGGTAAAGTATGGCCTGTTTGGCGGAGTACTGGCGGCTATTCTGCTCGCTACGCTCTTTTATATCGGACGTTATCCTTTTGTTCCGGTTGAAAGGACGATCTTATTCGCTATTTTTATTTTTTTCTCACTGAAAGAACTTAGAGATTATAATTACGGGGGCAGTCTGTATTTCTGGCAGGGACTCATCGGCGGGGTCATATGTTATATGACCATGGCAATTACAGCGGGATTTCTGCTGTGGGTGTGGGGACAATTCAGTGATTCCTATCTCACACATTATGTATCGGCCATGACTGAACAGATGACCGCGGGGCGTGAAGAGCTTGAAAAACAGGTGGGAAAGGAGGCGGTTGAACTACAACTTGAAAAACTGCCATCCACCACGATCTTTGACCTCGCATTCGATTACGTCTTGAAAAGTATGTTTATAGGAATATTTTTAACCATAATTATTTCAGTTATCTTGAGACGTCAACCAAAAACTTAAACGTATAGTCATGGAAGAAAATAACCCTGCCCCTTCACTTATGAGTCATGCAATGCGTTCCGGACTGATAATCGGAGCCATTGGTATTATTATCACACTGCTTATTTATCTTGTTAATCCGGAACTTATGGTAAGCATGTGGATGTTCCTCGTCCTCATTCTTAACCTGGTTCTGGTCGTTGTGTTTGGTATTCAATACCGTAACCAATCAGGTGGATTTCTGAGTTTTGGAAGTGCCTGGAAACATGGATTTTTAACACTGTTGATTGCAGGAATCCTTGGAACCATTTTTAATATACTTATGCATACGGTTATCGATCCCGGTCTTAAGGATTTCCTTATTGAAGCCTCAGTGGAAAATGCAGAGGACATGGCCAGGAGTTTCGGTGCTGATGAAAGTGCAATTGAGCAGGCAGCAGAGAGCACACGTGAGAGTACAGCTGCCGGATTTACTATTGGCGGAATGTTTAAGAATCTGGGAATTGCTATTATCATATATGCAGTAATTGCCCTGATAACCGGACTTATTGTTAGAAAGAACCCGCCGGAAGAAGTGATATAAATTTGAATGATTGATCTTTCTGTTGTAATACCCTTACTGAACGAAGAAGAGTCATTACCGGAACTCTGTTCCTGGATAGGCCGTGTGATGGAATCACACGGCTTTTCCTATGAAGTGATAATGGTAGATGACGGAAGTACAGACGGAAGCTGGGAGGTTATTGAATCCCTCAACCGTAAGAATTCATATTACAAGGGAATCCGGTTTAACCGGAATTTTGGAAAATCGGCTGCCCTGCAAACGGGTTTTCGAGCCTCAAAAGGCAAGGTGGTGATCACGATGGATGCCGACCTGCAGGATTCTCCCGATGAAATCCCCGACCTGTATCACCTCATTACTGAAGAAGGGTACGATATGGTCAGCGGATGGAAGAAAATCCGGCATGATCCTGTAAACAAGACCTTACCTTCACGCTTTTTTAATGCGGTGACCAGGACCATCTCAGGAATACCTTTGCATGATTTCAATTGCGGACTCAAGGCATACCGCGGGGAGCTGGTACATAATATCCAGGTGTATGGTGAAATGCACCGCTATATTCCGGTAATCGCCAAATGGAACGGATACAACCGTATCGGAGAAAAGGTAGTGGAGCATTATCCGAGGAAATACGGGCGGACTAAATTCGGAATGAAACGTTTTATGACGGGTTTCCTGGACCTGCTTTCCGTTACATTCGTTTCGAAGTTTCGTCAGAAACCCATGCACCTCTTTGGTACGCTGGGTACCTTGTCGTTCCTGGCCGGACTGATCATTACCTTGTGGATTATTGGTGTCAAAGTCTATAATATCTATAATCACCTGCCTGCACGGGATGTAACTGACCAGCCACTTTTTTTCCTTGCACTTGTGGCCCTGGTGGTGGGAGTCCAATTGTTCCTGACCGGTTTCCTTGCTGAAATGATGGCAATGCGATCACAATCAAACAAAGAATATCTGATAAGGAAACGGATCGGACTTGACTGATGTATCACTATTCTGTAATTGTTCCGGTCTATAACCGCCCCCAGGAGCTGGATGAACTTCTGGAAAGCCTTTGCCGGCAAACGTACACCGATTTTGACGTACTGATCGTCGATGACGGATCAAGTGATCGGGCAGAGCATATCGCGGAGAAATACAATGCACAACTTTCCCTGACTTATTACTATAAGCCCAATACCGGCCAGGGGTTCAGCAGGAATTTTGGGTTTGAAAGAGCAAGCGGGGAATACCTTGTGGTGTTTGATTCAGACTGCCTGATCCCGGAGAATTATTTTTCTGTGGTAGATGAGTATTTGCAGGATCATCTTCTTGACGCCTATGGCGGACCGGACCGGGCTCACCCTGATTTTACCCTGATGCAGAAAGCGATCAGCTATTCCATGACCTCAATCTTTACAACCGGCGGAATTCGCGGTAAAAGCAATCAGCATGGAAACTTTGAGCCCCGCAGTTTCAATATGGGGATTAAAAAGGAGGTGTTTGAAAAAACCGGGGGATATAAGATTACCAGGATGGGGGAAGATATTGAATTCAGTATCAGGATACGGGAGAATGGGTTCAAGACCGGGTTGATTGAGGACGCATTCGTGTATCACAAACGTCGTACGAGCCTGAAACAATTTTACCGTCAGCTTCACTTCTTCGGGAGGGCCAGGATTAATGTGGGGCGTTTTTTTCCGGAGCGTATCAAATGGGTTCACCGGCTACCGGCCTTGTTCACGATCGGATGCCTCAGCCTGCTTATTCTGCCATTTATATCGATCCTTCTCTTTAAGACGGGGCTTGCTTTCGTGGCAATATTTGTCCTTCTGATCTTTTTCGATTCCCTGCGGGAAACCAGGGATTTACGGGTGGCGGTACTGTCTGTGGCAACTTCCTTTACACAGTTATTCGCCTATGGTGTCGGATTTATAACCGAAGGCCTGCGCTATACTATTTCCGGCAAAAATAAATAATCTCATTCGGGGGCAGGGCAAAACGTTTTACCGCGTCCGGTGAAAGTTCAAGTACGTAATTATCTTCGGTGACCGTAAATCCGGCTTTTCTCAGGCGGTCAGGATAGTCCTTTCCATATAATCGAACGTGGTCATTCTGGCCGTATACTTTTTCCCGTTCGGCCGGATCTGTGATGGTCGGGTCTTCCAGGGTGTCGTCGGGTACAGGGCTGTAAAAAGGTACCTGGAGAATGGCCCAGCCTCCAGGCTTAAGTACACGACGGATTTCACGCATCGCCTGTATATCGTCATCCACGTGTTCCATCACATGATTACACATGGCTGCATCAAATGTATTGTCTTCAAAGGGGATGGCATGCACGTCCATCTTTACCCTGGCCAGGGGGGATACAAGGTCTCCTGTTATATATCCGTCGCCATGTTGCTGTTCGAATTTTTTCATGAAGCACTGTTCCGGAGCAATGTGCAGAAAATGAAGGCGCTCTTTAAAGAAATTAGTGCGGTCCTGAAGATAGAGCCACAGCAGCCTGTGTCGTTCAAGTGATAAGGACTCCGGGCAAAGGGCATTTGGTCTGGGCTTTAACCGGCCGTATGGAAGGAACCTCCGGTAGCTGCGGTTAATAATCGGACACGTTACCGTATCCCCCCTCAGGTATAGACCGATAAGTTTGAGTACCGGCGTGCTGACCCGTTGCAGTAAAGGCCTCGGAAATTTGCGTAAAACAAAACTAATGAGTGATTTCATTCGTTGCAAAGATAGAAGACTATTGGAAAATTATGTCTTCTGAGAATTACACCTTCGGATGAGGGATTATTTCTATGGTAATGATCTCTCCCGTATTTAGGGGTAAATTTGCTAAAACTATTAAAACTATGAAAAAGAGGTATTGGCTTTTGATAATAATGGGGGTGCTGCTAGTCGCAGTACTTATCTATGCAACCAGTGGAAGCGATCCCGAATCCACAGACATCATTGTTAAGGCACAGCGCGGAGATTTCGTAGTGGATGTGACCACCAGTGGTGAATTGGAAGCCAGGAATTCCGTCGAGATCATGGGGCCTAATGGTTTACGTTCAGCACGGATTTTCAACGTAGAGATTAAAGATATGGTGGACGAAGGTACCACCGTGGCAAAAGGTGATTATATTGCCCAGCTCGACCAGTCGGAAGTGATTAACAGGATCAAGGATCGCGAGATTGAAGTTCAGCAAAGTTTATCCCAGTATACCCAGACAAGACTGGATACCGCACTGGAATTACGGCAGGCACGGGATGAGCTCATCAACCTGAAATTTGCCGTGGAGGAAAAAGAAATTGTTCTCAGTCAGTCCCAGTATGAACCTCCTGCCACCATCAAACAGGCGGAAATAGATGTTGAAAAAGCACAGCGCACCTATAATCAGGCGCTGGAGAATTATAAACTGAAGAAGGAAAAAGCGGAGGCTCAGATGGAAGAGGCGCTTGCTGAGCTCAGGGAAGACCGGCGTGATATGGAACAGCTGGAAGATCTTCTTAAGCAATTCAGAATCCATGCTCCGGAGCCGGGAATGGTCATTTACAAGCGTACCTGGAACGGAACCAAAAAAGGGGTCGGGTCCACAATTGAAGCATGGGACCCGGTCGTTGCCACCTTGCCCGATCTTAGCCGGATGATATCCAGAACTTATGTAAACGAGGTGGATATCCGGGCGATAAAATCAGGGCAGGATGTTGAAATCGGTCTGGATGCATATCCTGATAAGAAGCTCTCCGGAACAGTGATGGATGTGGCTAATATCGGGGAGCAACGCCCCAATTCTGATGCAAAAGTTTTTCAGGTTAATATCCTGATTAACGAAACAGATACCACCCTGCGCCCGGCCATGACCACCAGTAACAGGATTATCTCTGAACAATTGACAGATGTGGTTCACGTGCCGCTGGAATGCCTGCGTAACCAGGGAGACAGTCTGACGTACGTTATTCGAAAAGATGGTCTTGGCTTCAATAAACAGGAAGTGCGGATCGGTCGGACCAATGCCAATGAAGCCGTTGTGCTTGAAGGGGTGGATGCCGGGCAGGAACTCTACCTGTCAACCCCCAATGGACTGGATGATGCATCACTCACCTTACTCCCCGGTAATGACAGTGATAATGTAGCAGATTCCTCCAACTAATTATGTGGCAAAAATTCGGACCTAACTTTATGATCGCCATTGACGCAGTCATGGCAAACAGAATGCGTTCCATGCTGACCGCCCTGGGTATTATATTCGGAGTGGCAGCTGTGATCGCGATGCTGGCTATCGGTAACGGGGCCCAGCAGGAAATTCTGGAGCAGATAAAACTCGTCGGAGTTAATAACATTGTGATTACCCCGGTGGTCAAACAAACAGAAGAGGATCTGACTGCAGAAGAGGAGAATCAGGGAAGCGGTGATAAGAAAAATTTCTCCCTCGGTTTAACCAACCAGGATGTGAAGAGTATTACGGAAGTCGTACCTGACCTGGAATTTATAAGTCCGGAAATAGTAATGGATACCTACATTATTAACAATGGTATCCGCAGATCAGCCAAGTTGGTTGGTGTGGAGAATAACTATTTCGATGTGTCAAATTTTGAACTTGGCGAGGGAACCCTTTTCAATGAAATGCAGATGGAGCAGGGAGAGGCGGTATGTATAATCGGAGCAGGCATAAAGTCAAAATTCTTTCCACAGGAAGAAGCACTGGGAAAACGAATTAAAGTGGGTTCCCACTGGCTCAAAGTGATAGGGGTACTAAGACAGCGATATATCAGCGAAAAAAGTATTGAAAATCTGGGGATTCGTGATTATAACATGGACGTATACACCCCGATTACCACCACACTGCTGCGGTTCAAAAACCGGGCGCTGGTCAATCAGACGATCATTGCACGTGCAAATGACGACGATAGCAGGCCGGAGCCCAATTACCATCAACTTGACAGAATTACTGTGCAGGTTGGAGAATCATCCAACCTCAACAATGTAGCAGATATCATTTCCCGTCTTCTGGAGCGTCGTCATTACGGAACGGTTGATTTCCAGATAACTATTCCGGAACTGCTGTTAAAACAACAGCAGCGTACAAAAGATATTTTTAACCTGGTTCTGGGCGCAATCGCCGGTATATCCCTTCTTGTCGGGGGCATAGGTATTATGAATATTATGCTGGCTTCGGTGCTTGAACGTATCAAGGAAATAGGCCTCAGACTGGCAATAGGCGCGCAGAAAATTGATGTAATCCTGCAGTTCCTGTTTGAAGCGGTAATGATCAGTATTACCGGCGGACTCATCGGTGTGATTTTGGGCATCGTTCTCGCGCATCTTGTGAGCCAGATTGCTGATATTCCTACTATTGTGTCCGTATCATCCATTTTATTGTCCTTCGGAGTAGCCGCAGGTATCGGGCTGATCTTTGGTATTGCGCCAGCCCGGAAAGCAGCTCTGCAGGATCCAATTTCATCTTTACGTTACGAATAAACTCAAATCATGCGAGCAACTACATTAAGCATTCTCCTGTGTCTTATGACATTTATGGCGAATGCACAGGAACTACGTTTAACGCTGAATGATATCATTGAACGGGCCAAGGAGCAATCCCCGGCGGCTAAACAGGCTGAGACTAGGCTGGAAAACCGCTATTGGCAGTATCGCTTTTACAGGTCAAATTATAATCCACAGTTACGGCTGGAAGGTTATGTGCCCGACTATAACCGCGATTTCTTCAGTAACCGGCAGGATGATGGTACTATCGTTTTCCAGGAGCGCCAGCAGATCAATTCCCTGGTGAACATGGGTATTGAACAACCTATTCCCTGGACGGGTGGTAATGTTTCTATTAACTCAAACCTGAGTTATTTCAAAGATATTGAGAGAGATCTGACCCAGTTCAATACAACCTTGTTCAATGTTCGGCTGGTCCAGCCAATCTTTGGGTTCAATGATTTAAAATGGGATAAGCGAACGGAACCACTCCGCTATGAGGAATCACGCCGGGAGTATGTGGAAAACATGGAAGAGATAAGCAGGGAAGCGACTCAGCGTTTTTTCAGTTACCTGGATGCCCAGATCAATTATGAGATTGCCCAGTTTAACCTGGCTAATAACGATACTATTTATAAAATTGAGCAGGGACGCTATAATATCGGGACGACTTCCAAAGACAAACTGCTGCAAGTGGAATTGCAGCTGCTCAGGTCGGAGCAGGATGTGGTGGAAGCCCAGCTTGACCGTGAAACTTCCCGGTTACGATTGCGTGAATTTATCGGCCTGACCCAGGATGTGCAGATCCAGCTGGTTCTCCCGGAAGATATTCCGGAATTTGATCTGGATTTCAATGAGGCGCTGGAATATGCCAAAATGAACAGGTCTGACTTCCTGCAGTTTGAACGGCGAAGAATTGAGGCGGAGCGGGAGGTGGCCCAGGCCAGGGCTGAGCGATTTCAGACCAACCTGGTGGCATCGTACGGGTATAATAATGCGGGCCCCGAATTTTCAGGACTCGATGTTGATCCCAATAACCAGCAGCGACTTAACCTGACCTTTAATATTCCGATCATTGACTGGGGCCGTAACAAAGCAAGGATGCAGACAGCGCTCGCTAATATGCGACTGAATGAATATGTGATCGCGCAGGACGAACAATTATTTGAACAGGAAATCCTCACCCAGGTGCGGCAATTTGCTGTGTTGCGCTCTCAGCTGGAAATTACGAATAAGTCAGACGAAGTAGCCCAGGAGCGTTACGATGTTGCCCAAAACAGGTACCTCATCGGTAAAATCGATATCACAAACCTGAATATTGCCCTGAATGAAAAGGATGATGCGCGGAGGAGTTATATTAATGCCTTGCGCTCATTCTGGACTGCCTATTTTGACCTGCGCCGGCTGACTTTGTATGATTTTGAGGATAAGGTACTTCTTTATAAACCGGACGAATTCCAGCAGGAATACTAATTCACTATTTTTTTGCATATTGGAAGGATGAAGTTTTTGTTGGTTTTCCTGATGTTCTGCTGTGTGTCGTCTTACGCTCAGGATGATCTGAAGTTTGGCGATACGGCTACCACGAACAAGAATCCTACCTATGAGCCAAAAAACAAGGAGCGCAAAAAAAAGCGCCCGATTCAGTGGATTAAAAATGATTCTGACGGGCTGCTGACAGGTAACAAGTGCATGCAGGATGTGATGGACGAAATGGGGTTTGAATACCTGATACAGATCAAAGGGCAGCCTGGGTACAAGAGCGAACTTGGCCGCCTCGCGCACAACCTGACTGCCAAAATCGGAATTATGTTCCGGAATGGGCCATTCTGGAAATTCAGGTTAAAAAAGGAGCGAAATGAATGCCGGGAAAAAACCGGTGACTTCGTGGGTTGATCAGCTTCCCGTGTAATTAAACGGGGTGATAGCCAGTAATTCCTGCTTCACGGTATCATCAACATTCAGCATGCCGATAAATGACCGGATTTTTTCCTCGTCGATCTTTTCATTTGTACGGGTCAGCTCCTTCAGGGCTTCGTATGGTTTCGGGTAGCCTTCCCTTCTGAGGATCGTTTGGATTCCTTCCGCTACTACTGCCCAGTTGTCTTCCAGGTCTTGCCTGATGGATACTTCATCAAGTTGTAATTTGCCCATCCCTTTTCGCAATGACTGCAGCGAAATCAGCAGGTGACCCAGTGGAACGCCCACATTTCGGAGAACGGTACTGTCTGTCAGATCACGCTGAAGACGGGAAACGGGAAGTTTTGCGGAGAGATGCTCAAAAAAGGCATTGGCGATCCCAAAATTCCCTTCCGCATTTTCAAAGTCAATAGGATTTACTTTGTGCGGCATGGCAGACGAGCCGACTTCTCCTTCCGCAATTTTCTGGGTGAAGTAGTGCATTGAGATATACTGCCAGACATCACGGCTGTAATCAATAAAAATGGTATTGATCCGCTTCAGACAGTCAAATAACGCTGCCAGGTGATCGTAATGGTCAATCTGTGTCGTCGGTGAACTGCGCTTCAGCTGCAGCGTATTTTCAACAAAATTACTTCCGAAGGCATGCCAGTCCTTATCCGGGTAAGCCACGTGGTGGGCATTGAAATTTCCGGTTGCCCCACCGAATTTGGCAGAATATGGTATGTGCGACAATGATTCACGTTGCTCGACCAGGCGCTGATGGAATACCAGCATTTCCTTGCCCATGGTGGTTGGACTGGCAGGCTGACCGTGTGTCCTGGCAAGCATCGGGACCTTTTCCCAAAGCTTGGCAAAGTGCGCAATTTCTTCAATTACCTCATCCAGAAGTGGATAGACCTCTTCTTCCAGTGCTTCCTTAAGAGACAACGGGATGGCCGTATTATTTATGTCCTGGGAGGTAAGTCCGAAATGGATAAACTCCTTGTACGGTACCAGGTCATGCTGATCAAACCATTCCTTAAGAAAATACTCAACCGCTTTAACATCATGATTGGTCGTCCTTTCAATTTCCTTAATTCTTTCCGCATCTGACTCCGTAAATTTCTTATAAATGTCCCGCATCGACCCAAATATGGCGTGATCTACTTTCTTCAATTGCGGGAGGGGTAATTCACAGAGTGCAATGAAGTATTCCACCTCAATGCGGACACGGTATTTGATAAGACCAAATTCCGATAAATAGGAGGCAATATTCTTGGTATGTCTGCGATATCTCCCGTCTACCGGAGAAACTGCATTTAAAGGGGTCAGGTCCATAGTAAGTCTCTTTTAAGGATGCAAAAATAACAATTTAAGACTATCAAGGGGCGATATCGCGAATTCATTCAGGCTAAATCCTCCTGGGTAAACAGTCAAGAGGTATTGTTCGGTTGAAAGTGGCGATATAAATAGCTTTACGGTATCTTTGTGAGAAGGCCGGGATAGTTGACCCGGCGAACATGAACTACCAGTAAACTATGGCATTTAGCTTTTTTAAGAAGAAGAAAAAGACAGACAATAAGTCGTCAGCTGACCTCTCGAGCCGCTACAGGCACCTTCAGGTGCGTGAAATTGTCAGGGAGACAAAGGATGCAATCACCATAATTTTCGAAAAACAGGAGTCGCCGATGGTATACAAATCCGGGCAATTCCTTACCCTGATCCTGAATATCGACGGAAAAGAAGTCCGTCGCGCATATTCCCTGTGTTCTGCTCCTCAGGTGGATGAATATATGGCTGTTACCGTGAAACGGGTGGAAGGAGGCCTGGTTTCGAACTGGCTGAATGAACGTTGCCGTCCGGGAGATACTATCAAGGTAATGGAAGCCATGGGCTCATTCACCACGGAATACAACGCAGGAAATAAGCGGCATCTGATTCTTTTTGCCGGAGGAAGTGGTATCACCCCGATGATGTCTATTATAAAATCATTGCTGACCAAGGAACCTGACAGTATCAGCTCGCTGATATACTGTAACCGGAACATTGACAGTATTATTTTCCGGGAAACGCTGGACGAATTGCAAACCAGGTATGAAGGACGTTTGCGTGTGATACATGTGCTCGATGATGCGCCCATGAACTGGCAGGGTCATTCAGGCCTGCTTAATCATGACATGCTCATCAAAATTTTTGAAAGGCTTCCGGACTGGGGGATCGATCATTCCACCTACCTGATGTGCGGACCGGAAGGAATGATGAAGAATGTGCAGAACATACTTGTCGAGCAGGAAATTCCTGAAAATAAAATCTTCAAGGAAAGCTTTGTGGCCGGAACAATTGACAAGGAACTCAGGACACCGGAAACGGAGGGGGATGATGCGATCCAGTCCCGAGAAGTGAAAATTATTTATGACGGGGAGGAACATGTATTTACCGTCGAACCAGACAGTACAATTCTTGAGACCGCCCTGGATATGGGAATTGATCTTCCTTATTCTTGCCAGAGCGGGCTATGTACCGCCTGTCGCGGAAAGTGCTTGTCCGGAAAAGTGAAACTGGATGAAGAAGAAGGATTGTCAGAGTCGGAAAGAGAAGATGGATATGTCCTTACCTGTGTGGGGCATCCGCTAACCGACGATGTTGTTATTGAAATCGGATAAGTTATGGAGCAGCAAGTAGAAATACCTCAGAGACCGGAGCGAAAATTCCTGCCGGAAAATATACAAATAGACAGCTGGGATACGATTGAGCCTTATTTCAAAGACCTTCTTGATCGTGAGATCGGAAGTGCGGATGAATTGAGAACCTGGATGCATGACCGGAGCGAACTGGAGTCGGTGATTTCAGAGGACATTGGCTGGAGATATATTAATATGACCAGGTGGACAGATAACGAGGACTACAGCCAGGCATACCGCGATTTTGTTCAGAAAATCCAGCCTTTAATTGCCCCGTTTTCCGACAAGCTAAATAAAAAGGCCATGGACTCTCCCTATATCAAAGCCCTGGAGAAAGAAGAAGGGTATGATATTATGATCCGGGAGATCCGTAAGGAGATTGACATTTTCAGGGAGAAGAACATCCCCCTGTTTACCGAGATACAGACTGAAACACAACGCTACGGACAGCTCACCGGGGCCATGACCGTTGAGGTGGATGATACGGAAATGACCCTGCAGCAGGCAGCGGTCATTCTCCAGGAAACTGACCGGTCCCGCCGGAAGGAAGTATATGAAAAAATTGCCGCCAGAAGGTTGCAGGATTCCGAAAAGCTCGATTCACTCTATGACAAGCTGATAGAACTTAGAACAGAAGTAGCCAAGAATGCCGGCTTTAAAAATTTCAGGGACTACAAATTTAAGTCCATGGGCAGGTTTGATTACACCCCTGCCGATTGTTTTGATTTTCATAAATCGGTGCGTGAAGAAGTGGTTCCCATGTTGAACGACCTGGCGCGGGACCGCAAAGAGAAGATGAAGCTGGATAAACTTCGTCCCTATGATAAAGCGGTTGACCCGCTGGGTCGCGACTCGCTGAAACCTTTCAGAGATAGTAAAGAACTGACTAACCGGACCATCGAGGTATTCAAGCGCCTTGATCCATTCCTCGGCCAGTGCCTGGAGATTATGCGGGAAATGGGACATCTCGACCTTGAAAGCAGAAAAGGAAAAGCGCCCGGAGGATATAATTATCCACTTGCGGAAATCGGAGTGCCGTTCATCTTTATGAATGCCACTTCTACCTTACGTGACATGGTTACGATTCTTCATGAGGGCGGACATGCTGTCCATTCATTCCTCACGCGTGAACTGGAACTGAATGATTTTAAACATACTCCCTCTGAAGTGGCTGAGCTTGCTTCGATGAGCATGGAGCTAATATCCATGGATCACTGGGACCTGTTTTTTCCTGATTCTGATGACTTGAAACGGGCAAAGACAGAACACCTGGAGCAGCTCATTGAAACCCTTCCATGGGTGGCTGTCATTGATAAATTCCAGCACTGGATTTACGAACATCCTGAGCATAGTCATGAAGAAAGAATTTCTGAATGGAATGATATTCTGTCCCAATTCAGCGATGATATAACGGATTGGTCAGGATATGAGAAGAATAAGGATTATCTGTGGCAAAAGCAGCTTCATCTTTACGAGGTGCCGTTTTATTACATCGAGTACGGAATGGCTCAGCTCGGGGCGGTTGCGGTCTGGAAAAATTTCAAGGAGGATAACAGAAAGGGACTGGAAGGATATATGAACGCCCTGCGCCTCGGTTATACCCGATCCATCCCACAGGTATATGAAGCCGCGAATATCAGGTTTGACTTCAGCCGGGATTATATCCGCGAGCTTATGCAGTTTGTCCGGGACGAACTGGCGGCAATCGGAGAATAAAGATTGTTAATCAGGGGCGGAATACGCCCCTGGTTTGAATCTGCTTCATTGTAAAAGGAGACACGATGTTAACATCAATATCTATCTCCCAGGCACTTGAACTTATTCGTCTACCGGTGATCCTGCCTGATGAAGGTGCCACAGACCCTTCCTGAATGCAAAAACAAAAACGGTTATAGTAGGTAAGTGCGTCACTTAATTCTTCAGGACCCTCCAGAATAAATTCGTCCAGATCAGGATCGATTTGAAACAGCAGGCGTTCGCTGAATTCATCGTCTGCAATATTCGGATTGTCCTTGTACTGATACTGATATTCAAAAACCAGTTTATCCCCGTTATCGATCACGGCACTCACGCCATCACTGAACGGGTAAACAGCGACCTTTGAATCTTTGTATAGCAGGTAATGACAAAAACCTTCCTCACAGTTCAAATCCCAGGGAGCCGGATCCTTTTCACAGGACAGAAGGCCAAGAAGGAGTAAAAAACAACCAATCCGTTTCATATACGGAAGACACTTCTGAGAATAAAAAGGTTGGTCAGTAGCCAAGTGTTTTGAGCATGGAATCACTGTTCTGCTCGCTGGCAAACAGCTTTGAAGTGATTTTACCATTCTCATCTTTATCAATGATCACGTGCTTGGGCGCCGGAATAAGGCAATGTTGAATACCTCCATATCCGCCAAGAGACTCCTGGTATGCGCCGGTATGGAAAAATCCGATATACAATTTGTCATCCGGGTTCTTTTCGTCAATCATTGGGAGAAACACCTCGCTGGTATGTGCTTCGCTGTTGTAATAGTCCTGGCTGTCACAAGTTAGCCCACCCAGGTTTACCTTATGATACATTTCATCCCACTTATTGACAGAAAGCATCACGAACTTATGGTTCAGACCCCACACATCCGGCATATGCGTAATAAATGACCCGTCAATCATATACCAAAGCTCCTTGTCATTCTGAAGCTTCTGATCCATAATGGAGTAGAGGGTGGCTCCGCTTTCACCGACGGTGAAACTTCCGAACTCGGTAAATATGTTTGGAACCGGGACATTGTTTTTTCCGCAAATCCATTTCACATTCTCCACGATCTGTTCGGCCATGTATTTATAATCATACTCAAACCCAAGGGAATTCTTGATCGGGAACCCACCGCCAATATCAATGGTATCCAGGTCGGGACATTCTTTTTTGAGTTCACAGTATTTAAAAATAAACCGGCTAAGCTCACTCCAGTAATAGGCGGTATCCCTTATGCCTGTGTTAATAAAAAAATGAAGTAGTTTCAGTTTTGCCTTTTTACTGGGTTTGATCTGTTCACGGTACAAGGTGTTAATATCCCCGTAACGAATACCCAGGCGCGAAGTATAAAATTCAAAATTAGGTTCTTCGTCGGCGGCAATCCGGATACCCACTTTATACGGGCCATTCACATGTTCTTCATAGTGCTTAAGTTCATGCAGATTATCAAGCACCGGAATACAATTCTCCCAGCCATCATTGAGCAATGCTGAAATATACTCCCGGTAAAGAGGCCGCTTGAATCCATTGCACACGACATAAATGTTTTTTTCTATCTGCCCGCGTTCGTGGAGTTTCCGAACAATGGGAATGTCATACGACGAGGAAGTTTCAATGTGGGCACCACTTCTGATCGCCTCTTCCATTACAAAGGAAAAATGGGACGATTTTGTACAGTAACAATACGTGTATGACCCTTCGTAGCGATGTTTCTTAATGGCCTGTGTGAATATATCCCGGGCAAAATTGATGTTTTCCGAAATCTTCGGGAGGTAGGTCATTTTTAGCGGGGTGCCGTATTTTTTTATGATATCCATCAGAGGGACATCATGAAAATACAATTCGTTCTTTTCTACTTTGAATTCCTTTTGCGGGAAATAAAAAGTCTGTTCAATGAGGTCTTTATATGTTTTCAATCCAGAGACGGCGGGTTAATTTTACGTTTATACAATCTTACAAATTTCAACAGAAATCAAGAAAATTTGTTGATTCTGATCTGAAATAATCAGTCTTTTTTCTGTTTAATGGTAACTCTGAGGTAATCTTGGTATGCTTCTTTTTAATGAGCAGACGGCTGAGTACCTTTGCGCGTATAAAACAGGCCCGTATGAAGATTTATGTAAATGATGAAATTTCACCCCTGAAGGCAGTTGTGCTCGGAACCGCGGAGAAATTCGGAGGCAAGCCGAAGCTGGAGGAGGCGTATGATCCCAAGACGCGGGAGAATATCCTGGCGGATACTTTTCCCGAAGAAGATGATCTGGTGGAGGAACTTGACGGGTTTCGTCAGGTGCTGGAAAAATACGGGGTCCGGGTATACCGGCCGGAAATCATTGATGGCTTCAACCAGATATTCTCCAGGGATATAGGGTTTGTAATTGAGGATAAATTTATTAAACCCCGGATTTTAAAGAACCGTACGCGGGAAATTGAGGGAATCCAGTTCATTATTGATGAAATTCCTGACAGCCAGGTCTTGCATGTGCCGGATGGGGTACGTATTGAGGGCGGCGATGTGATGCCCTGGAAAGACCAGATTTTTATCGGGTATTCGGAGCAGGAGGATTTTGAAAATTATGTTGTTGCCCGGACGAATGCAGAGGGAGTGGAATTTCTGAAGGAGAGTTTTCCGGGAAAGGAAGTTCGATCGTTCGAGCTTGTAAAGTCCGATGTGGATCCTCGGGAGAATGCACTTCACCTGGACTGCTGTTTTCAGCCGGTGGGAAGGGATATGGCTATTCTGTATCCGGGCGGATTTAAACATAAGGCAGATGTGGACTTCCTGATCAATTACTTTGGCCGGGAGAATATAATCGAAATTACCCGGGAAGAAATGTACAGGATGAATTCGAATGTGTTTTCAATTTCGCCGGAGGTGGTCGTTTCCGAGCTGGGATTTGACAGGCTGAATGCCGAACTTACCGACCGGGGATTGAAGGTCGAGGCGATCAGGTATTCAGAGACGGCGAAAATGGAGGGATTGTTCAGATGTTCCACCTTACCACTTCTTCGCGGGTAACAGATAAGGCATGAGTCAGCAAATCACCGATACTATTTTAATGATACGCCCTGTTAATTTTCGGCTGAACGAGGAAACTGCCGTGAATAATTACTACCAGCAGGCGCTTGAAGGAATTACCAGCGAAGAAATCAGGGAACGTTCGCAGCAGGAATTTGACGTTTTTGTTGAGAAGCTTCGTAAAGCAGGAGTTGAAGTTATAGTAATAAACGATACGGAGGAACCCCAGACGCCTGACAGTATTTTTCCCAATAACTGGGTGTCATTTCACCAGGACGGACGGGTGGGCCTGTACCCGATGTTCGCTGCTAACCGAAGACAGGAGAGAAGAAATGACATCCTGGAAACATTAACGGAATCATACGGCCTTAAGATCAGTGAGGTGGTGGATTTCAGTTACCTGGAGAATGAAGGACGCTTTCTGGAAGGAACCGGAAGTATCGTAATGGACCGGGACAACCGGGTGGCGTATGCTGCACTTTCTGAACGAACAGATGCGGAGTCACTGCGGCGGTTTTGCAAGGAATTTAATTATTCTCCCGTCACATTCACAGCCTATCAGACGGTGGGTGAAAAACGCCTCCCGATTTACCATACGAATGTGATGATGTGCGTGGCCGATCAGTTTGCTATTTTATGTGCAGATTGTATAGATGATCAGGAAGAAAGGGCGGAAGTGATCCGGTCACTTAAACAATCCGGTAAGGAAGTGATTTATATAAGTGAAGAACAAAAAAACCGGTTTGCCGGCAATATGCTGCAGGTTCATGCCAGGGGAGATGAAAACGCTAAGTTCCTTGTCATGTCCGGGGCGGCTTTTACATCACTGACCCCGGACCAAAAACAGGCAATTGAGAAGTACGGAGATATTATCTACAGTTCACTTGATACCATAGAGGCATTGGGCGGGGGCAGCGCCCGTTGCATGATGGCAGAGGTTTTTTTGCCACCGACAAAAGCTTAACACAACAATTTCAAGATTATGGAAAAGACAATTTCATCGTTTATTGAAAAGCACTTTCTTCACTTTAACGCGGCAGCGCTTGTGGATGCCGCAAAGGGGTATAAAGCGCACCTGGAATCGGGGAAAAAAATGCTTGTATCCCTGGCCGGGGCAATGAGTACTGCCGAGCTGGGTAAATCCTTTGCCGAAATGATTCGCAAGGACAAGGTTCAAATTATCTCTTGTACCGGAGCCAACCTTGAGGAGGATGTAATGAACCTGGTGGCGCATTCGCATTATAAGCGTATTCCTCATTATCGTGACCTCACTCCTAAGGAGGAATGGGACCTGCTGCAGGATGGTATGAACAGGGTAACAGATACCTGTATTCCGGAAGAGGAAGCATTCCGGCATATTCAGCAACACATTTTTAAAATATGGAAAGACGCGGAGAATAATGGCGAACGCCTCTTTCCCCATGAATTCCTTTTTCGCCTGCTGAATTCAGGTGTGATGAAAGATGCCTATGAAATCAACCCGGCAGACAGCTGGATGATAGCGGCGGCTGAGAGGAATCTGCCTATGGTGGTACCAGGTTGGGAAGATTCCACGCTTGGAAATATTTTTGCCTCATACTGTCTGAAAGGCGAATTGAAGGCGTCCACGATGAAGTCCGGCATTGAGTACATGACTTTCCTGGCCGATTGGTACACGGAGAATGCCGGTACTGACGGAATTGGTTTTTTCCAGATCGGTGGGGGCATCGCCGGTGACTTCCCGATCTGTGTGGTACCGATGTTATACCAGGACCTCGAGCGCACGGATACGCCGTTCTGGAGTTATTTTTGCCAGATATCGGATTCAACAACCAGCTACGGATCTTATTCAGGCGCGGTTCCGAATGAAAAAATAACCTGGGGTAAGCTGGATATAAATACACCAAAATTCATAGTGGAGTCTGATGCCACCATTGTGGCACCGCTTATCTTTGCATATATACTGGGCTGGTAATTTATGGCAGAAAGCACAACCGATAGTAAACAGCACTTGCTGGTCGTAAGAAATCTGAAGGCGGGCGATTATGACCGTATCTCAGAGATCATGGACGGGGCGTATACACTGATGAATGACATCTGGACGAAAACCCAGATCAAAAAACTCATCCGCTTATTCCCGGAAGGACAGCTTTGTGTTGAAGATAATGGAAGAGTAGTGGCTTTTGCGTTGTCAATCATAGTGGATTATGATAAATATGGTGATACGCACACCTACCGGAAGATCACCGGTGATGAGTCATTCTCCACGCACGATCCGGATGGTGATGTGCTGTACGCCATTGAAATTTCGGTGGACCCTGAATATCGCGGGATGCGACTTGGTCGAAGGCTGTACGATGCGAGGAAAGATCTGTGTGAGCATATGAATCTGCGTTCGATCGTAGCGGGCGGCAGAATGCCCAATTATCATAAGTATAGCCACGAATTGTCGCCGAAGGAGTACATCCAGAAAGTACGTAAAAAAGAAATTTACGATCCTGTACTTTACTTCCAGACCTCTAATGATTTCCATGTCCGCAAGATCCTGAAAAATTATCTGCCGGGTGACAAGGCCTCCAAAAACTACGCGGTCCTGGTGGAATGGAATAATATCTATTACGAGGAGAAGGAATCACTGACTTCCCGAAAGGCAGCATATGCACGGATCGGCGTGGTTCAGTGGCAGCTGCGTTCGGTCAGGTCGGTTGAATCATTCTTTGAGAATGTCGAGTTCTTTGTGGATGCGGTAAGTGGCTATAAGGCCGATTTCCTGCTGTTTCCCGAATTGTTCAATGCCCCGTTGATGGCGGAGTTTAATGAGATCGATGCCGCCCAGGCGATCAGGAAGCTGGCCAATTACACCGAGCAGATCAGGGAAAAACTGTTGGATTTTGCCGTGAGCTATAATATCAATATCATCGCGGGCAGCATGCCGGTGTATGAAGACGAAAAACTGTATAATGTAGCCTATCTGTGCCGTCGCGACGGATCTTATGACAGCCAGTACAAAATTCATCCCACTCCTGCGGAAATAAGTGACTGGGGCATGTCGGGGGGGACCCGTCTTAAAGTGTTTGATACAGATGTGGCGAAGATCGGAATCCTGATCTGTTATGATGTTGAATTTCCGGAATTACCGAGATTGCTGGCTGAACAGGATATGGAAATATTATTCGTTCCGTTTGCCACCGATATGCAAAACGGGTATCATCGCGTCCGGATTTGCAGCCAGGCCCGTGCTATAGAAAATGAGTGCTATGTGGCCATCTCCGGTAGTGTAGGCAATCTGCCAAAGGTTTGGAACATGGATATCCAGTTTGGTCAGTCGGCGGTATTTTCGCCCTCTGACTTTGCCTTTCCCCACACCGCTATCGTGGCAGAGGGAACCCCTAATACGGAAAATACGATCATTGCCGATGTCGACCTGAATGATCTCAAGGAATTACATACCCACGGAAGTGTCCGAAACCTGAAAGACAGGCGACATGACCTGTATGAGTTAAAATTGAAGAAGAAATGATAGAATCTGCCTTAAAGCAGGACCTTTCACGGGCGTTCTCAGCCTGTTATGATATTAATATACCCGCTGATGAGATCAGCATTCAACCTACCAGGAGGGAGTTTGAAGGATCTCATACACTCGTTTGCTTTCCTTATCTGAAGCAGACCCGTAAAAGTCCGGAGCAGACGGCAGAAGGTCTGGGTTCCTGGCTTGTGGAAAATTCCGTTGTAGTGAGCGGGTATAATGTGGTAAAAGGGTTTTTGAATATTGTGGTGGAGGATAGTTCGTGGCTTCAGGAATTCTCCGGCATACTGGCGTCCGAAAATTACGGGAACTTTCCGGATCGGAAGGAAGAGGTGATGATCGAATATTCGAGTCCGAATACCAATAAGCCATTACACCTTGGTCACCTCCGGAATAATTTCCTGGGCTGGTCTGTTGCTGAAATACTGAAGGCCAACGGATATTCCGTGCATAAAGTGCAAATCATCAATGACCGCGGTATCCATATCTGTAAATCGATGGTCGCCTGGCAGCGGTACGGCGATGGAGAAACACCTGCCGAAACCGGGAAGAAAGGAGATAAGCTGGTGGGTGATTATTATGTGCGGTTTGACCGTGAATACAAAACGGAAATAAAGGAACTGGTTGAGCAGGGAATTCCTGAGGAGGAGGCTAAAAAGGAAGCTCCAATTTTGAAAGAAGCGCAGGAAATGTTGTTGCGCTGGGAACAAAAAGATCCCGAAGCAGTGCATTTATGGGAACGGATGAATGGTTGGGTCTACAGCGGTTTTGATCAGACCTACAAGCAGATGGGTGTTGATTTTGACAAGCTGTATTACGAATCGGAAACCTACCTGCTGGGCAAGGAGGAAGTGCTGAAAGGGCTGGAGAAAGGGATATTTTTCCGAAAGGAAGATGGCTCGGTTTGGGTGGATCTCTCCAAGGAAGGCCTGGATCAGAAGTTGCTGCTCCGTTCTGATGGTACATCTGTTTATATGACGCAGGATATCGGTACCGCAATCCTCAGGTTTCGTGATTTCCCGGAAATTATCCGTCAGATTTATACAGTCGGTAACGAGCAGGAATATCATTTCAGGGTTCTTTTCCTGATTTTGGATAAGCTGGGATATTCCTGGGCCAAAGAATGCTACCATCTTTCCTACGGGATGGTTGACTTGCCTACAGGCAAGATGAAATCAAGGGAAGGAACCGTGGTGGATGCCGATGACCTGATGAACGAGATGATCGCCACGGCCGAGGAGCACACCCGGGAGCTTGGAAAAATTGAGGGATTCAGTGGGGAAGAAGCCCGTGAACTGTATGAAATGGTTGGCCTGGGTGCCCTGAAATTCTTTTTGCTGAAAGTGGACCCTAAAAAGCGCATGTTATTTGATCCAAACGAATCAATTCAGTTCCAGGGCAATACCGCGCCGTTCATTCAGTATACCCATGCCCGGATATCAGCCATTCTCCGAAAAGCGGAACAACTTGGCATCTCCGCCAATGAAGTTCCTGAAACCGGGAGCTTGCATGAGGTTGAGCGGATGCTGATCAATATGCTTGGCGACTATCCTGGACGGGTCGCCGAAGCGGGACAAAACTATGCCCCGGATATTATCGCGCAGTTTGTTTTTGACCTTTCAAAGGAATATAACCGGTTTTACCAGGAGATCTCCATTTTCAGTGAAGACGACGAGGAGTTGAGAACATTCAGGGTTGCCTTATCGGCCGTGGTTGCCCGGGTGATCAGGCATGGAATGAGCCTTTTGGGAATTAACGTACCTGAACAAATGTAATGGCTGCTGTTGGCCGCATATCACCCTGGCTTACCGCTTTACGGTTGAGGACCCTGCCCCTGGCTTTGTCCAGCATTGGTATGGGTAGTTTCCTGGCGCAGATGAATCATGCTTTTCGATGGGATATATTTGTTCTCGCCTGCCTGACCACAGTTTTCTTACAGATTCTCTCCAACCTTGCCAATGACTATGGCGATTCTGTTCACGGCGCAGATTCGGAACACCGCGAAGGCCCGGCCAGGATGGTGCAGTCTGGTGCCATTTCACCGGCAAGCATGCGTATCGCCATTGGATTTCTTATCGGGCTGAGCCTTGCCTGCGGCACTGCCCTGATTTATGTATCTATCGGATTTGACTGGCAGGTTTTCCTGTTCTTTCTTGGCCTGGGCCTGCTGGCCATCTTGGCGGCGGTTTATTATACGGCCGGTGATAATCCCTACGGCTACCTTGGACTGGGTGACTTGTCCGTTATTTTGTTTTTCGGTCTCGTGGGTGTTATTGGTGTTTATTACCTTTACACGGGGAGTATTGACACGGAAATTGCCCTGCCCGGAATTACCTGCGGCATGTTTGCCACGGCGGTACTGAACGTGAATAATATCCGGGATATCGAATCTGATAAGAAGGCGGGTAAGAACAGTATTCCGGTGCGTATCGGGAGGGAAAATGCCATATTTTATCATATAGCCCTGATAGCTGTTGGGTGGATGGCGGCCATTCTTTTTACCCTCCTTAATTACAATTCGCCCTGGCAGTTTGCCTATCTGATCTGCCTGCCGATGTTCATGATGAATGTTCGCGGTGTAATGACCAAAACTAAATCCGCCGAGCTTGATCCGTACCTCCGGCAGATGGCCCTGAGCACACTTGTCTTTGTGCTGCTTTTCGGTCTTTGCATGATCTATTTCTAATAATTCAATGGTGATAAATAGCAGGTAAATACCTGTTCTGTGTTAGGGTGCGGAATGACAGGAATTTAGTATCTTACTATAACGATTAAAAAAAGCGCGGGGTATGGCTCCGTGTAAAAAATCAAATGTTATGAAAAAGATTCTAGTACCTACCGATTTTTCAGACCAGGCTGGTTATGCCATTGAGCTTTCAGCCATTCTGGCGCGAAGAATGAATGCCGAGCTTACCTTGCTGCATGTGGTGGTCGATGCAACCCTTCCAAGTGTTCATTATACAGGTGAAGTCGCCTTGCCGGATATGCAGGACAGGTTATTTGTACTTAAATTAATCGAACGCGCCAAGGAGCAGATGGAAGACCTTGTCGCGGATGAAATGTTGCAAGGGATCAGTGTTCGAACAGAAATTCACGTAGGGGATATTTATTACGGGGTGAAGGAGATCATTAAGGAAAAGAATATTGACCTGGTGGTCATGGGCACGAAAGGATCCGGCGGTTTTGAGGAATTCCTGATTGGTTCCAATGCCGAAAGAGTGGTAAGGCATGCGCCTTGCCCGGTGATTACGGTACACGAGAAGATGAAGGATTTTAAACTGAATAAAGTCGTGTATGCCAATTCACTGGAGAATAAGGAACATTCCTGTGCGCCCATTCTCCTTGAACTGACAAAGGCATTTAACTCACACGTAGACCTGGTCAGGATCAATACACCTAATAACTTTAAACCGGATCACCTCATTTATCCGAAACTGCAGGAACTGGCAGATGAGACAGGATTTGAGGATTATGACTTGCACGTGTATAACGATAACTCGGAAGAAGCAGGCATACTGAATTTTGCCCAGCATGCTGATGCCGATATGATTGCCATGGCTACCCATGGACGGACAGGGCTGGCACATCTCCTGACCGGAAGCCTGGCCGAGTCGGTGGTCAATCATACACACAGGCCGGTCCTGACATTTATCAGCGAGTAGTACCGGATTATTGTCAGCCAGTTCATGGAAATTTAAGAGGGATAGGCTAGATTAGATGTCTGCCGTATATGGACTCTGAATTCCTGATTATTTATCGATCGTCTGCCGGATCCGGGAAAACCTATACCCTGACCCGTGAATACCTGCGCCTGGCACTGGGAGGTGTCAATGAGCACATCTATCGCAAGATACTGGCCGTCACCTTCACCAACAAGGCCATGCAGGAAATGAAGGACAGGATTGTCTTTCAACTCAATGAATTCAGCACCGGCAGGCCCGGATCCATGGGAGAGGAACTGCGTAATGACCTGGGCTTAACCGCTGAGGAATTTACCGAAAACTCAAGTAATCTGCTTGCAGAAATTCTCCATGATTACAGCCACTTTTCCATTACCACCATCGATGCATTTTTTCAGCGGGTAATACGAAGTTTTGCCCGTGAACTTGGCCTTGCGGGAAGTTATCGGCTTGAACTTGAACCTGAGCTTTCTATTCATGAGATCATACAGGATCTGATGTCAGAAGTAGAGGAAGATAAGGTGCTCCGGGACTGGCTTGTTGAATATTCCATTGAAAGGCTGGAACAGGGCTCTTCCTGGATGGTGGAGCGAGACCTGGAGGAATTTACTAAAAAACTGCTCTCTGAAGACTTTCAAAGGCATGAAGAGGTGATACGCAAGATGGGACGCAGTGAGATCATGAAGTATGGGCAGGACCTGAAGAAGGAATACGGAATTATCAGAAATCATCTTAAAAAGAAGGCCCGTGAAGGAATGGCGATCCTGGATCGGTACGGGGTCATGCCGGAAGAACTCTTTTACGGAAGGAATGGACTTGGTAATTACCTGAATAAAGTTTTGAATGAAGATTTTGAGCCGGGAGGACATGTTCGGAAAGCCCTTGATCAGGGAAAAATGACTTCATCGAAGGCAGGTCCCAATACGGAAGCTGCCCTGGCAGACGGACTTGAAAAAATATTTTACGAAATCGATGATTACTGGACCCGGCATCGCGAAGCATTTAACACGGCCAAGGCCATAATCCAGAATATATACCTGCTAGGGTTGACTCAGGATATTTTGACCAAGATGAATGACTTTAAACGTGAACAGGATTTAATGTTCATTGCAGACTCGACCCGTCTCCTCACAAATCTGGTGCATGAGACGGACGCGATGTTCATATACGAAAGGGTAGGCTCATTTTTTGATCATTTTCTGATAGATGAGTTTCAGGATACCTCCGGCTACCAATGGAAAAGCTTTAGTCCGCTGATTGACAACAGCATGTCAGAGGGCAATATCAATCTGATTGTCGGAGATGTCAAGCAATCCATTTACCGTTGGAGGGGTGGCGAACTTGAATTGCTCCAGGAAAAGGTGGAAGCGCAATTTGGCGCCCGGAGGATCCGGAAGGAACAACTGCGAAGCAATTTCCGCAGCACACCAGCAGTGATTGGATTTAACAATGCCTTGTTTGAATCACTTCCGCATTTTTTCGGGGAGGTATTCGGTGATTCTGACAGTCCTGCTACGGAAGAAGCGGAGGCATATTTCAGGGCCATTTACCATGATGTGGCACAGGATTATCCTTTGCAAATCAAGGAGGAACAGGAAAAAGGATATGTGCAGGTTCAATTCCTGAAAGACGATGATCAACCCTGGAAAGAGCAAGCCCTGGATCAGATGATTCTAACCATTGAGGAATTGCAGGATAAGAATGTGCCGCTGAAGGACATTGCTATTCTGGTGAACCGCAACAGGGAGGGTCAGCTGGCAGCACAGGCGCTTGCCGAAAAATCACGGGAGCATACTGATTCCCGTTATTCGTACCGGTTTATCAGTAATGATTCCCTATATCTTTCCGGTTCGCCAGCATGCCGGATTCTGATTGCCGCGCTCAGGTATCTCACCCAGCCGCAGGATAGCCTTAACCGTGCCGAGCTGGCATTTTATTACCAGTTGATCCACAAGGACGGCACGGCTCTCCAGGAAGTGATCCTGGATTGTGGAGTCAAGGAAGATGTTCGCCGGACCGAACCGGAACTTCTGATTGCACAAATATCCGCCTGGACAAAGCGGCCGTTTATAGAATTGATTGAAAAACTGATTCATGTGTTGCGGCTCAATAAACTTAGTGATGAGTTTGCCTACCTTCAGACCTTTCAGGACCTCGTGTTGCGTTTTGTTTCCCGGGAAAGAGGAGATTTTTCAGGATTTATTTCGTGGTGGGATAATCACGCCAGCAAGGAAACGATCAAGGTGCCGGACGATCTTGATGCTATCCGCATCATGACCATTCACAAATCAAAGGGACTGGAATTTCATTCCGTAATTGTGCCATTTCTAAACTGGAAAATTGATCATCAGTTAAACCCGGTCATCTGGCTGGAGGCGGAAGACCAGGTAGTCCCGGTAAAATACAAAAAGGACCTTGATGAGTCAGCCTTCGCAACCCCTTATCGGGAAGAACGCAAAAAGGCTTTTGTAGATAATCTGAATAAGCTTTATGTAGCGTTTACCAGAGCTTCGCATGACCTGTGGGTTACCGGGCCCGGGGGAGGAAGCAGCAACGTTGATACAGCTGTCGAAAAAGCAGTGAAAGATATTAGCCTGCCCGGTAGTAACTGGGATACCGGACAGAAAATATTTACCATTGGAAGTCGCGATTTTGTGTTTGAATCGGTAAACCAGAAGGAGGGACCAGCTCCCGTAAGACTGGAAACCTATACCGAAAGCTCCTGGGAAGAGCAACTGGTGCTGAAGCCTGTCACGTCTTCGCTTATTCCCTCGGAAAGGCAGGTAAAGATCAATACCGGGATTATTATACATCAGTTACTGGCCCGGGTCAGGTACACGGTAGATTTTGAAAAGGCCCTTAATGATATCGCTTGGGAAGAAGCCCTTTCCGAAGAAGATGTGGTAAGAGTAAAGAATCAGATACTGAAATCATTTAAGAATCCGCAAATTCGCGGCTGGTTTTCAAAAAAATGGGAGGTGATCAATGAATCTGCCATACTTACGCGCCAGCAGGAATTCCGTCCTGACAGGGTGATTATGGACGAGAATGAAGTGTTGGTGATCGATTATAAGACCGGTCTCAGGAATGACCATGATATGATGCAGGTCCGTAATTATGTGAAAATTCTGGGAGAGATGGAGAATAAACCGGCACGCGGGTATTTATGGTATATCGACCTGAATGAAATCGTAGAGGTATGACATTCCTTGAAAAAATAGCCGTACTGATCAGGGAACGTTATGAAAACCCGAGGGACCTGGTAGTGGTTTTTCCCAACCGCAGGGCGGGACTTTTTCTTAAGCAGATCATGAAAGAGCAGAGCAACCGGCCTGCCTGGTCGCCTGATATTGTTTCCTTTCAGGACCTCATTAACAGGGAGTCTCCGTTGAAACTTGGCGACCCGGTGCTGTTGATCCATAAACTGTACCAGGTATATAAAAATCATCTTCCCCTGGCAGAGTCGGAAGGATTTGAGCGATTTTATTACTGGGGAAAAATGCTTCTGCAGGATTTTGATGAGATTGATAAGTACCTGGTCAATGGCGGGTTGCTTTATCGCAACCTCAGGAATCAGAAAGAACTGGATATGACGTTTGATTTCCTGACGGATGAACAAAGGGATATACTCAGGCAATTCTGGGAAGGGTTTGAGAATAAGCGATCGGACAATAAAGAGCAGTTCCTGAGAACCTGGGAAAAACTTGGAGATATCTATCAGGATTACCGCCAGCTTCTGAAAGCGGAGGGACTTGCCTATGAGGGCTTGCTTTATCGTGAACTGGCGGAGAATATTGAGGATCACGATTGGAAATACCAGCGCAAGCACGTTCTGTTCGCCGGATTTAATGCCCTGACCACTGCTGAGGAAAAAATAATTGCCTGGTGTTTGCAGAACGGAGATACACGGGTGGAATGGGATGTGGATGCTTATTACATGGAGAATCGGGAACAGGAAGCAGGCCGGTTTTTCAGGGAGTACAGGCGTCGTCCGTACTTTGAGCGAACTTTTCCTGATCCTGTTCCGGACAGGCTGACTACCGCTGAAAGGGAAATGGAAATTCACGGTGTTCCGCAAAATGTGGGACAGGCGCGCTACATGGGGCAAAAACTCAGGCAATTACTGCATGATAATCCGGGGCTGGAAAAACACCGGATAGCTATCGTACTGGCAGACGAGAGCTTGCTTCTTCCGGTCCTGCATTCCCTCCCCAATGAGGCCGGTTCCATCAATGTCACCATGGGATTTCCCCTTTCTTACGCCCCGGTTAACAGCCTGATCGAATATTTTACGGATCTGCAGGTAAAATTCCGCGAAGAGAAAGGATTTTATTATTTGCCGGTGCTGGGCATTCTCAGGCATCCGCTAATTGCACCCCGATTTGAGGATGCCAATTCGATCATCAGGGATATTGAGAAGAAAAACGGGGTATATGTGAAGCCAGGGCGCATGACGCGGCACAATTTGGGTGAACTTATTTTCAGATATGCTGGCGATGATTTTCTGGATTATGTGATTGCGATACTCAAATACCTGGAACAGGATAAAGAGACTGACGGGATGAACAGGATTTTTATCCATCATTACCGAAGGCACTTTACCAGGTACCGCGATATAATGGAGAATGAATCTGATCAGCCGGTTAGTGTTCAGTCCTTCAGGAGGTTATTCAGGCAACTGGCAAACACGGAAAAAGTGCCGTTTACCGGCGAACCGCTCCGGGGAATTCAAATCATGGGAGTTCTGGAGACCCGTAATCTGGATTTTGAGCATGTGTTTGTCCTTTCATGTAATGAGGGAAGCCTGCCTTCAGGAGCCCGTCAGCACAGCTTTATCCCGTACAATATCCGGAAAGCATATCAGCTGCCTCATTTTGATCAGCAAGATGCCATGTATTCCTACCTTTTTTACAGGCTTATCCAGAGCGTAAAGACTGCCTTATTTACCTGGGATACCGAAGGAAACGATTTTGGTGAGGAGGAGATGAGTCGTTTTCTCAGGCAATTACAGTATGAATTTCCGCAGAAGGCCAGGCAAACCGTGCTGGCTAATGATATTGCAGGTGCAAAGCCAGAGCCCATTGTGATGGAGCGCACGGAGGCTGTTCGGGCCCGGTTGGCCGGTTATCTGGATGGATCAAGACCTAGAGGAATTTCACCCTCTGCAATCAATACCTACCTGGAATGCAGGCTGCGATTTTTCTTCAGGCATATTGCCGGGTTGCGTGAAACCGACGAAGTGGAAGAAGACCTTGATGCCAGGTCCCTGGGGAATGTACTGCACCTCCTGGTTGAGCTTCTCTACCAGGAACACCAGAAGAAACACGGTCTGCTCGTAAGGAAAGAGCATTTCGGCGAGCTGAGAGGTAGTCTTGAACACATTCTCCAGGAAGCATTCTCCCAAAATTATAATCTGGGAGAGGGGGAACAATTTGATGTGGAGGGAAAGAACAGGATCGCATGGGAGATCATCATGAGTTTTGCCGGCAAGATCATGGACAGGGACGAAGCCTATGCCCCGTTCGAAATAGTGGGACTTGAGGAGGAATTTGATGTATTCTTTCGTCTGGATAATGAGCGGACGGTGAAAATGTCCGGTAAAGTAGACAGAGTGGACAGGAAGAATGACCTGATCAGAATCATTGATTATAAGACCGGCAGGGACGAGCAATTATTTAAGTCGATCCAGGGTCTTTTTGGTAAAGATCACAGCAAGGTCGCTTTCCAGACATTGCTATATACGCTTCTGTATAAAATCAGCAGGGAGGAAAAAGGAAACCTCGCTCCCCATGTCTTTAACAGGGCCGTATTATTCGGCGATGAGGATTCCGGACTTCGGATGGGATCAAAAAACAATTTTGAATACCTTGATCCGGTCAACCCATATCTTGAGGAATTTTCCGATGAGCTTAAGGGGTTACTGGAAGAGATATTCTATTCAGACCAGCCGTTTGACCAGACTGAGGATGATAAGAAGTGTACCTATTGTGAGTTCAATGTTATGTGCCGGCGGACTAAGGAGTAATGATCACTCCGATCGAAATTTCAAGTCCGGTAAAATCAATTTTGCTGTCCTGCCAGTCAAATGACCGCGTCTCGAGCGGGCCGGATTCTGTTCCGCCCGTGTATTCTCCCGTCATTTCAAAAGGAGCATCCCCGATGAAGTAATTGCCTTCCAGTGATACACCCCATTGACGGGTGACAAACAATACATACTCTGCGCCGAAGAAATAACCGAGCCCAAGACCGTGCTTATGGTCTGTGCTTGCGTTGGCCACATCCCATCCCTCGAAAGCAACAATCGCTTTATCAAGGTTGCCGTAATTGATCTTGTTGGCAAAGCCGTAAAATGCGAATCCACCTGCTTTAATGCGGAACTCCTGTTGCTGTCCGATAAATTGCAGCACCAGTTCGGCGGGGACCATAATTGTAAAATTTGGCCCGACTATAGGTTTATCACTCTCCGGTCCGTCCATGTCTTTCACATTCATTCCACTCATCCGGTAGAGGGAAAACCCGGTCTGCACCGCGAAGTATCGTCCGAAATCGATCCCGATACCCCGCAGGGAAAAGGGACTTACCGGGGTTGAAAAATAGCCATCCTTCGGGATGAAATAGGAGAAAGAAAGTCCCATTTCCTGTGCGGAAGCTGGACGCATGCTTCCCAGCATCAGGAAAAGGCTGGAGAGGATAAGTATACCGGCAAATTTTCTCATAATTATTCGAATGGTTGGTAAGTAGAACGGGAGATGATTAATTTCCCGTATTCAAAAAAGTTAATTCTAACAAACATAACGACTGATGACCTCAAACACTAAGAATATCCTGCTGCAACTTGCCCTGATTTCTTACATATTGCTCGCGGCCTGTACGCCCGGGGAATCCCCTGAGATGGCGGATATGATTATTTCGGGAGGGCCGATCTACACCATGGATGATGCGAACAGCCAGGTGGAAGCGGTGGCGATCCGGGGAAATACTATACTATTTGCAGGTTCCCTTGATGAGGCCGGAGCCTGGAAGGGGGAGGAAACAGATATGGTGGACCTGGCCGGAAAGACCATGACACCCGGTTTCATAGAGGGCCATGGTCATTTTATGGGAATGGGGTACAATAAACTGAACCTGGATCTTTCCGGAATCAAGAGCTATGAAGAAATGGTCGAGAAGGTAGCTGAGGCGGTTGCCGAGGCAAGTCCGGGAGAATGGATCACCGGAAGGGGGTGGCACCAGGACAAGTGGGAAGTGCAACCGGATACCCTTATAAAAGGCTTTCAAACGCACCAGCGCCTGAGTGAAGTTTCACCAGACAACCCGGTTTACCTCCGGCACGCCAGCGGACATGCAGGGTTTGCCAATGCAAAAGCGATGGAAATAGCAGGGGTAATGCAGCTGGATGAGGAAGGAGTTCCGTCGGCCGATGTCGAAGGCGGAGAAATTATCAGGGATGAATTGGGCAACCCCACAGGAATTTTCAGTGAAAGGGCCCAGGGGCTTATCGGACAGCACATTCCGGAGAATACCCGTGAGACGGATATGCGGGCCTTTAAAATGGCTGTGGAGAATTGTTATCAGAATGGTATAACCGGTTTCCATGATGCAGGGGTTGGGAGGGAGACCATTTCCCTGTATAACGAGTATTGGGAAGGAGACTCGCTTGGTATCCGCTTGTATGTTATGCTTACCGGCTGGGATCCGATGCTCCTGCAGGAATGGTACGAGCGTGGTCCGCAAATTGACAGCACCGGGTGGCTGACCATCCGTTCCATCAAACTGAATTGTGACGGAGCCCTCGGCAACCGGGGAGCCTGGTTGCTGGAGAGCTATACCGACCGTCCGGATCACTTCGGACATGAGACCCTGCCCATGGCAACGGTAAGCGAAGTATCTGCGAACGGACTTACTTATGGTTTTCAGGTTTGCAGTCACGCCATTGGGGACCGGGCCAACCGGGAGATTCTGGACCGGTACGAAGCGGCTTTTACCAGTAACCCTGAAGCGGCAAATGACCACCGGTACCGGATAGAGCATGCACAGCACCTGCATCCGGATGATATTGAACGATTTGGTGAGCTTGGTGTAATACCTGCCATGCAGGCGATTCATATGTCGAGCGATCGTCCCTGGGCTATCGACCGCCTTGGAGAGAATCGGATTGTGGAAGGAGCCTATGTCTGGAAGAAATTACTGAATTCAGGGGCGCGGATCGTGAATGGTACCGATGTGCCTGTGGAACCGATAAATCCGATTGCCTCGTTTTATGCCAGTGTTTCAAGGAAAACCCTGGAAGGAACACCACCGGAAGGATATGAAGCAGATCAGCGCATGACGCGTGAGGAGGCATTGCGCTCGTACACACTGGATGCCGCTTACGGGGCATTCATGGAAAACCTGGTGGGATCGATAGAAGCCGGCAAGCTGGCTGATTTCACTGTATTTTCGCAAAACATAATGGAAGTGCCGGAAGCGGAAATTCTGGATACAAAGGTGGCAATGACCATTTTAAATGGAAAGGTAGTCTATGAGCAATAAAAATGAATGGCCGTTACTCCTGATTGATGAGGAGATTGTCAGGAGAAATGTCCGGCGGATGAAGAAACGGGCAGATGAAGCAGGATGTGTACTGAGGCCCCATTTTAAGACGCATCAGTCTGCTGAAATCGGAGAATGGATCAGGGAAGAGGGAGTGGAGGCTATCACTGTTTCTTCACTGGGAATGGCATTATATTTTGCTGATGCTGGCTGGAAGGATATTCTGATTGCCATGCCGGTCAATATTCTCCTGCTGGACGAGTTAAAAAAGTTGTCAGAACGGCTGGAACGACTTGTAATAATGGTGGACCACCCGGATGCACTGGAAGCAATTGCAGGGCGAATAAAGGCAGGAGTGGTAATTGAAGTCGATACAGGCAGTAACAGGACCGGTGTGCCATTCTCAGCGCCGCAGCAGGCAAAGCATCTTTTGGAGCAGATCGAAGCAGCCGACGGCCTTCAATTTGAGGGATTTTACAGCCACGCCGGCCACCATTATGCGGGCAGGGGAGAAGAAGATATTAATTCGCGGGGCAATAAGTCGCTTGACGGGTTGCTGGCTGTCAGAGATACCGTCGCGCCAGGTGCGTCCGTCTTTTTTGGGGATACGCCATATGCCTCCGTTGGCAGCCGCCTGAAAGATATTGACGTGCTGACCCCCGGCAACTTTGTATTTTATGATATGATGCAGGTGCAGATAGGATCGTGTTCGGAAAAGGATATTGCCATATGCCTTGCCTGTCCTGTGATCTCTGTTCATGCTGAAAGAAATGAACTGGCCATTCACGGCGGTGGTGTACATCTGGCAAAAGATGTGCTTGAGGATGGGTCTTATGGAAGAATAGTCAGATTAAGGTCGTCCGGTTGGTCGGTACCTTTGCCCGGCTATAAATTACGTTCCATCAGCCAGGAGCATGGTATTGTTTCACTCCCGGAGAAGGAAATAGCAGACTGGAAAGTAGGGGATGTGCTGGGAATTCTTCCCGTGCACTCCTGTATGACTGCAGAAGCCATGGGTGGCTACAAACTGGTCACCGATGGCCTGATTAGTCATTATCGAAAGAAAAAGCCGGTATGAACCGGCCTTTGAATTATCTCCTGATGAGGTATTTCTGCGTTTTTTTCCTCAGATATTCCCGGTCAGCTGTAATCGACGGGTCACTGAAAATTTTACTTGATAATTCAGCAATGACGCCCTTTTTATATCCAAGTCGCTGGGCAATATCCTGGCAAAATACTATTTCACTTTTGAACACCTGTCCATCAACTTTCATCAATTGTACAACATGGTACAAATGCTCAAATTTCTGGTCTTCGGTCAGGTTACGTAAGTCGCCTACCGGCTGTGCAGGGCTCCCGATCATTGTGTCGATGGTTTCCTTGTTCAGTCCATTTGCCTGTCCGATCATATGTATTAACCGGGCTTCTTTTTCGGCTACCTGATTATCACTGGCCGCTAGCTGTATTAAAACGTTTAGTTTCTCTTGTACCATAATTAAAAAATATTATTCTCAATACTTAATGCTAAAAGTAGGCAATAAAGTAAACGCAGACCGGGCAAAAAATGCAGATATTATTACACCTGTAGTTAATTATTATTTAGAATAAAGGTTGATGCAACCCTTTGGTTCCTGTCATGTCTTTAAGAAAAAACATAAGAATATACCCATGAAACGAGTTATTAGCTTATTCGTCCTGCTGTTTGCAGCAACATTAACCATTCAGGCGCAAACTACTGAAAATCGCTCGGTGGGCTCCTTCCATGGAATCAAATCATCACAGGGAATTGATGTATACCTGCATAAAGGCACCACACATGCGGTCAAAATAGAAGCCGAAAATATTGATATGGATGATATCCGTACGGTGGTGGATGGCGGAATACTGAAAATATCCCTTGAAAAAGGAAATTACAGGAATGTCGATGTGACGGTGGAAGTAACATTTACCACACTTGACATGATTGCGGCAAGCAGTGCCAGCGGGGTATTTGGTAGTGATGTGATTCAGGGACGGCAACTTGAAATATACGCATCAAGTGCTGCCAGTATTGAGGTGGAAGTTGATGTCCAGGAATTGAATGTGGAAGTCAGCAGTGCTGCCGATGTGGAAGTGAGTGGTAAGGCGAAAACAGCCCGTATAGATGCCAGTAGCGCAGGGGAGGCGGATACCTACGACCTTAAGGCCATGCGGGTTCACGTACAGGCTGCCAGTGCCGGTGAAGCCAAGGTGTATGCGGAAGAGGAAATACTTGCCCAGGCCAGTAGCGGAGGTAGTGTGCGGTATAAGGGGGATCCGCAAAAATCCTCTACCGATTCACGCAGCGGCGGATCAGTCAGAAAAACCAATTAAACCTTAAACCGGCGCCAGCCGGTTTTTTTAATTCAGCCTTTGTTTTTTTATACGTTCTTCGAGCAGGTTCAACTCCAGGTTCATCAGGGCAGTTTGAAAGTATTTCTGGTATGCCACTGAAACTTCTTTGGAGAATGGTTGCTGTGGACGAACTGACGATTTTGAAAAATTAAAGTTAATCATAGCTAAAAATCTCGTTACGGGGTTTATACGTCATTTTTTGTTTTTGTGTTGTCCACAATTGTAAAAAAATAAAATTCAACGGTCTCACGCGGTATTTTCAGCCGTACGGAAATGAATTTCCGGTGTACGGGATCGAACAATCGTTATTCTCCGAAATGGCCCTGTTCGCAATGAAAGGGGTTTTGACCCGGTGGCATTAAAGTTGCCGGTCATCAAACAATTCGAATGGTCATTTGACGTTTGCACATATATGAATAAGCTTACCCGATTTTTTTGGATGTGCGCCGGGGTAGACGAATCACTGATGGAACAGTGTCCTACCGAGTCCAGTAAATACACAGGAATTGGCGCAACGGTATTTTTCACGGGGTTATTTGCTGCAATAGCTGCCGGTTATGCTCTTTACACCGTATTTGACTCCGTATTCCCTGCAATATTGTTTGGTTTGATCTGGGGGCTGATGATCTTCAACCTGGACAGGTATATTGTTTCCGGTATGCGTAAGGAGGGTAAAATGATTAAGCAGTGGGGTATCGCTCTTCCACGGATTATACTGGCGTTGTTGATCTCGATAGTAATTGCAAAACCTCTCGAACTAAAAATCTTTGAAAAAGAAGTCTCGGAAGAACTTGAAATTATGCACCAGGAACAATTGCGGCAACGCGAGGAGCTGGTGTCAGGCAGATTCGATCCGTTAAAACAGGGGATTGAACTTGAAAATGAAAGACTTCAGGCTGAAATCAATGCCCTGGTAGCCAGGCGGGATACGCTTCGGAAAATAGCCAGGATGGAGGCCGATGGAACAGGTGGTACAATGAAAAGAAATGCCGGACCGATATATGCCATAAAAAAGGCAGATGCGGATAAGGCAGATGCAGAACTTCAGGAACTTCGGGAAAGGAATGAAACTCTCATGCAGGCAAATCGCCAGAAACTGTTTGAGCTGGATACAGCCAGGAATGGCGCGTTGTCACGGATGAACCAGGATCTTGCCGATGGTCTGGCTTCCCGGATAGATGCACTCGGGCGGCTTACAGAGAAGAGCTCGCCAATTGCAGTGGCCAATATTTTTATCATGCTGTTATTTATTGCCGTAGAGACCGCCCCGATTTTCGTCAAACTGATTGCTCACCGCGGGCCGTATGATCATGTTCTCAAAAAGAAGGAATACCCGTTTCTGGTCGACCGGATTGAGACCCTTGCCAAAGAAACTGCAGGAGCCCGTGAACGGGTGAAAGACATTCATGAGGCTGATTATGGCTATGCCAATGACCGGCTGGACACAGCACTCAGGTCCGGCTAATCTGTAAAAACAGGTGCCTGTCAGAAAGTTGCGCAGTACATGCTGCCATTTTTCTAACAAATTTCGTAATTTATACACTTCTGGATTTCAAAGAGATCAGTCCGCCTGGCTTATACCGGAACAGGCAGGTATCACTGGATTTTCTGATATTTTCGATGAATTACAGGGTAAATATTATACCTGAAAACGGATAATATAATCGAATTCAGTAATTTCAGGGTACAATTAGCCCCTGGGAGGATAGTATATTTAACTTAATTTGAAATTCAGGGGTAAATAAATATCAATAACTGATTTTATTGATATTTTTGTTTCTGATTAATATAACCAACCACTAATTATTCACATGGCACATCTACGTTTTAAGGCGTTGGAGCGGGCTAATGGCCGCCCAAAAATTGAAGTTAAAGCACCTGGCAAAATTTCCGAATTTTATGGCGAGGATGTTTTTGGAATGAAGGAGATGCAGCAACTGCTTTCTCCGGAAATATTTAAAAAGGTTAAAAAGGCTATTGATGAGGGTAAGAAGATTGATGAAAGTACAGCGGATGAGGTTGCGGCAGCAGCGAAATCCTGGGCACTTTCAAAAGGTGCCACTCATTATACCCACTGGTTTCAGCCTTTGACCGGTTCAACGGCAGAAAAACATGATACATTCTTTGATTACCTGTCAGGAATAGAAAAATTTAAAGGTTCGCAGCTTGTACAGCAGGAACCTGATGCATCCTCTTTCCCCAGTGGAGGAATTCGCAGTACGTTTGAAGCAAGGGGATATACGGCCTGGGATCCCAGCTCACCGATGTTTATTTATGGTGTTACGCTCTGTGTACCCACTATTTTCGTCTCCTACACCGGAGAAGCGCTTGATAATAAGGTGCCATTACTTAAGGCGGTGGAGGCTGTGGATGAGGCTTCGGTTAAAGTATGTCAGTTGTTTGATAAGAAAATCACACGGGTTAAACCATCACTGGGCTGTGAGCAGGAATATTTTGTAGTGGATAAGGATCTGTACAACACGCGGCCTGACCTTGTACTGGCAAACCGTACGGTATTCGGACACAGTCCTGCACGTGGACAGCAGCTGGATGATCATTATTTCGGATCGATCCCTCCCCGTATTTATAATTTCATGAAGGATTTTGAATACGAGGCGCTTAAGCTTGGTATTCCCGTTAGTACCCGTCACAACGAAGTAGCTCCCAGCCAGTTTGAGGTGGCTCCGGTATTTGAAGATATTAACGTGGCTACGGATCACAACCAGCTGATGATGGATGTGATGTCAAAGGTTGCGGACAGGCACAGCCTGAAAGTGCTCTTTCACGAGAAACCATTTGCAGGGCTGAATGGTACGGGAAAACATAATAACTGGTCGCTGATCACCAATACAGGGGTTAATTTATTCCAGCCTAAGAGCAGTGCTAAGGAAAACCTCCTATTCCTAACTTTCTTTATTAATACCATCAAGGCAGTTTATGAATATGCGGATCTGCTCCGCGCCAGTATTGCATCGGCAGGTAATGATCACCGTCTTGGCGCCAATGAGGCCCCTCCGGCCATCATGTCGGTCTTTATTGGTTCGCAGCTGTCTGCTGTTCTGGACGAACTTGAAAAGAAAGGAAACGTGAAGGTGGAGAAAGGTGATAATATGTACATGAAGCTGGGAATTGACAAAATTCCGCAGATCATCCTCGATAATACGGACCGTAACCGGACATCGCCATTTGCTTTTACAGGTAATAAATTTGAATTCCGCGCTGTTGGAGGTGCCCAGAATGTGGCCGGTCCTATGTCGGTCCTTAACCTGATCGTGGCAGCTCAGCTCACCGCGTTTCATAACGAGGTCAAAAAAGAGGTTGGCAAAGATAAGGACAGTGACAAGCGCATGGCCATCGTGAAGGTACTGAGGAAGTACATCAAGGAATCCAAGAAAATCAGGTTTGAAGGAGACGGATATTCTGATGAATGGGTGGAAGAAGCCGAAAAGCGTGGTTTATCAAATATAAAAGATACGCCAAGAGCGCTGGATTCTTATCTTTCCAAGCAATCCAAAAAGATATTCGGGGATATGAACGTCCTGACCGAAACGGAACTGGAAGCACGGAATGAGATTTACTGGGAGAATTATATTATGAAAATCCAGATTGAATCCCGTGTGATGGGAGACCTTGCGGTTAATCATATTGTGCCTACTGCGATAGCCTATCAGAATAAGCTGATTGCAAACGCCAATGGCCTTGCCGGACTGAAAATCGACAATACGGAAGTGATAAAGACCATCGAGAAAATGTCGGGTTATATCAACACCATAAAATCCGAGGTCGTCAATATGATCGAAGAGCGTAAGCGGGTCAATCAAATTGAAGATACTCGTGACAAAGCAATTGCCTATTGCGACGATGTGAAAGGGAAGTACTTTGATAAAATCCGGTATGCGGTTGATAAACTTGAACTTCTCGTCGATGACGAAGACTGGCCGCTGACTAAGTACCGCGAATTGCTATTCCTCCGGTAATTAAGGCAGTTTATCGAAAATTTAAAAGGCGGTGGTAATTTCCTCCGCCTTTTTTTCGTTTCTTACGCTGATGGTCCCGATCCGTTATATCGTGATATTTTTTCTGGGATTCCTTTGCTCCTTCGAAGCAAGCGCTTCGTATACGCGTGGAGTTCCCGTGGCTGCAGACTCTCTGATCCTAACGGATTCATCTGAGGTAGTACTGGACAGTCTAGTAACCTATGCGCGGACTTATCTCGGTACCCCTTACAAATATGGTGGTCGTGGCCCTGAGCGGTTTGATTGTTCCGGGTATACCAGTCATGTATTTACAAGTGTTGATGTCAGGCTACCGTTTTCGAGTCGTGCCCAAATAGCACATGGCATGCCGGTAGCCCTGGACTCTGTTCGCAAAGGCGACCTTCTTTTTTTTACAAGTCCCCGAAGCGGATCCAATCCGGGACACGTTGGAATTGTTACGCGTGTTGAACAGGGAAAATTGTATTTCATACATAGCTCCTCCACCAGGGGAGTCGTGGAGGATCCGCTTAAAGATCATTATCGCAGGCGCTTTATTGAAGCCCGCCGGATTCTGAATTGATATCTATTTATTTCGATGCAGGATGCGGTTAATTTCTGCCGGATCATTGAGTACTGCTATGGCTGTCTTTATACTCTGATCCTGGTCAAAGGTGCTTTCTATCCCACCGCTTTCCAGATAATACCTTTCCACGATTTCTTTTTCAAGCAGGAAACGAATCTGACTGGCAAATAAGTCAAGATCCTTATTCTTGCTTTCGTCAATGACACGCTGAAGATCTCCAAGCTGCTTTTCTATAAGTGGATAATATTTTTGATTTTTTGCGTCGTCTTTCATGTCCTGAAGATCCTGTTCAACCCTTGTGACATAGGAATAGTCCTTATTTTTCAACCACTTTTTGAATTCGTCGTATTCATTATCCGAGAGCTCAAAAGTGTTTGGATCACCTATTCCATCGTGACTGTAGTAATATTCAGTTGCGTAGTCGAAGATTAACCCTTTTGTTTCAAGGGTATATGCTACAGAAGACATATTATCCTGGTCAACCACAATATCCGGGTCGATCCCTCCGCCGTCATATACCACGCGATTATTACTGGTCCTGAATTCAGATTTCAGTGAATCAGGTATTTTACCCACACTTCCGTCGTTGTTCCTGTGGGCATAATCCAGCGCCTGGATGCAACGACCACTTGGAGTATAGTATTTGGCTGTTGTCACCTTGAGCTGGGCGTTATAGGACAGTGGACGGCTCAGTTGTACCAGCCCCTTTCCGAATGACTTCTGCCCTATAACCACTGCGCGGTCATAATCCTGAAGCGTTCCTGCTACGATTTCCGAGGCCGAGGCACTTCCGCTGTTGATCAGAACAGCTACAGGAATTTCTGTATCAACAGGCGAATTAAGCGTATTGTATGTCTGATTGTTGGAATCAACTTTCCCTCGCGTAGAGACCACTTCCTTGTCTTTGGGTATAAAGACATTGGAAGTATTCACAGCTTCCATTAATAAACCGCCGGGATTCCCGCGGAGGTCAAGGATAATGGCAGTGGCTCCTTTTTTCTTGAGGTCTTCCACTGCATTGCTTACTTCCCTTCCTGCCTGCATAGTAAACTCGGTCAGTTTAACCATCCCAACATTCTCACTTACCATTCCGTAATAGGGAACATTACTGATCTTAACCTTCTCCCTTTTGAATTCAAGCGGGATGAGATTTTCTTCTCCGTACCGTTTTACTTTAAGTGAAATGGATTTACCGCTTTCTCCTTTCATGAGCTGATTTGCTTCTTCACGGCTCATATTGCGGATGTCCACATTATTGATATGGGTGATCTGGTCGCCAATCTTCAAGCCGTTCTTTTCTGCAGTATATCCTTCCATGACCATCATGACCAGTAAACGGTCATCGATCATGCCTGTCACAGCTCCGATGCCACCATATTGTCCTGTACTCTGGGTACGGAATTCTTCAATATCGTCTTCCGGTATGTAATTGGTATATGGATCCAGCGAACCAAGCATCGCATCAATTCCTGTCCGGATCAGTTCATTCGGATTGACCTCATCAACATACAGGGCATTCACCTCCTTGTAAAGGGTGGCGAAAATATCCAGATTCCTGGCAATGGCGAAATACCGGTCATCATTGGAATAGTTAACCGCCGAGACGAGTACAAGGGCGGACAACAAGATGACAGGTAAATAATAACGACGTTTGGTGACCTTTAACATATGCTTTCTGATTATTCAACACTTACCAATATCTAAAATACACATATCCCGCTTTATAAGACAACTCTATGTGATATTTGAGTTCATTACTAACGAAAAAATGCCAGTAAGATATGTATAAAAAAGGCCATGAACCGATAAATAGTTCATGGCCTTGCAATCTATCCCGTCATTTACGTTAGAAACGCTGCATTCCTTCATAAGTAAGGGTGCTGTCAGTCTGAGCAAATTCGCCCCTGAAAATGGCGGACTGTCCCCAGTTTCCACGCAGGTAGGCGGTGGCATTGCCATTTCCATTTACGTGAATATTCAGGCTGGCTGCTCCCAAATCTACAGTCGAAAAATTGACATTCACCGATAAGGGCTTTCCGTCCTCATTACTGATAAGTTCAATACCGCTAACTTGTCCTCTTGTTGTCAGTCCGCCCAGGCCGTTAACGCCGGGCCGTCCTGGTTGGGAGGTCTGGATTACAATATCATTTCCCTCCACTTTTATAAAATTAACGGTCGGGTGCAGGTTGTACACGGTACCGTATCTGCCGGTTATATTATTAGCCAGGATGACAAATTCACCTGACTCTATCCACTCTTCAAATTGTTTCAGGTTTTTTTCAAACCTGGCTTTCTCCTCCAGTTTTTTCTGTTCCCTGGCATTCTTTCTTTCAGATTTATCCTGGGCAAATCCAGGAGTTATGAAAGAAGCCAAAAACAGAATTAACCCTCCAATCAACACTTTATTCATTTTATCCTCCTCAGTTTCTGATTCGGAAATAATAGTGCAAATTGAATGCCAGCGATCAGACGTCCAGCTTAAATACGTCAGGAAGATGATCCGTGCCGGAAACATCTACGCCCAGATCTTTGATTCGCCCACTGCCCAGATCATACACCCAGCCATGGATTTCCACGCTGCGTTCTTTCCATTCTTTCTGTAGAATAGTGCTCTTGGCGAGGTTATTCACCTGTTCTTCGACATTTAGTTCCACCATCCTGTTAAAACGGGCCTTGTCATCAAGTTCTTTCAGTTCATCCCAGTTCCGGGCGTATGTATTTTTTATATCCCTGATCCACTTGTTAATGATTCCAACATCCGCATTTGACATTGCCGCCTGAACACCGCCACAGCCATAGTGACCACATACGATTACATGATCCACCTTCAGAACACCGACTGCATAGGCAATCACGCTCATGAGGTTCAGGTCAGTATTGTTTACCAGGTTGGCGATGTTCCGGTGTACAAAAATATCTCCTGCCTCAGTGCCGGTGACTTCGTTTGCCGGTACCCGGCTGTCCGAACAACCGATCCACAGGAAATTAGGCTGCTGACCTTTTGCCAACTCGTCGTAAAAGGAAGAATTACTTTCGAGTTTCTTCCGTACAACTTCTGCATTTTGTTCAATGAGCTTATTATAGTCTTTCATAATTATTTTTCTATTTCTTTCAATTCAAGGTTTATATTTTTTGTCTCGGCGGTTTTCTTGAAGTTCTTTATTACCTCAATAACATCGTAATCAATGTTCTTTGAATTAGAACCGTCGATCAGGACCGAACTGTTTTCCGGCAGGTTTCTGAGTGTCAGGAGTACTGATCCCTTATTGAGGAATGAAACTTCCTCAGCCAGTTTGATATGTATTTGTTTTCCTGCCTGGCTGTCATTTTCTGAAAAATGATAAGGGGTCTTGTAGCTGTTCCGGAGAATGAAGAAAATCGAAACCAGCATACCGATTACAATTCCCTGCAGCAGGTCGGTAAATAAGATTCCAATAATAGTGATCGAGAACGGAAGGAACTGGTCCCAGCCCAGTTTGTACATCTGAATCCATAAAGGAATTTTAGCAAGTTTATATCCGATCAGCAGGAGAATAGCTGCCAGGGCTGCCAGCGGAATCATATTCAAAATATTCGGAATAAGCACTACCGTACCCAGCAGCAGGAAACCGTGAATAATGGCGGACATTTTTGTCCGTGATCCTGATTCAATATTGGCAGAACTTCGGATAATAACAGATGTCATAGGCAGTCCACCGAGGGCGCCGGAGAGGATGTTTCCAATACCCTGAGCCCTGAGCTCACGGTTGGTTGAGGTGATCCGTTTAAACCGGTCAAGTTTATCAGTGGCCTCAATGCTGAGCAATGTCTCCAGACTGGCTACAATGGCAATGGTTACCGCAGAAATATACAGGTTAATGTTGCTCAGAATTGCAAAATCCGGCGTGTATAATTCTCCGAAAAAGTCCTTGGGAATAGAGACCATATGGTCAGGAGAAAGCGCCCAGGCCGGATTGTTGTTCTTAAAAAACAGACTCATACCAATTCCGGCAAGCACAGCGATAAGTCCGCCGGGAACAATCCTGAAGAGCTTAATGCGCTTTACAGCCGGGATTTCCCAAAGGAGCATGATCCCAAGACAGATCAGGCAGATAATTATCGCTGCCGGCTGCATATAATCGAATGACTTTGCAATTTCTGTGAAAGTATTTTCTCCGTCGGCCTGGCTGAAGTTGATGTCTCCTTCGTAATCCTGATCAAATCCAAGTGCGTGCGGTATCTGTTTCAGAATAAGGATCAAACCGATCGCAGCCAGCATCCCTTTGATAACTGACGAAGGAAAATAGTGTGAAATTATACCTGCTTTAGCAATTCCCAGGGCCAGTTGAATAAGTCCGGCAAGAATAACCGCCACCAGAAAGGCCTCGAATGAACCGAGGTCGGTAATGGCATTCAAAACGATAACGGTAAGTCCTGCAGCCGGACCACTGACACTAACATGCGAACCACTAAGTGCGCCGACGACGATCCCGCCAATAATTCCGGTAATAAGACCGGATACCAGCGGAGCTCCTGATGCCAGGGCAATGCCCAGGCAGAGCGGAATAGCGACAAGGAATACTACCAGGCCGGAAGGTATATCACTTCCAAAATGCTTAAATGGGTTGTTTTCCATAAAGTTGATTGTTTACGCATCCCTATGTCCGGGATGAGTATGGTTAAGGTTTATTAAGTAAGATATTAAAAAAAGCGTTCCTGTCTGAATAGTCAGGATACTTTGGGTGGCGGGGCCAGAATTTCTAAGGCCTGCTCACGAAGGTCAGGGACTTTCAGATCCCTGATGAAATAGCCGTAAATGTTGTTTCCTTCCTGAAAGTATTCTCCCGGTTGTAAATACGAATCACCCGGATCTTCTGCATTTTCAGAGGAATCACTGCAGGGTGCGTTTTCACCTGTCTCGGGTGCCGGTTCCGGGCAGTATTGTTCGCATTGATGTGAATCAAGTACATATGACCAAACCGTGTCAGGCAGGAAGGTCAGGGACAGGATGACACAGCATACCCTGAACAGTAACGCCGCGGGCTTTGAATTTAAACTGTTGAACTGAGTCATGTCCTGTTTGATAATTTATTTAACTGAAACCAGAATTATGGGTTTCATTATATAAAAGAAAAATAAACGTTGTGGCGATTTCGCTTTCGGCCAAAACACAAATATACCATTCTTTTACTAACCGGGGCGACACCTTTTTTGTAATTTATACGTTTAAACATGTAAATTAGTCATTAAGTAAAGATCATTATGAAAAAAGTAATTCACGAAGCCTCAAGCAGGGGTCACGCTAATCATGGATGGTTAAATTCGTATCATACATTCAGTTTTGCCAATTATTTTAATCCTGAGCGCGTTCATTTCGGAAAACTCAGGGTATTGAACGATGACATGGTTGCGCCCGGGAAGGGATTTGGCACGCATCCGCATGATAACATGGAAATTATTTCCATACCACTTGAAGGAGATCTGGAGCATAAGGACAGCATAGGAAATACGACGGTCATTCGGGAAGGTGATGTGCAGGTGATGAGTGCCGGCACCGGGGTATATCACAGTGAGTACAACAAAAATTCTGATCAGCAGGTGAAATTCCTGCAGATATGGGTTTTTCCTGATAAGCAGAACGTCGAACCACGTTATGATCAGATCTCTATTCGTGATGTGGCAGTTCAGGATGAATTTTATCAGATTCTTTCACCCAACACGGATGACCAGGGGGTATGGGTTCATCAGCAGGCATGGTTTCATCTCGGCGACCTTAGTGAAGGTGTAGAAACGGAATATGAATTGAAAGGAAAAGGCTCCGGATTGTATGTATTTGTACTGGAAGGAAAGGTGGAGGTAGAGGGAAGTGAACTTAACAAACGGGATGGGATGGGTATCTGGGATACCTCATCGGTTCATTTTCATGCATTGAGTCCGGCAAGAATTCTTCTGATGGAAGTTCCAATGAATTAAAGATAAAAAACCCTGCGATCGCAGGGTTTTTTTAAAATGACTTTCTTGGTTCTACCCGTTATTAATGGTGCCGGTTGAAATGTCAATTCCGTAAACCTGCCCGTTAATGGTCGCAGTGGCAGTTCCATCTCCGTTGTAGGTTATGGTTGCATTCACCGTATAGACCCCACGGTTGGTGGTTCCGGAAAGCTGAACAGCTGCAGCGCCGCTCACGATCGAACTGGTCTCCTTGGAAATTTTTATTTCTGTCAGCGTGTACGCAAATGTATGCGAACCGGAATACTGTTGTCCGTCCGACATGACATGGTAAGCAGATGCCCGGTTATGATTGCCATTTATAACCAATACTGGTTCCATTATCTCTGTTACTGTGAATCCACTGGTTCCTTCAAAAGTAAAGGTGAAATCAGGGGATTCCATCGCCCCGTCATAAGTTAAATTCAGGTCGACGGAAGAGGGTTGCTGTTCTGCACAGTTGAGTATCCAGCCATAATCGTAATGATACTGGTAGGAAGGAGTTTCACCGGTTTGGCTCGCATAATTAAATGTGGTGTTGTCTGTAGCACCGCAAGAAAGCTGGCGACCACCTGTAGATGCAGATGTAACTTCGTTTACCACCGTAACAGCATCCATAAAAATAGTTTGAAGTCCGCCGTCTTCAGCCAGCGATGTGGCAATCAAGTCGGCAGCCTCCTCATTCGGGATCTGGAAGTGATTTGGTTCATCTTCTTTATCACATGCTGAGAAGACCAACAGAACAGACAAAAATAGTAATGACAGGTTCTTCATGGTGATTAATTTCACGTACATACCGGTTATGTGCGGTTATGTAACCCCTGACTACTACTGAGAATTGCGCAGGTCAGTAAGGTATTCAGGTAAGGTCTGTAAAGCTTGAAATCCTGTTATTATCGAAATCAGGGGCATTCAGACTTCGGTCAATAATCAGGTATGGCAGGTTGGCCTGAATGGCCGCGGCGATTTCGGAATCCGGATTATCCCCAATCACCAGTACCTCTTCCCGTTCCAGTTTTTCTTCCCGGAGAATGGTTTCGAAGCAATGCAGTTTTCCTCCGTCAAATATATATGGGTCATTAATTATTATTCTCCCGAAGTCACCCCGGATACCTAATGCGTCTATTTTCTTTTCCTGAACAGGTGTGGTACCTGTGGTTACCAGGTGCCGGTGGTAGGTTAAATTCAGCAGGTATGAATAGTCCGCATAGGGGCTGATATCGAATTGAAAATCCGTTCGTGAGGCAGTCGTATGGTACCGTCTGACCAGCTCTTCCGGAAATTTATACATTTGCGCCACGTCCGCCATTGGAAGTCTCCACAGGTCCGCAATAATCTGCCTGGTAGTTGTTCCGGAATATCCGTATTTCTCAAATTCCATACTATCAAAGAGCTCCCTGAAGTGGGCGGGACTAATGCTTCTGGTTGGGAAGATCGTGTCGTCAAGATCAAGGATAAGGGTGGATATGGCTGATAAGTCACGCATATACATATATTAAAATCCAAGCAATGGATTTCCAGGCTTCTTTGACAATGACCTGACTGATCTGATTCCTTTTTTTTCCGCCATTCGCAACAGCTTAATAAATACAAGCGCAGTGGTCAGGGTATCACCACCCGCTGTATGCCTGCCAACCGGCCGGATTCCGAGTTTCTCCGATAAATTGTCAAGGGTTATTGGCTGATAAGGCGCTGAGCCGGCGGTTAGCCTGTGATAAAGGGTGGCGGTATCTATTTTCCGGTTTTTTAATTTTCTGTGACCATGGCGAATGCTCGCCGCATTAATCATCCCCAGGTCAAACGAGATGTGATGTCCCACAATCACGAAATCGACACACAAATCCCGGATCAGCCTGATTCCTTCTGCTTCATTTATTTCCTGATGCAGCCCTGGTAAGAGCCCATGGATAAATGCTGACTGTTTAAAATCGGCAAGAGGTTGTTCAATATATAATTCCTTTGCTTCCTGCAGGAGAATACGGTTTTGTCGAACCGGAAGAAAGGCGAAAGACAGGATACGATCGTTTCGCTGGTCAAGTCCGCTTGTTTCACAATCGATAACTGCGAATTGCTCATTTCCGGTCTTTTTATCCCTGAAAAACATCAGGATCGTATGTAATCAAGCTGAAATCGTACGCTAAGCAATTCCTGCAATTTATTAATTGGCTCAAAGCAATTGCGAAGTAAACGCTTTTGCCGTTTATCGAGCTGGTCGATCTGAATATATCGTCCCTCGTCCCGGTTCATCAATCCGGACTTCGCCCGCAAGCGCATGATCCAGTTATAAGCTTCGGCAGCGTCAGAAAAGATGACTTCATTGGTTGTTTCCTTCTTTGCCAGCCAGCGGAAACGCTCCGCGGTGTTGGTAATTTCAAGCTGTCCGTATGAAATAGAGAGAACCCTCGCGGCATCGGATAACGGGGCCATGACACGTGCCTTTATGTCGAATTCATGCTCATGAGATCCTTCCTTTTCCAGAATGAGTTGTTTGAAAAACCCCACGGGCGGCGGGTTTTTTGTTGCGTGGCCGGCGAGAAAATTGTGGAAAGCGCTTTCCTTCTCCAGTCCGTTCCTTATACTTTGGCGAACTTTGTCCAGCGGCTGATGGTCACCAAATTGCAGACGCATGTCCAGAAATGTACTTGCCTGCATCAGGGACTGTTCGTCAGGGGTTTCAAACCAAAGCCGGAATTTTTCTTCCCATTCTGCCGGGGAAAGACACCAATCCGGATTTGAAGCCATCACCTGTGCAGGGCATTCCCTGAATCCGCAGTTGGTTAGTATTTCAATGACATCTTCGGCAAAACCTGGCAATTCTCTGCCAACGGAGCCATCAGCCGAATGGATAATCGCCGAATCCAGGTCGGTTCGTAATAATTGCTCCTTACGTCCCAGGCTTCCAAGCGCTACCCAGCTGACGTTTTTCCTGAAAGCTGACTGGAAATTGTTTTTTTTGCGCTCCAGGACTATCCGGATTGCCCTTGCAATGATTCCATCGTGAAGAGATGAAATGATCCCGGAAAGAATTTCTGTGGATACCTCCTGTTCGAGATATTGGCCGAGAAGTTGTTCACTTTGATCACAAATCCGGCGCAGAACCGAATTGTCAGCAGCATTACGGAGTTTTTTATTGAGAAGGGCCGGGTGGTTTTCCTGCACAGTGATCAGATCACGTTCAGAGACCATATAGATTCCTCTGGAATGCCTGGTTCCATCTGAGGTCAGGCAGATATGATGAATATTATTCTCCAGCATCAGGATCAGTAGCTCATACACCGGGATATCGACAGGGGCAGTTATAACCGGCCCGGACATAATCTCCCCGACCAATGCGTTTACCGGAACTATTCCGGTAGCTACTTTTTTGCGGAAGTCGGTATCCGTGATGATCCCGGCTGGGTGTCCGTTATCACCGGCGATGACTAAACTGCCGATTTGATTTTCGGACATGATCTTCGCGGCTTCTGCAATGGAAGCATCCGGGGAACAGGTGATCAGTTCAGCACCGTGTACGACCTGGGATCCGATTTGCTGCTGAACCGGTGTCTGAAAAACGGCTTTGTAGTCGGGGGCGGTGGATTGTCCCGCTGCCAGACCACGTGCAAAAAACAGGCTGATTCCGGGGTTCTCTTTAACCAGGGGTTCAAAATCATGCAAAGAGATTTCATAAATCAGGCTGGGAGAAAATATTCTTCCTTCAAGAAGGTAATTGTTTCCGGTCAGCATCGAACGAACACCCACCAGGTCCCCGGGCTCACAGGTGTCAATATGCTGATCTTCCCGGTACAGATCGACACGGCCGTCCTTCACCCAAAAGATGTGCGGCAACGGGGCCTCACCTTCCCGGAACAACAATTCTCCCGCATCCCGGTAGGCTATTCTGACGGAGGCAGCGAGTTTTTCAAGTGCTGCCCGGGCCATCATATCAAACGGGGGAAATTCGCCGAGCTCATCGGCCACCCGTTCTATGATGGAATTATGCGCCATTCAGTGATCCTTCCATGATTTCTTCCACAACTTCCGGGTTGAGCAGGGTGGAGGTGTCGCCCATGTTTGAGGTCTCCCCGGTTGCGATTTTACGCAGGATACGTCGCATAATCTTGCCTGAGCGGGTTTTTGGCAAGCCTGGAACAATCTGGATCAGATCAGGTTTGGCAATAGGCCCAATAATATTTTTCACTGTCTCCCTGATTTCAGCTTTCAGGTTTTCTTCTGTCCTGCCTTCCATATCACAAATCACATAGGCATAAATACCCTGCCCTTTGATTTCATGGGGATAACCTACCACCGCTGACTCAACCACTTTCGGGTGTTCATTTATGGCATTTTCAATTTCTGCTGTACCCATCCGGTGTCCTGATACATTAATTACATCATCCACACGACCCAGAATCCGATAATATCCGTCCTCATCTCGCTTTACACCATCTCCGGTAAAATAATGGCCCTTGAAGCTGGCGAAGTACGTCTGTCTGCACCGTTCATGGTCGCCATAGGTGGTGCGCAGCATGGATGGCCACGGGTATTTAATACAAAGATTCCCTTCAACACTGTTGCCGGTCAGTTCATTGCCCTCATTATCCAGGATGACCGGCTGAATACCAGGAAGCGGCAATGTGGCATAAGATGGCTTAGTAGGGGTAACGCCTGCAATTGGTGACAGGAGAATACCTCCCGTCTCTGTCTGCCACCAGGTATCAACGATCGGACATTTTCCTTTTCCGACATGGTCATGATACCAGTGCCAGGCTTCCTCGTTGATCGGTTCGCCTACCGATCCAAGTACTTTTAGTGTTTCCAGTGAATAGGGTTCGAGCGGTTGTGTACCATGAGCCTGAAGCGCGCGTATGGCAGTAGGCGCAGTATAAAACTGATTCACCTTATGCTTGTCGCACACCGCCCAGAATCGCCCGGGATCGGGGTAAGTTGGAACGCCCTCAAACATCACCGTCGTAGCGCCGCACAATAGCGGACCGTATACGATATAGCTGTGCCCGGTAATCCAGCCAATATCTGCTGAACACCAGTAGACATCTCCCTGGTTGTACTGGAAAACATTCTGAAAAGAATAGGCTGTGTAAACCATATATCCACCACAGGAATGTACGACCCCTTTGGGCTTACCGGTAGATCCGGAGGTGTACAGGATAAATAACATGTCTTCCGCATCCATCACTTCCGCAGAATTCTCCTCGCTGACTCCATCGATTGCCTCATGCCACCAAATGTCACGGCCATCTTTCATGGTTACCTCTTCGCCTGTACGACGTAGTACAATAACTTTTTCAATCGTTTCTGTTTTCTCCAGGGCCTCATCAACGACTTTTTTCACAGGGATGGTTTTTGCACCCCGGAAATTTCCGTCGGAGGTCAGCACCATTTTAGCCTGGCAGTCATTAATACGGTCTGAAAGTGAGGAGGCCGAAAATCCGGCAAAAACGACGGAATGAATTGCTCCGACCCGGGCGCAGGCAAGCATGGCAACTGCAGCTTCCGGCACCATTGGCATATATATGATTATGCGGTCCCCTTTTTCAACTCCCTGTTTTTTAAGCGTATTGGCAAACTGGCAAACCATCCGGTGCAGTTCACGATATGTGATTACGCGGTGATCTTCCTCCGGATCATTAGGCTCCCAGATAATGGCTGGTTTATCGCCGAGAATAAAGAGATGTCGCTCCAGGATATTCTCCGTGATATTAAGTTTGGCATTCTTAAACCATTCCACCTTCGGTTCATCAAAATTCCATTCAACGACTTTATCCCAGCGTTTGTGCCAGTGAAAAGAATTGGCAATCCTGGACCAGAAGTTGGCAGGATCCTGTACGCTTCGTTGATATTCATAGATGTACCCGCTGAGGGTTTGGATTTGATTGCTCATCATGGTGCAGTTCGATATTTAGTAATTCCTACTAAAGTTACGAATTCTGCGAAATGCAACCATATTCCGCTAATGTTTCATCGCTTCGCCCGAACCCCGGGGATAGCGGATTTCTTCAACCATATCCTGCACATGCTCAGGAGGCGGGCTGGTAAACCGGGATACCACAATTGAGACTATAAAATTGACAAGCATTCCTACGGTTCCGAATCCTTCCGGTGAAATTCCAAACCACCAGTCGTCCGGCGTGGTGGGACCACCGATCCATCCGAGCTTGTACCGCATCATGTAGAAAAGGCTTAAACCCAATCCGCAAATCATCCCTGCAATGGCGCCTTCCTTGTTCATGCGCTTGTAAAAGATCCCCATAATAATGGCCGGGAAAAAAGAAGCGGCAGCCAATCCGAATGCCAGAGCGACAACCGCGGCCACAAAGCCCGGCGGATTAATCCCAAAGTATCCGGCAACCAGTACCGCCAGCACCGCAGAACCCCTGGCCAGCCAGAGTTCGGCATGCTCGCTGATATCCGGGGCTATCTGTTTCTTGACAAGGTCATGGCTGACCGAAGTGGAAATTACCAGTAGAAGACCTGCCGCGGTGGATAACGCAGCGGCGAGTCCGCCGGCAGCAACCAGCGCAATCACCCAATCCGGCAGCCTGGCGATCTCCGGATTAGCCAGCACCATGATGTCACGGTCGATGTATAATTCATTTTCATTGGCGGACAACGGATTGCTTATTGTTCGTTCACCGGATTCGCCTCGCTGGTTGGTATATGTCGGGCTCTCTTCAAACACCGGACCCGGACGGTATTGAATTATGCCGTCCTGGTTTTTGTCTGCCCAGGCCAGCAGGCCGGCATTCTCCCAGGTATTAAACCAGGCAGGAATGTCCCTGTATGATTTATCATTAACTGTTTCCATCAGGTTGGTGCGGGCAAAAACGGCAATGGCCGGCGCCGTTGTGTAGAGAATAGCAATGAAAAGCAGGGCGTAACCCGCCGATATCCTGGCATCACGTACCCTTGGGACCGTAAAGAACCGCACAATTACATGCGGAAGACCTGCTGTGCCTACCATCAGTGCTGCTGTTATAAAAAATACATCAATGGTGGATTTACTGCCTTCCGTGTAGGCGGTAAAGCCAAGTTCGGTCATCAGTCCGTCCAGTTTATCAAGCAGGTATACATCTTCTCCCGAAACCTGGCTGCCGAATCCAAGCTGGGGTATCGGATTACCGGTAAGTTCAATGGAGATAAAAATAGCCGGAACCATGAAAGCAAAGATCAATACACAATACTGGGCCACCTGCGTATAGGTGATTCCTTTCATACCTCCCAGTACGGCATAAAAGAAAACGATTGCCATGCCCACGTACACGCCGGTATTGATATCCACTTCAAGAAATCGCGAAAATACGATGCCGACCCCGCGCATTTGACCGGCCACATAGGTGAAAGAAACAAACAAGGCGCAGATGACGGCCACGGTCCTTGCCACACCTGAATAATACCTGTCACCGATAAAATCGGGTACCGTAAATTTCCCGAATTTGCGCAGGTAAGGTGCCAGCAGCAAGGCCAGCAGGACATAGCCGCCAGTCCACCCCATCAGGTATACGGATCCGTCGTAACCGGAAAAAGCAATAATGCCTGCCATGGATATGAAAGAGGCGGCTGACATCCAGTCGGCGGCGGTGGCCATGCCATTGGCCAGCGGAGACACCCCGCCGCCCGCTACATAAAACTCTTTTGTCGAGGAAGCACGTGACCAGATAGCAATACCAATATAGAGAGCGAAAGACAAGCCTACGAGCAGGTAGGTCCAGAGTTGAACGTCCATAATTATTTTTCGTCGAGGTTATACTTTTTATCCAGCCGGTTCATGAGAATGACGTACACAAAGATGAGGACCATAAAGGTGTATATTGAGCCCTGTTGTGCGAACCAGAAGCCAAGTTTAAAACCACCGAGCCGGATCTCGTTTAACGGATCGACAAGCAGAATGCCGAATCCATAGGATACAATAAACCAGATGACCAGCAAAAGGGCCAGGTAGCGCAGATTGGTTTTCCAATAGGCGGATTTAAGTTGTTTGTCGTTCATATATGGAGCGTAAGATTTTATTTATTGTGCCCCGTGCAAAGAGCAACAGGTTCCAAATTAGTATTTCCCCGGTTAAATATAAAAATTCGCGGGACAGGATAATCAATTACTTTTTTCGGTCAGGGTCAGCACAAAGGCGAGAATGGTAAGGCCCAGGATTACGGAAAAGCTGAGTCCCAGGCCAATAACTTCGGCCAGCCAACCGATAAGTACAGGGCCCATCAGGAAGCCGGAATATCCCAGGGTGGCGACAGAAGCCAGGCCAAGGGCTGGGGAGACGGATTGCTTTTTAGAGGCCTGGCTGAATACAATCGGTACTACAGCGCTGTAGCCGAGGCCGGCCAGCCCGAAGCCGATTATAACGGTTATTACTTTTGGGATAAACAAAAGCAGCAGGCCTGCCATGCTGATGACGAGTCCGGTGCGTAATACAAGTGTATGTCCAAAGCGCAGGATCAGCAGGTCCCCGTTAAATCTGCCGAGAGTCATCATAGCAGAGAAAGCAGCAAACCCGAATCCGGCCAATACGGCACTTGAACCCAGGTTGATTGAAAGATATACCGTACTCCAGTCAGTGATCGCCCCTTCGGCCATCATACAGCAAAATGCAATGACGGCCAGGCCAAGAAGCGGCCGGCCGGGAAGAGCGAAAATAACATCATGTTCTGAGTTGGACGAATCATGGACCTTTCTGATAGCCGGTGATATGACCAATAACACCGTCAGTACCATCATGAAACTGCCAAATCCGAATTGTGCCAGGCCATTTACCTGGCTCTCGGCCAGAAGTCCGCCGATAACGCCTCCTGCAATCCCGCCGAGGCTGAAAAACCCGTGGCTGGTGGACATGATCTTAACATCGTCAATTTTTTCCAGCGTATTCGCCACTGCATTTATCGAGATGTCTACCCATCCCATACAAAGTCCGGGGATAAAGAGGTAAAAACACAACATGGCGTAGGACTGGGCCGATATCGGGAGAATCATGGCAAATCCGAAGGAAAGCAATGCCAGCACGGTGGATCGCCCCTCACCCAGCTTCCTGATCAGGTTGTTGCTGACCAGCATGGAGGTGATCGCACCAAGCGGAAAGAAAAACAGGGCGGTCCCTAACTGGCCTTCCGTCAGCATCAGCCGGGTTTTTATTTCCGGTATCCGGGTGATCCAGAGTGCAAACAAAATACTGAACATAAAGAAGCATGTACCAATGGCCCTGTATTTTTCATTCAGAATATAACGGCTGAGATTATTTACCATGTCAGGAATAGAAGTGCATGCCCGGTGACCGGATAATCAAAGATATGTGTATAAAACACAATATGATGTCCCAATTTGGGAAATAATGTTTTTAAAAGGGAATGTTTTTTTATTGGCATGCCTGAAAAACGGCATTCTGAGTGGCTGGAGAGGCTTTTAGATTTTTTGGCAAGCTGATTGGCATAAGGAGGGGACAACATCATAACTAACAAATGAATCAGTCATACATTAAGAACCTCGTGATACTGGCCTTTGCCGACGGGGTTATGAGTAAAGCGGAAGAATACATCTTGCTGGAGCGGGCAGGAGAGATCGGTATTTCCCAGGAATTGTTAAGAGAGTGGATAGATAATGCTCCGGACCTTGTATTTCATCTTCCGGAATCAATGGAAGAACGGGAAAAACAGTTGATCGAAATGATCAATATGTCTACCGTCGATGGTGAATTCAGTCAGGATGAATACGATCTCTGTCTGCTGATGGCAGAAAAACTTCCTTATTCCGGACTACAGCAGGCAATGTCCAAAAGAATGAACCGGGCACACCTGCGTAACCTGGTGGCACTGGCTTGTGCCGACGGATCATTGGAAAAGGCCGAAATGAAAATCCTGAAGGAGGCCGCTGATACGATTGGCGTCGAGAGTGATGAGCTGGAAGAAATGATCAGTCACAGCAAGGAATTCAGGTACCTCGTGCCTGAGAGCTACGATGACCGGGAGACTCAGCTGATCCAGATGCTAACACTGGCGATTGCAGATGGCCAATTCTCCTCTGACGAATACAATTTGTGCAAAACTGTCGCACAGAAACTCGATTTCTCGGAAAGGGAACTTCAGTTGATCATCAAATTATGTTTCCGTGGCGAACAGGATTTTGACATGGATATGATAACCGGGGAATAATTAAGAATACACGTTGGCTTCTGATAAAACGGATGACCGCCATTAAACGGCTGGTTCATCCGTTTTGTCATTGAGGCTATTCGTATTTAAGTGTTTCTGCCGGATTGATTCTGGCCGCTTTTACCGTTTGCGAGGCAACCGTGGCTCCTGCGAGCAGCAACAGAATAATCACCCCAAGAATTACCGGGGCAATTCCGATCGCGGGACTGTAATACTGAATGGCCGGCATCATCTTACTGAACAGGAAAGTTGTAACCGGGATACTGATTGCGCATGCCAGCAGGAAAATATAAATGTACTCCTTTGAAAGAATCAGGATAATTTTCCCGGCAGAAGCTCCGTGCACCTTCCGAATACCCACCTCTTTCGTACGGCTGCTGACGTTAAAAACTACCATACCCAACAGGCCCAGGCAGGAAATGCTGATGGCGAGTAATCCGAGGAAACCGGTCATTTTGATCATGATGTAGTACCAGTCATACACTTCTTTAACCTGATCTTCGAGCAAGGAGGCCTCATAGGCCTCTTCACTCAGATTCCCCCATACATCTTTCAGGCCGGATTCCACATGGATGCTGGAAGCATTGTTGACCATGATATTTGCGTATTGAAAGGAGGATGGCGAATAATGAAATAAAAACGGTTGAATCTGCTCCCTCAAATCAAGATAGTGGAAATCATCGGTTATACCTACAACACGCAGCTCCCGTCCGTCCATGATGATTTTCTGGTTGATCATCTCATTCGGGTTGCCATACCCATACGCCTCCGTTAGTGTTTTGTTGACCACTACTTCTGAGGCGGCGAACACCGGATTTTCTGAAAATCCTCCGCCCGCGATCAGGGCAATCCGGTGTATTTCCAGATAGCTGTGGTCGACAGACATGGATCGTACCAGAACAGAATCGGATTCATCCTTTATTGGCAACCAGCCCGATTCCAGTGAAGGCGTTCCCATAATTCCGGACGAAAAGGAAACGGATTCCACGTAGGAGAGCTTGTCAAATGCATTTGAAAATCTATCCGGGGCAACATCTGACAGAGTAACATTAAGCACATTTTCTGTGCTGTACCCTGGAGAATAATTCACAGAATAATCGTATTGGTTTATGATAATGCCAACAGCAATAATGAATCCAAGTGAGAAGGTAAACTGAAAGGTCAGGAGAATGTTGCGGGGGCTGAAGGCGCGACGCCTTCCACCAGAGATCCTGCGGTTGATTGCGTCCAGCACCGGAAGTTTGGAAAAGTACAACGCAGGGATCAAACCGATGGCAAAGCCACTTGTCAGAATGAACAGCAGAAAAAGCAGTGCCATGCCAGGTGAAAAAGTCAGGGTAAGGCCTGCACGTGAAGCAGGTGCAAGAATGGCCAGGAATTCTCCCTTGAGATAGAAAAAGAATCCTAATGAGAGCACAAAAGCAATGGAAAACATTACAAGTGTTTCGACAATAAACTGGATGAAAATATGTTTTCGCTGTCCGCCTGTCACTTTCCGGACGCCAATCTCCCGCGCCCTCGACAAAGCCTTTGCTATCGATAAATTAGCATAATTAAAACATGCCGGGGCAAGGATAAGAAACGCCAGGGCTGCAAAGATGCTCATGCTCAGCGTGTCCCACTGGGGCCCGGGGCTACGTCTCAGCTCCCTGCCCATGGTCATTTCACTCATTGGTTGCAGGATCAGTTCATCCGTAGTGGACGATACCTTCCTGTTTTGATCTTCGGTGAATTTTTTGAGCTTTTCTTTAATGCTGCCGGGAGAACCTGATTCGGAAATCAGGAAATAATTAAACTGACTGGAGTAATCGTTCCAGTCGTCTGATAGCTGCCTGCCCCGGAGGGAAGGGGCTATTCGCTGAGAGGAAGCAAGCATACCGAATTGAATATGTGATTTATTGGGCGGGTCTTCCAGGATACCGGCCACTAGAAATTCTCCATGGGGAGCGATATGAACTATTTTGCCTACCGCTTCTTCTCCTGAGAATATTTTGTCAGCCTCGGAACGGGTCAGCAGCAGGTTGCCCGGCTCTTCCAATGCGGAAGAAAGATCGCTTCCCTCAAACCTGAAGTCAAACACACGAAAAAAATCGGGGGTGGTGAAGTACCCTGATACGGGTATCTTCTTTTGCTTGTAAGCGACCTCACCGGAGAGGCCGGTGAATATAGGGACAACAGTTTCCACATCCGCCTGTTCCCGTAATATTTCCTCCAGGGCCGGTGGTGAGGTGGCATAATATCCCGGGGCATACGGGTCGCTCACCTTGGTAACTACGCGATAAATGCGGTCATACCTGGAGTGAAAATGATCATATTCCAGTACGTCGGCAATAACGGCCAGCAATACCAGGCTGACCGACATTCCTATGCTGATGGCAATGACATTGATGGTGGTGAAAAACGGATTTTTTAACAGGTTACGGTAAGCAACCTTCATGTAGTTTTTTATCATGGCTGGTGTGTTGTTATTGGACATCCACGAAAAGGACAAGTCCCGTTTGCGTTTTTTGAGTGTGTAGGAGAATAACAGGCTCAATACCTGTCCCCAGTAGCGCATATCCGCTCTCTATACCGGGTATTTTTCCAGGTCGGCATGATACAATTCTTCAGCGTCGCCAAGCAAATCTTCCGTAAAGGCATGGTTGCTGAAAAACCGGAATATTCGTCCCGGCAGCCTGGGGGGTGTGCTTCTTTCAGTCATTGGCTAACCTGATTTTGGAAAGGTCCCATAACTGATCCCGTAACTCCTTGGAAGATGCCAAAGCCGACTTACCCGATGCGGTCAGTTGAAAGTAGCGCTTCTTTCTTCCACCGCGGGTCTGTGTGGCCCCGCCCAGTTCCGAAGTAATGAATCCCTTCTCCTCCAGCCGCGTCAGGGTGGAGTGTAACGCCCCAAGACTGATGGTGCGTGACGTGCGATCTTCAATATCCGTTTTGATGACTACACTGTACGCTTCGTCTGCATAGGCGGCAATCGTCAGAAGGACCAGTTCTTCAAATTCTCCCAGGTATCCTTTCATTATTGTTACTGTTGATTATAGGAGAATACGAAAGATCCGGTTTATTTGTTTCTATTTTTGATAAGAAATGAATAATAACCTTGGATTTTTGCAACTGACATTATGGCAGCAATTCATTTTAAAAAAATATAATTAATTATAATTCAGATATTTGTGATACATCATATTAAGTAAAGATTTAATAATAATTTCTTCTGAAATTTATTGTTTTTCAAATTCATGGAGAATGAGTATCTTATGATTTATCTACTATTATTCTTCTTTCAATGCGTACAATTCTCCTGATTCTCCTGATCCTGAATGTCAGTTTTCTTAATGCCCAGCGAACTGAAAAACCACCCCTGCACGGACAACACTGGATGGCAGTGACCGGCAAACCACTGGCGGCTACAGCAGGTGCCATGATCTTTCAGCAGGGGGGTAATGCGGTGGATGCTGCCTGTGCCATGCTGGCCGCGACCTGTACAATGTGGGACGTGCTGAGTTGGGGCGGGGAGACCCAGGCGCTCATCTATAATCCGAATACCGGAAAGGTGATCGGCATCAATGCGCTGGGGGTGGCACCGACCGGAGCGACACCTGAATTTTACCGGGAGCAGGGAATGGACTACCCCCCGGAGTATGGTCCGCTTGCCGCGGTAACCCCGGGTACGCCGGGCGGACTCCTGACGATGCTGGCGGAATACGGGACGATGAGTTTAGAAGAGGTGCTGGCACCTGCGATTGTCATGGCAGAAGGGTATCCCATTGAAGCGCAGACCGCCAATTCAATTGAACGTATGAAGGAGGAAATTCTGAAGTGGAAGTATTCTCCGGATGTATTCCTTCCTCACCGCGGGGAAGAGCGGGAGGCGCCTTTTGCCGGGGAGATTTTCAGACAGCCGGACCTGAAGCGTACTCTGATGAAACTGGTGGAGGCGGAACATAATTCGCTGGAAAATGGCAATACCCGAAAAGAAGCTATCATGGCTGCTTACGATCGCTTTTACCGCGGTGATATTGCAGAAGAGCTTGTTCGCAGTACCCGCGAAGGGGACGGCTTGTTTACGATGGAAGACCTGGACAAATGGCAGGTGTACATTGAGGAGCCGGAGCATACCAACTACAAAGGGATTGATGTTTACAAACTTACTTCCTGGGTACAGGGGCCGGTGATGCTGCAATCACTGAATATGCTGGAGAATTTTGACCTGGAGGAAATGGGGTATAACAGCGCACGTTATCTGCATACGTTATACCAGGTTATGAACCTGGCATTTGCCGACAGGGATTTCTATTACGGAGATCCGTACTTCCCGCCCGAAGAACCGATGGAGGGCCTGTTATCCAAAGAATATGCAAAGCTGCGCATAAAGCAGATCAACCCCGATAAGAATGAGCCGGAGGTGCTTCCGGGCGATCCGTATATGTTCCAGGAGGGGGATAATCCGTACCTGGAGCTGATTGAAAATTGGTACAAATCAGCCGCTGATTACCAGCACTCCACTTTCCCTGATCAGGATTATGAGGAATCATTTACTGCCGGTACCACTACGGTTCAGGCTGCTGACACTTCCGGTTGGGTGGTGTCGATCACCCCGAGCGGTGGATGGATACCTGCCTATATTGCCGGTAACACAGGGATAGGACTGAGTCAGCGTATGCAGAGTTTTGTGCTGGATGAATCCGAGAATCCGTATAATGTTCTTGAGCCAGGGAAAAGACCACGGGCAACCCTGACGCCTTCACTCGCACTAAAGGACGGGAAACCATACCTTTCTTTCGCAGTGCAGGGTGGGGATATCCAGGATCAGGTGTTGCTTCAGTACTTTCTGAATATTGTGGAATTCGGAATGACCCCGCAACAGGCGGCGGAAGCGGCAAATATCATTTCCTTCCAAATGAGAAATTCTTTTGATGACCACAGTCCGCGGCCCGGTGATGTATTGATGCGCGACGATATGCCCCCCTGGGTGCTGTCGCAATTACGGGAAATGGGGTATAACATTGACCTGAGAAGTCATTCGTCCGGCCCGATCAATGCCATATGGTTTGATCCGGAGCACGGGACTTTCTGGGGTGCCTCCAGTAACTATGGAGAAGATTATGGTATAGGATGGTAAAATTGCGGCTTATAATTCTCTTTCCGGCGGTGCTAATGTTTATTGCCGGGTGTATCGACCCGATCACTTTTGATACGGGATCCGAACCAACCAGGGTGGTGGTGGAAGGATTGATCTCAAATATTTCCTATAGCGACCGGCTTTCCCTTCCAAATTTTCCAAGCCGTTTCTATGTGCGTGTGCAGTATACAGGACCCGTGAACAATGAAAGGAACGACCCGATCGCTGGGTCAGTTGTTACGTTACTGGATGATGCGGGCAATTCCTGGTCTTATTTATACGACGAGGAGCAGGGAATATTCATTATGGAGGATGATGATTTTGCAGCCGTCGAAGGGACGTATTACCACGTCGAGGTAAGGCTGCCTAATGACAAGATATATTCGTCTCAACCTGAGAAGATGCAAATGTCCGAACCCTTGACGGAAGTGAAATATGAATTGGTCAACCGACTGAAAGAAGTGGATAAGGGAGGTGAACTGGATTATACAAGACAGGAGGGGTTAGTGCTTTATTCGCAGGTGCCGGAAAATGCTGCCGGAGAAACCTTTTACTACCGCTACCGGGTCATTCCCAGCTGGGTGTATGTGGCTCCATTGCCTCCTGATGACAGTCCTGTCAAAACCTGCTACGTCACCAACGTGTATTACTTTAAAAAGATCCTGACCATGACGGATAATGTCGGTGACTATCCGTACGAACTATTTTACCTGGAGACAGTTTATAATACCCGCCTTGATCATGATTTTTCCGCTTGGGTAACCCAGTACTCCCTAAGCCCCGAAGCGTACAGGTTCTGGGACCAGGTTGGACTGCAGGAAGAAAGCGGAGGTGGTATTTTTGATGCGCCGCCATTCGAACTGACCACCAATATCTACAATGTGGATGATCCCGAAGAAAGGGCTGCCGGACTATTCAGCGTAGCGTATGAATCATCTGTAAGGTTTTATATCAATGGTTCTGAACTTCCCTATAATATAGACTCCGGATTTGATCCCTGCCTGTATCCGCCTGTTTCTCCGGATTGTGTCAATTGCCTCAGGTACCGCGGGGGGTCCAGTTCTATTACCAATATTCGCCCTTCCTGGTGGAGGAATTACTGAAGTGCAGCACGTGTAACCCCCGCTGGTAAAATTTTAGTAATTTGATAAGGATTCATTTTTAGTGTTTTATGCTTAATTTGCGACTTTTCCGGAATTTCAAAACCTGGTGTTTTTGCGCTCTAGTAAGTTTTCTTTTTTACTGATCCCGATCATCCTGCTTTTAGGTTGTATTGATCCGATCACCTTTGATACGGGCAATGAATCGAGACGGATTGTTATCGAGGCGTTGATTACCAATATTTCCTATGAGGAGCGTCTGTCTCTACCTGCCGTTCCGGAAAGATTTTATGCCCGGGTGCAGTATACCGGCCCGGTTAATAATGAGCGCAATGAACTCATTGAAGATGCCACGGTGACACTTTATGATGACCAGGAGAATTCCTGGAACTATGTCTGGGATGACGGGCAACAACAATATATTCTACCCTTTGATGATTTTGCCGCTGAGGAAGGCAGAACCTATTACCTCGAAGTACGCCTGGCCAACGGGGATATTTACGAATCACAAAAAGAAGTTTTGCGACCGGTTCCTCCACTGGCTGATGTAAAATTCGAGTTGGAGACGCGTGTTCAGGAAATTGTTGATGGCGAACAATCGTCATTTGAAAATCAGCGCGGAGTAGTGCTATCCGCCAGGATTCCTGAGAATTCGGCCAATGAGGAGTATTACCTGAGGTACCGGGCCTTACCCAGCTGGATCTATGTGGCTCCGCTGCCTCCTGAGGATTCTCCCATAAAGACCTGTTACGTAACCAATAAATTTTACTTTCAGAAGATCGTCAGGACCCTGGACCGGACAGGCGACTATTATTTTGACCTGTTTTTCCTGGAAACGGAGAATAATTCACGGCTTCAACATGACTTTACAGCGTATGTCACCCAATATTCATTGAGTCCGGCTGCCTATAATTTCTGGGATGAGCTGGCTGTGCAACAGGAAAGCGGAGGTAATATATTTGATCCGCCACCGTTCGAACTGACCAGCAATTTTCGTAATGTCAATGACCCGGATGAGAAAGTATCGGGATTATTCAGCGTGGCCCATGAGTCGTCGGTACGCTGGTTTATTAATGGTGATGATCTTCCCTATGAGATTGTGCTGGATATTAACCCATGCGCCATGCCGCCGTATACCCCGGATTGCCTGAGTTGCCTGGAGTACAGGGGCGGCTCTTCCAGCAATACAAATATCAAACCCTCCTGGTGGAGGTAACCTGCTGGTACAATTCCTGCAGGATGTATTGAAAATGCAGCTTATCTTTACGCACATAACCTGTCTGTGGTATTCCTGTAGAATAATTGTAGGAGAATGACCCCGATCCGATTTTTGAAGGATTTAATTGATGACCCTGATCCGGTCAGGGTGTTTCCCTATGGTGGATTCGGCAACGGCAGCCGTATGCAAAGCCTGGCGCGGGTCATGGAAGAAGAGGGAGTGGATGAGACATTCTCCGGAAAAGGATTGAAAAACATTCTGCATTCCCTGAGACGATTTGAGACAGACGAACATCCTGATGTGCATGTTGGCATTATCTGGAATAATATCCGCCGGGAAATTGTATCCGATTCAGAAGGCTACCTGTACTTTGAAGCTGAAGAGGGTTTGCCTGAAATAGAGTCATCAACCTGTTTTCATCCTCTTACCTATGAGTTGCCCCGGGAGGAAAAGGAGCCGTTTATTGTTGAAGGTTCTTTTATGCAGCCCGGGACAAGTTCCGAATTCGGTGTGATCAGCGATATCGATGATACCATTCTGGAAACCGGGGTAATTTCACCTCTGAAGTGGAAGTTATTGGTGAATTCTATTACCCGAAGCAGTCATCATCGAACCGGTTTTCCACAGACACATGATTTCTATTATGCACTGCAGAATGGGCTGTCCGGAAAAGCGTCAAATCCATTCTTCTACCTGTCCAACAGCCCCTGGAACATTTATTATTACCTGGAAGCCTACCTTACAAGAATGGAGTTTCCGAGAGGTGTCATTATTCTGCGCGATATCGGCAAGGAGCATGGCATTCATATTCCGTATCTCACCGACAGTAAGGAAGTGCGTATTGAAATGATCCTGCAGATGTATCCATTTCTTCCGTTTGTATTAATCGGTGATGCGGCGGAAGCGGATGCCCGGATTTATACAGACCTGGCTGCTAAATTTCCCCAACAGGTTCGGGCCATCCTGATCCGGAAAGTGATGTCGCCAAAGCACAATGACCGGGTCCGCCAGTTGTTGAGAACACTTCCGCAAACTCCCTCGCTGTTATTCGGGAACATGGACGAAGCCCGGGAATTTGCCGGACAAAATGGCCTGATCAGCTGAGTTATTTCTGTTTCTCCTTCATAAACTCATCAAGTACGCTTTCAACAAGTTCTTCCGCATAGATCAGCTCGTTATTCTTTGAGTTGATCTGTTCGCAAATTTCCAGGCTGCTGGCGCGTTTGTCCTCGTCCATCGTTTCCATAGAATCAAGATACAGGAGCAATGTCGTGATCGATGACCGTAGCTCATACGTATTGTGTCTCAGTTTATGGAACAGGCGGTGTAATTCGTTCTTCTCTTCGGTTTCTTTTCGTGTCATCACCTCGTCTTTATGGTTGATTACCATCAGTAATAAACGTGCCAGAATTGATCTGCGCTCAGGAGGTTTTGGCATTCCGGTTAAGCACACCCGCAGCCCAGCGTACAGGTTCATCATTAAAACATTCCCTGATTGAATCAGAACCCAGAATACGTCCTTTTGCAAGGCGTCCGAGGATCGCTACAGGTCTTTCACATCCCCTTACCAATCCCTGCGAATCGGTCCTTGCGCCAAGGTCGAAGAACTGCTCGACCGGACATTTTTCCCTTATCTGGTTAATAACCGATGAGTTCACAGACGAAATATCGGGAGGCGAGAGTACTCCGTTAATCATAGCTGTGGTCAGGATTTCTCCTTTTGTTGAAGAAAGTCTCCAGCCTGAGCGGTCCATCCGAATCTCCGGATCGTCTATCCAGTCCAGGCTGACGACACCTTTTTCGTGCATAGCGAGTAATTCCCTGATGCTGATCAGCGGAGGTCCATAAGTATAACGTTTCAGTCGTTCATCGAGCTGAATAATTTCATACATCACATCATCCTCCAAAGGGGGATGATCGAAGAGGTCGTACATTACTTCACGGCAATGGCGCCATACCTGACCGACACAATAATCAAGCGTAGGCAGTATTTGTCCGCAGGCGATTCCACAGAATTCTTCCATGATTTCTGCTACGGGACGCGAATGATTTGTGAACTGCGGATGGTTGTACCGTTCTTCTTCAAGGTAGGACCGGATAAAAATATCAGCATTCTCCGGGCAATCCGATCTCAGCTTTTCATAAACGGCTGCGATTATATCGGCCATTCTCTTTCGAAAGAAAGAAAGGAAATTCCCGGAATCAGTCATTTCATGTTTTAATTCGTGCCTGAGTATTTCCAGGGATTTATTTCCTGGAGAATATTTCTGATACTCCGACTGGTTCAGTGGTTTCGGCACAGGCGGTAAACCGTCAACAGAGAAAGGAATAATCAATGGGTGATCCCCGGATAAGCTGAATGATACCTTTAATTGTTCCTTATCAGACATGCTAAATTTTCCACAGGCGTTTCCAATGGCGGATGCGATATCTAGAAAGGTAAGGCCGAATCCCCTGACTGCTATGCGGGAATGATTACGGAGCAACGTATTAAGGTACTTCTCAATAGGATAGGGACTGCCAGCCAGAAACAGCCGGTGACCGGTGCCGGTACGAATCCAGTCCGTAAGTTGTTTATCCGGATTGACCGGAACATGTCCGGGTGTGAGAAGTAATTCATCGCACAGGGAACGGGTGGAATTGGTGGAGATGCGAATTTTATTCTCCGGAAAAGATATGTGCTGAACGTATTCGTGAATAAATGTAAGGAGGCCCATGGTCATCAATGGTTCTGCGATGGATTCAAATCGTTCATGCAGGTAGGTGCCCAGGTGAGCCCGCGGCGGATAGGTATCGGGTCGTTCGGGATCATCATTAACTTCTGCCCATTGCTTATAGGAAGGGAATGACGGGATATCCTGGTCCATGACGCGGATCATCTCCCTTTCCGGTAAATCCATTTCGTTTTCTGCGAGGTTTATTCGATTATGAACCAGCTGATCTGGAGCATGATTAGGACCGGCGCCCGGGTATCCGGAACCGTCAAACAGCCGGATCCGGAATGCCGGCCAGGCATTCATTTCTGTGATATGACGGGTCAGTGACTCAAGAGCGGCCAGTCCGCGCGGACCGCATCCGATAATACCAATGGTGCGTTCAGACATGAGCTATGGTTGAAAAGGTCTAATATACTGGTAAGTGGGCAAAAAAAATAAGGCCCGGAGAAAGGCCTTATTTCTGGTAATTCAGGTTAATTCTAATCCAGGATGTGTTCCAGCTTCTCCAGATTGTAGATATTCTCCAGCACCTGGTCACGCTGGTTGCGCAGAATTGAATTGACAGGTTCCGGTACATAGTCATGTGAAATCACTTCATCGTATTCATTGAGTGCTTCTTTTTGTCCGCGGATACACTCTTCCACTATTAATTCATCCTTATCGTTTGAAAAGAAGGTTTTTATATCCATCCATGTCCGATGAAGGTTGCCTTCAAATGTACCGCTTTCAATGTGCTGGCGGACATTGTCTTCGTACACATTGGCGGAGGATTCCAGTTCCAGCGCAAAGTTTTTATGAAGGGTGGCCTGTTTTTCAAATGAACTGGCAATGTTCTCATTTTTGACAAGCTGGGCCGCCTTGGCAAATCCTTTGGACGCGTCAAGGTTCCGCTCGATCACATCTTTTAACTCTGATTTAAATTTATCGGTAGTCATAATTATTGTCGTTTGGTTATAATGACTATGTTCAAATTCGTGCCAGTGCGAATGCGCCGTATTCTGGCGTATTGGACGATGTGTACGGGGATAGAAAAGTACAATTCCGGGCAGGAAATTGCCCGCGGGACACGTGCTATTCAGTGGCTTTATAGTCCGAAATATTCTCCAGGAATTGTGTATAAAACTTAATCGCGTTATTAAAATCGGCGACCATGATTCGTTCGTCAATCCCGTGAAAGGTTTTGACATTTGATTCATCCAGGCGAAATGCGGTGAAACGGTAGATGTTATCGGTCATGTCCATAAAATGACGTGAATCGGTGGCGCCGCTTACCAGATTAGGAGTGATCAGGTATTCAGGAAATACTTGTTTGATGGTTTTGGCGATAAGTCGGTACGGTTCGGAATCGGAGGATGAGGCGGGTGGGGCCGGCGACTGAAAGTTTCCGGTCTCAATCTGAACCCGGTCATCATTGATTACCTCCCGGGCGTGGCGGATCACATCTTCTGATGTATTGCCCGGAAGCAACCGGAAGTTGACGGTGGCGTTGGCCTCATACGGGATGACATTCTCTTTGATGCCCGCCCGGATGATGGTCGGTGCGGTGGTTGTGCGGACCAGGGCGTTCAGATTGGGGGAATCGCTGAACTGGCTGATGATCATCGGTTCAAACAGCCAGCGGTTGGCCAGTCCCATTTTATTGACAAAGGTCATTTCCGGCCCGATGGTGTTCAGCAGGTCATTGACCGGAGGAGAGATCAGTGCAGGCATCGGATTTTCCTTCAGTCTTACGATTGCCCTGGAAAGAACATCGATGGACGTTTCTTTTTCGGGCAGCGAAGAATGACCGCCTGCCATGGATACCGAAAGGACCAGCGACAGGATCCCTTTTTCGCCAGTGGCAATTAAAGCAATGGGTTTGTCAACTCCGTCCAGCAGGCCTTCTGTGAGCTCACCACCTTCGTCCATCACAAATTCCGGTTGTATATTTTGTGATTTGAGATGTTCGACAATTTTGACCGCGCCGTTGAAGCCACCGACTTCTTCATCGTGTCCAAAGCAAAAGAGGATAGTGCGCGTTGGCTGATGTCCATTACGCAGCAGGTATTCGGTGGATTCCATCAGTCCGATCACATTTACCTTATCATCCAGGGCACCACGGCCCCAGATAGTATTGTCTACGATGGAGCCGGAGAATGGCGGGTGCGTCCATTTGTCCAGATTCTCCTCTGCCACCGGCACCACATCGAGGTGCCCCATCAGGATGACCGGTTTAAGTGACGGATCGGTCCCCTTCCATTCGTAGATCACGCTGAATTCATTGATGTAAGTAGTTTCGAGCAGTGAATCGGTGAGGGGGTAGGTTTCCCTGAGAAATTCATGGAAACGATAGAAAGCGACGGAGTCCATGTCGGCCGGGTCCTGATGGGAAACGGTGGGGATGGCAATGGCTTCGGACATGTGAATGACCGCATTTTCCGGGACCTTAATACCTTCCACCGGGTCGGCGGCGATCTGGCTGGAGCTGAAAGTGAAAGTGCGGAACAGGATAATTATAACCAGACCTGCCAGGATCAGCAGGACGATCAGGAGAATTCGTTTCATAGGTGCCAAGTCAGGGTTGAGGGAATAAGATAGATAATTGACGTATTATACCCAATATGAATTGCGAGATATATTAACCTTGAAATTTTTGGCCCTCAAATTTAATAGTCCGCGGTATATTGCTATTGTATGAAAACCCTTACATATTCAGGTAAAGGTATTGTTGGATATAATTACAGAAGTGGACATATTTGCATCCACCTAATGCCCAGGTGGCGGAATTGGTAGACGCGTTGGTCTCAAACACCAATGGCTTCGGCCGTGCCGGTTCGACTCCGGCCCTGGGTACATAAATGAAGAGTGAAATGTGAGAGCGAGAGCGAATCACTTCATTCTTCATTTTTTTCTTTTTGTCATATAGGCTTCTGCCATTCCGGGCAATAATAGGTTGAGCGTCCACCCACTTTCGTTTTCCGAATTTTCTCGCCGGTATGGTGACATGTGGCGCCTTCTTTCCGGATATGAATGAAAAAATCATCCGGGAAATCATCATACACGGCCTGCTTTTCAATGGACACTTCAATCAGGTGCTTCATGGCCCTGAAAACTTCTTTTAATTGTGATGAGGTCATGTCATTCACCCGAGTCTCCGGGTGTATCCGGGCCTGGTAAAGGATCTCATCCGCCATCCAGTTACCAATCCCTGCAGCGACGCTTTGGTCAAGCAGGATGGATTTCACCGGCGCCGACCGGCCGGAGAGCGATTCTTCAAACTGTTCAAAGCTCAGATCACGGGCATCATCGCTCAGTCCGGTTTTTTCTTTATACTCTTCCACACTGTCCGCCAGGTCATTCCAGCCGAATTTCCGTTTGTTCAGAAACCCCAGTTGGAATCCACTGGCGAATGCATATTCAATGTGGGCATATTTGGGCCTGTCCTCCGGGTCCTTGTAATAATCGAGGTTGCCCGTCATCCCGAAATGAAGCACGAGTACCTTCTTACCTGTGGTATGAACAAACAGGTACTTACCTATCCGGGTAGTACCGGTAAATTCTTCACCCACTAAATATTCCCGGAAATCATTCTCCGGGGCCTTCAGCAAGCGATCGTCCCGGCAGTCAAACCCGGTGACCTTCTGATGAAGGCTGGTGCTGTCAAAATAGGTTTTATAGGTCTCAATTTCCGGTAATTCAGGCATAGGCTATAGAATAATATGGCCATTGAAGTTACACAATTCGGACAGATTACGCCCTACTATGTTATTGTTGATACCTGGAATATTTCCGATCTCATGGCCGTAAGAGTAATCAAATCACTGTGTCCGTCCCGGCCGTTTTGCTCCTTACAGGTTCCACGGGAGTTACTTCAGTTTCAATATCCTTTTCAAAAACCTTATATACGAAACCGGCCAGCATGGCTCCGGCAATGGGTGCCACCCAGAATAACCAGAGCTGTCCCATTGCCCAGTCGCCAACAAACAGCGCCTGGCTGGTGCTTCTGGCAGGATTTACCGAAGTGTTTGTGACAGGAATTGAGATCAGGTGGATGAGGGTCAGGGCCAGTCCGATAGAAATGCCCGCGAATCCAGCCGGCGTGCGTTTATGGATACTGCCCAGGATGATAAAGACGAACATGAACGTCATAACCACTTCACACACCAGCGCTGCGGTAAGTCCGTATCCGCCTGGAGAATGCTCCCCGTAGCCATTGGCGGCAAAATCACCGGCAGCACTGCCATTGTCAGTGGCGATAATGTAAAGAATTCCTGCCGCAACAATGCCTCCGAGTACCTGTGAAACGATATAGGGAAGCAAAAGCTTACCCTCGAATTTACCTCCGGCCCAGAGTCCAAAGGAAACAGCCGGATTCAAATGCGCCCCGGAAACAGGTCCGACCGCATACACCATGGTAAGAACCGTGAGTCCGAACGCAAGGGATACACCCAGCAATCCGATCCCCACATCCGGAAAGGCAGCCGCCAGCACGGCACTGCCACAACCTCCCAGCACCAGCCAGAAGGTTCCTATAAATTCAGCGAAGTATTTCTTCATTAGTTATCAGGTAGGTTTGCTGAATATACTAATTATCGGGAAATATTTGATGATTTATTTTTTGTAACTAATTGATATATAGTTGAGTATAGGGGATTGGGAGAACCCTTATGCTGTGAAATGGGGTCTTCGTAGTTACCGGATCTCCGCCTGCCTGCCGGCGAGGCAGGGTTCCTTCGGCCCGGAGATGACAGGTAAGTGTCCTGGTCCTGGTCTTAGTCTTAGTCTTTATCCTCTTCCCTCACCACCACATGCGAAAACGCGGCGGGCCGGTCGGCAAAAAGCGCCTTGGTCTCTTTCCATACGCCTTTAAACAGGGCTGACTGCCTGTAATTCTCCAGGGCTTCAGGACCTGTCCAATGACTGTAGGTGGCCATTACATTAGGATGGTCCAGGTCGCGGTGCAATTCTAGGTGTTCACATCCCGGGAACGACCTGATTTTAGTCTTATTCCGGCTGAAAAGGTGCAGGAAATTATCGATTTCCTCTTCGCGAAAAGTCATGCGTACGATTCGTATGAGCCTCATTCTCCTTCAAATTTTAGCAATACAGGACTGTCGTACCCCACACCGAGCAGTTCTTCTGCATTCCCCTGGTTAATTCCGACTTCCAGGTATCCGAGGTCATTAAACATCACGAAAAGGTCCCCGGCCTCGACCTGCCAGATCTGATTCTGGATCCTGCTCACAGACTCGCGACCCACCTTGATTGTAAAGGGCCTGTCTTTACACAACACCTGGAATGCCCGTTTTTCTATGTTCGTTACCAGGTTTCCATAATGATCCACTTTTACCACATGTCCGGATATCAGGGATTTATTTGCTTTTACCTGGCGCGGGAGCATTCGTTTGTATTCATCGATTTTCGGGCCCAGGTCGGTCAGTGCTTTGCCGCTTGCCAGCTGTGCCGCAACCGGCGCCAGTATTCTCCGGCCCGGAAAAGTAGTGTCAATGGGTTTAAGCATATTGATATCAACAGCATAATTTGCCAGCTGATCACTCAGCAATCCAAAGAAACCATTATCCGGTCCCACAAAATAATGTCCCTCCAGTTGTAAGGCGATAAAGCGGTCGCCCGCCTGGCCATTGTCGTTCACGCCCACCAGGTGAACCGTACCCCGCGGAAAGTGCTGAAAAACGCTTTTCAGTACCTGGGCTCCATAAGCAATGTCACAGGAAGGAACCTGGTGCGTGATATCCACAATGCGAATCACCGGATTAATGGAAAGGATCTTTGCCTTGACAGCGGCAACATAATGATCACTTTCTCCATAATCTGTAAGTAAGGTGATTATCGCCATAGGATTTGCGACATTCTCGTTTTAATCAGTTATTTAACTGTGCCCGTCAGAGGCACATTCGGTCACCCGAAATCTGCAGGCAAAAATAGCTAAATTTCGGCCATTACTAAGGAAATGTGATGATTCCTTAGGTTCGGCCGGAAATTTTTTTTTCAGTGAAAGATCATGGTGCGTCACCTCAATTGACCGGGCTTGGTCACACGTGATCTTCAGAGGCGATACCTGAATTAAATGTTACATTTCCGGGTATTCCTCAGCTTATCAGGAAGAAAATGAATAAATTTAAATTCATCCATATCTTTGATTAACGGAACACGTAAATTAAATCAGGCGGTGAGGGTCATTTACTGTAAGCCCTGTTTTAGCCTGAAATGGATAGAAATACTCACAAAAAGATTTAATCGCGTTTGGTAGAAAAAGTAATTACGCTGGATAATGTTTCCCTGATCGATTTTCTCGGGGTGGAGAACAAGAATATAAACGAAGTAGCATCTGCATTTCCAAAAAGTAAGATCGTTTCAAGGGGAAATGAAATTCGTATCAAGGGGTCAACCACGGAGATCCTTCAGATCAATGATGTGCTGAATATGCTCATAGAGCATTATCACAAGTACGGAAAGGTGACGGAGGAGAATGTACAGAATTACCTGGCAAAGGAGGCGGAGGCGGAACTTCCCGACAAGGAGGAGGTACTTATCTACGGTACCCGCGGGTCGACGATTAAGCCCAAGACCATCAACCAGCAGAAACTGGTTTATTCGGTCGGCCAGAATGACCTGGTTTTTGCACTTGGTCCGGCCGGTACAGGAAAGACGTATATTTCGGTGGCTCTGGCCGTGAAGGCGCTGAAAAACAAGCAGGTCAAAAAGATCATCATTACCCGCCCGGCTGTGGAGGCAGGAGAGACCCTGGGGTTCCTGCCCGGTGACCTGAAGGAGAAGCTGGATCCGTACCTGCGGCCAATTTATGATGCCCTGTTCGATATGATTCCCGGGGAGAAGCTGCGCTATTACATGGAGAATAATGTGATTGAGATTGCTCCGCTTGCCTATATGCGGGGTCGTACGCTCAATAATGCGTTTATTCTCCTGGATGAAGCCCAGAATACCACCCCCATGCAGATTAAAATGTTCCTGACCCGGATGGGTCCGCAGTCAAAAGTGATCATTACCGGTGATGTCTCGCAGATCGACCTGCCGAAAAAGCAGAAATCCGGCCTGATTGAGGCAACGCAGATCCTCAAGGATGTGGAAGGAATTGGTTTTGTCAACCTGACCGGTAAGGATGTCGTCCGCCATAAGATTGTCAAGGATATTATTACTGCCTACGACAAACACGAGGAGCAACATATCAAAAGAGGATGATTACTATCCGGAAAATTAATGACGAACAGGACCTGATGAGGGCATTTCAGATCCGCAGGATCGTGTTTATGGATGAACAGCAGGTACCGGAGGAGGAAGAGTTTGACCAGTTTGAAAAGGAATCTGTTCATTTTCTGGCATTCCTTGAGGATGAGCCTTGCGGCGCTGCCCGGTGGAGAAAAACGGGAGAAGGCTGTAAGCTGGAGCGCTTTGCCGTGCTGAAGGAATTTCGCGGAAAAGGGGTGGGCATGGCCCTGGTAAGGTCGGTTATCGATGATATCAGGATGGATGACAACGACTTGCCGATGTACCTGAATGCCCAGGTTGACGCCGTCCCGTTATATGAAAAATTCGGGTTTACTTCCGTCGGAGACATCTTCATGGAGTGCGATATCAAACATCAGCGCATGGAATTGAAGTAATGACCGCGACGGGCATTTTCTTGCCTGAATGCGCTGGCTTTCCATCCCCTTTTCGCGGTTCCTTTTCTTATACGCCGGAGGGATCTATGCGGCTTCCTGTTTTCCAATTATTGGCCATGTATCCGGGCTGATTGCCTTTTTACTGGCGGTCTATCTTTCTATTCTGATATTTCAAACCAGGTTACCGGTACTGCTGTGGATCCTAATGTTCCTGCTGGGATACGGCATGTATTCATTTCATGAATTGCGTTCCGTTCGTCCCGGCGTGCAGGCCGGGATGATTCAGATCACAGGTCATGAAAAATCCGGAAAAGTGTATGACAGGTACGGAGCCATACTGCTGGCTTCTAAAGGCCGGTACTGGAAACGGGACATCAGACGGATACATGTCTATTTCCGCGACAGCTCTGTTCGACCGGGAATGAAAATATTTTTTCAGTCTCCGGTTATTCAGCCTGTATCACCCCTTCACCCATATGCTTTTGATTATGCCAAATATTTGCATGACCATCATATCGGCGGACAATTATTTCTGGATTCAGGAGAATATTACCTGGCTGTGCAGGATGACGGACTGTCAACTTTCCGTGTCCGGCTCAGGGAGGAAATCCATTCTTCTATCCGGCGATGGATTCCGGATCAGCGTCACGCCGGCCTGCTCAGCGCCATGGTATTGGGAGATAAAAATAACCTGGATCAGGAGTTGCGGCATATATATTCGGTCACCGGTTCAATGCATGTACTGGCCGTTTCCGGGTTGCATGTCGGCTTGATATTTATGCTTATTTCAGCATTCTTTTACCTGTTGCCAAATTATGCACCGTGGCCGGTTATCAGATGGGTCATCTGCCTTACGCTTCTCATCCTTTATGCTGCCATTGCCAATTTCACGCCATCCGTTATCCGGGCGGTAATTTTTGCCGGCTTGTACCTCATAGGTAAATTGCTTCAGCGCCCAAATCCGCTGCCGCATGTTTTGTTTCTGACCGCATTCGTCATGCTGATGGCGGATCCTTTCCAGTTGTTCGATCTTTCGTTTCAATTATCATTCCTTGCTATGGCCGGGATTGTACTTTTTATGCCGCTGTTTGATCGATGGATGAATCACCGGTTGGCCGTTATTGATTACTTCCTTAAAAATATTTCCATGTCGTTATCGGTTCAGCTTACTACTCTGCCGCTCACGATTGCCTTGTTTGGCCAGCTTTCTCTCACATTCTGGCTGGCAGCCATGGTAGTGGTGCCTGGCGCATTTGTCCTGTTGCTACTGGTGGTAATATTGTTCCTGCTTGCCGGCTTTCCATCGCTGCAGGAGTATATCATTCTCCTGATCACACATGTTCTTAACTGGAATGAAATTATCCTGACCTGGATTGCAGCCATTCCTTACGGGCATATTCCGGAGGTTCACTGGCCGTGGTACCTGATCCTCCCGTTGCCCTTTCTGGTCCTTTTGTTAAAAAAGCTAATGCTTCGTCCTTCACTTACCGCGTTATATGCGGTTATGGTTCTGATCCCTGGCTGGTTCCTTTGGGCGGGACTTCATTCATCAGGCGCTGAAAACAAAATGGCACTGTTCTTTGACGGGAAAAATACCTATACCGCCTTAATCTATGGTGAGAGGGGGGTGTTGCTCACTGGCAGTAAGCAGGGAGAGGACTTGTGGGCCACAAGGCAGATCACACCCTGGTTTGTGTCACATGGAATACACAGGCCGGATACTCTCCGTGATTCACTGGCTGCCATTCCCCGCATCCTAAAATTTGGAAGGCTGAATATGGTATTCTCCCCGAAATCAGATAATTTTCCAAAAGGCCCTGGGAGTGTAGTGATCAGAAAAGGTGATTTGTCTGATACACTTTATCTCGAACCCGGGAAAGAATTATTTTATGAAACTGAATTGTCCATGAGTGAGATTGTGAATTACCGGGTCAGTGAACGCAAGGCGTATATAACGCTTAACAGGCCGGAGAAAAGAAATGCCCTGAACCAGGAACTGGTTGGTGAATTGAAAAGTGCTTTTCATAAAGCCGCTAGGGACGAGCAGGTCAAAGTCGTCATCCTGGAAGCAACCGGAAAGGCTTTTTGCGCAGGAGCTGACCTTGCCTATCTGCAGCAATTACAGGGAAACTCCTATTCCGAGAACCTGGAGGATTCACGTTACCTCAAGGAATTGTTCTACCAGATATACACTTTGTCGAAACCGGTAATATCCAAAGTTCACGGACATGCGATTGCCGGTGGCTGCGGATTAGCTACCGTATGTGATTTTGTCTATACTGTGCCTGAGGCAAAGTTTGGGTATACAGAAGTGAAGATCGGGTTTGTACCTGCCCTTGTGACCGTTTTTCTGGTTCGAAAGATGGGAGAAACTGCAGCAAGGAACCTGCTGCTTTCCGGGGACCTGATATCCGGGGAAGAAGCAGTAGCCGTCGGGTTAGCTACGGAGTGCGTGGATGCCGGGGATCTGGATGAACGGGTGGAACGGCAGGCAGAAAAACTCATATCAGGCAACAGCAGACAGAGTATGTCCATGGTCAAATCCATGCTGGCAAAGGTCCCCTCCATGTCGCTGGAGGATGCACTCGACTATGCATCGGAGAAAAATGCAGAAGCCAGGGATAATGCCGATTGCCGGAAAGGGATTGCCAGTTTTTTGAATAAGGAAAACCTTACCTGGTAAAATGGAACCACGTGAGATCCTTCGGTCGGTTTTTGGTTACGAACATTTCCGTCCGGCCCAGGAGGATATTGTGAATTCGGTTTTATCTGGCAGGGATGTCCTTGCCGTATTACCAACCGGTGGTGGTAAATCGATTTGTTACCAGGTACCGGCCCTGGCGAGGGAAGGTATTGTGCTTGTTATTACGCCATTGATCGCCCTCATGCATGACCAGGTTGAACAACTTCGGTTGCTTGGAGTAAGGGCAGAGGCAGTTCACAGCGGACTTTCCAGGAAAGAAATTGATATAACGCTGGATAATTGTATTTACGGCAATATAAAGCTGTTGTATCTGTCCCCTGAGCGACTTAAGTCAGAGTTGTTCAGGGAACGTGTGTCAAAAATGAGTGTCAGCCTGGTTGCGATTGATGAAGCGCATTGCATTTCTCAGTGGGGGTATGATTTCCGTCCGGCTTATCTGGAGATTGCTTCTATCCGTGATTACCTTTCAGAACCCGCACCGTTTCTTGCCCTGACTGCCTCGGCTACCCCGCCGGTAAAAAAAGATATTGTCTCAAGGCTCCTTCTGGATAATGTAAAAATTTACCAGCGATCCTTTGCACGCCCTAATCTTTCCTATGCGGTGAGGGTAGAGGATGACAAGGACGGAAAATTGCTCGAAATCCTGACTAAAGTTCCTGGTACTTCCATTGTGTATGTTCGATCCAGGAAAGGAACGGCCGATCTGGCCCGGTTGCTGATTTCACGTGGCATTGATGCCACCTGGTACCATGCCGGGCTAAGTCCGGAAGAGCGTTCGGCACGGCAGCATGAGTGGGTTAGTGGCCGAAAACGGGTGATTGTAGCGACCAACGCATTTGGAATGGGGATCAATAAAGCTGATGTACGCACAGTGGTGCATTACGAAATTCCGCCGGATATGGAATCTTATTACCAGGAAGCCGGAAGGGCAGGGCGGGATGGCAAGCGCTCATTTGCCGTTTTATTGTTCACGAAACTTGATAGTGAGCTGATCCAGAAGCAGCTTGACCTGCAGTATCCGGAACCGGATTACCTGAAAAGGGTATACCAGGCACTGGCTAATCACCTGAAACTTGCCGTTGGCAGCGGACTGGAAAAGTCCTTTGATTTTGATCTGGGTCAGTTTGCAGGTACTTACAGTTTTGAGCCGCTTCAGGCCTATCATGCACTCAAAAGGTTGGAAGAACAAGGGCTGTTGCAGCTTAATGAAGGATTGCATAATCCGTCCAGGGTGATGTTTATGGTAAACAAGACCGAATTATATAAGTATGAGATCGCTCACGCTGTTCATGAGCCCTGCATAAAAGCAATTCTGCGTATTTACGGGGGTGAAATGATGAGTCACTTTGCCAATGTGGATGAATCGCAGATTGCCTCCGTTCTTAATACTGGCCTTAACGAAGTCGTACGTTTCTTACAGCAGCTTGATGAAGCAGGGATCATCTCGTATGACCCCCGAAAAGAGAAGCCGCAGGTAATCTTTCTGCAGCCACGTCATGATGTTAACCGGTTGCCACTTGATCTCAAACGACTGGCTGAACGGCGGGACCATGCAAAGGAGAAAATGGAAGTAATGATTGCGTATGTAGTGAATACAAAACAATGCCGGTCCTTGTTTATCAGCCATTATTTTGGTGAGGAAAAGAGCCAGCCCTGCGGGGTTTGTGATATCTGCCTTGAACGCAAGCATAAGATCGAAGTTGAAGAAGACAGAATTATGCATGACCACATTATGGAAATGCTTGCCGGGGAAGATCTGTCCGTTGAGCACGTGGTTTCCCAATTCAGTATGGACGAGGAAAAGAAAGTGCTGGAGGTGATCCGTGAATTACTGGACGAGGGACGTGTAAGCTATACGGCGGACTGGAAATTAAGCCTTGACTGATTGTGGAGATGCGGAATAGGCTGGCATATACTTCTTAAAATAACTGTATACCTTCATCTGGATTACCCCGAAAAAGGCCTCCTTGAAAATAGATCCGGACATCTTGGATTTACCCCGCGTACGATCTGTGAAAACGATCGGTACTTCCATTAACCTGAACCCATGCATCAGTGCCGTAAATTTCATTTCAATCTGGAAAGCATATCCTATAAACCTGATCTTGTCCAGGTCAATGCGTTCCAGTACTCTTCGGTTAAAACACACAAATCCTGCCGTGGTATCATTGATAGGCATTCCTGTAATAAAACGTACGTAATAGCTGGCAAAGTAGGACATGATCACCCGTCCCATCGGCCAGTTAATTACGTTGACACCGGATACATACCGCGACCCAATCGCCATATCATACCCTTCCACCGCACATGCCTCATAGAGCCGTTGAAGATCGCCCGGGTTATGAGAGAAGTCGGCATCCATTTCAAATATGTACCTGTACCCGTTGTCCAATGCGAACTTGAAACCTGTCAGGTAAGCGGTTCCAAGTCCAAGCTTGTCATTCCGTTCGATCAGGTGCAGCTTATGGTGTTCTTTTGTTTCTTTTTGCAGGAATTTTACAATGGAGGCAGTTCCGTCCGGCGAACCGTCATCAATAATGAGTATATCAAATGACTTAGGAAGTGAAAAGACCGCGTTAATTATGTCCGCGATATTCTCCTTTTCATTATAGGTAGGGATGATGACGAGAGAATCGTTGTACATGAAATGAGAATAAAGTCATCTAAAATAATAATTAATCACGGAAACTTCCGCAATCGTTTTCGTTGAATTATCCACAATTTCTTAATTGTTTTTCCACAAATTTCTGTGGATATGGCAGATCCTGCCTGAAGCGGATACCCTGTAAGGCTGTTTAATGATGTGATATTGTGGGAATTATACTTACTATGCGGACAAAGGGACGCCAGGATTGCTGTATGCCCTTGCTAAATAAGCACACCACCCATACTTTTGCCTCATGCAGAAAAAACCTTATGTGCTACTGGATCGTGATGGTGTACTCAATGCTGACAGCCCCGATTATGTTTATACCCCGGAGAATCTGAAAATTCTGCCCGGTGTGCCTGAAGCGCTGAAGGAACTGCACAATGCGGGATTCGGGATTGCTGTAATCACCAACCAGTCTGGAATAGCCCAGGGGTTGTACACGCGTGAGGATATGCGCGCCTGCCACCGGAAGATCCAGTCAGCCTGCGACAGGCTGATTGAAGCATTTTATTATGCACCCGGACATCCGAGTGTTTCGGAATCGCTCTCCAGAAAACCGGGCAGCCTCTTATTTGAAAAAGCTATGGCTAAATTCGGACCGGATCCGGCTGCCTGCTGGATGGTGGGGGACAAGGACCGTGACCTCATTCCAGCCAGGAAAATGGGGATGAAGACCATCCAGGTCATTTATAAAAACAGCCAGCATGCTGATTACTTTGCCGAAGACCTCCCTGCTGCCGTTTCTGTAATTCTGAATAATATGGCATAAAAAAATCCCTTCCGGTTCTAAGGGAAGGGATTTCATAAAACTGTTTATGAATTAATCAGTAATTGCTCGTCTTAGGTCTTGCTTTTTTTACGACGATGGTACGTCCATCGAACTCACTCTCATTCAGTTCACGGATTGCTTGCTCGGCTGCTTCGTCATCAGGCATTTCAACAAACCCGAATCCTTTTGATCTTTGAGTTTCACGATCAAATATCACTTTGGCAGATGATACCTCACCATACTCTTCGAAACACTGCTGGAGTGCTTCACTGGTTGTTTTGAAGTTTAACTTCGCTACGAAAATGTTCATTTTAAAAGAAAATAATAAGTAATAAATAATGATAAGAGAGTCTGGGGAAGTAGCTAATCGAGGTGTGTATCTGCAATCAGGCTAATTCATTCAGCCCTGTTATCGTTGCAAAGATATAAGAAGGAATTGATAATTTTTGATATATGTAATATTAATTATTTGTTAAACAAGCAAGTAGGGCATAAAAACGACGTTTTTCACGGGCTAAAACATGGTGTAAAAGCCCCTGGTCAGGTTACGGTATTCGACAGAATATCCATTCGGATCACGTATTGAAAGTTCACGCTGACTGGTTTGAGAGCGGTTTCTTCCCAATGAAAGCATGCGTCTGTTGGGGGGTGTTCCTGTAAGCGGACTGATCAAAACCTGTTTCTGAAGGAATAAATTAAATGTTCCTGCCTGTAAAATGAATGATATGGCACTCTGTTCCGGGAGAATGACCTGAAACCGGCCATCTTCCGAAAGCAGTCGATTTACTCCCCTCAGAAAGTCGGGAACAGGTAAATGCGAAGAATGCCTGGCCTGGCTTCTGCCCGGATCTGCAGAGAAGGTTTCTGCCGCATAAAATGGAGGATTGGATACGATCAGGTCATATTTTACCTCATTCTCAAAATCCTGAAGTCTTATTTTCTTACAGGAAAGCCTGTCCTCCCATGGACTCCGCCTGAAATTCTCCAGTGCCTCATGGAAAGCAGCCGAATTTGGTTCAATAGCGGTCACCTGCAGTTCCGGGAACCTTTGTGCCAACATCAGCGCGATCAACCCTGTTCCGGTACCAACATCCAATGCGCGTTTTGCACCTGCAGCGCCGGCCCAGCTGCCAAGTAGCACTCCGTCGGTGCCAATTTTCATGCTTGCCTGGTCCTGTTTGATACTGAATTGCTTGAATTGGAAATCCATGAGGAAAATTGGTTGCTTCAGGCGTTTTTTAGTGTAATCCTGTAAATTTAGCCCTACAAAGATACAAGGAAACCTATGACATCGATTCCAAGCGATATCAAGATCGCCCAGTCAGTAAAACTCCGGCATATATCCGAAATTGCCGGTTCGGTCGCGGTTGACGAAAGCAGCCTCGAACTGTACGGAAAATACAAGGCGAAACTACCACTGAACCTTATGGATGAGGATAAAATCAGTAAATCCAGACTGATCCTAGTAACGGCCATGACTCCCACACCTGCCGGTGAGGGTAAGACGACCACCTCAATCGGCCTGACAGAAGCGATGAACAGGATCGGTAAAAAGACCACCGTGGTACTGCGTGAGCCATCTCTTGGTCCGGTTTTCGGTATGAAAGGCGGGGCTGCTGGCGGAGGTTATTCGCAGGTGGTACCTATGGAAGATATTAACCTGCATTTCACTGGTGATTTTGCCGCGATCGAAAAGGCAAACAACCTTCTCTCAGCGCTGATTGATAATAATATCCAGTCACCTTCCGGTAATCTCAATATTGATCCGAGGACAGTCGAATGGAAGCGTGTGATGGATATGAATGACCGGTCCCTGAGAAATATCGTATCCGGCATGGGAGGCAAGCCGGGGGGAATTATGCGGGAAACAGGTTTTAATATTACAGCTGCTTCCGAGATAATGGCCATTTTGTGCCTGGCGCATAATATGGACGAACTGAAGGAGAAGCTTGGGAATATCTATATAGGTGATACGTTCGACGGGAAAGCGGTATTCGCCCGGGACCTGAAAGCAGAGGGTGCTATGGCTATTTTGCTGAAGGATGCAATTAAGCCGAATCTTGTCCAGACCCTGGAAGGCAACCCGGCAATTATTCACGGCGGACCCTTTGCCAATATTGCCCAGGGGACAAATTCAGTAATCGCTACAAAAATGGGCATGTCACTTACAGATTACGTAGTGACAGAGGCCGGCTTCGGGGCAGATTTGGGTGCCGAGAAATTTCTGAATATTAAATGCGGGTACAGCGGGATTACTCCCCATGCGGTTGTACTTGTGGCAACCATCCGGGCCCTGAAATACCATGGTGGACAACCACTTGGCGAGCTTACTGAAACCAATACGGTCGCCCTGGTGAAAGGGCTTTCCAACCTGGAAAAGCACGTGGAGAATATCCGCACCTATGGCCTGCCCGGGGTGGTGTCCCTCAATAAATTCATAACAGATCATGAGGATGAGATAGAGATACTGATCAACTGGTGCAGGAAACAGGGAATTAAAGTTGCAGTTTCCGAGAGCTGGGAAAAAGGAGGGGAGGGAGCAGAAGAACTCGCGCATCTTGTTGCAGAAGAAGCTGATTCATTCTCCGGAAAATACAAACCTCTCTATGACTGGAACTGGCAGGTAAAAGATAAGATTGACGCGATTTGCCGGAAAGTATACGGCGCGAGGGATGTGGAGTATCTTCCGAAAGCCCGTCAGAACCTGCATAAAATAGAACGGCTTGGACTGAGCGATAAACCTGTTTGCATTGCCAAAACACAAAAGTCGTTCAGTGACGATCCGAAAGCCCTGGGCCGTCCGCAGAATTTTACCATTACCGTACGTGAGATAGAAATTGCTGCCGGCGCCGGATTTACCATCCCTATCACCGGCAACATGCTGCGGATGCCCGGGTTGCCAAATGCACCGGCGGCCACAGGCATGGATATTACGAATGACGGGGTGATTAGCGGGTTGTCCTGATGGGATTGCGCGTGTCACCGGTCCGGGTGATCCGCCCCGGAAAGTCAGGGGAACAGCGTGACATTGTTGCCGCTGAAGAACCTCTCGAGATCCGCCTCGAGTATGGCCCGGAAGAGCAACGACAGGAATTGCGCCTGGCAGTCACTATGCGCACACCTGGAAATGACGACGAGCTCGCTGCCGGTTTCCTTTTTGCGGAAGGGATAATAAATTCTCCTGAAGACCTGGTAGCTGTCCGTTATTGCGAAAATACAAAAAAGGAGGAACGGGAGAATGTGATTCGCGCAATCCTGGATCCTGCGTGCCGTTTTTCAAAAAGTCAGCTGGAACGAAATTTTTATACGACCTCAAGCTGTGGGGTTTGCGGGAAAAGCAGCCTCGAAGCGGTTCGTGTAAGCTGCTTGCCTGTCACGTCCGATCTGAAGATCAATTCCGATGTGATCGCGAAGGCTCCGGAAACAATGCGGGCTGGTCAGCAGGTTTTTGAGCATACCGGCGGATTACACGCTGCAGGCTTGTTTGACAGGGACGGAAAATTATTGATGTTGCGGGAAGATGTGGGGAGACATAATGCCCTGGACAAACTGATCGGGGCAGGCTGGCAGACGCCTGTTTTTTTGTCTGAGGGATTTTTAATGCTGAGCGGACGTACCAGTTTTGAATTGATCCAGAAGGCTGCGCGCGCAGGAATCCCGGTAGTGGCGGCGGTGGGTGCTCCCAGCAGTCTGGCCGTTTCGCTGGCCGAAGAAACAGGGATTACCCTGATTGGCTTTGTCCGGCAAAATTCTTTTAATTGTTATACATCGCCTGAACGAATTAATTTTATATGAAGATCAGAATATTAGGAAACAGTCTCCGGCTGAGGCTAAATGTGCCTGAAGTGCAGGAAATTATGGAGTCAGGGAAAGTTTCAGACCACATTGGCTTTGGTGACAGTCAGCTTTATTATTCATTGCGATTTATGGAACAGGATCATATCTCAGCTACCTTTGATGGCTCGGAAATTACCGTATACCTTCCCCTTCAGGATGGCCGGCGCTGGGCAACAACAGACCAGGTCGGTCTGGAAGGCCGGCAGCAGCTTAAGGGAAGTGAGACCCTGAAAATTCTGGTGGAAAAGGACTTTACCTGTCTCATTCCCCGGGAGGCTGAAGATGCGGGTAAGTTGTTTCCTAATCCTGAAGCTACACAGTCAGGTACGTAGTGTTTTGGTTATCTCATCCAGTTTTTTCACTTTTTCAGTAAAATCGCCCTTAAGCTGATCGCGGATATTTTTAAGGTTATCCAGGAGTGACTGGGTTTCATCCGGCAAAATATCTTCAAGGACCTCCCTGATGCGTTTTGCCAGTGTCGGACTTTTTCCGTTGGTGGAGATTCCAATTTTCAGATCTCCTTTTTTCACGGTACTTCCCAGGTAGAAATCACACAGATCCGGCGTATCAGCCACATTCACCAGCAAATTTCTTCGATGCGCCTGCTCCCGGATGTACGTGTGAAGTTCCCGTGAATCAGTTGCCAGGATGACCAGTCTCGCACCTTCCAGATCATTCTCCCGGAATGCCCTGTAAAATAAACTGATCTGGTGCTGCTTACTCAGGCTGGCTAGCTCATCGCGGATTTCCGGGGCCACCAGCCTGATCCGTGCCTTTGGGTCATTCTTCAGTAAGGCCTCTACCTTTTCCAGTCCGACCGCACCACCTCCCACGACCAGGGTGGTGAATTGCTGCAGTTTTAGAAAAACCGGAAATAAAGGATTACCTTCTGTTGAGGTGTTCATCTTTCAAACGTTTAATTACCTGGTAGAAATGAGGGTGTGTTCCGACCACATCGCCGATGATAACCAATGCCGGTGATTCTGGCTTGTAATGCTCACGTATTTCCACGAGGTTATCTACACTTCCGTAATAGACTTCCCCTTCAGGAAGGCTTCCCTTCGAAATAATAGCAGCCGGAGTATCAGTTTTCCCTGCTTTACGGTAAGCTTCCGTTATCTGTTCAATTTTGCGAAGTCCCATCAGGAACACACCGGTGGCGGAAGATTGCGCTGCAAGGTGTACATCCGCGGAGAGCTCGCCGTTGCTGGTCGTTGCCGTTACCACCCAGAAGCTTTCGTTGATTCCTCTTCTGGTAAGGGGGATCCCGTAATGACCGGGCAGGGTAATACTCGAAATTCCGGGTATGCATGTGCAGGGGATGTTAAATGTCTCCGCATATTCCATTTCCTCTTTTCCACGACCGAAAATGAACGGATCCCCGCCTTTGAGACGGACAACATGACCTTCCCGAAGGGCAGCCGCAACAATCCGTTCATTGATCTCCTTCTGGCTGAATGAATGCCTTCCGGCACGTTTCCCCACATATTCCACACGGGCCCCCGGTTTGGCGTATTCCAGCAGGTCAGGATGCACCAGTGCGTCGTAAAGAATTACATCTGCCGCCTGCAGCGCTTTAATTCCTTTCAGGCTGATAAGTTCCGGATCTCCCGGTCCGGCTCCCACTAACGTTAATTTTGCATTTTTCATTGCTTCAGGCTTTATAGTAATTTCCGATAACTTCTTTTTCACCATGTTGCTCCGTTTGGTTCTGACGGTATCTGATCACGTCTTCCAGGAACAATTCTGCGTTTTTCAGGTAGGTATGTGTCCGTTTCTCATTATACGCTTCCTTCTGAAGGACAACTTCCTGGAAGGACGGGTGAAAATTGAACAATCCTGTTTCAACAAAATGCTTGTCAAAATCCTGAATAATCCCGATGTGGGTATTGCAGTGTACGTCAATGCTTAGTAACAGGGCTTTAGCGCCTATCACAAAGGCACTATACACATGATAGGTAGCATCCGCGAGCCTGTTCTCACTGAGCGAGCCGTGGGCTGCAGTTACTTTGTCACGGGCATCCTGGATAATAGTTCCCACGACGTCGTACATGACGCCCGCACATTCTCCGACTCCTATTTCAGGTGTAAAGGTGAGTTCTTCTCCCCAGTCGATATAATCATCCGGTTCCAGCGTTTCCAGGTTTGCCAGGGATTTGAGCAGGTCGTAAAAGTAGCGCTTGCCTTTGTGCTGATAGTAGCGATTGAAATATTCTTCCTCTGCCTCGTAGGCCGCGTAATCATCAAGTATCAGCCGGATTGCATCAGGGATTCGTTTGGTGGGCAGTTTAATGATCTTATCTGCGATCAGTCCTTCCCCATCGGCCGCAATTCCGCCACCTATAACAACCTGCAGTGCCGGCACCACTTTGTTGTCGTGTTTGATCGAGCTCCCGTGAAAGCCGATGTTGGCGATCATATGCTGACCGCATGAATTCATGCATCCGCTGATTTTTATATGGATATCGTGCTCGGTTACAAAGTCACGGTATTCCTTGCGGATTACATCTTCCAGTACATTTGAAATCGCTGTGCTGTTGGTAACACCGAGATTGCAGGTATCAGTTCCCGGGCAGGCAGTTATATCTGCGAGTGTCTCCGCACCGTATTTGGCCAGATTCAGCTTATCCAGTTCCGCATAAAGGGCGGGCAGGGATCCGGTTGGAATATGGAGCAGGTAAAGGCCCTGGCCAATAGTAATACGCATCTGGCTGCTGCCAAATACCCGGACCAGGTTGGCCACCGCCCTGGCGTTATCGGATGACAAATCTCCGAGCGGAATCTGGAGTTTTACCACATTTAACCCTTCCTGTTTCTGGGGAACGACATTTGTCCTGAGCCAGAGCTTATATTCTTCAGTTTCCGGTGCTTCGATATGGTCTACCGGGTCAGGACGGGAGAATGTGAGTTCCTCTGCCTCGATTTCCACCCGCTTGTTTTTCAGTGCATTGCACTCTTCTTCAACAAGCTGAAGGAATTTTTCAAGCCCGATGCCGCGTTTTTCATCGGTCAGAAATTTCAGGCGTGCTTTAAACCTCTTCTCCCGCTCACCATACCGGTCAAAAACACGCAGTGCCGCTTCCAGAAATGGAATCAGCTGATTGGTTTCGAGGAAATCAAACGCTTTTCGTGCGGGAATGGCCTGCGCACCCAGGCCACCCCCTACGAAAACCTCAAACCCGCGAACACCATCCCTTAGCTTCGGTATAAAGCCGAAATCATGCAGAAAGGTGAGCGCAGTATCTTTATTGCCTGAACTAAAGGCAATCTTTATCTTTCTTCCCATTTCCTGGCACACCGGGTTCCGGAGAAAATACCTAAAGGTGCTCAGTGCGTATGGGGTCACATCAAAGGGTTCGTCAGGATCTACACCGGCCAGGGCGGAAACAGTGATGTTCCGTACCGTATTACCGCAGGCTTCCTTTGTGGTGATATCCACTTCCTCCAGCTGATGCCATAAGTCCGGCGTATCTTCCAGGTGTATATAATGAAGCTGAATATCCTGCCGCGTGGTCAGGTGTAGGTTTCCATTGGTGTAGCTGTCAGACAAGTCGGCAATTCGTTCAAGCTGTGCGGAAGTGATCCCGCCACCCGGAATTTTTATTCTGAACATTTGTACCCCGGGCTGACGTTGCCCGTATACCCCCCGTGTAAGCCGGAAGGCCTTAAATCTTTCTTCGGGAATTGTACCTTTTTTGAATTCCGTGATCCGCTCACGAAGCTCGGTAATATCCCGGGCTGCGTTCGGATCGATGCTGGTTTTTGTTTCTTGTTTCATGCGTTTGAGGTTTGTTGTAGATAAAAAAAGGCCTCTGAGAGTATCCCAGAGGCCTTTTAGTGTAATAATGGTATTATGCTAATTACCTGGCGGGATACAGGGGTGACGTCCGGGACACATACACATGTCCGCGCAAAGACAACAAATAATTTGTTTACACCTTAGTATCATTTAGTCAGGGTTAATGCGTTTTTAGTCAGTTTTAGTGCGTTTTCAATATCCTGAATTATGTCGTCAGGGTGCTCCAGTCCGACCGAAATCCGTACCAGTCCCGGAGTGATTCCTACTGCCAGTTGCTCCTCCGCAGTAAGTTTCGAATGTGTTGTGGAGGCAGAGTGCGTTGCGATCGTCCTGGTGTCACCCAGATTGGCCGTCAGGGACAGCGTTTTAAGGCTGTCCAGAAATTTGCGACCACGTTCCAGACCGCCTTTGACCTCCATGGTGAGAAGTCCGCCTCCGTGCCGCATCTGTTTCCGGGCCAGCTGGTACTGGGGATGGGAAGGCAGAAACGGATACCTTACTTTTTCAATCTGATCATGCCCTTCAAAATGCTTTGCGATTTGCAGTGCGTTATCACAATGCCTGTCCATACGAACCGCCAGTGTTTCAAGGCTTTTAGATAAGATCCATGCATTGAAAGGAGACATGCTTGGTCCGGTATGCCGGCAGAAAAACCTGATTTTTCCGATCAGGTCAGCATCCCCTACAATAGCTCCGCCAACCGTTCGCCCCTGTCCGTCAATGAACTTCGTGGTAGAATGACAAACGATATGAGCTCCATAACTGAGCGGCTGCTGCAAATAGGGTGTGGCAAAACAATTATCCACAATCAGTATAAGCTCCTTCTCGCGCGCCAGCTGTCCAAGCCACTCCAGATCAATCAGGTCCAGCCCCGGGTTGGAAGGAGTTTCAACGAAAATGATTTTTGTTTCAGGTCTGATCAGTGATTCCCATTGTTCCGGCTTGTCAATGTCGGCATAGGAATGGCTGATACCCCACTTAGGGAAAATCTGGGTAAGCACCTGGTGTGTCGAACCGAACAGAGACCTGGAGGCAAGAACATGATCACCATGTTCCAGGAGTCCGGCCATGCTGCTGTACATAGCGGCCATTCCGGAGGCAGTGCCCAGCCCGTCTTCCGCATCTTCCAGAAGGCACAGTTTCTCAATCAGCTCGTTGCTGTTAGGATTGGAAAACCGGGAGTAGATATTACCTTCCACTTCATCTGCGAAAGTAGCCCGCGCGTGCTCGGCACTTTCAAATGTAAAGCTGGAGGTCATGAAAATAGGCGCCGAATGCTCACGGTGAAGGTCACTTGCCGTTTGCGTGCGCACCGCCCGGGTTTCAAAATGTTTAGATGGTTTTTGTTTAGACATAAATAGTAAAAAAATTACAGATGCAGCCACTCTTTCTTCGCCAGCAATTCCTCTTCTGTTTCCTCGTAATCCGGATCGGGAAGGCAGCAATCAACCGGACAAACCGCCGCACATTGCGGCTCCTCGTGAAACCCGATACATTCGGTACACTTTCCGGGGACGATGTAATAAAATTCCTCGTCAACCGGAGTCTGTGGTTCGTCTGCGCTGATCGTGGAACCGTCTTCCCATTCGACCGTTTCAAGATCTGTTCCGTCGTTCCAGTGCCATTCAGCGCCACCTTCATAGATCGCGTTGTTCGGGCATTCTGGTTCGCATGCCGCACAGTTAATACATTCTGATGTTATATAAAGAGCCATGTTTATTGCGTATTGTTGTTAAAAAATCGGGTATAGCAAGGCCTGAAGGCCGAAAAACTGATAGTAAGGATTATTCTCCTAACAACAACAGCAACAACATGAAAACAGGAATGATAAATCTTGTCGGGAAGTGCTTGAATTTTGCGGGTACATCTTCATCGGTTTCTCAATTTATATTTGTCTGCAACCTTTGCAGACCAGGATGTAGCACCGTTCCCAACTGGGGGAGGTTGCTAGCGCTTCCATGAGCCTGATCTCTCCACGCTTCTTTATAAATCAATTACCTGAATCAAGCAATTGACGTTACAAGTGTATCAGGAAATACGTTAGCATCAAAGTGAATGTTAGATTTTTTGCAAAATTTTTAAAAAATGAGGGAATAATTGATGTGATTTATGGTTGTTGGCGGTGTGTACGAACTATCTGGCCGGCAGAATTTAATCATTGCACCGGTAAATGACTTCTTCAAATTTCACCAGTTTGTCAAAATCCTCCTGATCCTGTAAAAGGAAGTGTTCGATTTTATCTCCATTACAATTGTAGAGTATGGGGGGTGATATTGAATTACAGAATGGACTTGTAGACAGATAATAATACACCGTGTTTCCCAGGAATAAACCACGGACAACTGAAGTTTCACAAACGCAATTTTCGAGGGTGCCTGCCATATGAGTTATTAATGCTGCCTCCTGTTCGTCCGAACAACTAACCGGATCCTCAGAGCAACTGCTTAGTAAGCCCAGTAAAAGCGCAAAGGGCAGTATAATTTTTTTCATGTCTTTTCATTCAGGTTGTTTCGTAAAGACACCTTCTGGCTTCAAAACGTTGTAAAAAATATGCCCCGGAAAATGTCTCCGGGGCATATGACATATCCAGGCTAACCCCGGGCGATATTTAAGTTATACCAGTTTATATTCCTGGTGAAGTACATGGTCAGGGCAAGGATTAACGTTAATCCGACAGATCCCATCAAAAGGGCATAATCCGCGAGCTGAAGGGTGACAAACATGAATCCGTAAATTCCTGTAAGCGTGACTGCCAGGATCATACTCAGTTTATTTGCCTTGAAAACGCTGAGGGAATACAGGCTTATCATTAAAACAACCGACAAAGTTGCCAGCATGTAAGCGGTATTGAATGCCATGTATTCTGACAAAGAAACCAGGAGTATATAAAACAGGCACAGGGCCAGTCCGACCAGCGCGTACTGGAAAGGATGGATCCTGCGCTTATTCAGGATCTCGGCCAGGAAGAAGACCAGAAAGGTCAGGGCGATGGTCATCGCTCCATATTTCGCAGAGCGCGTGGCTTTCTGATAGTCATCGAGCGGAATTATCAGGTCGACCCCGAACGAGGAGGATTTAAGTTTCTTTCCCTCCATGGATCCGATCCAGCTTTGAGGATAGTTTCGGTTAAGCTGGAGCACCTGCCAGTCGGCAGAAAATCCTCCGGTTTCCGGCAGATCCCGGTTGTCGGGTAAAAAATTTCCGTTGAATTTGGGAGCTGACCAGTCGGATTTCAGTGAAACTCTGGTTGTTTTACCCAATGGTACGAACCGAAGGTTTTTTGAACCCTGGAGGTGCAATTTCATACTGAATGGAATTACTTTTCCTGTCATTTTTTCAATCCCCGGTGCTGGAATAGTTACTCCACTGGCGATGGTTTCGGGTATTTTGCTTCCCGGACTTACTTCCTGTCGAGATTTGTTCCAGTTAAAATCCAGAGAATTTTCAATTCCGCGCAGATCCGAGATTCCCATGGTGAGAAACGCATCGTTATACCTTATGCGGTTCAGGTTAGCAGAGTCAAATTCAGGATTTACTATGAAAGTACCGCTAATGTCCAGCACCGACTTGTAGACGACCACTTCATAAATTCCGCGCTCCAGTTTCTTGGTGGTTACATCTCCGTCGATAATCAGCTGTTCCGGCAGAACGGTAAAATGCCTGGTTTCCAACCTGGTTTCTGTTTTGTCTTCTTTTTTCTCAGTCACCAGGTAATCCACGGGAATTACAAGGATGGGTCCGTTGACCTCCTGCGACCAGCCCCATTTTTCGCTGACATCGGTCATCGCTTCTGAATTCATGTGCCTGCGCTCGGAAATAATATCCTTAGTCATAAAGAGCGGTATTAACATGAGCAGCATGAGAATAGTGATCACGATGAACTTTAACATGACCGAATTTTTAACCCAGTCACTCGTTTGATTTATAATTGATTTTTCATCCATTTTATTTATATTTAAAAGTACTTTGAAATACAAAGTAAATATAAAGCTGTTGCTCAGTTATTTCCAAATTTCGAGGGATAATTTTGTTTTCATTTATTCTCAGGACACCTCACGACAGCCCCGGATTCTCAGTTATTCTTAGTATTTTACCTCCATGGGAAAAAGAATTTTCGTACAGCCTCCTGCGAAATTTACGGGGATCAAACTGACTGAGCCGCAACAAGTTTCAGGCGGTATTCCGGCCATCATGTCTTCCATGAAACATATTTTCGGTGAGGTAGGGGTCATGGATGGAACGCGGACTATGCTTAGACTTAATCAGTTCAACGGGTTTGACTGCCCCGGTTGTGCCTGGCCTGATCCGGACGATCACCGAAGCACGGTTGAATTTTGTGAGAACGGGGCGAAAGCGGTGGCGGAGGAGGCCACCGTGGCCCGGGTGGATGAAGATTTTTTTGCGAAGTACAGTGTGGCGGAATTATCGGAAATGTCGGACTATGAGCTTGGTAAGAGCGGGAGAATAACCCATCCGTTCCGGCTTGTGCCCGGTGATGATCATTACCGGCCCGTAAGCTGGGAGCAAGCCTTTGGGGATATCGGGTCAACCTTGTCGCGCCTGGATGATCCGAACCGGGCGGTCTTTTACACATCAGGCCGTACCAGCAATGAGGCAGCTTTCCTGTACCAGCTTTTTGCACGTCATTTTGGTACGAATAACCTGCCGGACTGTTCGAATATGTGTCATGAATCAAGCGGAGCCGGCCTTTCAGAAACCGTTGGTATCGGGAAAGGTTCCGTGACCCTGGATGATTTTTATAAAGCGGAAGTGATTATGATCATGGGTCAGAACCCCGGGACCAATCACCCGCGCATGCTGACTGCCCTGCAAAAAGCTAAAAAGAATGGAGCTAAAGTTATTACGGTCAATCCTTTGCGCGAAACAGGCCTCGTGCGTTTCAAGCACCCTCAGCACCCGACAGATCTGGTAAGCAGCGGTACTTCCATCACCGATCTCTATTTGCAGGTGCGCATCAATGCCGATGTCCCGTTGTTGAAGGCAATTATGAAAATTCTCCTGGAAAAGGATGAGGCCATGGGTGGGGGGGTCCTTGATCATGACTTCATTGCAAGCCATACCACCGGTTTTTCAACGCTGCTTGAAGATCTTGCCACTTATTCACTTGAGGACCTCATCAGCCAGGCAGGGATTCCTGCAGAGCAGGTACATAAGGCGGCCGGGCTCCTGGCCGCTAAGGAACGCATTATTGTTTGCTGGGCAATGGGCCTGACCCAGCACCGGAATGCGGTGGACAATATCAGGGAGGTGGTCAACCTGTTGCTGATGAAAGGAAGCATTGGTAAGCCCGGTGCAGGCACCTGTCCGGTTCGGGGACACAGTAATGTCCAGGGAGACCGCACAGTGGGGATATGGGAACGGCTCAGGCCGTCCTTTGGGGTCGCCCTGGAAAAGGAATTCGGGTTTGTGCCTCCGTCGCCGGATGGCTATGATACGGTGAATGCCATCCGGGCAATGAACGAAGGGAAGGTAGACGTATTCATGGCTCTGGGTGGTAATTTCCTTTCGGCTGCACCGGATACGGAGACAACAGCGCGTGGACTGATGAAATGTGACCTTACCGTTCATGTTTCCACCAAGCTTAATCGCAGCCACCTGGTGCACGGTCGCGTTTCCTACATTCTCCCTTGCCTGGGAAGAACTGAAGCGGATTACCAGGAAGGCCAGGCACAGTTTGTCACCGTTGAAAATTCAACCGGAGTAGTACACAAGTCGAAGGGCGGCAAACCACCGGTTTCAGGTCATTTGCTTAGTGAGCCAAGGATTGTGGCAGAACTGGCACGGGCTACGCTGACTGGTGATTCCAGGGTGGCCTGGAAATATTTGGCAGATGATTACGACAGAATCCGCGATGCCATTGAACGCACCATTCCGGGTTTTGAAAAGTATAATGAGCGCGTTCGTAAAGCCGGTGGGTTTTATCTTCCGAACGGCGCCCGAAACAGGGAATTTCATACGCGGACGGGCAAAGCGGTCTTCACAAAAAACAAGCTGCCGGATCATATGCTGGAGGAAGGCCAATTCCTGATGATGACTATCCGTAGTCATGATCAGTATAATACCACGATTTACGGATTACATGACCGGTACCGGGGTATCCATAATGAACGGCGTGTGATTCTTATCAGTCAGCCGGATATGAAAACAATGGGACTGGAAAAGCTGGACGAAGTCGATTTGATAAGCGAGTATGACGGAGAAATCCGCACCGCGAAATCCTTTCTTGTTGTCCCTTATGATATTCCGGAGAAATGTGTGGCGACGTATTTTCCTGAAGCGAATGTACTCGTGCCCTCCCGGAAAGCCGCCCGGATCAGCAATACACCTATATCAAAATCCGTTGTCATCCGGATAGTCAGTAAATCCTGAACTATCTGAGCCGATTAACAGTTATCCCGAAATGAAAGTTGCTTTTTTGATCAGTATGATGTGGCTCTTATCCGCCATCGGTTATGCTCAGGAATTATCTCTTCTGGACTCAGGGTATGCCTATTATGAAGTGGCAGAATACAAAAAAGCTATTGAGGTTTTTGAACAGGCAGTCATTGAAACTCCGGAAAACCCTGAGCTTTATTACCTCATGGGCGTATGCCGCTCGCTCAGTGGTGATAATTATCACGCGATCCGGGATTATGAAAAAGCCATTGAACTTTCTCCTGATTATGCAGAGGCATATTATGAAAAGGGCTACGCCAGTTACCTTATGGGAGAATTAAAAAAGGCAATGTCGGCCTTCGACAAAGCAATAGAGCTTCGGCCGAATTATGCAGAAGCGTATGTCAACCGGGGAAGCCTGAAATGTATGGATGGAGATTCCGAAGGCGCTGAAAAAGATTGGGACAAAGCGGCAGAACTGGGTGCTGCTCTTCCGGTCAGGGACTGCAATTAATTTCTGTCCAGTACTGCCTTCATTTTTGCCCGTATTTCCGGAGTACACAGATTGCCAATGCTCCCCTCATGCGTATGCTTGAAATCCTTGGAAGGCTTAAATGTACCATTCTCCACTTCCTCACCGACTTTTTTGTATGCATCCCGGAAGGAAAGCCCGTTCATAATTTCCTGGTTGACGTTTTCCACCGAATAAAGGTAATCGTATTTCGGATCGTCGAGAATTGCCGGGTTTACCCGGATATGTTCCAGCATATAGGCAGATATATCCAGGCAGTCTGACAGGGATTTAATGGCCGGGAATAGCGGCTCTTTCAATAACTGAAAATCCCGGTGATATCCGCTCGGCAGGTTATTGGTTAGCAGGGTAATTTCCCCGGGGAGTGACTGGATAAGGTTACAACGACCTCGTACGAGTTCGAATACATCCGGATTTTTCTTGTGCGGCATGATGCTTGAACCAGTAGTCAGACTGGCCGGAAATGATACGAAAGCAAAATTCTGACTGTTGTACAGGCATATATCCATGGCCATTTTACTAAGCGTACCAGCCACCGACGCCAGGGCGAAGGCAGTTGATTTTTCCAGCTTACCTCTGCTCATCTGGGCCGCCACCACGTTATATTTCATCGTCCGGAATCCCAGTTCATCAGTTGTTTGCTGACGGTTTATCGGAAACGAACTGCCGTAACCGGCTGCGGAGCCAAGCGGATTCTGGTCTGCTATTCTCCGGGCTGCCCGGATCATTTCCATATCATCAATCAGCGTTTCCGCATACGACCCGAACCAGAGCCCAAATGATGAGGGCATGGCGATCTGGAAATGAGTATATCCGGGTAATAACACGTCCTTGTGTTGCTCACTTAGGGAAAGTAGTTGCTCAAACAGCTTCATAACCCCTTCCTCAATATGATCCAGCGTATCCTTGATGAACAGGTGAAGATCAACCAGGACCTGATCATTTCTTGAGCGGGCGGTATGGATTTTTTTCCCGGCCTCACCCGTGCGCTCTGTGAGAATGAATTCAACCATGCTGTGAATATCCTCATACTCTTTGCTGATGCTGAAATTTCCAGCATCTATATCCTCCAGGATAGAATTAAGGGCCACTTCCAGTTTTTCAGCTTCCTCCGCTGTTATCAAATTACAATCACGCAGCATATGTGCATGTGCCAGCGAGCCGAGCACATCGTATCGGGCCAGCTGATTGTCATAATCGAGGTCATCGCCCACGGTAAAACGGGTGATTTTTTCTTCAATGCTGTAGCCTTTGTCCCAGAGTTTCATAATGATTTAGTTACAGGTGGTCTGATAATTTATTAAGAATTTTCTTATAGAGTTCGAAGCCTTTCCTGATTTCATCGGTAAAAATATATTCGTCGGCAGAGTGGGACCGGGCGGAATCGCCGGGTCCTATTTTAACAGACGGACACGTGAGCAGTGCCTGGTCGGATAGAGTGGGAGAGCCGTATTTTTCAATTCCCAGGCCAGTAAGGACATTGTCCAGCGGATGGCCTGAGGGAAGTTTAGACGGGTGAAGACGCATGGATCTGGGAGTAACTTCCGAAGAAGTATGCTGCCTGATCAGGTTAAGTGTTTCCTCCATGGAATATTGATCGGTTGTACGGACATCCACCACATACTCACAGCGATCGGGCACCACGTTGTGTTGTTTACCCGCCTGGATCATGGTCACGCTCATTCTTACCGGACCCAGGTGAGGCGATTCATCCGGAAATCTGTAGGTTCTGAACCATTCCACATCCTTCATTGCAGCGTAAATAGCATTCTCCCCTTCGTCCCTGGCTGCATGCCCGGGCTTACCCGATGCGACGCAGTCAAGCACCATCAATCCCTTTTCGGCGACAGCGGCTTTTAGTAATGTGGGCTCTCCCACGATGGCCATGTCCGGCCGGGGAATGGCAGGTAAAATGCTTTCAATTCCGTTTTTTCCACTTATTTCTTCCTCTGCGGTGGCCGCCATGACAAGGTTGAATGCCAGCGGTTCCTTATACAGCGAACAAAAGGCACCTATCATGGCTACCAAAGGTCCGCCGGCATCGTTGCTGCCCAGCCCGTACAATTTCCCGTCGTCTATATCGGGAGAATAGGGATCTCTTGAATACGAGGCATTTGGCCGGACCGTATCATGATGTGAGTTAAGCAGGAGGGTAGGGCGGCTCGCTTCAAAAGCCGGATGGACAGACCAGACGTTGTTACCACTCCGTTCTGTTTTGATTTGGTGTTGGTGAAAAAAATCCGTCAGGATAGTTGCCGTTCCGGCTTCCTCACGTGAAAAAGACTGTACCGCAATAAGCTGTTGCAATAGCGCTATCAGTTTATCACTTGTCAAGGGTCAATAAGTTTAGTGCCTTCAAACTCCGGAAGGTTCGATACATTGCCAATTACCACCCGCCTTACACCGCCATGAAGCGCGTTGAAGGCATTATCCAGTTTCGGAAGCATGCCGGCGGCGATTATTTTCTTTTCCTTGAGATCCTGGAAGGCATCATAGGACAATTCAGGAATATGAACATCCTTTTCCAGGTCAAGCAGGACTCCGGATTTTTCAAAACAATAGTACAGGGACACTTCATACCGGGATGACAAGGCAGTGGCAATTCCTGCGGCGAGGGTATCTGCATTGGTATTTAGCAGTTGACCTTTGCCGTCATGTGTAAGCGCACAGAAGACCGGGGTCACCCCGTTGTCAAGCAGCCAGCCGATCCGTTCATCATTGATCTCATGGATATGAAAATCCCCGACAAATCCGAAGTCAATCTCCGGATGAACCCTTTTCACGGCAGGAATAACATTAAGATCGGCCCCGGTGAGTCCGAGGGCATCAATGTCAAGCGCCTGTAAGCGGGCCACGAGATTTTTATTGATCAACCCGCCGTACACCATGGTGACTACTGCCAGTGAGTCGGTATCGGTAATTCTCCTGCCGTCGATCATCTGTGCTTCAACACCGAGTTTTTTTGAAAGTTCTGTAGCTTTTTTACCCCCGCCATGTACGAGCACTTTGTTACCCGGGATGTTTCTGAATAATTTAAGAAAGGTTGTCAGGTCTTTTTCATCATCCAGTACATTCCCCCCTATTTTTATGACAGTAACCGCTTCTTTCATGACTGAAGGAGCTTTTCAAGTACCGCTTGCGCGGCGAAAACGCGGTTGCCCGCTTGCTGATATATCACGGAATGGTTATCCAGCACCTCGTCTGTGGCAATAACATTTCTGCGGACAGGCAGACAATGCATGAACTTTCCGTTATTCGTAAGTCCCATTTTCGCTTTCGTGATGGTCCAGTCTTCCTGTACGGGAAGTCGTTCACCGTAATGCTGATAGCTGGACCAGTTTTTGGCATAGATCACATCCGCGCCGTCAAATGCCTCTTCCTGGTTATGAACAAGATGTGTACCCTGCATGAATTCATCAGACAGCTCGTATCCCTTCGGACAAGTGACCGTCACTTCGGCGTTCGTGGCTTTCACCCATTCGAGGAATGAATTAGGGACTGCCTGGGGCAGGGCACGTGGGTGCGGAGCCCATGAAAGGACCACTTTTGGCCTTGTAATTCCCATTTCCCTGATGGTAACCAGGTCGGCAAGGGACTGAAGCGGATGCCTTGTAGCAGATTCGAGGCTAAGGACCGGTTTATTTGCATGTTTCACGATGGATGACATGATCTTTTCTCCATAGTCTTCTTCCCTGCTTTTAAGGCCGGGGAATGTCCGAACACCAATCACGTCCACATACTCACATATAACACGGATGGCATCCTTTATATGTTCCTGCGAAGCGCCGTCCATGACCGATCCGTCCTCCATTTCCAGTTTCCACCCTTCGGAATCCATGTTCATAACCATCACCTGCATCCCGAGGTTATGTCCTGCTTTCTGCGTACTAAGTCGTGTGCGCAGGCTTGGATTCAGAAACAAAAGCCCAAGTGTTTTACGATGTCCGGTCCGTGAGGAAAACGGATCCTGCTTGAACCTGAGTGCTAAATCTATTAATTCGTCAGGAGATCCGGCGGTGTCATTCAGGCTGATAAAATTCTTCATGTCTAGTTACAATACGTCTTCGAAACAGGAGATAAATCTTTCTGCTTCACTTTCCTGTAATGAAAGTGGCGGCAATAGTCTTAAAATATAAGGATTTGTCGCCACTCCTGTCAGGATCTTGTGCTTCTCCAGTAATTTTTTACGAATTTCCTTAATTGGTTCGTAAAGTTCAATACCGATCATCAGACCTTTGCCCCGAACAGCCCGTACCCCGGACAAGCTGAGCAGGTCATCCATCCAGGCGTTTCCAACACGGGCCGCATGAGGGATCAGTTCTTCTTCTTTCAATACCTCCAGTACTGCCAGACCGGCAGCGCTGGCAAGGTGATTGCCCCCGAAGGTTGTGCCCAGCATGCCGTAGAAAGCTTCCACTTTCGGACTGATCAATACACCTGCAATTGGGAACCCGTTTCCCATTCCTTTTGCCACAGTCACAATATCGGCCTCTATCCCGGCATACTGGTGTGCAAAGAATTTACCCGTTCGTCCGTACCCTGACTGGATTTCGTCAAGGATCAGCACTGTATCATAATCGGTACAAAGCTGCCGCAGGGATTTTAAAAAGGAATTCTCCGGTATGTTTATGCCACCCACTCCCTGGATACCTTCAATGATCACGGCACAGACATCTCCTTTCGACAATTCTTCCTTCACCGCCCTGGTATCATTCAGATCCAGGAAGGTGACATTTGAATACTCATCCATAGGTGACCGGTATTTCGGATTGTCCGTAACCGACAATGTCCTTGAGGTCCGGCCATGAAAGGAATTCCGGAAAGCCAGCAAACGGGATTTTTTATTATGAAAGGATGCGATCTTTAACGCATTGTCATTGGCTTCGGCGCCTGAATTGCAAAGGAACAGGTTATGGTTGGTATAACCGGATTGTTCTCCGAGCTCGCGGGCAAGTTCGACCTGAATCTTATTGATTACGCTGTTGCTGTAATAAGGAATTTTTTGGAGCTGATCCGAGATCCTGTCATTAAAATGAGGATGATTGTGCCCGATGGATATCACCGCATGACCACCATACAGATCCAGGTATTCGTTTCCATTGGTATCAAAAACATGCGTTCCCTTTCCATAGGACAGTTCAATGGGCTGAAGAGGATAAACGTCAAAGAGCTTCATCTTTATTTTTCATTTGGTTGATACGGTTAAAGGAAGTCACAAGACCTTTGATCAGTGCGGAGCTAAGTCCGTGGTGTTCCATTTCATTGAGACCCGCAATGGTACACCCTTTTGGTGTGGTAACTTTGTCAATTTCCTGTTCGGGATGACTATGTTCATGCATCAGGAGAGAAGCCGCACCCATACAGGTTTGCACCGCAATTTTTTGCGCATCCTTTGCATCGAAACCCAGTTGCACACCGCCCTGGGTCGTCGCCCGGATGAATCGCATCCAGAAGGCAATACCACTGGCACAGACCACAGTTGCAGCCTGCATAAGTTCTTCCTCGATCTGAAGCGTTTGTCCTACGCACTCAAAAACGGCTTCCACTTCCGACATGACTTCATCATCAACGCCGTTATGCGCCATACAGGTCATCGACTGACCTGCAGCGACAGCTGTATTGGGCATGGCACGAACGATTCTGAATGGCCCCTGCAACTGGGCAGCTATTTCAGAAATGGATACTGCAGTGATAACAGACACGATCAGGTGCCGGTCAGAATCCAGGTCCGGCCGAATTTCACTGATTAGCGCTTGCAACTGACCGGGTTGTACCGCCAGAATGATCAGATCTGCCTTCCTGACGGCTGAGCGGTTATCGGCAGTGATCTTTATATGGTCACCTTCCATGTGTTCGATCACCGAGGGTTTTCTTCTGGTGAGGGTCAGTTCCCGGTTTTTCAGAAATCCGGATTCACGTAATCCGGAAGCAATTGAAATGCCGAGGTTTCCCGCCCCCAGTATCGCGATATCCATTTTTTTCTTCATTGGTTAAAAGTAACTTGATTTGAGCATCAGCCCCGATTGTTCCGGAAAACCAAACATCAGATTCATATTCTGTACTGCCTGCCCGGATGCGCCTTTAAGCAGGTTATCAATAATACTGGTGACCAGCAATGTGTTCTCATGAACCTGTACATGAACAAGGCATTTATTGGTATTGACCACTTGCTTCAGGTGTACAGGATCCCTGCTTAGATGGGTAAAGGCCTGGTCTTTGTAAAACCGTTCATAAAGTGCCACCGCTTCTTCCTGGCTTCCTTCAAAACGCGTATGCGCAGAAACATAGATGCCACGGGTAAAATCCCCGCGGATGGGTATGAAGATTAGTTCACCTGTGTGATGGGAGAATGCATGGAGCGTTTCCCTGATTTCGGTAAGGTGCTGATGGGTAAATACCTTGTACGCAGAAATATTATTGTTTCTCCAGCTGAAGTGAGAGGTAGCCGATGGCGACTGGCCTGCGCCGGTCGAACCGGTAATTCCGTGAATATGCACATCCTCTGAAATCCTTCCCTCCGCAGCAAGGGGGAGTAAAGCCAGCATGATTGAGGTGGCAAAACAGCCGGGATTAGCGATATTTCCGGCGGAACGGATGGCTTCATGGTTGGCTTCAGGTAAACCGAATATAAAATTACGGTTGCCGATCTGTGCTTTTTCCCGGTGGCGGAAGTCCTGGCTCAGGTCAATTATCCTCACATGTTCTCCCGGCATATTTTCCTCCAGGTATACCTTTGACTGACCATGCCCCATACAGAGAAACAAGACATCTTCTTTCCCTGATGGTTTATCAGCGAAGACCAGGTCTGTCTCTCCAGCGAGATCCTGGTGAATGGAAGATACCGGTTTGCCGGCCTGACTGTTACTTACAACGGTGGTGAGTTCTGCTTCCGGATGGTTCATTAATATACGTATAAGTTCACCTGCCGTATATCCTCCCCCTCCGATGATTCCTGCCCGGATCATTTTACCGCCTCCTTTTCCCCGTGCACAGAATAATAGATTTTCAGCTGGTTGGAAAGGATCTTGGTGAAGCCACGAACATCTTCCCCGGACCAGTTCTTATTCATTTCACCATATTCTCCGAATTTGGATTTCATCAGGTCAAATTCAGACCGGACCCCGATAAGATGGAACCGGTAAGGGGAAAGTGATATTGTAACTGTCCCGGTGACATGTACCTGGGTTGATTCCAGGAATTTTTCAATGTCCCGCATAACAGGATCAAGGTACTGTCCTTCGTGAAGCATCATCCCGTACCAATTGGCAAGTTGCTCTTTCCAGTGCTGTTGCCACTTGGTCAGGTTATGCTTCTCCAGTAAATGATGTGCCTTAATTATAATCAACGGAGCCGATGCTTCAAATCCGACACGCCCTTTTATACCTATGATAGTATCTCCCACATGGATATCCCGGCCGATAGCATAGGCCGACGCAAGTTCGTTGAGTGTTTTTATTGCTGCTACAGGTGCCATGCTGACGCCATCAATTCCGGTAAGTTCTCCCTTCTCAAAAGTCAGGGCGACTTCGGTGGAATCTTCCTTCTGCAGCTGGCTGGGATAGGCATCAGACGGCAGATCCTGATCAGAAGTCAGTGTCTCCGCTCCGCCAACGCTGGTGCCCCACAGTCCTTTGTTAATGGAATATTTTGCCTTTTCCCAGTTCATCGATACACCATGTTCTTTGAGGTATTCAATTTCTTCCTGGCGGGAAAGTTTCTGATCCCGAATAGGCGTAAGGATTTCCGTGTCCGGGAGAAGAATCTGGAAAATCAGGTCAAACCGGACCTGGTCATTGCCTGCGCCGGTGCTACCGTGGGCAATGTAGGCCGCATCGAGGTTGGCGGCAAACCGGGCTACCGCTTCTGCCTGGAAAATTCGCTCAGCACTTACCGAAAGCGGATACGTGTTATTTTTCAGGACATTTCCGAATACCAGGTACCGGATCGCCCGCTCGTAAAACTCTTCCTCAAGATCAAGTGTGGTATGTGAAGTAACCCCCAGGTCATACGCACGACGCTCCGTCTCTTCCGTTTCGGAGGCCGTGAAACCGCCTGTATTTATGAGAACACTATGAACCTCCAGGTCCATTTCGTGAATAAGGTATTTTACGCAATAAGAAGTGTCAAGTCCGCCGCTAAAGGCCAGAACCACTTTTTTCTTTTCAGCCATTTTATAAAGTTATTGCTTTAATTGTACTCGTAAGTTTCTTTTTTGCCTTCCATTGGTTGACGGAAAGGAAACGCTTGAAGCGCTGCCAGCGCTGTTCCTTGTCCGGATCCGGAACGGATTTCTTTTTTTGTTTTTTAACGGGATCATACATCATACCCGTACACAGGCAGTGAGACCGGTTGGTACGGGTAAGGATATCGTAATTCCGGCAACTCTGGCAACCATTCCAGAATGCTTCGTCCGTGGTTAATTCAGAGAATGTAACCGGCTTGTATCCCAGTTCCGCATTGATTTTCATCACTGCCAGGCTCGTTGTAATCCCGAACAACCGCGCCTGGGGGTATTTCTTACGGGACAATTTAAAAATTTCTTTTTTGATGAGCTTGCCAAGACCTTTCCCCCGGTAATCCGGATGGACGATCAATCCTGAATTGGCCACATATTTCTCGTGGCTCCAGGTTTCGATATAACAAAACCCAATCAATTCTGCCTTGTCAAAGGCAATCACGGCTTTGCCCTCGTGGATCTTGGCCCTTATATAGTCAGGAGACCTCCGTGCAATTCCGGTTCCCCGTTGCTCGGCAGCTTCCTGCATGTACTGACAAATTAATTCGGCGAAATGAAGATGAGAATCATTTGCGACCGTAACGATATATTTCATTACTTTTTCAAAGTGAGATTAAAGACTTAGGAAAATACGGAGATGGTGACCGTGGACGTACCACAGTCGGATTATCTTACCCCACCAGGGGCCTGAAAGACCTGGGCCTCAGCACAGCGTAAGCTGGTCGGACAGGTGATGTCCGGATTGAATAGAGGAATGCTATGTGCAGCAGATCTTTCATTATTTGAACAAAGGTATAAACTATTTTTTCAATAATTGCAACGAACCAGCTTAATTATTTAATAAAAGTAGGGCCGGGAGTAGGAACTGCCTTCAATGGTTGTGCAATTCAGGCAGCGCTGCGGGTATTGCTCCACAGGACGCGAAGACTCATACATACAGTCAGTTTCCGGTACGCGATAGGGAAAATCGAGGCGAGTTACCTCTATACGTTGTATTTCAACAAGAGAAGCGTCAAAATATCCCAGTACTTCTTCTTCCGGATCTTCAACATTATGAAAGTTGCCTGGTATGGCGGCGGCGGGGATGTCAAATATGGATCCGGTATTATTTAGCACAATCCCGGCCTTACGGTAAAAATCATAGGCTTCCCTGGTTTGAGAAAATGCCTTAACGGTGATGACATTTTTGTTGTTAAATGCATAATCAATCTCAATTCTTCCCATGAGCCTGCGCGGAATCTGGTCTCCCTGGAAGCCAGCGGTACTAAAGACAGGAATACGCTGGGGTTGAATTTCCCGGTTGATATAACAGGGCGGAGGGACAGAACTGAATGGATCGGGAAAATCTGTCGGATTGAAGCGAAATGTCTGGAAAGATCGCCATCGAATGAAATAGTCACTGGATGGCGAGGCCAGTACCGTAGTGGCATATATGTCCATGACATTAATGGTGGTGACCGAGCCGGCCGAACCGGTATTTACCAGGACCTGTTTAAATTCCACAGTCGCCTGGGGTATCGCCCGGTTAAGTGGAATCTGTTCGGGATCTGATTCATATACAGTTCCATTAGCCGTACGAACACGCAAGCGGTAAGTTCGTCCGGGAATGATACGCATGCTCGATCTGTCATAGAGAAAAATTCCATCCTCCTGTGTTCGGCGGTATACTCCTGTGTTCCCCTGGTTATCCATCAAGGTCACAGTGGCCCCGACCTCGGGGAGGTATTGGTACGGCAGCTCGTTGGTCCGGCTTACCTGTACATAGAGCGCATCGTCACCATTATCAACATGCCCGTATACTACCAGCTGTCCTCTTACCCGGTCCACATCCAGATCGATTGGCTCCCGGCAGGTTCCGAAAACAAGCAACAACAGTATGAAAGCCAGCCTCCTGTTCATAGTTCAATGGAATAAGTAATGGAAGGAAATGCGGAACCCAGGACGGACAGCTTGTAGGCCTGAGGGATCGGCTCATCAACCAGGCGTTCATAATAAACGGAATACGCGTTTTTTCTTCCCAGTATATTGTATACCGAAATATTGAGCTTATCCTCGAACTTGTTAATAATATTGCCAATGGTGAAGGAAACGTCCAGCCTCATGTAATTCGGTATCCGGTATTCATTTCTGTCCGAATAATGGGGAATAACCAGCTGACCCATTCGGTAATCCGAAACCAGGGCAGTGATGGGTCGCCCTGTGTTGTAAATGAAGTTTACAGAAAAGCTCCCGCGCCTGCCAAGCCGAAGATCCGAGACAAATTTAAAGGCATGTGGCTGGTCATAATAGGCAGGAAACCATTCTCCGTCATTAATATCTCCTGATGGCTCATCAACCGATACAAAGCTCCGGGTATATACGTAGGAAATCCAGCTGTTCCATTTCGGGGTACTGTGTTTCAGAAAAAGCTCCACGCCATATGCTTTTCCGTTACCGATGAGTAATTCGCTTTCCATATTCTCCTGGACCAGCAAGTCTGCAAAATCTTTGTATTCAATTACATTCTGCTGTTGCTTGTAAAATACTTCCATGGATGTGACCCACTTATCATTATTAAAATTTCTGTACACGCCCAGAGAATAATTATCCGAGCTGGTAGGTGGAATATAGCGCGTACTCACCTGCCACTGGTCTACCGGTGTGGGGGCCGTGGTATTGGAAATAAGGTGCAGGTACTGGTAGGTACGGTTGTAACTGGCTTTGAGTGATGTGGCCGGATTGAATTCGTAGCGAACTGAAATCCTGGGCGCCGGCTGGGTATAGGTGGTTATTACCTCGCCCTGGTCGTAGAATACACTGTCGACAATATTCTCATCGGCAATATCATCACTTTCATATAGATATTCCCTGGCATAGCCGAGATGCTGATACATATTCAGCCGGATACCGGCAGATATATCAAAAACGGGAGAAATCGTAAAAACGTCATTGAGATAGATGGCCATTTCCCTGCCCCGGGAACGGTTTACGGCTTTAGGAATAACTCCACTCATTTCATTAAGGGGAAACCTCCTTTCCACAGGCGGGTCATACAATTTTCCTTCGATCCCTGCATTGATATCATGGCTTGCCGGAGTAATATGAATATTGGCCCGGCCACCCCATTTATCCATCCCATTCTCCAGCCGGCTTTCCAGTCCGTCCGTATAATCACTCAGGCTGCTTTCGTACCGGAGAAAGTTGGCTTCCACATCCAGGCGGGTAAGAGGGGAGATCTGAAAATCGTAATTCATATTGAACCCGTTATTACTCCAGGCATACCCAAAATCACCGGCAAAATTAAAATTGTCACGGCTGTGAATAGCCGAGAGCATCAGGTGGTGGCGTTCGTTGAAATAATCATCGATGCGGAAAAACACATCACGGAAATCCGCACTGCTTTGTTGCACATCCAGGTCCTTTATCTGCCCCAGAATCCAGTCTGAATAGGTAATCCGACCCGCCGCGAGCACACTTATATTTTTCGTGACCGGCCCGTTAACAGTCAGCCTGGTGGAAAATGTACCTATGCCCGCGGTAGCCCCCCATTTGTCCTTATTCCCCTGTAAACTGTTAACATCAAGCACCGATGAAACCCTGCCCCCATATACAGCTGGCATATGACCTTTATACAAATCAAAATCCCGGGTGGCATCCGGGTGAAAAATTGAAAAGAACCCGAGAACGTGGGAGGTATTGAATAATTGCATGCCGTCGATCATTACCAGGTTCTGATCAATGCTTCCGCCGCGTACATTGAATCCGGCGGCGCCTTCACCCACCGTGGAAACACCCGGAAGCAGCGTGATCGATTTAATGACATCTGTTTCCCCGAGAAATGCCGGAATATTCCGGATGTTCTTCATGGACAGGTGCGTCAGTCCGGTGGTGGTTTGCTTTATGTTATCCCTCGGGTCGGTTTCGCTGATGATCACTTCATTGAGGCTGACTGTTTCCGGTTGCATAACCACTTGTATATATTCCGGGGAAGTGAAGGTATGGGTCACTTCGCGGTTGACATAACTTATATGGGTCAGGTAGAATGTGACCGGCCCGGGAGGCATAAGAATCCGGAATTTACCATTTGTATCAGTTATTGCCGCGACGGTACCATCCTGAGTCATAAATGTGGCACCTTCCACCGGAACCCGCTGCGGATCAGTTACCCTTCCGTCCAGGGTGATCTTGTCTTGCGCCTTCAGACTGATAGCAATAAGCAGTAAAAAAAGGATTAGCGTATATGACCGGCTGATATTCATTGACTGCGCTCTTTCCAGTGTTCGAGCCGGTGATTCATTACCCTGAACCAGAGGACCGGTACAAGCGAAAGAATGATCATGGCAGAGTATCCTGCCGGCAGTTGCGGGCTTTCGTCATAATGATTTAACACCTGGTATCGCTTAATCGCATTGGCGTGATGGTCGGAATGACGCTGCAGCTGGAAGAGAAAAAAATTACTGATAATGTGACTGGCATTCCACGAATGAAGCGGGCTTACCCGTTCGTACCGCCCGGGACTGATTTCCCTGCGCTCAATTCCATAGTGTTCAATGTAGTTTACCTGTTCGAGGAGGGTGAAGGCAATAATACTCTGGGCGATAAAGAATACGGGAAGCTGCCATACGAAGTGTCCGGCCATAAGGCTGAAAATACCTGTGACCACCATTATAAAAATGGCAGGCAACAGCGCATACCATATCATTTTATTATGCAGGCCCAGGACAGGCAGGCTATTTCGCCTGAGTCGTTCATTCTCCAGTTTCCAGGCATGTTGATATCCCCCAAAAACACTTCTTACCCAGAAAGCATAAAAAGATTCATTCCGCCTTGACGTAGCAGGGTCTTCCGGTGTGGCTACCGTGACGTGGTGGCCCCTGTTGTGTTCAATATAAAAATGCATATAGCAGACTGTCATAAGTAGCACCTGGCTGTAAAACCGCTCGAGTGATGACTTTTTATGTCCGAGTTCATGGGCCACGGTTATTCCGATGCCCCCGGTAACAATCCCTGTTCCCAGCGTGAAGCCGGCCCATTCCAGAGGCGTACTGAGGTTACCAAAAGTAACAATCCGGAAAGCCCAGAACAGGAACGCGAGTTGGAAGAAGGTCCATGCATAAGTGACGAAACGATAATAAAATGCATTTGAAACCAGGCTGACCTTATTTTCAGGGACATTGAACGTGGAGGTCCCGGCAAGGAGGTCCAGAAGCGGAATCAGCAAAAAGGCAATACCAAACGCCAGCCAGTTCCAGGCCTCTCCAAGGTAATATCCTGCCACAACTGCGGCGGGAATAATGAAAGCCATGAAGAAGCCTATTTTTCTAAGGGAGCCCATAAAAATTAAATTCCGGTATTTAAATTACGTAATTGAAGTAATTTATTAGTGTTAATAATAAATTATTAAGCGGTAAATCCTCCAGATTACGGGGGGCCGTTTAATTGGTAATTGGCTACCATTGGGTAATCTTAAATAATAATCGATGAATAAAGTATTTGTTATTCTGCTACTCTTGCTGGCTTCTTGCTCCGGCAGGCCGGGCTCCGGGGAAATTATTGACCGCTCCATTCAGTTTCATGACCCATCCGGAAACTGGTCTGAATATGAGGTGATGCTTGAGCTGGAGGAGTCGCGTCCGGGGGGAGAACCCAGAAACACTAAAATATGGATCGATAACAGCCGCACATTTTTCCGGATGAATCGTAATGACTCAGAAATTCACGGAATGGAGTCGGATTCCTGCTTTGTTGAGAAGGGAGAAGTGGATTGCGACCGGGTCAGTACAATGAGAAATTATTACACTTACTTGTGGGGATTACCTATGAAACTTAAAGATCCGGGGGCAGAGATAGATCCTGTTGCCGAAGATGGTGTCCTCAACGGCGAACCGGTCTATTTAGTGGATGTCACCTATGAGAACGATACCTGGACCTTTTATTTTGCTAAAGATACGTATGAGCTGCTGGCGTATAAGTTTGTTAAGAAAGATGGTTCGGGAGAATATATCATTCCGGACGGGGTTTATTCAGCCGGCAACATCCGTTTGCCGGATAAGCGTTCCTGGTACGGACTTGACAGTACTTATCTGGGGGTTGACCGGATTGTATACTCGGAATCTGACTGATCAGGCCTTTAATCCGATGATAAGCATATCGGCGAGTTGATTTCCCAGGGATTCCGGATCTATAACACCCTGCGGGTCATACCAGTGCGGCATCCAGTTTAGCGAACTGAACAGGGTCATCACGGCAAGTTTGGTATCGACATGTATGAATTCTCCTTTATCAATACCCTGCTGAATAATTCGTTTGAACCTGTTGATGTAATTTATCCGCAACAGCAGAAATTCCCGCAGGAATGGCTGGCTCAGATGACGGTGCTCGTTCATGAATACAGCTGATTCAGTCAGGTTATCAGACATAATATGAATATGCGCCACAATGCCGGCGCGAAGCTTTTGGCTTGAGCTTACATCTGACCGTTCCACTTCTTCCAGTTTGCTCCGGAATTTCTCAGCCATCCCGAAACAAAGGTTTTGCAGGATCTCCTCCTTGGAGCGGATATGTGAATAAAGACTTGCCGCTTCAATTCCAAGGGCGTTGGCAAGGTCCCTCATGGAAGTGGCTGAATACCCGTTGACGCGGAATAATTCTGCAGCTTTATCAATAACCTGATCTTTCCTGCTTCTGTGTTCCACAAATTCCATGTGACAAAAATAAGGATTCTGACCAGTGAATAAAGTAATTTAGTAGATTTGAATCATGACCAAGAATGAGCTGGAAGATTTTGAGCGACGAATAAGTCTGATCTTTCACGGATCCATTGCACTGACGCTGTTGCCATTCGTTTTACTGTACCTTGAATTCACCCACGATAACCTGCAGCCGTTTTATACAGGATACTGGTTTCTCGATCCCGTGATGTTGCTGGCAGCAGCAATTATCGTATTTGTCGGGTTCAGAAATTACAGGAGTCATCTGACAGAGATTCCTCCGGGGGCTTCACTGGATCGGAAATTTGAACATTTGTTCAGAATTTACCTGGGCTTTTACCTGCGTATCTTTCTCGCATCAACGCTGCTCGTTTTTGCCTATTGGCTTACCGGTGCCCTTGGGGTGGTGATCGGCTATGTGGTAATTCTTTTTCTGTTGTCCCTTCACCGGCCGACACGGATGCGCTTCGTGCGTGATATGCCGGTAACCGGTGCAGAAAAGGACTTTATCCTTCAGAAAAACGGGGGAGATGAATAAGTCCGCTTTGTTCCATTTCCAGTCCCGAACCTGTGAATTTTATAAAATAAAAGACAAGGATGGCGATAAAAATACCGAGAATGATTACCAGCGTTTGTTTGGTACGGTTTCGCATTTAATACATAGCTTAGGTGCGTATGTAAAAGACTCAATGAATGATCAATTGGTTGTAAAAACCTCGTGAAAAATTAACGTTACTGAAGAATTTACTGATCATATCCTACTATTGGCCCCCAAGCGGGGGAGGCGGTGTACAGCGCTGGCTTAAATTCTCCAAATACCTGCCTGAGCAGGGATGGCACTGCCTGGTACTGACGCCCGAAAATCCTTCGTTTGATAATATTGATGATTCACTGGAGAATGAAGTACACCCGGATACAGAGGTGCTGAAAATTCCCATCTGGGAGCCGTACAAGTTGTTCAAAAAACTCAAGGGCGAAGAAAAACTTGAACAGGGAGTGACCCCGGTAAGGGCTGGCTACCTTTCGCGCTTTATCCGCGGAAACATCTTCATACCCGACCCGCGACGATTCTGGGTGGGACCGGCGGTTAAATTTGTCAGGCACTTTCTGAAGGACCGGTCGATTGATGCCATTGTGACAACCGGACCGCCACACAGCATGCACCTGATCGGGTTAAAGCTGCACAGGAAAACGAATATACCCTGGATCGCTGATTTCAGAGATCCATGGAGCAATTGGGATATGCTGGATCAATTTAACCTTACGAATATTGCCCGTAATATGCATCGCAGCCTTGAAAGAAAAGTCATGCGGAATGCCTCCGGCACAATTACAGTGAGTAAGGAATGGGCAATGGATTTCCAGACAGATTACAACATCCTTCCTGAAGTACTTACCAACGGTTTTGACGAGGAAGATTTTCACGGGACAAGTCAGCCGGACTACGGCTCCTTTGATTTAATGCATGCAGGCCTGTTAAACTCCTTCCGGGACAGTCCGGAATTCTGGAAGGTGTGTGCCCGTTTTTTTTCTGAGAATGACGTTAACGGAAAAGTCGTGCTTCGTGGAATGCTGGATTCAGACATTAAGGACAGGCTACTGAACTCATCTCTTGCTTCACACCTCGATATAGAAGGGTCTGTACCACATAAGGAGGTCATTGAGCTATATCAGAAGTCTTTCGTTCTCCTCCTTTTTATGAACAACAGTCAGAATGCGTCAGGGCATATCCCTGGCAAACTGTTTGAGTACCTGGCCGCTAACCGATGGATTCTTGCCATAGGTGACCCGAACGGTGCTTCTGCCAGGATTATCCGCGAATCCGGGCATGGGAAAGTGGTTGCCTGGGATGACCCGAAGGCAATGAAAGAGGCGCTGGACGAATACTTTCAATTTTACCGGGAAAAAAGATTGCCGGATCCGGATACTATCCGCAAATATTCAAGGGAATCTTTGGCGCAACAGCTTGCTGTTTACCTGGATGAAGTTACCGGGCAGGAATGATCATGCGTTTTTGAGAAAATAGGGGAATTTTTTCAGGATCCTGAGGAATTTTTCCACCGGTTCATTATGTGCCCTGCGGTTCCCTTCCGCGTCATTGTGTTTCTGCCTGAAATCCACCAGTGCCTGGTCAAAATCTCCTTCTGCTTTAATAGCACTCCAGAATGAGGCAAAGTCCTTTTCTCCGTCTGACAGCCTAAACGTTAGTTTGTTTGGTTTGTCTTTGAGGAACAGTTCAATATTCTCATTCACACAATCCACGTAATCAAGACAAATGGCACTGGTATCTGTTATTTCATGCTCCTGTCTTTTCTGTATGCCATAGGCATAGGCACGCACGATTCCTGTCTCCCGGTTCCAGCGCTTCTTGTAACTTTCAGCTGTATCCTGCCGGTCTCGAAGCATGTGAACATAAAAAGCATCCTGGCCATAAAGTTTATCCAGCCGGCCAAGGTACCACGACAGCCGGTTATCTATCTCGATATGATTTTCGGGAAACTTTACCCTCGCGTCTCCGGTTAGCTGACACTGACTTTCGTGGGCGACAGAATAATTCGTAATGTGGCGGCATGCCCGCTCCAGGCTCAGTGATCCGGTTCGCCCGGTTGATAAGACAAAAACATTCATAATATTCTGTTACTTTAGCGCAAAGTAACTATTTCATTTTCAATCAGGGAAATTTATGAAAATAGGCATGTTGCTGGACACCTCATTTCCCCCGGATTCCAGGGTGGAGAACGAAGCAGTCAGCCTGATCCGGGCCGGGCATGAAGTCAGCCTGTTTTCCCTTGATTACGATAGTGGCATGCCCGCGGAAGAACGTGTAAACGGTATTGATGTACACCGGTTTAGCGCTTCTCAACTTACCTATAAACTATCGGCCCTGGCTTATTCATTCCCATTGTTTCGCCGTTTGGTGTCGCCCCTGGTAGGCGAATTTATCAACCGGGTCCGTCCCGATATTCTCCATGTTCATGACATGATCCTCGGTGAAACCGGCCTGCGCCTTGCCAGAAAAAATAAACTTCCTTGTATACTTGACCTGCACGAAAACAGACCGGTCATCATGCGCGAATATGTGCATGTCAAGAAATTTCCCGGGAATGTGCTGATCAATCCCTCAAGATGGGAGAAGGCACAAAAACGACTAGTCAACCGTGCTGACCGTGTAATTGTGGTCACTGAGGAAGCGAAGAAGCAATTGATCAATGATTATAAGAAGCCCGGTGAACTGGTAACAGTTGTCCCGAATACGATTCATCCGGATATATACCTGGCCTATCCGGTGGATCCCCGGATAATTAATCCTTCCGGGGAGTTCACCTTGCTATACATGGGAGATACCGGGCTCAGAAGGGGGACCGATACGGCGATACGCGCACTGTCAATTCTGCGCAACGCCGGGCAAGAGGTGCGGTTGGTGCTGGTCGGGAGTAATACGGAGGATGTGGAACTTCACAAGCTTACGGAATCGCTTAACCTGAAATCCCATGTCCTGTTCCAGGGATGGCAGGATGTTTCCAGGTTTCCATCCTACGTGGCGGTGTCAGATCTGTGCCTTTCTCCGCTCAAACGAAATCTGCATCATGATACTACCTATGCCAATAAGATATTTCAATACATGGCCATGGGTAAGCCGGTACTGGTGAGTGACTGTCCGGCCCAGGAGCGGGTTATAAAGGAATCTCATGCCGGGCTGGTTCACCGCGCTGACGATCCGTCAGACATGGCAGCAAAAATTCTCACGCTCATTGAAAATCCGGCATTACGCAAGAAAATGGGGGAGAATGCAGCATCGGCCGTTCAGAAAACCTGGAACTGGCAGCATACGAGCCGGGATTTGGTTGAGATGTATAAATCACTTGCGAAAGAAGCGTAAACTCATTTCCATAAGTTCATTAAGCTCAGGTGAAAAACGGGAGAAATATACTCCCGGCACCGTTATCAGAAGCAGAATCACCGTTTTTACAAAGGAGGTTACCCAGATTGAACCAACTGTTGGTACAAACCAGGCTATGAGTCCGGCAAATGCAAACAGGAGCAGGGCAAGAATATTTTTCCTGGTAAACGGGTTAAGACCCATACGAATTCTCAGGTATAACAGCCGCATGATGTTGTAGGCAAGGAGAGAGATTGCCGTTGCGATAGCTGCTCCCATAACTCCGAAGGCCGGGATCAGGAGGAGGTTGGTAACGATGGTCATGATCAGCAACAGTACGCTGAAGAATGCATCAACACGGTAATAAATGGAATTTACCATGATGTACCCGTTCAAACCAGCTCCGGTATCAAATACCTGGGACAACCCGAGGAATAAGAAGATCAGCAGACTTTCCGAGAACTCATCATCGAGAAACGACAACAGCAGGTCGTAATTGACCAGGATCAGCAGGAATGCTCCCCCGCAAAGAATGAATTGATTAATGGCAGATTTTTTATACAAGGAATCAATACTGTCAATCTCTTTCCTGTGAAAGGCTTCTGCAATCAGGGAGGGAGCAGTGCGGGCGATCGAACTCGCCGGTATTCTGATTACCATCGCCATCGCTGCCGGGATACTGTAAATTCCGACATCACTCAGGCCAAGCATGGCGCCCAGCATTAAAATATCCACTTTATTAATCAGAAAGGAGGATATACCACTGAGAATATTGTAAGTATTAAATCGCTGGATTTGCCTGAAACTGGATGCATCTTCTTTTGTAAGCATCAGGCTGTCCGGCAATAATCTCATTGCTGCAATGTAGATGAGTGTGGCAAGCATAATCACAGAATACGCCATGGCGTACAGGATGATAAATGTGTGGAATGACATGGTACCCTGCGCGTAGACCAGGATCAAAATCATCCAAAGGACCCTCAAAAATATAAATGGCATACTCGCCGATAGCACATTCTTGTAAAAGGCCTTCAGGTAAGCATCGAACAGGTTGTAAAAAACCATAGCGATGCTGAAAGGAATGAGCAGGTAATAATAGTCGACAAAAAGGGATGATTGTTCTATATAGTATGCTTCAACAGCCCCCCTGAATATAAAAAACAGCGAAAGAATTATGGCGAGGCCGGCCGAACAAATCCAGATACCAATGGTCAGCGATCTTCTTTCCAGACGGGGGAAGAACCGTATGATCATATTGGGCGTTCCAAACTGGGAGAATTGGGCTATTACAATAGTCACGGACAAAAGCAGCCTGGTAAGTCCGAACTGGTCCAGCTCCAGAAAACTTGGAAACAGAAGGACAAGGTTGACATACCCGAGTATTACCCCGGCGTATTGAATAAGGCTGTTCCAAATGCTATTGCGGCGAACTATTCCCATGCATTGTCGTTTTTCCTGAGAAGTATAAGGAGATGGCTGGGATGTTTCGCGGAAATCAATGTATTAACTGAATCGATCGCAAAGGCAATCGGATTAAATGCCCCTTTCAATTCGTTTCGTGCGCCGCAATGAATGCAAAAATGATAAGGCACCCCCTGCGATTTGATCCAGTGGGACGGGATCCATGCTTGTGGCGGCGTCAGCTGATGTTTCAGCCGGGCCAGGTATTTTTTATAGCCCCTCACCGGTTTGCCGAATTCCTGGAGGGCAGCCACTTTCCAGCCTGGAAAAAGCCCGGCGATACTCTCTTTGCTAAAATTCTGCAGGTGACCGTTTTTGTGATATACACGTCCACATTGATTGCACCTGACCTGAAGTTTATGTAAGGGCTCCCGGTTTGGTACAGTTATCAGTATATAGTGCTTACTTAGACGTTCAAACTCTCTTAGCGTTCTGTCAAAAAGATCGTCCGGCAGATGCTCGATCATTTCACTGGAGAAAACCAAATCAAACGACTTATCCGGACGGGGAATGGCATCGCAGGACGCCTGAATATGGGGCGCCTTGACAAAACGAAGCTTTGAAGCATTTATATCAGCCCCCAGCACGTCGAAACTTTTATGGAGTTCGTTCGTGATCAGTCCGTTGCCACATCCGATGTCGACAATGGTTTTTACTTCATCCGGGATTACTCCCAGTAAGCGATCAAGTTTTTGTTTGTCACGTATATCCGTGATTTCGGTGTATGTGCGTTCGGCGTAGGTGTTCTTGGAATCCATTGACCCGGCAAATCTACAGGATAAATTATTTTAAACGTCCGGGATTGTCTTTGACAAACGCCGACCAGCTGGATGTTTTTGTTGTGGCGGTGCCGAACTGATAATAGTGACACACCGCAACGGCCAGGGCATCGGTTGCATCCAGCAGCTTGGGTGCTTCCCTGATGCTGAGCTGTTTAATGAGCATATCCGCCACCTGTTCCTTGGACGCATTGCCATTGCCGGTCACCGATTGCTTGACTTTTTTCGGCGCATATTCACTGATAGGTATTCCTTTTGAAAGTGCCGCAGCCATTGCCACCCCCTGGGCACGGCCAAGTTTCAGCATTGACTGTACATTCTTTCCGTAAAACGGTGCCTCAAGGGCAACCTCATCAGGTCCGAATTCATCAATAACCTGACTTACCCGTTCAAATATTTTTTTCAACTTCAATTCGTGCCCTCCATATTTCTTAAGATGGATGACCCCAAATTGCAGCAGAGACAGCTTTTTCCCCCTGACCAGGATGATTGCATAGCCCATCACCGTGGTTCCCGGGTCAAGCCCGAGAATGATTCTTTCCCTTTCTGCCAATTTTTTTCCTACTTTGTTCAAACATGCAATATAGGTATAGTCTGCCGGTTAAAAAAGAAGTCCTCGGGTACGCCGGGGCGGTTCTTCGTATCCTCGTTTTCGGGGCGGTACTGGCCTATCTTTACAATCATTTTACACGTGGCAACCTGTCCTGGGAGCCGTCTCTGATTTGGAATAGTCTTTCCTCTCCCGTTGCCTGGGCTGCACTTATTCTGATGCCACTAAACCTGGGACTGGAGTCCTTAAAATGGCATTATCTGGTCAGCAGGGACCGCAATTACCCTTTTACCATGGCCGTCAAAGCGGTTTTTACCGGGTTGGCATGTGGTTTAGTGACCCCAAGGGCAGTAGGAGAATATGCCGGGCGCCTGGCATTTCTCCCCGGAGCAGATAAATTATCCCTGGCCGGTCCGCTATTGCTCTCACGTATTTCACAACTTTCGGTGACCATCCTTTTCGGGAGTGCCGGGGTATACTACCTGGCTGGATTATGGCCCGCACTTGCCTGTCTCCTGGTGGCACCCATCCTGCTTATTACCGTATATGCCATTGTGAGAAAATGGCAGTTTCCGGGACGCACCTTTGTCAATAAATTGCTGAAAGGAGCTGAGAATGTGAGTCACAGGGATCTCCTGGTTTTGGTCGGATTATCCACCGCGCGCTATTTTGTTTTTTGTCTGCAGTTTGTCCTGGTTATGAAGGTAATGACCTCCATGGACTGGTCGCTGATTTTGACTGGCGTAAGCTGGATTTTTATCGCTAAATCAGTGCTGCCCTCCGTGAATTTTCTTGGGGATCTTGGGTTAAGGGAATTTTCAGCAGTTTATTTTTTCGCCCACGCAGGACAGGATACGCTTCCTGTACTCACCGCCAGTCTCGTGGTTTGGGCCATCAATATAGCCCTGCCTGCCATACTGGGAGCTGTCTTGCTGTTTAATAAAAAAGCATGATCTACCTGTTCATTTTTTCAGCCCTGTTTCTGACTTTCCTGCCACTTTGGGCCTGGTACGGGTGGAGCAGAAATAAAATCAGTTCGTCCGGTACAGGACAACCCGTAATAAGTATCGTTATTCCGTTTCGCAACGAAGCCCATCGTATTCTCCCGCTGCTCAAATCCCTTGAACAAATTGATTATCCGGTAATATCTTTTGAAATAATTTTTGTTGACGATCATTCCGGGGATGCGGGCGCGGCTATGGTATCCCGATGGACAGAAACAAGAATGAACGCGCGAATGATTGGCAACGATCAGAACGGACGTGGTAAAAAAGCTGCACTTACCAAAGGTATTCATGCAGCTACCGGTGAATTGATCCTGACCACCGACGCCGATTGCCAGCCCGGCCCAGCCTGGCTGAGATCCATGGCAGCCTGTTTTTCAAATGAGCAACATGCCATGACGCCCGGGCTGGTGGCGCCGCTTCCGGGCAGTGGATGGCTTTCATCACTTGCGACCTGTGATATGGCGGCGCTCACAGGCTTTTCGGCGGGATCCCTGGCTCTCGGGCATCCCTCCATGTGCAACGGTGCCAACCTGGCTTTTCGCAAAAAGGTTTTCCTGGAGGTTAACGGTTATAAAGGCAATGAACACGTGCCGAGTGGAGACGATGAGTTCCTGATGCACAAGGTGTCGGAGAAATATCCGAACGGCTTGTCCTATAATACCGATCCGAACGCCGTAATCAGGACTGAGCTTCCCCGGTCATTCAATGAGTTTCTTCAGCAACGTATTCGCTGGGTATCAAAATGGCGTCACCAGGCCGGGCGTAAAATTAACCTGCTGGCTCCGTTGCTGTTTATGGCCTATTTATTATTCCTGTCCGGCTGGTTTATGGCTGTTTTCAAGCCTGACCTTTTATTCCTGATTGCTGGATTGAGCCTTTTGAAATTCCTGGGAGATTACCTTCTGATCAGCGCTGTTATGCGGGTATGGGGTCAACAGGTCAGCCTTGCCGGCTTCCTCTTCGCCGAACTCGTCTACCCGGTTTATGTGCTCCTGTTCTCTCTTCTGGCATTTCGCCGGCAATATGACTGGAAAGGCAGGCGTTATGAAGAGGCACTTGCGTAATATTTGTATATTTCGGTCCGAATGGAATCAGTCTCACTTCAGAATAAGTACAATCTTAAGGAACTCCAGGTTAATTCACTGCTTGAGATCACACAGGCTATCAACAATAACCTGTCCGAGGAATCCTTGTATAAAATTTATGACTTCACGCTGAGGGCAAACCTGAAGATCAACAAACTTGCCCTGTACGTAATGGACGAGGAATGGAGTTGTAAGGTCTCATTCGGAACTTCCAGCGAATGCGCCGCCATGGAACCGCCATCTGACCTCACCGGGATCAGGTTGGTGACGCGCATGGACAAGCTGGATGCGCGTGATGATGTATTCGGGGAGTTTGATTATGTGCTTCCTGTGATCCACAAGGAGTCGCTGCTGGCAATTGCATTTATAGGCGGTATCCGTCAGGATGATGAGGAATCAACCATGAGCAGCCACCTTCGTTTCATTCAGGCATTGAGTAATATTATTATAGTTGCCATTGAGAATAAGAAACTGGCGCGTCGACAGCTTGAACAGGAATCACTGCGGAAGGAACTGGAAATCGCCAGTGATGTCCAGCACTTTCTGTTTCCGGATTCACTGCCCTATGGCCCCCGGCTGAAAATCGCTGCCAGTTACCTGCCGCATGACCGGATCGGCGGGGATTATTACGACTACATTCCGCTTAACAAAAATCAGTTCCTTTTATGCATCGCGGATGTTTCCGGTAAAGGGATTCCGGCGGCTCTGCTGATGTCTAATTTCCAGGCGTCCCTTCGTACGCTGGTCCGCCAGACGCCGAACCTGAGGGAAATTGTGGAGGAACTGAATTTCCAGATCCTGGAGAATGCGAAAGGGGAGAAGTTCATAACCTTCTTTGGGGCGATTTATGATCATTCCCTGAAAACCCTGGCTTACATCAATTCCGGGCACAATCCGCCGGTTCTTCTCCGGAAAAACGGGGAGGTAGAGTGGCTGAAAGACGGATCTACTGTACTGGGCGCCATGCACCCGCTGCCATTCCTCAATGAAGGATTCATCACTGACCTGGATGATTTTATACTATTTTGTTATACCGACGGACTTACCGAAACGGCAAATGAGCAAAATGAAGAATTCGGGGAAGACAGTGTGCTTGAATTTTTTAAAAATGACAAGAGCCGGGACCTTAAAAAGATCCACCAGGATATAATTATCTCCCTGGATGATTTTAAAGGTCTGAAAAAATACCACGATGACATCACCCTGTTGTCGTGCAAAGTGGAACCCTGATGTACTGGCACCGCACTCCGCTTTTACTTCAATGGTTATATCCGGGATTGGAATGGCATGGATCCAGAAAAGAGAAAGTATTGTACCTGACCTTTGATGATGGTCCGGTGCCGGATGAAACCCCGTTCATCCTGGAAACACTTAATACATTCGAAATCAGCGCGACTTTTTTTTGCGTAGGTGATAATGTGCGCAGGTATCCGGATTTGTACCAGCGTATTCTGAAGGAAGGACATCGCACAGGTAATCACACCATGAATCATGTGAAAGGCTGGGGTACGGATACATCGCAGTATCTGCGAAATGTAAATGCCTGTGATGAGGTTATGGAGGAGAATGGCGGTAAACCGGGGTTGTTCCGGCCACCCTACGGAAAGGCCACACGGAAACAGTTGCGCCACCTGAAGGGATACAGGGTGATTATGTGGGATGTCCTTTCGGGAGATTTTGATGAAAGCCTGCCTCCCGGGGAATGTCTGGAGAAAACAATCAAATCGACAAGTAATGGTTCGATTATCATATTCCATGATAATGTCAAAGCACACGAAAGGCTGCGGTATGCGCTTCCTGAATTTATCCGGATTATGCTTGAAAGGGGATTCGAATTCCGTACTATATGATGGAGGAGTTGCTGATTGTCTTACTCATTTCCGTGATCCTTCAGGACATTCTCATACTTTTCCTTTACCGCCCGTCAGTCAGCAGAAAAGATGATTTAACCAGCGGGCCTTTCATATCCGTATTACTGGCCGTCCGGGATGAGGAAGATACGCTGCGCCGCTGCATTGATGGCCTGGTTCGCCAAAAGTATCCGGCGGATAAATTTGAGATCCTGGTAGGGAATGACTCATCGGCCGATGGAACGCGTCGTATTCTCCGGGAAATGGAAAAGAAACATGCGGCAGTCCACGGGTTTGATGTACCGGAAGGCTACCATGGCCTTACGGGTAAGGCAAAAGGGATTGCGTTTCTGACCACCAGGGCCAGGGGGGATATTTTTTTGATTACCGATGCAGACACCGCACCAAATCCGGATTGGGCAACTTCTATGAGTGAACCCCTGATAAAGGAAGGGTACGGACTGGTAAACGGGGTGACGATAATCAGAAAGTCGCGTTTTCAGGATATGGAGTGGGTTCATGCCCAGGCGTTATTAAAAGTGCTGAGCGATATCTGGCGTCCGGTTACGGGGATAGGAAACAATATGGGGGTAACCCGCGAGGCCTATGATCGCACCGGTGGTTTTGAGTCCATTCCCTATTCCATCACAGAAGATCACGCCTTGTATGAGGCAGCCAGGAAACAAGGTTTCAGACTTAAACAATTGAACGGGCCGGGTCCGCTTGCTGAAAGTTTGCCGGTGCCGGTACCGGGTGAATACCTTGAGCAACGCAAGCGATGGCTGAGGGGCGTGGTGAAGATCCCGGTCTGGGTCCAGGGACTGCTTGCTTTGCAATCGTTGTTTGTGGTTCTTGTGGCCGGGCTCTTTTATTATTCTCCCGCTACTGCCCTGATTTTGCTTGGCGTTCGCATAATAGTCCGCATGCCCCTTTTTCTGCGGCAGTATCACGGACTAGGAAGACGGTTCAATCCGCTTCATGTACTGTGGTTTGAGCCCGTGTCCGGGTTCATGAACATACTGGCAGTGATCAAGTATTTTATGCCCGGTGGAGTGCGATGGAAGGGACGTGTCTATAAATGAAGTGGTATGCACTGCCTCTTTCGTCAAAATTAGTATTTTCGCAATCCCCACTGACCTGAAAATGAGATGCAGTTTACAGATAGTCACGCACATGTTTACCTTGGACAATTTGAGCAGGACCGGGATGAGGTAATCCGGAAGAGTATTGATAGCGGAGTTGGGCGTATCTACATGCCCAACGTGGACAGTGAGACAATCGACGCCATGCTGGAAGCTGAAAGCACGCATCCTCAGGTATGTATACCTATGATGGGGCTGCATCCCTGTTCAGTGAATGATCAATTTGAAAAGGAGCTGCAGCTGGTTGAGCATTGGCTGAATAAGCGGTCGTTTGCCGCGGTGGGGGAGATAGGTACCGACCTGTATTGGGACAGGACCTACTGGGCGCAGCAGCAGGAAGCCCTGAAAATACAGCTGCAATGGGGTCTGGATTTTGATTTGCCGGTGGTTCTGCATTCAAGGGATTCGATTGATGAGACCATCCAACTGGTGCGCCCGTTTGCTGATAAAGGATTAAAGGGGGTGTTTCATTGTTTCACAGGCAATGGTAAGCAGGCGGAGGAAATTATTGAGATGGGTTTTTTACTCGGGATCGGCGGGGTGGCAACTTTTAAGAATGGCGGACTTGATAAGTTGCTCGATAAAATTCCTGTACGTCACCTGGTGCTGGAAACGGACAGTCCGTACCTGGCGCCTGTACCGCATCGCGGAAAACGAAATGAACCTTCCTATATTCCACTGATAGCAGACAGGATTTCCGTAATTACAGGGGAAACCGTTGAAAATATTGCAAAAATTACCACCGATAACGCGCTGAAACTGTTTAATGAAATTCGAAAAGATTAATGTAATCACATCGGCTTACAGGGAGCCGGAAAACAGCGTCCTGATTATCTACACGGGCGGAACGCTGGGCATGGTTCATGATAAAAACGGGGCCCTTATACCGTTTGACTTCACCAACATACTTGAACACCTCCCATCGCTGCGTCAGCTAGAGCTGAATGTGACGGTTGTGTCTTTTTTGCCTCCGGTGGATTCTTCTAATATGAAACCTTCGGACTGGATCACGATTGCCGGGCTGATAAGCGATCATTATGATGAATTTGACGGATTTGTAGTATTACACGGAACTGATACGATGGCATATACAGCGTCTGCCCTGAGTTTCATGCTGGAGAATCTTACAAAGCCGGTGGTCTTTACGGGTGCCCAGCTGCCGATCTCGGCAGTGCGGTCAGATGCCCGGGAGAATTTGATTACGTCGCTGCAGATCGCCTCGATGAAGCAATACGACCAGGCGGTGGTACCCGAAGTATCGATATTCTTTAATAATATCCTGTTGCGTGCCAACCGGTCGAGAAAAGTGGAAAGTATATATTTTGATGCATTCGAATCAGACAACTATCCCGTTCTGGCGGAAGCCGGCGTTGTGATTAATTATAATATGCCCATGATCCAGGTCCCGGATTATGAAAAGCCGATAACCATTCATACTAAATTTGATGAGAATATAGCGCTTTTAAAACTTTTCCCAGGTATATCTGAAAGGATGGTTAGGGCGGTACTCGACATGCCTGATTTGCGTGGGGTGGTGCTGGAGACATTCGGGGCTGGTAATGCGATAACGGACGAATGGTTTATTAATTTGTTACGGGATGCAATTGCCCGGGGAGTTACTATTTTGAATATTTCACAGTGTACAGGCGGACGGGTTTTGCAGGGAAGATATTCAACGAGCGAACTTATGCTTAAAATAGGCGTGTTGGGGGGTGCGGATTTGACCACAGAATCTGCACTGGCGAAATTAATGATGGTGCTGGGTGAGGAAGAGGATACCGCTCGTATAAAAAAACGTCTGATGGCCCCAATATGTGGCGAAATGAGCTTGATTTGACGTTTCATATTCAATATTTGTCTTGCATAAAGACATTTTTATTGATTTATTTGTGCTTGCTGTGGGAAGAGTTTCCTGGCAACGGAGAGGTGACCGAGTGGTCGAAGGTGCTCGCCTGGAAAGTGAGTGTGCCCCAAAAGGGTACCGGGGGTTCGAATCCCTTCCTCTCCGCTAGTTTTGAAAATTTTAATTAACTTTAAATTTATATTCACACTTCTAACTAATTTGATCAATCTCAACCTTGAGAGACTTAAAACTTAAATTATGAAAAAACTATTTGCATTATTGGCGATTGCGGGGATGTTGTCCCTTGGTTATCAATCATACGCGCAGGTCGAAACCGACACATCTGATGCCGAAGCAGCAGTTGATTCAGCCGGAGCTGCAGTTGAAGAAGCCGTAGAAGAGCCTGTTCAAGAAGCAACGACTGCCGTGGAGGACGAAATGGAGGATGTCGCTGACGAGCCTCAGTCATTCCACCAGGTTGTGAAAGAAAAATTTATTGAAGGTGGTGTTACCTGGATGACACCTGTACTTATTTGTTTGATCCTTGGACTTGCCATTGCTATCGAGCGAATCATTACCCTCAATATGGCGACTACAAACACGGATAAGCTGCTTGCCAACGTGGAAGACGCTCTATCAACCGGAGGTGTGGATGCTGCGATCGAAGTTACCCGTAACACCCGCGGTCCTGTTGCTTCAATCTTTACACAAGGATTGATGAGGATGTCGGAAGGTATTGAAATGGTTGAAAAATCGATCATTGCTTACGGATCTGTGGAAATGGGACGCCTTGAGAGAGGACTTGTCTGGATTTCACTGTTTATCGCCCTGGCTCCGATGCTTGGATTTACAGGAACTGTAATTGGTATGATCGAGGCCTTTGATTCAATTGAAGCAGCCGGTGATATCTCTCCTCAAATTGTGGCTAACGGTATTAAAGTGGCCCTGCTTACTACGGTAGCTGGTCTGATTGTTGGTATTATTTTGCAAGTTTTCTATAATTATCTTGTGTCTAAAATTGATTCCCTGGTTAATAGGATGGAGGATGCTTCCATTACTCTTGTTGATCTGTTGGTTAAGCACAAGCTGACTACCAAAATGTAATCAGGACTTACAGGTTTAAAGGAATCAAAATCAAACATTAATTATGGAAGAATCATTTGTTAACATAGCCATCTGGGTAGCGATCATCCTGGTAGTGGTGGCAGCTGTTGCTGCGATCGTTCTGCCATTGATCAATTCTTTCAGTCACCCTAAGAATCTGGTGAAGGGAGGAATCGGCGTGGCGTTCATTCTGGTCATTTTCCTGATCGGATGGGCAATTGCCGGGGATGAAGTTACTTCAGGATATATCACGCGCGGCATTGCTGACGCGGGAAGTTCAAAGCTGGTGGGAGGAGCACTTACCGCCATGTACATTCTGTTTATTCTTGCTGTAGTAGGAATAGTATTTACTGAAGTCAAAAAAGTTTTTAGATAATGGCCAGAAACAAGAACAGAGAAGATCCGCAGATCAATTCGAGCTCGATGGCAGACATCGCGTTCCTGCTGTTGATCTTCTTCCTTGTGACGACAACCATTGCCAACGACCGCGGTCTGTTTATTCCATTACCTCCGGATCCGGATCAAATGGAAGATATTGATATCAAGATTCCTGAAAGGAACTTATTCAAAATCCAGATCAACTCAGCGGATAAATTGCTGGTAGAAGGTGAGCCGTTACAAGATGTGAATGAGATTCGTCCGATGATCAAGGAATTCGTGCTGAACAATGGCAGGGACCCCGAATCATCTGACAGTCCGGAAAAAGCAATCGTATCGTTGAAAACTGACCGGGGTACGACTCAGCAGAAATTCATCCAGGTACTTGATGAAATTCAGGGTGCCTATTATGACATGTACGCAGATCGTGCCGGTGTAACTAATAAACGCTGGCGGGAACTGGTGGATGATCTGAAAGATCCGGAAAATAAACGATTGTATGATATCGGCAGGGGTGTTGGTGAAGGAGAAGATGGTAAAGTGGCTTTTCCCATGCAGATATCCATTGCAGAACCTACTAAAATTGGAGGCTAATAATGTCTAAGTTTAAGAAAAAAGCGAATACCAAGCAGGAAATACCTACTTCTGCACTTCCTGATATTATTTTCATGCTTCTGTTTTTCTTTATGGTAACGACCGTACTCCGGGAAGTAACCATAAACGTGAAACAGCGGATACCTGAAGCATCCCAGTTGCGTAAACTGGAGCGGAAGTCGCTGGTAAGTTACCTGTACGTTGGTGAGCCTAAAAAGACGGATCAGTGGGGTTCTGAACCCAGGATCCAGGCAAACGACGTTTTCATTGAACCAAGTGATATCGTTCTGTGGGTTACACAGGAGAAAGATAAGCTTGATGAAGTGGAACGGGATCAGCTGACCATTGCCATGAAGGTGGATGAGGACGTGAAGCGTGGTCTGATCTCGGATATTGAGCTTCAGCTGCGGAAAGCGAATGCACGTAAACTGTTGTATACTACTCTTCAGGAAGTGGAGGAGTAACATATAGATAATGCAAAATGAAGAGGGTTTCTGAAACTTCCAGAAACCCTTTTTTTATCCCATGAAGCTTAATGATCCCCGTACAATCCGTGGCTGGTGTATGTATGACTGGGCGAATTCTGTTTATTCACTCGTTATAACATCGGCAATATTTCCGGTTTATTACCAGGCGGTCACAGCTTCAGAACAATCCGATAAGGTCCTTTTTTTTGGATTGGAAGTGGTAAATACGGTCCTCTATTCTTACGCCCTTTCATTTTCCTTCCTGGTAGTAGCAGCTATCCTTCCGTTACTCTCCGGCATGGCCGATTATTCAGGGAGCAAGAAGAGCTTCATGAAGGTATTTGTTTTCATAGGATCGTTTTCATGTATAGGGTTGTTCTTTTTTACCGGAGAAAATGTGGAGTGGGCCATTATTTGTTCAATTCTTGCCTCGATCGGATATTCCGGCAGCCTTGTTTTCTACGATGCCTTCCTTCCGGAAATTGTCACCCAGGACAGGTTCGACAAAGTCAGCGCCCAGGGGTATTCCTGGGGATACATTGGCGGTGTTGTTCTCCTTGTTTTTAACCTTTTAATGATTGAATTTCACGAGTTTTTCGGAATTCCTGAGGAAAATCAAACCCTCGCTGTACGCTTTTCATTTCTTCTGGTGGGTGTTTGGTGGCTGGGCTTTTCTACCATTACCTTCAACCGTCTGCCGGATAATATTTACAACCGAAAGCCGAGCGGAAATATCTGGACTGAAGGCTATCGTGAATTGCGGAAAGTATGGGCTACGCTTGGAGGTCTGCGAACATTGCGAATCTACCTGGGTTCTTTTTTCTTCTACAACATGGGTGTGCAAACGGTTATGTTGCTGGCCGCCAGCTTCGGGGCAAAAGAGCTCGAACTGGCCGGGGATACGCTGATTCTGATAGTACTTGTCATCCAGCTCGTTGGGGTGCTGGGAGCCTGGGGCTTTGCCCGTGTATCCATGTGGAAGGGTAATAAATTCAGCCTGGTGAGCATGATCATTACCTGGATTTTTATATGTCTCGCGGCATTCTTCGTAAGAACCACCGTGGAGTTTTTTATACTCGCATTCTTTGTCGGTCTGGTTATGGGAGGGATTCAAAGTCTTTCCCGCGCCACCTATGCCAAACTTATTCCAGCCAACAGCGTGGATCATGCCTCTTATTTCAGTTTTTATGATGTTACTTATTACCTCTCAACAGTCATTGGTACATCCACTTTCGGCCTGGTAGAACAAATGACAGGAAGCATGCGGGACAGTACACTCGTTCTGGCTTCCTACTTTGTTGCCGGATTGGCCCTTATGCTGTTCATTCGGCTGCCCGGGCCCTCCAAATCCTCTTCCTTGGCGGCTTAAACGTGTCTTTCTTCATTGTGGCGGATTATATGGTATGATAATTCCCAACTAAATTTTCTACCCATGAAGTCAAAGAATACAACTGACCTGATTCCGACATCGTCGATGGCAGACATTGCCTTTTTATTGCTAATATTTTTCCTGGTTACGACCACCATTGCCCGGGATGAAGGACTTGCGCTGGTTCTGCCGCCTGACCCGGAAGACCAGGTCCCGGCAGAGCTGCATGACAGAAATGTACTCAACGTTCTTGTGAATTCTGCTGACAGAATTCTTATTGAAGGTGAGGAAGTTATTGAAGCTGGAGAAGTGGAGCGAAGTGTCCGCGAATTTATTTTGAATGAGGATAAATCTGAATCACTCAGTGAAAGTCCGCAAAAAGCCGTTGTATCAATTAGAACGGACCGAAATACTTCCTACAAACAATTCATACGGGTGCTTGATGAAGTGCATGAGGCATATTATGGCATATACGCCGGCCGACTGGGGATTAGTACGGAAGACTGGCGAAATATAATGAGCGAGTTAAGCGATCCTGCCAGCCGCCGAATGTACGATCAGGCGCGTGGGCGGCAACCCGATGGATCAGTATTGTTTCCCATGCAAATATCCATTGCCGAACCCGTGAATACATCCGTTACAAATTGATTACAGCAGAAATTCACTCTTATACATTAACAGGATCATCAGGGAAGCGACGGTCAGGTATATTAGTGTCATTGGAAGTCCGATACGTATGAAATCACTAAATGAATACCCTCCTGGTCCATATACGATAAGGTTGGTCTGGTAACCGATAGGAGTCAGGAACGCCGCTGATGCGGCAAATGTCACCCCAAGAAACAATGGCATTCCGTCAATTCCGGTAGATTCCGCAAGGGCGAGGGCAATCGGGAAGGAGATGGCCACCGCCCCGACATTGGTAACAAATGAAGTCAGGATCGTGGTCAGGACCATCAAGCCAACCAGGATCCAGACAGGTCCGTATGGCTCCAGGAAAGTCAGGGAATGATGAGCCAGGAAATCTCCTGTACCGGTTTTGATCATAGCTTCTCCAATAGTTATTGAGAGAACAAGCAGAGCGACTAATCCCGGGTCCAGGTCTCGCTTAATGTTTTTGAACGTAATCAACTGGAACGCCGCCATCAAAGTGAAAATAATAAGCAGGGAGGTGAATAAGGTAAATGCTTGTGTAATAAGCAGTAATATTGCCGCCACAACCACCACAAGCATGCGCCTTTTCTTACGGTAGGCAGGCCCGGTCTGCGTTTCTTCTCCGGTTATCACTATAATATCCTTGTAAAGATCGATACGGTTTCTGAATTCTGTTCCCGTATACATCAGCAGAACATCTCCTGCCATTAATTTCAGGTTGCCGATCTTACCACTAAGTTTTTCGCCGTGTCGGTGGACTGCCACGACCGCGGCGTCATACCTGTCCCGGAATTCCGCATTTTTAACAGTCTTGCCCACGAGGCTGGAATTGCTGCTTATCACCCCTTCCACCACCTGATGAATGTCGCCGGAATAGGGCACAAGATCATCAGGGAGCCGGACGCCCAGTTCGGAAAAAGTAACGTCAATAATATTTTCGGTATTGCCCGCAAAAATAAGCACGTCATTTTCCAGAATTATTTCGGTTGGAGCGACCGGGCGAATGACATCTTCACCCCGAATTATTTCAACCAGGTAAACCCCTGTCAGGTCACGCAGTCCGCCTTCTGCAATAGTTTTAGATATCAATGGTGAATCCTGCCGAAGCCGCTTTTCAATAAGGTATTCCCGGCGGTTGGAGGTGAATTTCTGTAGTATGTCCATCCGGTCAGGCAGGATTTTATCACTGAGCAAGATCAGAAATACCAGGCAAGCTGCAGTAACCACAGCACCGGTTATCAGCAGGTCCAGGTCATTCAGCTGCTTCTGGCCGGTGTCAATGAGGAAACCATTCAGGACCAGAGTGGTCGAAGTACCTATGATTGTGATCATCCCGCCACAAATCGTAGCGTAACTAAGTGGTATCAGCAGTTTGGATGGTGAGATATTGCGTCGTTTACCCCATTTGAAAACATAAGGCGTCATGAGCACAACCACCGGAGTATTGTTTACAAAAGAAGAAAGCAAGGCGACCTTCGTTAATAACAAGGCCATGAATGCCCGGTAGGATTGAATATTACCAAAAATTCGATCGAGAAAGGAGCTGATGTTAAAGTTGCTCTGAATTCCGGCAGTAATTAGGATCAGCATTACAACACTGGCTATTGACTGGTTTGAGAAACCCACAAGGATGTCTCCTGGCGAAATAAGACCGGTTATAATCAGCAACATGGTTCCAAGGAGGAAACTGATCGTCGGAGTGAATAAACGGGTATATATCGAGGTAAACAGGAGAATAAGTACCGCAATCACCACGTACGGGTGATATTCAGCCGGGAAAAGCTCGTACTCCATCATCTAGTACCGGAGGTGTTTAACCGAATCGCCGGAATTGATCAATTCGAGTAATGCATCAATCCCTATCTGCAAGTGGCTTCTTACATAATCCTTGGTTACTGAGCGGTCAGACTCTGAGGTCTTTACTCCTTCCGGGATCATCGGATTGTCAGAAACCAGGAGAAGCGCTCCATGCGGGATCTCGTTGATAAATCCGACAGTATAGATGGTGGCTGTCTCCATATCCACACACATTGCACGAATTTTCTTCAGGTATTTTTTGAACGCCTTGTCATGTTCCCAAACTCGCCTGTTTGTCGTATATACCGTTCCTGTCCAGTAGTCAAGTTCATGTTTTTTGATCATTGATGATACGGCCCTCTGCAGACTGAAAGAGGGCAGGGCAGGTATCTCAGCAGGCATGTATTCATTACTGGTGCCTTCGCCACGAATAGCTGCGATCGGAAGTATCAGGTCTCCCAGTTTTGTCTTTTTCTTGATGCCTCCGCATTTTCCCAGAAAAAGAGCGGCTTTTGGTTTTACAGCACTGATCAGGTCCATCACCGTTGCCGCCATGGCACTTCCCATACCGAAATTAATGATGGTTATGTTGTCAGCCGAAGCGCACTGCATTGGCCTGTCCGTCCCCCGAACCTCAACGTTGAAGTTCTCGGCAAACATGTAGACATAATTTATAAAATTGGTCAGGAGAATATATTGCCCGAAATCACCGATTTCCATCCCTGTGTAACGGGGAAGCCAATTCTCCACTATTTCGTGTTTTGTTTTCATTCCCGATCGTTAAATTTGGTCTATGGTTTCCCTGAACTTGCCACAGATCAACTACAATATCCGAAAAAATAAGGGCAAAGTTGAAATATTTGATATCATCAGGAAGAAATTTATTGTACTCACCCCGGAAGAGTGGGTAAGACAACATATGGTGCATTTTCTGATAACCGAGCGGAGTTATCCCAAAGGACTTATGCGTGTGGAGAGCGGACTTAATTATCACCAGAAACAAAAACGGTCTGATGTACTGATCTACAACCGGCAGGGTAATCCCCATTTGATTGTCGAGTGCAAAACCTTCCGGCAACCACTTCGTCAGGCGGCAATGAACCAGGCAGCTGTATATAATAAAACGCTTGGAGCGAGGTACCTTGTCATCACGAACGGACTACAGCATTTTTGCGCAGAAGTGCAGGGAGAATCAGTTGTTCAACTCAATGATATTCCTTATTTCGGGCGAGATGAGGAAGACAACGGTGTACAGCTGGAGGATTGAGTATGTAGTGTGGAAGAATTAAAATGATTGTCACGCCCGTCCGTGAACCTGATCGAGTGATGATCCATCCAGGCGGGGGTCCGGGATATGTACAGTTGGAGGTTTGAGTATGTAGTGTGGGAGAATTAAAATGATTGTCACCCCCGTCCGTGAATCTGATCGAGTGATGATCCATCCAAACGGGGGTCCGGGATCGAAGATCCCTGGTGAGTTTTAAACGTACGACTTCGTAGCTGCTGGATCCCGGGCCCACCTCACTTCGTTCGATGTCCCAGGATGACACCATTGAAGTAATCTCAGCCTACCCCAAATACTTCTCAACCGGGGTAAAAGGCATATCAAACGTATTTGCCACCGCTTCGTAAACGATATCACCCTTAATGACATTCAAGCCGAACTTCAAATCTTCATTATCAATACTCGCCTGCTTCCAGCCTTTATTTGCCAGCTGAATAGCATAAGGAAGCGTCGCATTGGTAAGCGCCAACGTTGAAGTATAAGGCACCGCTCCGGGCATGTTGGCAACGCAGTAGTGCAGGATGCCGTCAATTACATAAGTTGGATTTTCATGGGTTGTAGGCTTACAGGTTTCGATACAACCACCCTGGTCAACCGCTACATCCACAAGTACTGTTCCTTCACGCATGTCCTTGAGCATATCCCTGGTGATCAGATTAGGTGCCTTTGCCCCGTGGATCAATACCGCCCCGATTATCAGGTCATGCGTATCAAGCATTTCGCGGATATTGTATTCGTTGGACATAAACGTATTGACATTGGCCGGCATTACATCGTCCAGGTAACGCAGACGGGAAAGGTTAACATCCATGATGGTAACATCCGCCCCCATACCGGCAGCCATTTTGGCGGCATTGGTTCCAACCACACCACCGCCAAGAATCATCACCTTGGCCGGGCGTACTCCCGGTACTCCACCAAGCAGAATGCCTCGTCCCTGAAGAGGTTTCTCCAGGTATTTGGCACCTTCCTGCACCGACATTCTCCCGGCAACCTCAGACATGGGAACCAGCAGCGGCAGCGACCCGTCAGGCCGTTCCACCGTTTCATAGGCAAGGCAAACTGATTTGCTTTCCACCATCGCACGTGTGAGGGGCTCATACGAAGCAAAATGGAAATAGGTAAAAACAAGTTGATCTTCCCGGATCAGCTTATATTCCGGCTCAATCGGCTCCTTCACTTTCATGATCATTTCGGCCTTTTCATAGGTTGCCTCAATACTCGGGAGAATACTCGCCCCTGCACTGGTATATTCCTCATCAGAAAATCCGCTGCCTGCACCGGCAGATGTCTGTACATAGACATCGTGTCCGCGTTTAACCAACTCCTGTGCTCCTGCAGGTGTAAGAGCTACTCGATTTTCATTATTTTTTATTTCTTTGGGTACCCCGATGATCATGAGAAATGGATTTTATTGTTTGCGCTGCAAATATAGTAAATCAGGATGTTACCAATCCCTGGTACCTGCAAATTAAAGAGAACCTGAATGCGTATTTTTTTTTGAAAAAATTTTATTTGGCTGAAACCCGTAAAATCAAAATTATCCTTGGTACTTATGCGTGCCAGGGAAATTTCGGGGAATAAGGAATTTGATGTTCAAAACGCAGACAGCCGGTCCTCAGGGGCTACTTTGTTTCATTATCCATTACTTCGTAAATTTGAAAGCATTTGTCCGACAGAGGACAGGTAAAAGTTCTGAAAAATTGAGTGATACTAAAACGGCAAAGAAGACACGAACTTCTGAAGAAATTCTGAATGATTACAGGCTGGGATGGGAAAGCCGGGAAGCCAGTCTCATGGGGCGCAAGGAAGTCTTTATGGGAAAGGCGAAATTCGGAATTTTCGGAGATGGCAAGGAAGTGGCCCAGCTGGCCATGGCGAAGGTTTTCAGAAAAGGAGACTGGAGGTCAGGTTATTACCGGGACCAGACATTTATGCTGGCCATTGGCGAATTGACGCTGGAAGAATATTTTGCCCAATTATATGCACACACCGATGTCGCAGCCGATCCGGCTTCTGCGGGCCGTCTGATGAACGGTCATTTCGCAACGCGGATCCTCGATGAAAACGGAAAATTAAAGGACCTTGTAAATCATTATAACAGTAGTGCGGATATTTCTCCCACCGCAGGGCAGATGCCGAGGCTTGTTGGCCTGGCGTATGCATCACGTCTTTTTCGGGAGAATAAGGACCTTGCCGACAGCTATCCGGAGCTGAGCAACCACGGCAATGAAATAGCATTTGGCACCATAGGAAACGCTTCCACTTCCGAAGGGATGTTCCTGGAAGCAATAAACGCAGCGGGCGTCCTGCAGATCCCGATGCTCACTTCAGTTTGGGATGACGATTACGGTATATCTGTTCCGCAGGAATATCATACCACCAAGAGCAGTATTTCCAAGGCACTGGCCGGTCTGCAGAGAACAAAGACGGAACCGGGTTTTGAAATTATGCGTGTGAATGGATGGGATTATCCTGCACTGATCGCTGCGTACAAAAAAGCTGAGAAAATATGCCGGGCCGAACATGTGCCTGTTTTACTGCATGTTGAGGAAGTTACCCAGCCTCAGGGGCATTCGACTTCAGGGTCACATGAAAGATACAAATCCAAGGAGCGCCTGGCCTGGGAAAAAGAGCATGACTGTCTCCTGAAGATGCGTGAATGGATTCTCAATGAAGGACATGCCACGTCTGAAGAACTCGATGAGATCCAGAAAGAAGCTAAATTAAGGGCCCGGAAGGCCAAGGAGAATGCATGGAAGGCATTCCGGAAGGACCTGCGTGAGGCAGAAGAAGAAACAGCAGCCTTGCTGGATGAAGCGATCGGACAGTTATCAAGCCCGGGAGCCCTGAAAGAAATTAAGAATCAACTGGAATCGGTGGTAAACCCGATTCGAATGGATAGTATCCGCGCTTTAAGAAAGGCGCTGCGGGCAATTCGGAATGAATCGATTGAGGCTCGTGAAAAAATGATCCAATTGTTGAAAAAGGAAGAAAAGCTTAATCATGGCCGGTTTAGTTCACACCTCTACAGCCAGTCTGACGAATCGGCCCTGAAGGTTCCGGTTATTGCTCCTGCCTATTCAGACAAAAGTAAACTTGTTGACGGGAGGGAGGTTTTGCAGGCCTGTTTCGATGAAGCCCTTGCACGGGATGAGCGGGTTTTTGCTTTTGGAGAAGACGTAGGAAAAATCGGGGACGTCAACCAGGCATTTGCCGGTCTGCAGGAAAAATATGGTGAACTGAGGGTGACAGATACCGGGATCAGGGAAATGACTATCATTGGACAGGGCGTGGGATGCGCACTGCGTGGCTTGAAGCCCATTGCCGAGATTCAGTATCTTGATTACCTCGTATATGCACTGGCCACCTTAACAGATGATCTGGCTACTTTACAATACCGGACCAAGGGCGGCCAGAAAGCTCCGCTAATTATCCGTACCCGTGGGCACAGACTGGAAGGGGTATGGCATTCAGGAAGTCCGCTCGGAATGATCCTGCACAGTATGCGTGGAATTTACGTATTGGTGCCCAGGAATATGACACAAGCGGCAGGGTTCTACAATACCATTTTGCAATCCGATGATACGGCCTTGATCATTGAATGTCTGAATGGTTACCGCCTGAAAGAACGAATTCCTGATAATATTGCAGAATATACGGTTCCTCTGGGCGTCCCTGAATTACTCAGGGAGGGTACCGACGTGACCATTGTTACTTACGGTTCTATGTGCCGGATTGTAATGGAGGCTGCCCAGCAGCTTCAGGCCGAGGGCATATCTTGTGAGGTAATTGATGTTCAGACGCTGCTCCCGTTTGATCGTGAACATATGATCGTCGAATCACTTAAAAAGACAAACAGGGTGGTTTTTGCAGATGAAGATGTACCTGGCGGAACGTCAGCATATATGATGCAGAGGGTATTGGAGGAGCAGGGCGGATACAGATTCCTTGATTCCGGGCCACGTACCGTTCCGGCCGAAGAGCACAGGCCCGCTTACGCGTCGGACGGGGATTATTTCTCCAAGCCTAATACGGAAACTGTTTTCGACACGGTTTATGAATTAATGGCTGAGTCGGACCCTGGAAAATTTCCGGATATTTACCGCTAAGAATCAGTTTCGCTGAATATCTGTCAGGGTGACCGGTGGCGTTTCTATTTCATTGCTTTTATGCCCGGCACGGTCATAAATGAAGACCTTCAGTTTGAACCGGCTGTTCTGCAATACGTTTCTCCATCCAATACTTGTCATCCGGTAGGTGAGGATGCCTTCACTGGACTTGTCTTTTCCGATTTCATTAATCAATGGGAATCGGCCGTCATAATTGATATTGCATTCATCCTGGAAGTATTCCCAGAAGAACTCTTCATATTCATCGCTACCTGGAGATGTCTCGATGAAAAAGCCTACGTAAATATTGTTGTACCGGGGATTCTTATGAATATACAGGGTATCATCAACAATGGGTTCATCACTGCCTGCCAGGTAAATCTGACGCTCACGGTAATAATCACACCGCTCCGGAAATACAAAATCAGGAAGCGTATCCAGGGCAGCGATGGTCCGCCGGTCTGAGAACGATATCAGGTTGTCAATAAGATCCAATTCATTACTGTTTATCGTATCCAGGGCAAATTCCGTAACTTCCTGTGTAGCTTCATCATAACTGAAAAGGGAGATTTCATTGAAAGGGGAAATCCGGTCAGTTGCATTTTCTGAGCGAAGTCCGAGGTCCCCGTCACCATCTTCAAACCGAAGCTGAAGAATCAGAGAATCACTCTCCAGAAATCCACCCACTTCCACATACGACAGGTCGTCAAACTCAATGGAAGGTGTTTCCGGGAATTCCGGGCTGTCCAGGCATGACGAAACCAGCACGGAAATTGAAATAAACCATAAATACTTTAACTTCAACCTCATAAATTCTTCCGATGTCTTTTCAAATTTCATGGCCCAAACGGATTATTCTTATTTCCTGAACTTGTTACCGGAGGTTTCCTCCGCCAACTTTAAAGAAATCTCGCTTGAGCTGTTCCGCTACCAAGTCGCGGAAAATGCGATATACCATAAATATACAGGATATCTGGGTATTCAACCCGGAAATATAACGTCACTTGACAAGATTCCGTTTATCCCGGTCGATTTTTTTAAAAGACACCTGGTAAAAACAGGAAGTTGGGAACCACAGAATTATTATACAAGCAGCGGCACAACAGGTAGCCAGCCCTCCAGGCATGCCATTCGGACCGAAGGGTCATACCTTGCCAATGCTGAACGGATTTTCCGGTTTTTTTACGGGGCTCCGGAGGATTATCACATTTTTGGACTTCTCCCTTCTTACCTGGACAGAGCAGGATCTTCGCTGATTGCCATGGTTGATCACCTTATCAAACTAAGCAAATCCGAATTCAGTGGGTTTTTTCTGAGAGATCATGACAGGCTTATATCGGAAATCCGCAAGGCGCGGTCTGTACAAAATAAAAAGATTTTCCTTATCGGTGTTACTTTCGCCTTGCTGGACCTTTCTGAAGAATATAGTGGAACCGACCTTTCTGATGCCATTATCATGGAAACCGGTGGCATGAAGGGCAGGAGAGAGGAACTGACAAGGGTTGAAGTGCATGAGAAGCTGAAGTCTGCCTTTAGTGCAGCGGCGATCCATTCAGAATACGGGATGACAGAAATGTTTTCTCAGGCCTACAGTAAGGGAGAGGGGCTTTATAGCTGCGGAAATACGATGAAAGTAATCCTTCGGGACCCCAATGATCCGCTTGATATATCAGTTACGAGGAAACGCGGGGCAATCAATGTGATTGATCTGGCAAACATTCATTCATGCGCTTTTCTGGCAACAGACGACCTGGGAACCCTTGAAAAAAGCGGAGAATTCAGGGTACTCGGCCGCCTGGACAATAGTGACATCCGCGGATGCAATCTTATGATCGAATAAAAACCGGGTTACCTTTACACAAAAATTGTCATTTATTCGTTGTGAATGTAGGTTAAAGGGAGATCATACGGGGAAAAGGAAAAAAATTGCCTATATTTCGGTATTCATTTATAAACGAAAAATAAGATGAAAGTTAGAATCGCTTTGTTTTTGCTGGTTTTATTTGGCGCTGGCGCCTGCAGCCAGTATACGTGCCCAACGTATTCTCAGGACGATACCCAGAAAAAAGAAACTACCGAGGAACGTATCTGAGTTACCTCTACTGGATGTCTGTATTCTTTTTGACATCCTCCGCGGTGATGGTCGTATCACCCATAATCACCAATCGTTCCACAACATTTCGTAATTCACGAATATTTCCGGTCCACTCATGTTTCTGGAGTAATTTAATTGCTTCATCGCTGACCTGTTTGGGTTTTACGCCGTATTCCGCTGCTATATCGTGCAAGAATTTTTCCACCAGCAAAGGAATGTCTTCTATCCTGTCCCGGAGTGGTGGTACCTTAATTACGATGACACTCAACCGGTGATAAAGGTCTTCCCTGAATTTTTTCTCATTGATTGCCTCCTTCAGGTCCTTGTTGGTGGCGGCTATAATTCGCACATTCACTTTGATCTCTTTGTCCCCTCCGACACGTGTGATCTTGTTTTCCTGCAATGCCCGCAGCACTTTCGCCTGGGCTGAGAGGCTCATATCGCCTATTTCGTCCAGGAAAAGGGTGCCCTTGTTGGCCTGTTCAAATTTACCGATGCGCTGCTTTACCGCTGAGGTAAATGAGCCCTTTTCATGACCGAATAATTCGCTTTCGATTAGTTCACTTGGAATTGCGGCGCAATTCACCTCCACCATCGGACCCTTGCCACGGTTACTTTGTTCATGCAGCCACCTGGCAACCAGCTCCTTCCCGGTACCGTTTTCTCCGGTTACAAGCACCCTGGCTTCGGTCGGAGCTACCTTGTTAATTGTTTCCTTAACCTCCGTGATCGCCTCTGATTCACCGACAATATCAAATGTTTTGGAAATCTTTCGTTTGAGTACCTTCGTCTCATTCTCCAGCGAAGACTTATCAAGTGCATTCCGGACAGAAACCAGCAGTCGGTTCAGATCCGGCGGTTTCTGAATAAAATCGAACGCCCCTTTTTTTGTTGCTTCCACAGCCGTATCGATGGTGCCGTGAGCACTGATCATGATGAACGGAGTGTCGATCCCCTCATCAAGTACTTTGTCAAGAACTTCGATACCATCCATTTTGGGCATTTTAATGTCGCACAATGCAACATCATATTTATCTTTCTTCAGCATCTGGAGGCCTTCTTCCCCGTTTTTTGCTTCCGAGACATCGTATTTCTCATACTCCAGAATCTCACGCAGGGTGTTCCTGATGCTTTGTTCGTCGTCTATAATGATAATCTTCGCCATAATTCTAAAATAAAAGTAATACAAGCCTGTAAGCCGGATTCTGTGTCCTGTCCCGTCAGACGGAACAGGCCCCTGTCATTTATCTGGTCCTGCCGTCACCGGCAGGATCTAGCGGCCTACCCAATCGAACCTGGTGTACCGGACGAGCAACCCGGCGGACCGAAATCCTGGAACGACCTATTTGGCCTTTCAGCGCGTAAGGTTTACCCTGCCCTGCGAATCACTCCGCAGGCGGTGGGCTCTTACCCCGCCTTTTCACCTTTTCCCCGGTCAAAAACCGGGGTAGTTTGTTTTCTGTGGCACTATCTGTATCCGCCTGAGGCGAACCCTTCCCGTTAGGAAGTACGCTGCTCTTTGCTGTCCGGACTTTCCTCCCGCCAGAGACGGGCGACAAGGCGGCTTGTATTACGGACCAAAAATACATAATACACCTGAAAGGAGCATATGAAATATAAGGAGCGCAATTTTCCGGCCAATTATTTAAGCCAGTGCCAGGTCACCTCGTTTTTGCTGTATTCCAGGGCAGGAGCAGGAATCCGGATCATATTCAGCGCGAACAACAGGGTGTTGACGAATTTCGAACGGGAATGAAAATGGGTAAGATCAATATCCGGACCTATGTACCACTGACGGTAGGGGGATAAACCGGCTTCGATATTGGCCATATCTTCCGCATAGATCATGTCCTGGGCACCATATCCGACAGCGATATTTAACCAGCCCGGAAAGCGCGATTGGGTTAGTGCCTTGATATCAAATGAAAGCCATAAGGTTTGTCCGTTGTAATCTTTTACCAATTCTTCGTGCCAGCCATCGCCAAGTACTTCGGGCCGCTGGTCGGCGAGATCGGTCCGGCCGAAACTGAACTTGGGATGAATCCGGATTTCGTGCCAGCCTAATTGCTGGGCGGTGAAAATACCTATGCCAAGGGTATTGGCGGCGATATCCGAAACGGATGCGCCATAGCCCGTGGAATAGGCGTCAAACAGTTCGATCGAAGACATAAAGACAAAGCTGGTGATGCCTGACCAGAGTACAGCCTTTTTTTCTCCAAGTCCGGTCCAGCGCAGTCCGTGGAACCCCAGATTCTGCAATTGGTAAGCACCATACATATGCCCCATCTTGTCCATTTGTTTCCATTCTCCCGCGTCATTAAAAAAAGTAAACGGCTGGGACTCGTACTGGGAATACCATTGCTGGTTCAGGTAGATCATTGTGCCTGCGTAAGCTGCCCCGGCACCCACTGCCAGCGGAATCAACCGGTCTTTGCGTACACTGTCTGCCTGCTGGGCCAGAACAGACGTACAAAGGACCATAAGCAGCCCGGCACTAATCAGTTTCCTCATCGTCCTGACGTGTATTGAGAAGAGGTACATCTTCCTGGGATTGTTCCTCCTCGTCGGATGGAATTGGATCTTTCTTGTTCTTTTTGAAAATTTCCCGGATCTCGTCAAAATTCTGCGTATGAATGATGCTGAAACCCGTGGTGATCGTATTCTGGTTGTCCTCGTTGGGGTTGATCGGATTGTACGTGGTACGGTTATACATTTTCACCTTGAATTTACCATCCGGGGAGAGAAGGTATTCAACGGTCCAGTCACCGGCTATACTGGAAATATCGGCCCGGTTGTCCTGGTTGGTAAAGCCACCGGCACGGGTGACGCGCAACCTTCCGTCCAGGAAGGTGTAAGACAATCGCAGCTGAAACGTATTGAATGCTTCCTGGTCAAAATTTCCGAGGTCTACATCAATTTCCAGGTTTTCATCTACCTGGGTGATCCAGTAGCTGAGCTGGTTACTTAGCAATTCACTCACACTGCTTGTTATGGATCCGCCGGTATTAAACGATTGCAGCGGACTGAATTTACGCAGAACAATAAGGGAGAATACCTGGCGTTTAAGTTCCTGTTCATCTATCCGGTTTTTGAAATTCATGAATTCAAACTCCAGGTCTTTTGTTTCCCCGTCGGCCAGGATCACATTCCTTGGAAGTTCCTGGGCCATGATATCAAAATCAACATTTGGGGTCAGCAGGGGGCCATCAATGTTCAGTAAGACTTGTACGGGGTATTTTCGTCTTAATTCAGGGCTGTCCTGGTAGATGTCATCCTGGGTTCCCGGCTGGGAGAGAATAGGCAGGAAGGAAGCCAGCTGATCATAGGTGGCGCTGATGTCCAGAAGTCCCTGGTACGGATCACCGAACCAGGTAATGCGACTCGAATTCAGGATCTGAAATTCCTTATTGATGATGTTGTATAAGGTGAAGTTGTAGCCTCCTTCCTGGAATTCAAAATCACCAAACATATTGAAATCACCTTTTGTATCGATCTGTAGTTTAATGTCCCCGGAGCCACGTCCGCGGATGATATCCCCTGACTTGATATCAAAAATTATCTCACAATAGGCTTCCGGCGTAATATCCAGATCGAAATCTAGCTTAAGTCCGCGCAGGTCTACGCGCTTTATTTCTTCCACTGCCCTGGTGACCACCGAATCACTGAGATTTACAAAATTAATATACTCTTCCTGCTCGATGGTTTCCGTGTCCCCGATTGGAATAAAAATCCGGGTTCCTCGTTCTGTCTGAGCGGTCGCGTTGATTTGCATATTCCGGATAGGTCCCAGGAAGCTGATCTCGCCGGTGGCAATTCCGGTACCATAAAAGAGGTTATTGTCCGTGGCCCTTGTATCCAGCACGGTGAAGGAAGACATGATCCCTTCGATGTTCATAGTAAAATCCTGGTAATTGTCATGGCCGATATATCCGCTGAGCATGGCCCGCTGGTTACGGACATCTTCCAGGTTAATCCGCTGAAAGCCTATCCGGTTCGGTTCCAGGTAGAATCCCCCTTCAAAGGTATAGTCCGTATTCAGGTAATTGACATGAATGCCCCCGTTACTGATCCTTCCTTCCCCCCGGATAAACGGGGATCGAAGCCGTCCGGAAATATCGACAATACCGCTGGCTGTGCCCTGGATATTGGTGAAATAATCATTAAAGAAAGGTTCCAGGACTTTTAACTCGGTATCATTCAGGTTAGCGGTCAGGTTAAGCTCATTTTCATCTTCGGAAGGAGTGTACGTTCCGTTGAGATCCAGTACGCGCTTATCCTGCCGGAGAATATACAGGGAGGAATTGAATTGTCCGGCCGTATTATCCCATAAATTCTTTCCGTAAATATCTCCTATCAGGAAATTTTCAATAGTAAAATCATCCACCACGAGGTCGCTTTCGATCTTACGGGTATTATAATAGTCCTGGAGAATGGCATACCCATCAATGGTCCCCTCGAGCTGGTCCTTTGTGATGGTATTCAGGTTATCAAGGCGAAGGCTGTGTACAGAGACCTTAAGTGCGTCTTCCGGGTTTTCGCTCACCACGCCCTGGACACTGAGAAGCTGTTCCTCCTGGAAGATATTCAGGGCCTCGACGATCATGTATTTATCACGGAACATCACCCGGTTGTTGGGGTCTATTTCCCATTTCTTGTTGAGGATACTCAGATCAGATGGTTTGAAATGCAGCACACGTTCGTCAGGCAGGAAATCGAGGCTGCCCAGTAACCGGGCATAATTTGGATAGGCTACCTGGTCAATATCAAGTTCAAAATCGATATGGGTATTGTTCCAGATTCCTTCGAAATAGAGGTCCCGTGTATCAATCCCTTTTAGCTGCTGATCTGCCGAATTGATGTAGAACATGGCAAGTACATCGGTGCTGTCCGCTATTTTGGAAATACTGAACTGCAGGTCATTCTCCCGAAATACATCTGAGCCCACACGTACCGTGTCGGGATGGGCATTCATGGAGAAGATTGATGTGTAGCCCCCGGTGTAGGATCCGTAGACCCTGGTGTCACGCGAAATATCCACATCCGGCACAAAAACCCGGAGTAAGGGTTCCATGTCGGACAGGGTAATATCGTAGTGAAAGGAATAGTCTTCGGTTTCCAGGTCTTTCTCTGCGTAATAATTTCTGATTTCTTGCCGGTCGTTTGAGAAATTAAGCCGGTATTCCTCATAAAGCCTGCCCAGGTCAGCCGCCAGTACACTAAAATCAAAGCGGCCATCTATGTCGGCTTTAAACAGATTTGAGAACATGTGAATATTCCGGTAGCCATTTTCTTCTTTCTCCGCGATCACCTCCAGCGAATCAAGGCTCAGCGCCTTGTTCCGGTAAAACAGGTAGGTGTCTTTAAAGCGTGCTTTCCCCTGGACGTTGTCAACCTCCAGGCCCTGGGCGTCGATGGAAAGTGTTGAGCGCACAAAGAATGGTTCGTCCGTAATATTCAGCTCCATCAGGCGGGCTGAATCGAGGTTTGCCCTTACGTTGAACAAGTTGATCCCTTCCCGAAGGTCGATCGAACCGGTGGTGGTCAGTTTGAGATTAGGATCATCCACACTGAGATACCCTTCAAAGAATTCCTTGGCAAATCGGGCATCGGTAATGATATTGGAATAATTGTAGTCGTTGACACCAATATTCTGTATTTCCCCCCTTAGCACAAAATTGGCCTCTTCCAGGGTGAAACCTGTTCCCTCAATTTCGCCATTCATGGTGACCCGCTGAAAGTATTCCTGCCCTGTATACCCGCCGAGGTTAAATCCCTGCATGGTCAGGGCCCCGGTGTAGGTTGATTCGTTGATATTTTCCTCCAGTTTCAGGTTAATATCCGTGGTTATTCGACCGAGGTTGGTGTTAAATGCTCCGTTGGCCACAAAGTCATTCGGGAATCCAAGGAATTTACTGCTGAGATTTACTTCGGTAAAAGGTTCCAGGCGTACATAGGTGGCCGGCCTGACATACGGACGAAGATCGGCTGTTTGTACAAATGAATTGTCCAGGTCAAAATCGATAAACGTTTCAGCAAAATCAGGAAGGCCCACCATTCTAAGCCTTCCATTGATCGAAGTGTTGTCCCCGAACCGCAGGTTGGCATTATTGAGGGTCATGTTATTTA
>JAUILA010000037.1 GCA_030432655.1 Bacteroidia bacterium
TTCAAACTGGGAGGCCAGCACCATATACACCAGCAATACTGACAGGAGAAGGGAGAACGTGAGGTTTTTCATGGACTCCTGGCGCTTAATTTCCTGTCCGGCGACGCTTATTTTGTACCTGGGCGGCACGGAAATACCGGCAAAAGAATTATTGACAGACTTCGCAATTTGATCATAGGGCTGATCCTGGTTGACCCGCGCGCCGATTGACACCATCCGGGTTTGGTTTTTCCGGTGGATGGCATTGGAGGCATACTCAATATCCACACTGGCAATTTCAGTTAACGGAAATTCTCCCTGGCTGCTTTTAATGCGGAGGTTTTCCAGATCCGATAATGAAAGATCGGGCACCTTGATCCGGATATCCTGCATTTCACCGCCTCGTTCCAGGGAACCGGCCTTTTTGCCTTCGAGCTGATCTTTTATCTGAAGAATCACCTCATCAATGGACAAATTCATCATGCCTGCCCGGTATTTGTCAACATCCACCCTGACCTGGGGTGTCCCGGCATTCAGGTTTGATACGGGTTCATAAATTTCGGGGATTAGCGACATCGTCTGAACAGCCGTATCCGACAGGGATCGGAGGGATTCAAAATCTGTCCCGCTTATTTCAACCACCAGCGGCATTTCTTCACTGCCATAAAGGGCGGTTAGCGAACTTTCATCATTGGAGAAAGTCGCTTCAACTCCGGGAATTCCTTCGAAGTAATCAGACAGTCTCGTCAGGACAAGAGCGATGTCCGGATCCACTTCTTCTTTGAAGATCAGTTTTAAGCTGGCAATATTCTCTTCGTAAACATTTTCATTTTCGATGCCCGACTGACTTTTCTCCGGACCTATGTGCGCGTAAATTTTATCAAGTTCTTTTTCAAAAAGCTGACGCAGCTGGCCTTCGATCTGTTCAACGGTGGAAGAGGTTCTGGCGAGCGCCGTTCCATTGGTCAGCGTCAGGTCCACAGAAACAGCCTTGGTTCCTGCTTGCGGCATATATTCACTGCCAATCAGGCCAATCAGCTGATAAGACCCAATCATCAATAGAAATGAAACAATGATTAAAGCGGTCCTGTACCGGAGTACTTTGTTTAAGAATGTCTTGTAGCCCTTGTACTTAAGTGGTTTTTCAGCCTGTCGGACAGTATCCTTCCGGAATATCTGAGTGAATAGCATGGGGATTACGAGAATGGCCACGACCAGCGAGGATAACAACGAAAAAGCCACCGTCCATGCCTGGTCTTTGAATAATTCTCCGGACGGTCCCTGCAGGTAAACGATGGGAAGGAATACCACAATGGTAGTCAGGGTGGAGGCCGTAATAGCGCCGCTGACATCGCTCGTGCCCTGTATGGCTGCTTCCATAACACCCATTCCTTCCTCACGCTTCCTGAATATGCTTTCAACCACCACAATGGCATTGTCAACCAGCATCCCGGCGCCCAGGGCCAATCCGCCGAGGGTCATGACATTTAATGTCAGGCCATTGAAATACATCAGGTTGAAGGTGGCTATGATGGAAACCGGTATGGCAAGACTGATGATCAGCGTGGATCCGATGCGTCTCAGAAAAACAAAAAGGATCAGGACGGCGAATAAAGCCCCGTAGAGACCTGATTCTTTTACCTCGTTGATGGCGCCCTGAATGAAACGGCCCTGGTTTTGAATCACCACAAACTCATAGCCGGGAACGGAACTTTTAAGTCCGTCGAGTACCTCCGTTAATTCATTTACGGCATCGACGGTATTGTAGCGGGTCTCCTTAAATACGGACATACCCAGGCTTCTTTGCTGGTTTACCCGTACAATGCTCGTCGCTTCTTTGTCACGAATGTGTATCGTTGCCACTTCTCGCAAGAGGACGGGAACCCGTCCGCCGGTCTCCGTGGTATTTGCCGTGTTTTCCTGTTCGGCCGTAGTGGTCACCGCTGCGGGTGTGGTACCTGTCCGTGAGTTATACCCGACTACGAGATCGGCCAGGTCCTCCGGTTTTTCAATAATTCCCAATCCCTTGACCACATATTTACGGCCGAGCTCCTCGATATAGCCTCCGGAAACGTTGCGGTTGTAATTTTCAATTTTTGCAACCAGGTCATTAACGCTAAGGCCAAAAGAAGCCAGCAGGTTAGGGTCGGTTTCCAGAATGACTTCCTTTTCCTGTTCACCGGAAAGGCGCACTTCTGCGATGCCGGGAAGCCGTATGATCTCATTCCTGAAATTATTCTCAGCCACCTTACGCAGGGCATCCATGTCACTGGAATTCGGATTGTAAATACCAAGTGTCAAGATAGGGGTGGCATTCGGGTCGAATTGGGAAATGACAAATTCTTCAATTTCTTCATTCAGAGAAAAAGAGGACAGGGACTTCTGAAGATCGAGAAATGCTTCGTCCATATCTTTTCCCCAATCGTATTGCACAGTAACCTGCCCGTAGCCGGTCTGGCTAACAGAACTGACCTCAACTGCACCATTTTGCCGGATGGCAATGGATTCTATGGATTCGATGTACTGCTTTTCGATTTCGGAGGGTGGCCTGATTCCGGCTTTCAGTTCAACGAAGAGCGTTGGGTTTTTCATATCCGGGAACAGCTCGATGGATAGTTTCCCAAAGGAAATGGTGCCCAGTAAAACAACGGCCAGAACTATCATAAAGATAGATATGGGGTAGGTCACGGCCAGGGATACAATCTTTTTCAATCTATGTCAATTTTAAGAATGAGAACTAATGAAACGCCGTCGGTATTATTGCAGCACACTTACTTTCGATTTGTTCCGGAGCGTTTCAAATCCGGTGACCACCAGCCTGTCATTCATTTTAAGGCCACTCGTTACTTCAATATTGTCGGTGGTTTCCAGCCCCGTGGTGATTCGCTTTTCCGTAGCGATACCATTTTCAACGATGAAGACGATCTTACCATCCTGCCGGGAGATTATGGCTTCTTTTGGAATGACGATCGTACTGTCCCGTTTTTCCGTGAGAATGGAAGCCTTGATGAACATGCCGGGCCGGAGGGCACGTCCTGAATTATTGATCTGGAGAATGCTATGAAACGACCTGGTTTCGGTATCAATCACCGGTGAGATCTGGCTTATTCTCCCATCAATGGTATCCTTGCCCGTATTATAATTGGTGATCTGCACCAATTGGTCCAGGGTGACGTCATTCAAATGTTTTTCCGGCAGTTTTACGTCCATCAGAAGATGTTCGTACTCCATGACCCTGAATAATTCCTGACCCTGGTCTATCCGCACGCCATCGGTGTAATAAGGCAGCTCCACGATCACTCCGTCAAACGGCGCTCTGACGGCCAGTTTAGCGATCTGGATCTCCGCATTCTCATAGCTGTATTTGGCGTTGACATACTCTATGGACGCATTTTTGAGATCGGTCTGGGTTACTCCGCCCTTGTCGTAGAGGTTTTTTTGTTTTGAGAGATTATTTTCCGTCAGCTCCAGGTTCAGCTTTTTGCTTTCCAGCTGCAGTGAGTTAACAAATTCCCGGTCTTCTATTCTGACCAGCACCTGGCCTTCACGTACGGCATCCCCCAGGGCAAATGATTTGCCGGTGGATGGATTACGCTGGATTCGGTAGATCCCGCCATGTTCGGCTTTCATTAATCCTTCCTTGGCGGAGTACACTGTCCCGGTGGTTTCTATAAAACTGGAAATACTCCGAGGCCGGATACTTTCAACAGAGACCGGAATTTTAATATCATTCTGAATATCGGACTGTTCGCTGGTACAGGACAGCAGGGCAAACAGTAAAAGGAAGGGCGTTATTGCTTTAAGAAGCTTTTTCATAGGACGTTAGTTTGTAAATACCTTAAGACCGGTGGTTAATATTGCTGGATGATTACAGGTTGCTGTTTTTCGAAATCGTACAGTGACAGGATTTTCATATTGAGCAGCTCAATTTTATAGTTGATCAGGGCGTCTGCATATGCTGTCTTATTATCAGACAGCTGACTTTGAAATCTTTCCAGGTCAATACTGGTCAGATCACCATTTTTATATCGTTCAAGATTGATGTCGTAAGTAAGCTCCGCGTTCTGAACACTTTGTTCTGCGATCGCGATCTGATTCTCCAGGTTCTGCAGATTTCTATAAACCCTTCTTATATCAAATATGATGTTGTTCTGTTCCACCTCGAGATCCACCCTGTTTATTTCCAGGTTGGCATTGGCGGCCTCCATGCGCGCCTTGTTTTCGCCCCAGTCATAGATCGGGATACTAAAGGAAATGGCCACGCGCGGGTTCATGTTAGGCGTTTCGTAGACTTCCGGGGCACGCGGATTATCTCCGAAAATTCCCAGGGAGAGGGCAATGGCCCCTTTAAATTCATTCAGGGCATTTGTACGTACCAGCTCAAACTGGGAGCGCTCAATATCAATCATACGCTGACGTAATTCCATCCGGTTATTCAGGCCAAACCGGATTGCCTTTTCCAGGTCTATCTCACGGGTGACAAACCGGATGTCGACGGTGACAGATAGCTCTTCTCCGGCATCGATGCCGAGCAGCAGTTTAAAATCATCCGCGGCATTGGCCAGTTGCACTTCAGCATTGTCGAGCCGCGATTTGGAAGTTGCCAGGTTGAGTTCGGCCTGGTAAAGTTCTTCCCGTGCGAGCAGGTCAGCCTCTACCTTGTTCAGGGTAATATCATAACTGATTTGCTGATTTTCATATTCATCCAGGGCGATTTCCAGGTCATTCTGACGCTGGTAAAAGTTGTAGAATGACTGGGTTACATCCTGCTCCAGGGTGAGTAGCTGGATCGCATTGCTGAGCTGTGCATTTTCCAGGTTAAGTTCGAGTTCCTTTAACTGAAGTTTGTTCCGGTTATAGGTAAATATGGGCTGGTCCAGTTGCAGGTACAGGTTGTTGCTGTATGTCTTGGTGCGCACATCCTGAAATTCGGTGTAGTTGTCACGATAGCCAAAGCGATTGACCAGCGATATGGTCCCGTCAGTGGCCGTAATAGGCTGACTGACGGAGAAGGTCAGGAAAGAACTGAAATCCTCATTGGTATTCCATTGGGAGATCAGGTCGTTAAAATTGCGGTACCTGTTATAATCAAAAGGGGTTACATCCAGGGAGAACCTCGATTTCAGCGCCGCACGCTGCGCATCCAGGCTGCGCTGGTTGCTGTACAGGTTAAGCATGGACTTCCGGATGGTCGGACTGCTTTTCTGCGCGATAGCAATCGACTCCTGCAACGTCAGTGATTTCTGGGAGAAGAGGACATTTCCCTGCAGGCAGAGTACCAGCAGCAGACTAACCTTCCAGAGTTTATAAAATGTTGAACGCTTTATCATAATAACTTAGTTTCTCTTTGTTAAGGATCATTGTCTCACCCATTTGACCGCATCGGCATAAACGGTCCGTAAGTCGCACTCGTCGGTTATGGTGACCTTTCCGCTGTTCTGATCGAAATAATAGGAGCCAAGAAAGTTCCAGCCGGGTTCAGCTCCGGAAATGTTGAAGCGGATATCATCCGTGCCATCGGCATGCTGAACCAGGTAGTGATTGAAAAACTGCCTGTTCTCGCCATCCCTGCCGAGGTATTCGTTTTGATTCTTTCCCTTCATGTACACGTAGATGTCGTAGTAACCTTCCTCAAGGTAAGGTGTCCAGCTGGCCTGTTTTTCACCGGTTCCGGATCGGGTGAAATGGGCTGACCGGATCACCCGGCCATAATAGTCCGACCCCGTAGTTTCGAGCCATTTCGAATAGGAGCGGTCCCAGCTGCCATAATACCTCTGATCGGTTGTTTTCTGTTTATCAAGAAATGCCTTCAGGTAGGTAGGCTTGATCGGACTGAAGCTGGTGAATTCCGGATCATCATTGTCCACGATAACTTCAGAGACATCCGACTCACTTTCAGCAGCGATTACTCTTTCACCGTCAAAAAGGTTGTTTCCGCTGCGTTGGGTTAACGGACCAATGGGCATGGTGATTACTGATGGAATATTCCTTGAAATCAGGGTATTGAAAGTGATTTTGTCTGGTTTTTCATCAAGGACAAAACCCAGCAGTTTATGTTCGCCCTGCCTGATCACAGAAAGTCGGCCGGGTGTTTCAGTTTCAGGTTGCTCATTGATGCGCTGGTTAAAATAACCTTCTTCATTCTCCTCTTCGGCATTAAATTTCACTTCAATAATGCCGTCGTTTTCCCCGGTGTTTTTAATTTCCACCAGTACCTGGTACCGCTTTCTGTCCCCGTCCAGCACTTCGTATTTCTGAAGGTCAATAATTTCGAAAGCTGGTTGTGAGGTGTCAGAGTATACCTTTTGGATAACCGGATCAATATCCAGGTTAAACCGGTTTTTCAGCGCTTCCCGGAACTGGTCATAGGTGGTTAGCTGATGCTGATGGCTGTTAAACCAATCATGGAGAAAAGAGCGCAGGTTGCTTTCGCCAATCAGCTGGCCCAGATAGGAAAATAAATAGTCTCCTTTTAATGATACAGACCGCTGAATCCTGTTGAACTTTTCCTCTGTCAGGATCTCCGTCATGGAGGCATTGCGCATGAGTTCGTTGCATTCTTCGGCAAATGAGATCCCATTAATGTTGCGGGAATAATCAATCTGTGCCTCCCGGTCATTCCGCAGGTAATTTGCCATACTTCTGTTCAGCAGCGCCCAGTCTTCGCTGGCAATACCTGAGCTGTACGTGTAGAAATTAGGGAAAATTGAATAATCCGGATTATCTATGTTCCGACCGTCCACCACATATTCTTCGGCAATAAGTCGGGTAAATACACGCCTGACCAGGTCGTTAAGAATGGTGGCCTGTTTCTGTTTTTCTGATAAAGACTGGTTCCTGCTGGATGATTGCCGGTCAATGTCTTCCATTTGCCTTCGGAAATCGAACTGCCTGATATCACCACCCTCTTCCGGAAAATACACGGTTTCAGGCTGAAGGAAGGCCTGGTGATTTTCGTAAATCTTGTTGTAGGCCGTGAAAAAGACAGGCGTTTCCACGAATTGAAGCCGGTTGAAGGGGTATTCAAGACGCTTTGCATCTTCGTACTCATTTACTATATCAGTTATCAGGTAGCTTAACGTGTCTGATAATTGATCCAGGTTGCGCTCCAGAAAGTCATGTTCGGGGTAGTGATAAACTGAATAGGTTACGTTGTCTACGGTAATTTTCTTTTCCACGTAGAATCCAACTGCCAGTGAAAGCTGAGGCAGGGCATATTCCGGAGAAAAGTGGTATTCATTATTTTCAACGCTGCGTGCACCCTGCGATATGGCCGTCATTCCCTCCGGCACCTTGATCTTCAATTCAAATTCGGTAAAGGACAGCGGCTCCCTGCTGCTGTACTTCCGGCTGTATCCAGCCTGCGATCCCGGGTACCACATGACATCTTTGGTAAGCAGGACATAGTCTTCCTGCAGGAAGGCATACTCCTTCTGAAGGGAATACATGAAGTAATCCATGGCAGATTCGTAGCGTTCCTGGTCCACTTCCAGGTGGGCGGCTGCCTGGTCAACCGAACCCCCATACCGAATTTGTACCGACAACTCTTCTCCCGGATTGAGGAGGATCCCGTCTTCAATAGACAACACATGCAGGTTACGCGATGCCTGCGCCGGTTTGCCATTTACCAGGACTTCTTCTGCAGCCAGGTCCGGATTTAAAGTAAAATAAATTTTATTCAGCGGTTTGGGAGAATTGTTTTTTACCACCATGTCCGAGGTTGCCAGCATCCTATTCTCCTGTAATTCCATGGTAATCCTGTTCTCCAGGATCGTGATATTAGGTTCGGTGATCCATTGATCATTGACCGTAATCATGGCTTCCCGTAACTCTATCGGATCCTGACGCATATCCCAGAGACTGACCATGATCAACGAGGAGAACGCAAGTAATCCGGCGCCAATAATGCCGGTGCCGATATGGGCCAGGCGCTTTCCTGAAAGCCGGTCCAGCAGGAAGGAGGTGAGGAAAAGACAGGCAATTCCCGTTATGACGTAGAACGATCGTTGCAGCAGGGCAAATTCCAGGTCTGCGAAGCCGGAAATCTCAGAGCTGAGCATGGACAGGCGGAATCCCGTAAAATCGAGAATATTTGAAAACTGATCGAAATAATAGATCAGTTGAACACCGGCAATGCCCAGAAGCAATACGATGGTGACCGGCTGATTCTTTATAATCGTTACCAGGAGGAAGGAGATGCCCGTGGTGAAAATGATCGTGGGCAAACTGGTTAACAGAGGATAAATGATAAAGGCATACGGATTGAAGGTGGTATACGGACTGGTCAGATTGAATATCAGGGATATGAGAATAAAGACCAGGTTGAGCAGGAAAAACAGCTTGAAGAGTGCCAGTGCTTTCCCTAGGACATAGTCAAGATTTGACATGGCCCGGACGAAGAACACCTCGTTCGTATCAAGTTTTTTGTCTTTTTTTACCAGTCCGGTAGCCAGGAAGATAACCGCGGCCGCCTGGGGGATACTGATGAGCAGCATGCTGGCATAAGGCATGATCCAGCTATTGGATAAAACCAACCAGGGCGGACTGTCTACTTCCGAAAACACCGCAATATGGAAGATGGTCTCAAAGATGACGCCGGCCAGGGCAATTATTCTGAAAAACCAGTTTCGCCATAATACTTTTCCCTCGTACCGGGAAATGGTCAATATGTTCTTCAGTGAAATCATACGAGCGAAACACCTAATTCATTCTCCATGAAATACACATAGGCATGTTCCAGGTTGGGATTGGCATGTAAGGCATCCTGGTGTGGCTTGTCTTTGGCAATGACCTGCACCTCCCATTTTCCGGCGGCCGGTATCGTAGAGACCACAGAGTATCTGGACTTGATGGAATTAAATTCCTCATCATCCAGCATGACCTGCCAGACATGTCCGCGGACCTGCTCAATCATGCCTTCGGGCGAGCCTTTGAATGCGACTTCACCTTTATTGAGCATGGCCATATTGTGGCAGGTGCTGCTGATATCTCCCACGATGTGGGTGGAAAGAATGATGGTAACATCGCGCTGGCTCAGGTCGGAGAGGATATTCCGGAAACGAATTCTTTCTTCCGGGTCGAGACCGGTGGTTGGTTCATCAATTACCAGCAGCTTTGGATTGCCTATCATCGCCTGGGCAATTCCAAGCCTGCGCTTCATGCCACCTGACAACTTGTTGGCCAGTCTTTCGCGCACATCAAGCAGGCCCACCTGCTCCAGCAATTCATTGACCCGGGTTTGGCGCTCCTTATTCTTCAGGGAAGTCGAAAGTCTTGCTGCGTAATCCAGAAATTCCCAGGCTTTGAGTTTGGAGAAAAACGTGAAATCCTGGGGCAGGTAACCAATCTGGCTTCTGATCTTGTGGCGATGTTCATTAATATTCAGGCCGTCCATGGTAATGGTACCGGAGGTGGCCTTCTGAACCGTGACCAGGATCCTCATGAAACTTGATTTACCGGCACCATTGGGACCCAACAATCCGAACATCCCGCTTTCAATTTCAAGATTTACATTTTTGATGGCGGCATGACCATTGGGATATACTTTTGATAATCCGCTGATTTTAATATCCATTGTGTTGTTATTGGACTGTTTGCAGGATGACTCAGCAGCCTGATGGCTTAATAGTTTCCCGGAGAATTAAATAATGCCCTGCTCATTTCATCCCTTTTTAAGCGTATGTCATCAACTTTGTACATTCGCAGAAACGTTGTGTCCTGCAGGTTTCCTTCCAGGATTCTGACCGGTGAATCCACGGTAATCTCTGAATTTCTGGACTCAATAATCAAGGTGTCCAGGTCAGATTCACTCACGTTGAAATAGGCGTCTGATGTTTGAAGGGTCAGCTTACCAATACGCGAATCATTTGAAAACCGGATCCACCCATCTTCCTGTGAAATTTTTAAATCCCTTTGTTCCAGACCATAGATGGTTAATGAAGCGCCGTGGGTGGTTATCGTGTGCAGGGACTGAGGAGGAAGGAAAATAGAAATTCTGATTGCCTGGTCTTCAGAAATATCCAGTTTCTCCAGGATCAGCTCTTCACCAATCTGCCTGTATTTCAGTTTCTGCATCAGCTGCCCTTCATTACTACGTACTTCCAGCCTGGCTGTGTCAGAGGCATACATGTACACATGTTTGCCCAGGTTTTCCAGGGTAAGCTGTTTTACGCCGGTGATATCCACTGATTCGGCAATACTGTTTTCGTCATCCAGTCTGTGAGATACGCCACGCACGCGCAGCTCGGTGAAAGCAGCCGTGAGGTATACAAAGATCAATCCGAAGAAAGCGATCAGAATTTTGTTGCTTAGTTTCATGATTCCGGATTAAGGGTTTCCAAATGTTTTTTTAATTCATCGGCCGTAATCCCAAGCAGGGCGGCTTGTTTGAGGAATTCAGGAAGAATGTTATTGAAGAATTCCTTCTTTTTATTCTGGAGAATGATCCGTTGCGCCTGGGGGTTGACGAAATATCCGATTCCCCGTTGATTCTCTATGATATTCATGGCCTGTAATTCACTGTAGGTTCTCATGATCGTGTTAGGGTTGACACCCATTTCGGAAGCCAGTTCGCGGACAGACGGAATTTTTTCCCCGGCGGGAAATTCTCCGCTTACCACTTTGTCGGTAATGGTATCTGCGATCTGAAGAAATATGCTTTTGCCGTTCTGAAACTCCATCTTACACCTCCTTTTCCTTTAGTTTCCTGTAAGCGACAAAGAGCATGACCAGGCTTGAAAAGAGCAAAGCACTGATTAATGCGATCAACACGCTTTTTTCAGTCAGCGGTACCAGCCACATGTCGGAAGGAGGGGAGTAGTTGCTGACTCCCATTTCTTCCAGCACTATATAGCTGTATCCGGTGAAGAACAAGATAATCACAGCCAGTGAAAAGAGGGTTTTAACCAGGGGTTGCTTGGAGAAAACAGCCGATCCGGTAAAGCCCAGGCACAAGGCCAGGAAAATCGCTGAGCCTATGGCCCATTTGATAAGTGTCCCGAAATTTTCATCATCAATATCCAGCTTCGTGAGATACTCAAAACCAACCGGTTCAAACAGTACGGGCGTGAAAATGGTAAAGAAATACCCCTGAATATGGTAGGTGACCCAATAAAGAATGGGAAGTACAAGGATCATCAAACAGATCTTGACCACAAATTCCAGCAGGAATTTTTCCAGGTGCGAACCAGGCATCATAAGGTAGCTCATGGTCCGTTCTTTGGAGCGGAATGCGGAAAAAGAATGACCTACAAAAAGGATCCCGAAAACTGATACAAAGGCGATCAGAAATCCCTGGAATATTTCCGTATTATGCGGGATAAGACCATTACCAACCTGGGTAATGGAAAGGACGATAAGTATCACCCCGGTGTAGGCGACCGTGGATAGCATGTAAAGCTGCCGGTTGTGATAAAAATCTCTTTTGAAGAGCTGAATGAAGCGTTTTGTGTTAAAGATGTTACCGGACATATTCTATCAGTTTTTCGTTACCACTCGAAATGGCATTAAATAGTAATTCAATGTCAACGGATGAACTTCCGTTGTCCGACGGGGTAATGATCTTGTACCCGCCCGGGACCACTTCACTGTAAAGAATACTCTCATCGGTAGCCGCGGAGGCTGACGAGAAGTTAAGCCTGGAGGCTATGTCCAGCAGATCCTTCTGGAGAATGAAATTTCCATTCTCCAGCATCAGCAGGCGATCAATCAGGTTTTCCACGTCCCTGACCTGGTGGGTGGAAATGATGACCAGCTGATCTTCATCCAGCGAACCTGCCACCACTTTTCTGAATATGCCCTTGGAAGGGATATCAAGTCCGTTGGTGGGCTCGTCCAGCACGAGCAGGCGGCACCTTGTCGCAAGCCCGAAAGAAATCAGGAATTTCTTCTTTTGTCCGTACGAAAGCTTTTGCAGGTTCTTTGATTCGGGTAGCTCAAAGGCGCTGACCAGGCGCTTGAGCAAATCCAGGTCAAACCGCGGATAAAATCCGGCGTTCGCCCTGATGTAGTTGTTAATGGATATACCCGGAATATAAAATTCTTCAGGCAGGAAATAAATATCCTGCAGGAGTGATGGTTGCCGTTGTTTGGGATCAAAATCCATGATGTTCACTCTCCCGTCAGTAGGAAAGAGCAATCCGATCATAAGCTTTATCAGGGTGGTTTTACCTGCCCCGTTCTTCCCCAGCAATCCGGCGATGCTGCCGGCTTGTAATTCACAATCCAGATTTTGAAACAGCGGAGGCTGCTTCTTGCTGTAAGTGAATCCCAAATTATTGATGTTTATCATTTTTGCTGTTTTACTGTACTACTTTACTAATACAGTACAATGCTAAAATGAATTTTTGAATTTTCCAAATTATTTATTCAGCACCCGGGCAATAGGAAAAGTAATATGCTTATGATATTCTTTTACAAATATCTATTTTGGCGTCTCAGGATACCTTTTTTTTACTTTTAGCGTTTTCCGGAAAGGCATGAAAAAAATCAAACTTTACGTTCTTATTTTTTTAAGCAGTGCTTTAGTTCATGCGCTAAATGGTCAGGTCGCATTCCAGGACGAACAGGTGTATCCGCTAGCTCCCTCGGATTCCTCCCTGGCTGATCTTGAAAAACTCAAACCTCTTCTTACGGACAAGAAATACATTTTGCTGGGTGAGCAGGCGCACAGTGAGGGTTCGGTGTTTTCTGAAAAAATTCGCATGATCCGTTTTTTACACGAACAGATGGGATTCAACATCATCGCTTTTGAATCAGGGCTGTTTGATTGTTACAAGGCTTATCTGGACGCTACAAAAGAAAATTCCATCGGCCCCATGCAGGAAAGTGTGTATGGCATCTGGTCGGATGCCCGGGAGCTGACCGCGCTGTTTGACTATATTCTTGAAACGAATCAAACCAGTCAGCCCCTGCGCCTGGCCGGGTTTGATGACCTGGGTACACTTCGTTACCTGGATGTTTTTTGGGAAGAGCTGCAGTATTACGGAAAATTAACTGAGGAGGAGACAAATGCCATTGAACCGGTATTATATGGTACGGCTGAGCACGTTGCCACGGAACAGCAAACTCAATCTTATCGTGCCATGCTCGAAGAAATTACCAGGCGCCTGCCAGAGGAAACAGAATCGCAGCGTATCCTCAAAATGGCCTTTCAGCTATGGAGGCAGGGGGTTGGCTGGCAATTAGACGAATTACAGGGTTCCAGTATTTCTGTTCAGAATCCGCGCGACAAATGGATGGCAGATGGGTTCAGGTTTCTTGCCCGTGAATATGAAGATGAAAAAATCATAGCCTGGGGGGCCTCTTATCATTTCGCCAATCAGCTTCAGTATTATGAGAATACAGACCTTACCAGGAAGTATGCCGAAAGAATGCGGAAAATGGATCATGATGCAGAACACTTTGATCTTGATTCCGCCATACATGGGGCCGTCCCCATGGGCCGTATTTTGAAAGAGCAATTCGGTGACAGCCTGTACAGCCTGGCGTTCACTGCGTTTGAAGGAGAATACCAGCTTGTTGGCGAAGGCGAGCCAATGCAATTTCTTTCACCGCCGGATGGGAGCTTTGAGAAAAATCTGCATTTGCGGGCTGACAATGCGCTGGTGGACTTAAGCCAAACTTCTGCCGGGTGGTTTTATACTTCTGCATTAGGACATTTACCCATTTATGCCCGCTGGCCAAAGATCTTTGATGGTATTTACCTGATGAGGGAAGTCAGGGCGCCAGTCCATATTGAATATGATGAAAGCACGGAGTTTGTTGTTCGTTCAGGTGAGAATAAGTTGTACGGCCGCGTAATTGACGCGGAAACCTTACAACCGGTGCCCTATGCCACCATTTCCTTTACCGGAACACAAAAAGGAGTTGCCTCCAATGCCATTGGTGAATTTGAATTAAATCCGAAAATGGCGCAAAACGGGCTCGTCGTTTCCTCTATTGGATATGAAAGCGATACCATTTTACTTTCTGGCGCAGGTACAAATGAATTCCAGGTAAGGCTGACGCCCAAAAGCTTTCTGCTCTCCGAGGTGACCATTCGTGACAAGCCGCTATCTGTGCGGGACATTTTGCGGAAAGCCAAAAAAGCGGTTCAGGATAATTATGCATCCGGGGCATTTAACCAGGAGATGTATTATTCCATGATCGGCAGGGAAAATGATTCCCTGTTTTACAACGAACAAGGATCGGTCCTCATGTATTTCCCTGAGGGGTATCAGCCCAAAACCAAAAGATTCGGGAAGATTCTCCAATACCGGCTTAAAGAAAAATCGCAGCACCGGCACAGCGGGATGGGTCAGCTCTGGCTGGTTTTTTCGCATGATGTTATTCTGGATAACGACAATGTGCTGACCCGGACCAATGCCTATGATTTCCGTCTGGACAAGGTGCTTGCCTACCAGGACCGCCTGGTGTATGATATTGCTTTCAACGCCACGCGTCCGACTGCCTTTACCACCGGGTATGGATATCCGGCACCAGAAGCGGCTACCGGTCATATTTATATCGCCACGGATGATTTTGCCGTTTTGAAGTATGACATATGCGTCGAACGGCAAACCTATTCTCCGAAAAAAGAGCCGGACCTTGTTCAATATCCCAGGCATCACCACCTCAGCCAGTCATTCATGCGCAGCCAGGGAAAATACTTTCTTCAGTATTCCTTTATTGAACATGAAGTTACTACGACGCGTACCGGTTCAGGCGACAGTGTCCGGTCGGTACAGCAGCAGTACCTTACCTCCATGGAGTTATTTAACCAGGAGGTTATGAAGATCGACAGACCTGTGATGAAGCTGAACGTAAATGCCCGTGTAAAGGAGGAGGAGGCATTTTATGATTCGCACGGGTACATTGTGGATCAGGAGCGGGTGTACGAGTTCTATTGCGGTGCTGAATAGATTTTTCCTTGCCTGCCGCGTGTTTCAGGCTGATCTGTCCGGATAATTACAACTCATCCGGCTTATTCAACAGTTCGGTAAGCTTTTTTTCGATTCCTTGCTTTTCGCAGCCACATTTGATTCATGAAAACGCGAAAAATGAATCAAATTGCCTGCTTACTTCTCCTGCTCCAGGTAGGCCTGTTCGCCCCGGCCGCTGCCCAGCATAAAATAGAAGGCATCATTACTGACAAGGAGGGGAGTCCGGTGATCGGGGCAAGCGTATATTTTTATGAGAGCTACGACGGAACCTCAACCGATACCCTGGGCCTTTTCAGTTTTGAAACAGGGCTTAAAGGAGAACAAATCCTCATTGTGAGCTTTATGGGCTATAACGAGTCCCGGCTGCCGCTCAACCTTGACCAAACCCCGGAATACCTCTCCATTACCCTCAGGGAGGACATATTGCAAATGAATCCGGTGGTCATTTCCGCCGGGAATTTTGATGCCGGCGCCGGAAGCAAGGGCGAAGTGCTTAAACCCCTCGACATTGTGACCACAGCGGGGGCCACGGCCGACATCGCCGGTGCACTGAATACACTGCCGGGCACCACCACGGTGGGTGAGGAGGGACGGGTATTCGTCCGTGGCGGTGATGGAGAAGAGACCCGGACATTTATCGACGGAATGGCTGTGCTTGACAGCTATGCCACCAGCCTGCCTAATGTCGCTACCCGTTCCCGGTTTTCACCGATGATGTTCAGCGGAATGAGCTTTTCCACCGGGGGCTATTCGGCGGAATATGGTCAGGCATTGTCGTCTGCCCTCATCCTCAATACCAAGGATGTAGCCACAACTGAACGGACCGACGTATCGCTGATGACCGTGGGCACCGATATTGCCCATACGCAGGTATGGGAGAATGCGTCACTGGCGGCAAAGGTCCAGTATACCAACCTGGCGCCTTATTTTGCCGTGTTGAACCAGCGGCTGGACTGGAATCATTCTCCCGAGTCCATTGAAGCCAATGCCGCCTACCGCTATTCGAAAGATGACTTTGTCCTGAAAACATACCTGAATGGCAATCATTCGTATATGGATGTCAATCACCAGGTAATCGGGGAGGATACTAAACTGCCGACCCAGGTAAGGAATAATTACCTGTATATGAATGCATTTGTATCGGATAAGTTGTCGGATAAATTGTATTACCGGGGCGGTGTGTCCTATACAAACTCAGGGACGCTCATCAACCAGTCAGAGACCCGGATCGATGAAAACCTGTCCGGCCTGCACCTGAAGGGAGCGGTGTATTACGACCCGTTCAACACACTAACCATTAATGCAGGCTCCGAAGTATTTATCAACGAAATTGCATTTCAGCGTCCGGGAGAAAGTCCGGCTGAAAACCTGGACCTCGGAAACCGGTCCGTTCTTCATGCCACTTTTGCCGAAGGCAGCTGGTCCGCGCACAGGAACATCACCATCCGCTCGGGAGGGCGCCTCGAGTATAATTCGAGAATAGGGCAATGGTCGTTTGACCCCCGGGTCTCGGCCGGATTCCGGCTGGGTGAGATGGGGCAGGTAAGTGCTGCCTGGGGAATTTTCCGGCAGCGCCCGCGCACGGAATTCATTCTCCGGAATGAACATATCGAACAGGAGAAAGCGGAGCACTTGATTCTCAGTTACCAGGTGACCAAGCAGGAGCGAACCCTCCGGGTTGAAACCTACCGGAAGAAATACAGCGACCTGGTAAAGGCAGGGCCGGAAGGTATGCTGGGAAATACAGGGGATGGCTATGCCAGGGGAATTGATGTGTTCTGGAGAGACCCGAAGACATTCAAGAATGTGGATTACTGGATCAGTTATTCGTACCTGGATACAGAACGGAATTACCTGGATTACCCGCAGGCAAGTACGCCTTCGTTTGCGAGTGCGCATAACCTGTCCGTGGTGTATAAGCACTGGTTTTCCGCCTTGCGAAGCCAGATAGGACTGACCTACACATTCGGTTCGCCCCGTAGGTACAACGATCCGAACCTCCCGGGGTTCAACAGCGAGAAGACCAATGCCTATCACAACCTGAGTATGAACGTGAGTTACCTGATGAAGTCGAATGTCATTGTGTATTTCAGCATGACAAATCTGACGGGAAGGAAGAATATTTTCGGTTATGAATATGCCGATGCGCCGGACCAGAATGGTGTTTACGCCAGCCACGCCATTGTACCGCCGGCTGACCGGTTCCTGTTCCTGGGTGTGTTTATCACCCTGTCCAAAGAAAACATGTTAAATCAATTACCTAATCTTTAAATCAACAAATCATGAAAAAGACAATTATATTACTCATCGGAATGGTGGCAGTCACCACATTGTTTGCTGCTGACCCGTATACGGAGGCCATGCAGACCGGGATGGACCAGCTGTCAGAGGCACAGCGTCCGGAAGACTTCCTGAAGGTATCGAATACCTTTGCCAGGATAGCCGCGGTCGAACAGGACAAATGGTTGCCGGCATACTATGCCGCTTATTCAACAACCGTGTATGCGGCCATGAACCAGGATCCGAAAATGCTGGATAGTTACCTGGATAAGGCTCAGGAATACCTGGACAAGGCGTCTTCTGTGGAGGAGAATAATGCAGAGATCCTGACACTGCAGAGCTTTATTTATATGATGAGGATTTCGGTTGATCCGCAAAGCAGGGGACAGGAATACTCCGGCAAAAGTGGCGCTGCTCTGGCTAAAGCAAGGAAGCTGGATCCGGAAAACCCCAGAGTGATGTATCTTTCTGCACAATTGAGCTATGGCACGGCCCAGTTTTTCGGTCAGAATCCGACCGAAGCCTGTGGCATGATTGACCAGGCGGTGGAGCTTTTTGATTCCTATTCGTCGGATATTCCGTTTTACCCGTCCTGGGGGAAGAAGATGGCGCTGGAATTTCAGGAAAGATGTAAATAATTAATAGATTGGGCTGTGAATAAGCGAGAAGTCTGGAATTTTCTTAAAGAAACCCTGTTAATAGGCCTGGTTGGATTTCCAATCGGCCTGTTAATGTGTACGGATTGTATTGAGAGCCTGGAGCTGATCCTTAAGGCGGGCAGTATTTCGTCGGTGATATGGATTTTCATGTGGCAGGGAAACGGGCTTCTCTCTAATTTTATCAGCACAAAAATTCCCTGGATGGAAAACCCCGAAAAGCGCCTGGCATGGGGCGTGGCGGGGATTCTCCTTTATACTCCCCTCGCCATGCTTTTTTTGAATTATTTATTTCAGTGGATCTGGGGGGTGAATATGGGAATGACGAATTCATTCCGGAGTTTCCTGGGCACAGCAGGTGTGGCCGTCGGTATTACGGTGGTCATTTCCCTGTTCTTTAATGCCAGGGAGTTTTTTCTGTCATGGAGACAAACTTCCGTTAATGCCGAAAAGATCAAACAGGAATCCCTCAGATCACAGTTTGAAGCATTGAAAGCCCAGATCAATCCGCATTTCCTCTTCAACAGCCTGAATACCTTAAGCAGTCTTGTTTACACCGATGCCGATCAGTCGGCCAGGTTTATTAAGCAATTGTCCAAAGTATATCGTTACCTGCTGGATAATCAGTTCCGGGAGGTGACGGATATCTCTGAGGAGATCAGTTTTGTAAACTCCTATATCTATCTGCAAAAAATCCGGTTCGGTGATAACCTCAGTATTGACTTCAACTTATCAAAGACCGAAGGGATTGTAGTGCCGCCCCTCTCGATTCAAACCCTGATTGAAAATGCAATAAAGCATAATGAAATCAGTAGCGAATATCCTCTAAGTATAGAAATCACCGACGCTGACGGTTATATTGAGGTGAAGAATAAAATCCGGATTAAAAACCGCCCGGTCACAGATTCACCACAGATTGGCCTGAAGAATCTGGAAGCAAGGATACAATTGCTGACGGACAAGAAATTGATTGTAGGTAAAAATCACGAAACGTTTACAGTAAAAGTCCCCATTATTACCAGATCGTATGAAAGTAGTCATTCTTGAGGACGAAAAACCTGCATCAGATCACCTGGGTAATATTCTGAAGAGCCTGGATACAGACATTGAAATCTGTGCGGTGCTCGATTCGGTGAAATCCGGGATTGTCTGGTTTCTGAAGAATGAGGAGCCGGACCTTGTTTTCATGGATATTCAGCTGGGAGATGGGTTGAGCTTTGAAGTACTGGAAGTAGTGTCGCTTGAATGTCCGATCGTGTTTACTACTGCATTCGATGAATATGCCTTACAGGCGTTCAAGGTGAATAGCGTGGATTATATTCTGAAGCCGGTGGAAAAAGAGGACATCAGTAATGCGTTAAAGAAAATCAATACGTTGTCAAAATCGGGGTTGGCCGGACAGAAGGAAGGAATCCATAGTGCCGGGAGAATGATTTCGAGGACGTACAAGGAAAGGTTTATTGTAAAGCTGGGAGAGCATATCCATTCCCTGGAGACGAATAAAATCCTTTATTTCTATTCAATGCACAAGGCGACCTATGCGATGTACCAGGATGCGTATAAGTACCTGCTGGACTTATCGCTGGACCAGGTGATGGAGGCGATTGATCCGGACAGGTTTTTCCGGATTAACAGAAAGTACATTGTTTCCTTTGAAGCGATTCTGGAAATAGTACAGTTCAGCAACAGTCGTTTACGAATCCGCTTAAATCATTCTGATGATAAGGAAATAATCGTTAGCCGGGAACGGGTTCAGGAGTTTAAGAGCTGGTTGGATAAGTAGCATTAAAAAACCCCGCACGATTGCGGGGCTTTAAAAGTATATAGTGTTAGGTGCCAAGTGTTCAAAACTGGCAGGTGTAATATCAATTATAAGTGTCAGGTATACAAACGATTAGGGTGTGTTTTAAGTTGAACCGACTTAATGCGTACCTGAACTGACTGATCTTCATTAATTTCCTTCTGATTCAATAAATGGAAAGGAAACAATCACCTGGAAATAATTATTCAGTAGTTTATCTGTATTCAGCTCTTTTGCGATATTCACAAACCCCGGGGTCCAGCGGGCTTTCAGGTCAATGCCTTTACCGCCCCTGGAGTTGATCATATGATATCCAACCTCCACCGGAAATGAAAAATCGTACCATTCAGTCTGATCTTTCAGATTTTTATCAAATTCGATGAATGATTGATCAGAAATGACTGTTGCCTCCGTTTTTAGAATTGCCTGGGTCCGGAAACTTATCTGCGGACCTGCTCCGACAAAGAACCGGTCTGTTACCTCATAACGAACCAGCAGGGGGATGTCGATATAGTTCAGGATCAGCCTGGAGTCCAGTTCTTCGAGCTCTGCCTCCAGTTCAGGTTGCAAGGGAAGAAAAGATTCGAATCCTTTTTCACCACGTTTCGTCAGCGGTTTAAATTCCGGAACAAAAGCCCATTTCTCATTTATTTTTATGTACGTGCCCAATCCAAAGTGAGGACCCAACATGGTTTTGCCATTCAGGTCTGTCAGATTGGAAATATTAACCCCGCCTTCAATCGCAAAATGAAAGTTTTCGGTAGCGGCTTTTTCTCCAAACAATAACACCAGTAGTGCAGCCTGAGACTTTGCATACGTGGTGACAGTTACTAACAGTAGAATCGACAGGACTGATTTTCTCATTGAATTGTTGTTTAGGGACAGCCTTACAGCCAATTGAACCGATAGTTAAGATTTAACAGGAACTGGCTTCTTTTCCCGAATACCCCGAGTTCGGATCGCAGCATCCAGTGTTTATTGAATTGATACTGAGCTCCAAGAATAATATTAAAAGGAGCACTCACTTTTTTATCCAGCTTGTAGTTAATGATGGCATTTTCCGGATCGATTCCCTGGGAAATATCTTCCAGTTTATCAATTATCTGGTTGGCAACCAGGCGCTGCCCCGGGGGTAATGTATCCGCCCAGTTGCGTAAATTATCAATGGTCATTCCACTTCCTGCATTTGGGAAAATGTCTGTCAGCGGTATGCTTCCTTCCGTGTCGTTTTGAATTGTTTGATAGAACACACCCACCCAAACGGAAAGGGCGCGCTGCGGATGCGTGGCATCCATAATTGAATGTCCCACCCGAAGGCTGCTGTTGAAAGCGGGCACAGGTTCGACTACTACTTCAACATCGGCCCAGTTATAATTATTGTCCCAGGCGATCCAGACAGGTCCGACACCACCGGCGAGCGTCGCGCCAATACCATAGGAGCCTACTCCGAATTCCTGAACGGTTTCTAATCCGATAGGTTCGGTCAGGTTGACTTCAGTCTGGGTAGTGCCGCCACCCAGTATGGCATAGACATTCAGGAACGGGAGAAGCCAGACATCCGGGCGAAAAGTGTAGGCATTCGTAGTGGCGATGGTCGGACCGAACTCGATGAAGTTGCTGAAATCAGCCAGTTCACCGTCATTAAATCCAATCAGCGTTTTTTCAATGGTGATTTCCTGTCTCTGTGTGAAGTAGATAAGACTGGCGCCCAGGGAGAAGGGAGGTCGTACCCGCGTTTATAGGCTTGCTTTCCCAGGTACGGCAATTTAAACGAATAGTCCATTTGCATAAGGGAGTCATAATACTGTTTGTAGGCAGGATTATTCGATTTACCATATCCTTGTGAGAAGGTGATACTGGTACTTGAGACTATAAAAAGCAGGACGAGGAGGACTGAACGCATCAGAGACAGGTTATACTTTACCATTCTTTAATCCGAAAGTAATGATAATCAGGTAATTATTTGATTGATCTTCCGACAGTTCGAATTTTTGTTGGATGTAGAGCAGAAAGGGGGCTAAGAAAGGACAGAGTATTGAATAATTTCGGCTATTTTAACTGATTACTTATTGCTGCCGGGTATTTTGACAATCAGACGCTCGTTAAGCAATGCATAAGGTGGTCCGTCCCTGAATATTATTTGATGCTTCAACATTACTTCAAACTTGCCGGCAGGGTTCTGATTAAAAATAAGTATTACAGTTTTATCAATATGTTCGGCCTGGTGTTCGGAATGGTTTCGGCACTGATGATAGCTAAATATATCGGGGGTTCCCTGGTCTACGACAACTTTCATTCCAATAAAGAAAGCATTTATTCAGTCACCCAGGAAGAAGTTGTGAATGGAGAATCACAAAGGAAAGGGAATTCAACCTATTCCGGTGTTGGCGAATTACTCAGCCAATTCCCGGAAGTAATTAATTATTCACGATATGCCTACCAGGTCGGCTCCCAGATTACAGCCAATGATGAATCCGGTTCGAAAACCTCTTTTTTTGAGAATAAAATATTCGCTGTTGACTCTGGCTTCCTGAAGATTCTCACTTTTCCATTACGCCATGGATATAAGGAATCGGCTTTATCAAAACCAAATTCGATCGTCTTAACCAGCTCTGCCTCCCGGCGTTATTTCGGTGACAGAAATCCGGTGGGGGAGGTGGTAACTATCCGGGTTCCCTGGGGACAGGAAACAGAATACGAAGTTACCGGTGTTGCAGAAGACCTTCCCGGGCGATCCCAATTTGAATTTGATTTTCTAATAACACGGAGCACACCTGACCCTGATGAATTCTGGATTGTTCCGGATTGTTCAATCTTTCTTCTGCTTAAGGATCAGACAAATAGTAATGAACTGGCGGGAAAGCTAACAACCGGGGTGAACCAGGAGCCCCGGTTGAAGGAAGTCAGCCGTAAGGTACGTATCTCGCTGGATTCAATGTCAACAGTTACGTTGTCAGACACAGAGTATCTGTTAATTGCCCTGGGAATATTTATCATCATTATTTCCTGGGTAAACTATATCAACCAGGTGATTGCACAGTCTTACTGGAGAATGAAAGAAATCGGCATTCTACGGGTTATGGGTGCTACACATTCCAATCTGCCTGGGATCAATGCTGATCGTCGGGATTATTTATCGGCTTATTGAACCCTTCTTGTCCACTTTTACCGATGGTCATATTTTGCCGTTGTTCGGCGACCCTACACTGATCAACAACCTTTTTCTGATTATTTTTTGTTTGGGAACCATCCTTGCCGCCTCAATCCCTGCCATCATTCTGTTTTCTGCCGATTTTGGTAAGACTCTTCGCAGTGGAAACAGCAAACCCATAGGAAGTGTCGGCTTACGGCATGCACTGGTTGTCCTGCAATTTTCCATTTCTACGATCTTGTTGATCAGTATTTTCGTTATTTCCGATCAGCTGGAATACATGGACGACAAAGATAAGGGCATTGTTCTGGACGATGTGTTGATTGTTCAGGCTCCTATTGTTGCAGGAACCTCCTGGGATGAAAAGCGGAAATCAGTGGAACTGTTCAAGCAAAGATGTGAGGAGCTGCCATTCATTCTCCGGACAGCCTCCTCAACAACGGTACCGGGTGAGGAATACAGGCAGGAAACCTACCTGAGCCTTCAGGGGAATACGACCAGGACCATGGTCCATCAGAATGGAGTGGACGATCAATTCTTTGACCTCTATGATGTCGAATTTAAAGCCGGTCAAAATTTCATCCATGATGCAGATTGGAAAAACAGGAACAGTATCATTATAAACGAATCAGCGGCACAAGCATTGGGTATTGTTGATTTTGAGCAAATGATTAAAATTCTTGATCATGAATCGAATGAATTATATGATCTCGTAGGTATTGTCAGGGACTACCATCAGACTTCCCTGAAGTACAGGATGCGGCCTATAGCCTTCAAGTTTAATATTGTGCGAGGACACTTTTCTCTGAAAATCGACGAGGAAAAATTTGATGAAAAGGATAACCTAAGTGCGATCAATAAGTTTTGGGAGCAGACATATCCGGATGCTTCCTTTGACTATTATTACCTTACTGAGAAATTTGCCTCACAGGATAAGGAAGAGCGTTATTTCGGACAGTTGTTTAACTATTTTACCATCCTCTCCATTATTATTTCATGCCTGGGTCTCTTAGGGCTGTCACTCCTTATATCAACGAAAAGACAGCGGGAAATCGGGGTGAGAAAGGTATTCGGGGCTTCATCGCTAAATATTTTGTTGACTTTTCTGAAAGGATATTTGGCTCCGCTTTCAATCGCATTGCTTACAGGGACCCCACTGGCTATATTTCTTGTTAACCGATGGCTGGAGAACTTTGCGTACCGGGTGGAAATCGGAATAGGTTTAGTGACGTTCGCATGGCTGTGGCTGATAGTAATTTTTTTATTTACCGTAGCTTACCACACTATTAAGTCTTCGTTGGAAAATCCTGTTCGCATTTTGAGAGATTAAGATGGAGTGTTACCGCCACTCGAATCAACATGTATTTGCGGATAACTGAACCTCGGGCTGCGTCTACAAACAAACTCAATTTTACCATGTTATTACCTGAAAGCATTACTATGGCAAGTATAGTTGACACTACGTTTCAGGAACAAGTCCAAGAACACTTATATGGAGAAGCCACTCAAAATGAGGATTTCCGGGTTTTAAATGAGTCGGACACATTTGCCATTTTTGATTCCTATGGACATATAAATACCAATCGTCCAGACATTCAGGGGATTTATTATGCGGGAACCAGATATATCAGTCGCATGATTACCTCGATAGACCAACAGGCATTTGTTAAACTTAGTTCTTCAATAAGGGAAAAAAACGATCTCCTGGTGGTAGACCTGACAAACCCTACTCTCGAAAACGGAAATTTTATTCAGGGTACCGTGCATGTCAAACGTTCTGTTTTTGTCCGGAACGGAGCCTGTTTTTCGAAATTTATATTTTATAATTTCGGACAGGAGAATGTTACCTTCAAATTTGATTTCAAACTGGAAGCGGATTTCAGAGACATTTTTGAATTGCGAGGGATGAATCGAAAGCGAAGAGGGGTTGTTCATGATGCTGAAAATATTAATAACCGATTACATCTGAAGTATACAGGTCTTGATGACGTTATCAGAAGTACGATCGTAGAAAGCCTGCCGGCCCCTGATGAGATTAATGTCGATGGTATAATGCATCATATTGCGCTGGATGCAGGTGATACCCGACAAATCACCATTAACATACATTTTACTGATAATATAGGGGAGGCATCTTTTTCCGCTTATGAAGAAGCTTTAAGCCTTATGGAGCGTGATTTGCAAAAGGAGTCCAATCTTTTTGCTGGGGTCTATACATCTAATGAACAATTCACACATTGGTTGAATCGCTCCAAAACTGATTTAATATCGCTTTTAGCATATACGGAGCACGGTATTTATCCTTATGCTGGTGTCCCCTGGTATAATACTGCCTTCGGAAGGGATGGGATTATTACAGCTTATGAAACATTGTGGATTGCTCCTGAAATAGCAAAAAATACGCTGCTATTTCTGTCTGCGACACAAGCAAGAACTACTGACCCGGCCCGTGATGCGGAACCGGGTAAAATTTTTCATGAAATACGCACGGGAGAAATGGCTAATATGGGTGAAATTCCTTTCGACAAGTATTATGGTACTATCGATGCCACCCCATTATACCTTTTTTTGGCAGGGGCATACTACGAGCGCACCGGTGATAGGGAATTGTGTGGCGCCATTTGGGAAAATATTGAGCTTGCTCTTGAGTGGATCCCTAAATATGGTGACCTGGATGGTGATGGATTTCTTGAATATAAGCACAAGGCCGAAAATGGACTAACCAATCAGGGATGGAAAGACAGTTTTGATTCCATTTCATATGAATCGGGCGAACTTGCCAATGAACCTATAGCATTGGTGGAAGTTCAGGCATATGTTTATGGGGCCTATTGTAAAATTGCCAGGATAGCCAGAGATTTTAATAAAGTTGACCTGGCAGAGGAACTTGATCAGCGGGCTCTTGAGCTCAAGACAAAATTCAATGCCTCGTTTTGGGACGATGAGTTGAAATGCTACGTTATTGCCCTTGATGCAGAGAAAAAACCATGTCGCGTTGTTAGCTCCAATGCGGGTCATTGTTTGATGACCGGAATTGTACCTGAGAAGTATAAACGCCCTCTTATTAGTACTTTAATGAATGACGCCATGTTTAATGGCTGGGGCATCCGGACATTGTCTTCAGAGGCGAAAAGATACAATCCTATGAGTTATCACAATGGCTCAGTCTGGCCGCACGATGTTGCACTGATTATGGATGGTATGGCTAATTGTGGTCACAAGGAAGAGGCACTTAAACTATTGGGCGGACTGTTTGATGCGAGCATGTTTATCGATTTGCAGAGAATGCCAGAATTATTTTGTGGATTCCCGAAGCGCAAAGGAGAAGGCCCCACCAATTACCCGGTAGCGTGCTCTCCACAGGCTTGGTCGGTAGGGGCCGTCTTTTTAATGCTTAAAGCCTGTCTGCAGATAGAAATAGATGCAATCAAAAGAACAATAAAATTTCATCAAACCATATTACCTGAATACCTGCAGTTTGTTCAATTAAAAAATTTGTGTACTCCTGATGGTAATGTTGATCTAACGATTACCCGATATGAACAGGACATCGGAGTCAATGTCATTAATAAACCAATAAACTGGTCGGTAATAGTGGAGAAGTAACTGTGGAATATTGGATTAGGTTGGGGAATTGTACGGACAGTTATTCCTGTCTTCTATTTCAATAGTTTACTAATAATCTACTCAATTGGCGGTTATTAATGTTTATATGGTCCTGACTAGTAAAGTGGCATAGAAATTTCACTGGCAGTAATTAAAATACTCTGCCATGAAAATAGCCCAAATATCTCCTTTGTATGAATCCGTACCGCCGAAGATGTACGGTGGGACGGAAAGGGTTGTCTCTTACCTGACTGAAGCGCTTATGAAGTTAGGGCATGATGTCACTTTGTTTGCTTCAGGAGATTCCACTACATCAGCTAAGCTGATTCCTGTTTGTAAGAAATCCCTTCGTCTGGATACTCATTGTACCGATCAACTTGCCTATCATTTCATTCAGCTGCAGCAGGTAATTGAACGTATTCATGAATTTGACTTCATCCATTTTCATACCGACTATTTGCATTTTCCATTTAGTCAGCAACTTAATATACCTTTTGCTACCACCTTACACGGAAGATTGAATATCGAAGAGCTACGGTTGGTTTACGAAACGTTTCCGACTCAATCGGTTATATCGATTTCAAACAGTCAGCGTTCACCTCTTCCTCAAATTAACTGGGTAGAGAATGTGTATCATGGCCTCCCGGGGGATTTGTTTCATATGGGGTCGGGGAAGGGCGGATACCTTGCTTTTCTGGGTCGGATTTCTCCTGAGAAGCGGCTTGATCGGGCTATCAGAATGGCTGTTTCTTCCGGTAAGCGATTGAAGATTGCGGCAAAAATTGATAAAGCCGATGTCGATTATTTTGAGCGTGAGATTAAGAGCCTGCTGAAACAACCTGGGATCGAATTTATAGGCGAAATAAACGATTCAGAGAAACAGGAATTTCTTGGTAATGCAGAAGCGTTACTTTTTCCCATCGATTGGCCGGAACCATTCGGATTGGTGATGATTGAGGCGATGGCCTGTGGTACCCCGGTAATCGCTTTTAAAAACGGATCTGTTCCGGAAGTAATGTGCGATGGCATCACAGGCAATATAGTCTCAAATGAAATAGAAGGAACCCAGGCGATCTCCCATATATCCAAATTTGACCGCAAATTAATCCGGCAATATTTTGAATCGAATTTCACAGCAGAGAGGATGGCCAGGGATTATATCAGCATTTATGAAAATATGATTTCCCAAAACACCGTTGCCCTTCAGTCGCAAAAAAATAAAATATCTGTATCCTATTCTTCCCTTAAATAATAAAAGATGAAGGCCACCACCCAACCTAAAATACTTATTTGCGATGATGAAATAGATATTCTGGATTTATGTCATACTATTTTACATGCCAGATATAATCTCGTATTGGTTAATCAGTGCAAGAAAATCATAGATACAATTTCAAAATTTACGCCGGATATTATTTTCATGGATTTATGGTTCAGTGAAGAACGCGGTGAGGACGTGATTGCATTAATCAAAAATTACCGGCAATTCAATAAGCTTCCCATCATCTTATTCTCCGCCCGCGAAAATTTAGAAGAGCTTTCAAAGGAGTTGGGTGTTTCTGGTTATTTGAATAAGCCTTTTACCGGGAAGGAGCTTCATAAAAAAATAGAAGTTACCCTGAATAAATTCAATTACACGGCAATCGACCAATATCCTGAAAAGTGAGTGAATATACTTATTAACTTAAATCAGAAACTAATGTCTCGTCAAATAATGCCTCCTGCAGCCAATATCATGGATGTGGTAGGGAATACACCACTCGTACATTTACCGCGCCTGTATCCTGCCAGCAAGGCTGAATATTACGGAAAATTGGAAGCGCTTAATCCGGGCGGGAGTATTAAGGATAGAACTGCATTAAGCCTGATCTTAGATGCCATTCGAAAGGGCGACCTGAAATCAGGTCAAACCGTGGTTGAATCAAGTTCAGGTAATATGGCAATTGGATTGGCGCAGACCTGTCTTTATTTCGGGTTGCATCTGATTGTGGTTGTTGACCCGATGATCAATAAGCACACATTGAAAATTTTACGGACCTATGGGGCAGAAATAAGCCATATACGGGAGCCTGCAAATGAAGGCGGCTACCTGGAAGCCCGGCTAGCCAGAGTAAAAGAGCTCCTTGAGAAGATTCCTGATAGTTTTTGGCCGGATCAATACGGAAATCGTAAAAATCCGCAAGCTCATTTGCAGACCATGCACGAAATAGTGAGTTCGCTGGATGGAAACCTGGATTATCTTTTTGCAGCCACCAGTACGTGTGGCACGCTTATGGGATGTGCTGAGTACATCAAGTATCACGGATACAGCACGAAGATTATCGCTGTGGATGCTGTGGGAAGTGTTATTTTCAATAAGCAGGCTGGTGAACGTAAAATTCCCGGGCACGGTGCCAGCCGTCCATCAGCGTTCCTCAACCTGGATTTGATCCATGACGTTATTCATGTCAATGACCTTGATTGTGTTAATGGATGCAAAAAGCTTCTGGAAAGCGAAGCGCTGTTATGTGGAGGGTCATCCGGAGCGGTGGTAAGTGCCGTGGATAAGTATCAACATGAAATAAAAGAGGGTGCAACCTGTGCACTGATTTTATGTGATCGGGGAGAACGGTATCTGGACACCATTTATAATCAGTCATGGGTAAGTGAAAATATTTCGAAAGAAATCGAGATTTCTGTATGAACTGCCATAACACGGATGACTTTTTTAAGGTGGCCATCGTCGGTTGCGGGCCTAAGGGGTTGTACGGATTGGAGCGATTACTTTTTGAATTGACATCATTATCCCTTGACCGTCCGGTTGAGGTTCACATTTTCAATAAGTCGATTTTTTTTGGTGCTGGTGATATTTATCGATGTGATCAACCTGCTTATTTGTTAATGAATTATGCAAACAAGCATATTAATATGTGGGAACACCAGTCCGTAAATGAGTCCGGGACAAACCGACTCTCCCTTGTGGATTGGCTGAATCAGAATTTGCCGGATCATGTTACCCCTGAAGGGTATTCGACAAGAGCAACGGTGGGAGAATACCTGCATGAAGGATATAAGCTGCTAAGGAGCCATTCTCCGGATAATGTACGTATTGTTGAACATCAAGCGGAAGTTATCGATTTGATTCCCGAAGGAAGTTGTTTTTCATTGGTTAAGAAAACCGCTGAAGGACCCACAGAGGAAATCATTAGAAACGTTCAGCATGTATTACTCACCACCGGCCATCAGGTAGCTGCAGACGATCATAGTGAAGAGAAGATTAATTTCGTCTATCCTGTTGAAGAAAGGTTGAATCATATTCTTCCTGCTTCTAAAGTGGCTGTAAAAGGAATGGGGCTGACATTCATTGATGTCATACTGGCATTAACTCAGGGCAGAGGGGGCGAATTTGAACAATTGGATAATGGAGAATTAAAATATCATGCCAGTGGATCAGAACCATCGTGTATTTTTCCTTATTCCAAATCCGGCTTGCTATGTATTCCCCGTCGGGCAGATAATATCCGAAAGGACCAGGAATTAAAATTTTTCAATAAAGATTTTCTGAGCAACCGCGTTACTTCACCACCTGATTTTTTTTATGATTTATGGCCGGTGATTCATGCTGAGATGAAATATGCTTATTACGAAGTCCTGTTTCGAAGGTACAACCTGGAATTTGACCAGGTCAACAGCCTTGACTCCCTGCAGTTAGTTATCGATAATTTTCATGACCGTTTTCCGGATGAAGAAAGATTTGGATGGAATTCATTGGCGGACCCGTTGCAGGACATCCCCGCAGACTCCGGCTACGACAGCGCCTTAAAGAAATACCTTGAATATACCATTGAAGAAGCTAGTCAAGGAAATGAGATGAGTCCGCTGGCGGCGGCAACAACAGTCTGGAACAAAATCAGTCCGTTGTTTAATGGATACTACTCATTTGGTCGTTTAAAACCCGAATCACAGCAATTATTTCATCAACATTATGCCGGGCATCTCAACAGGATTGCTTACGGGCCGCCCCTTATAAATATGAAAAAAATACTTGCCGTTGCACAATGCGGAATAATTAATTTTGAATATGCATGCAATCCATCTGTTGTTCCGGGCCATACAACATCCGAATGGATGATTACCCGGAACGGGGAAACGAAAGTTAAGGTGGATTATTTAATCGATGCACGTATTCCTAAGAACAACCTTCAGAAATCACCTGGGCCACTGTACAAGAATCTGCTTGATCGTGGCCTTATCAGGCCTTTCATTAATCAAAATGGACGTATTGCATTTGCTCCCGGTTGTTTAGAGATTTCTGCGCAAGGCCACCCTGTTGACAGGGACGGGAAGGTTATTGAGCAAATTACAGTAAGTGGTACGCCTACAGAAGGTATAACGTTTGATAATGATACGTTGTCCCGATCGCGCAATGATTTTGTCAGCCACTGGGCAAAACGTGTTATAAAAACTTATGAGCCTCATTTAAATCTTGTTGAAGATGAAGAGTAAAATACCAGTACTAACACCAAAAGTGTCGGAATGGATGACCGAATTAATGAATAATCCATGTCTGTTAGCTAAATTAATAGAAGAATATGGTTCTCCGGTAAATATTCATCAGACACAACCATTTATTGAAAATGCTAAAAAATATCAGCAAGTTTTCTGGGACCTTGGACTTGAGCACCGTATTTATTTTGCACGCAAAGCCAACAAATGCACCTCCTTTATTGAAGCCGCAGCACAAGTCAATTTGGGTGTGGATACTGCCAGCTATAATGAACTCAAGGAATGCCTGGATGCTGGTATGGAAGCAGATGATCTGGTCGTAACAGCCGCTATTAAAACTGAAAAACTGATTAGACTGGCCATTAAAACCGGGGTGTTAATAATCCTTGATAATTCTGATGAATGTCAAATAGCGCAGAAGGTAGCTTCCGAATTGCAGATTTCTGCCAAAATTGGTTTGAGAGTAAGTGGATTTGAATACCAGGGTAATCGTTTATACAGCAGGTTTGGATTTGACATCAGACAGGTAAAGAATTTTCTGCAGGAAAATTTCGGACCCACCAGGGCTTTCAATCAATTAACATATACAGGACTCCATTTTCATTTAAATGGTTATAGTACCGGGGCGAGAGCAGCAGCGCTAAATCAATGTCTGTTGCTTAGTCAAGAACTATTCGAGTTAGGGTTTGAAACTTCCTTTATCGATATCGGAGGCGGTTTCCTCATGAACTACCTTCAAAGTAAAGAGGAATGGGAGCATTTTAAAGTAAAATTACAATCCGCGCTGAAGGGTGAAATTGAGCCTATCACGTATCAAAATGATGGGTTGGGATATAAACTAATTGAAGGGGCAATTCATGGTGATCTTTCTACCTATCCATATTTCAATGAACTGTATCAGGAGAAATTCCTTGTTGAAATTCTTAATACCCGATTCGGTAATGGAAGTAATGTGGAAACTGCACGATCGCTTGGAATTGAACTAAGAATGGAGCCGGGTCGGTCCTTGTTAGATCAAGCAGGAATGACTGTCGCCCGTGTAAACTTCAGGAAAAAAGATCTGGATGGAAATTGGTTGATTGGGTTAGAAATGAACATGACCCAAATGCAAAGTTCAAGTGCAGACTTTCTACTGGACCCTTTTTTAATACCGATGGAGGAGACTGAAGAGAAAGTTCCTGTAGAGGTATATTTCACCGGGGCATATTGCCTGGAACGTGATGTCCTTTTAAAAAGAAGAATACCTTTGATGCAACTGCCCCAGGTAGGTGATCTGGTGGTCTTTGTTAATACAGCGGGCTACATGATGCACTTTTTCGAATCAGAAGCTCATTTATTTGATCTGGCAGCAAATCTGTTTTACATCAGAAATTCTCCACCAGAAGAAAATTATGAGTTTCTTGAAGATAAAGGTGCCTTGAAAGATCCTTCCGTAAGTAATTATATGCTGGCTAAACACTGACGTTCATCATTTACAAAGATTAACGAGGACTGTTTTCTACAATGACGCTGGTGATTTTCCCATAAACATCCTGAATTGTCAAAACCTGACTGCTCGGGTGAAAAAATTAAACATAATTATACCCATAAAATAACGCTCATGAAAGACTGGATGCTCTCACCACTCCCTACATATCTGTACATTTTTATCAGTGCGGTCGGAATATATACCCTTCTTATTCTATTTACACGACTGGCTGGTAAACGGAGCTTTTCAAAAATGTCGTCGTTTGATTTTGCGATGACAGTAGCAGTAGGCTCGTTAATTGCCACTACCATTCTCACCGAGTCCACTTCCCTCATGCAGGGAATTGTAGGTCTGGCATCTTTATACATTCTCCAGATAGCCGTGGCCCTCCTCCGCAGGTATGATATCGTTAAAAAAACTGTGGATAACCAGCCTTTACTTTTAATGGATGGCGATCGGATACTGCATGAGAATCTTCGGAAAGCCCGGGTTTCCAAAGGTGATCTTCGAAGTAAATTGCGTGAGGCAAATGTTATTCAGTTAAGACAAGTCAAGGCGGTGGTTTTTGAAACTACCGGAGATATTTCTGTCATCCATACTGCCAGCCCGGAAAAGGCTTTGGACAAGTTCTTAATGGAGGATGTATTGTCAGAGGCAAAAGTCCCATTTTGAGAGGATGAATATGTATGTCTAACAGGGGCGCAAAACAGGCAGAGTTATTGTACTCTGCTATAGGCCAGAATGATACCGGCCTGATTCAAATCAATAAATTTATTTATTATGGAACATTCAGAAAAACAATCAACTATAAATAAGAGGAAAGATTATCCAAAACCACCGTACTCAACTGAAATGCAGGACATTCCGGGAACCACCGGAAAAATGAACCCCATTCCAGATCACGGGGAAGAAACTTATAAGGGGACGGGAAAACTTATAGGAAAGAAAGCAATAATTACGGGAGGTGATTCAGGGATTGGCCGCGCGGTGGCCATTGCCTTTGCCCGGGAAGGTGCCGATGTTCTGATCTCATACCTGAATGAAGATGAAGATGCCGAAGATACTGCCGCCATTATCCGGGAGGCAGGTAGAAAAGCTGTATTGGTCAGTGGAGATATCAGTTCGGAAGCGCATTGTAAAACTATAATCGCCCGGGCTGCAGAAGAATTCGGAAAAATTGACATCCTGGTGAATAATGCCGCCTATCAAAAAGGACGAAAGTCGCTTAAAGATATTACCAGCAAGGAATGGGAGTATACCTTTAAGGTGAATATTCATGCCATGTTTTATTTAAGTCAAGCAGCGGAACCACATATGGAATACGGAAGCTCCATCATCAATACTACCTCCGTTAATGCGTATAACCCTTCTCCGCTTTTACTGGCCTATGCTGCCACCAAAGGAGCTATTCAAAACTTTACCTCTAATTTGGCCCAGATCATTTCAGACAAGGGTATCCGGGTAAATTGTGTGGCGCCGGGACCAGTGTGGACCCCGTTAATTCCGGCTACATTGCCTGAGGATAAGGTGAGGAGGTTCGGTGAAAACACCCCGGAAGGAAGGCCCGGGCAACCAGCTGAATTGGCTTCCTCCTATGTTTTTCTTGCCAGTGATGAAAGCAGCTACATAAACGGGGCGACAATTGAGGTAACAGGTGGCCGGACTACTATTTGACTCAGCTTGCGACCGGTGTTTATGGCCTGGCGTTTAAAAAACTACTTTTGACTAACGGCTTCGCCGGAATTTTCATTTTATTCAATTTTTGCGGTTGATGATTTATTAAACGTACCGCAGGTATAGCATATGGCTCTTATGTAATATTTATATTTGTAATATTATTCATGATTCTTTTGTTATATCATTAATAATTTTCAACTTACTATTGTGAGTCAATCAAAAATATTATTAAAAATAATATAATTGAAGGATCTTGGAAATCGTATATACCTGTTAAGGAAGCAAGCCGGATTATCTCAAAGTGAACTTGCAGGAAAATTAAACCTATCACAAAGTGCGCTTTCGCATATTGAAAATGGTCGGGTAAATATTTCGCTTGAGATATTGATTCGTTGTTGTGAGTTATTAAACACCACTGTTGACCGGATAATTTACGAAAATACGAGTGTTGACCAGGTGCATGCCGGCCATCCGGTTAAGGAATGCATTCTGGTGGATAGAGCGGCACAGGCTAGTTATGCATCAGATTTTTCGGATGAGGAGTATTTGGACGGACTTAAAAGGTACCTTATACCCGGGTTCGAGTCTGCTAATTTCAGGGTCTTTGAAGTTGTTGGGGACAGTATGAGGCCATTAATTCTGAAAGGTGAATTCCTGATCACCAAAAGGTCCGATCTTTCTTTCGATGAGGCGGTGAACTGTTTATGTGTTGTGATTAGTGAGCAAGGTGTCATGGTTAAGCGCTTGACTTCCGGCAGTGATTCTGAATCATTCATCTTACATAGTGAGAATCCGGCCTATGACGATATCACATTGAATGCTGATGAAATTCTGGAATTGTGGACAGTTGTAGGAAAAATAACATCCCATGTTGATTCACCATCTTCACATTTAGACAGTTTGGTAAGTAGGATTGAAGCGCTGGAGAATATTATTTATAATAAAAAATAGAGAAAGATTATGACTAATAATTCACCCGATCAGGCTATGCCTCATGGAACTGGAAAGTTACATGATTATGTCTCTCAACTTTCTCATCAATCCCGGAATTTGCGTTCGGTACTTACTTCCATTTTACTCTATCTTGACCAGGAGAATGAATTATCTGAGAATGAAAAAGAGTGTATCTCCAGTATTTGTGACCAGATTAATAAAAAGAACAACGAACTGTTATATACTGAAAGTCTGTTAAATGAGGTGCTGAGAAAATTTAGTGAATCTAAACGGCCTAAGTAAAGCCTTTCGCTCATTTCTTTTTCCATGCATGAATTTTGAAGCAAGCTTCACATATTTTCCTGTCCAAACGTTAATCTACTTCAGTTCATTAAGTAACTGGTATTAAAAACCTGACCACTTTCTGTAACTTCATACTCATCGGAAGCAATTACCTCCCCATCAATCCGGATAGTCATGGTTATGGTATATGGTTCAAAAGGAACACCAAATTCATTAGAATCATCCAGGTAGCTCAGTCCTAGCCGGGTGGCGTATTTTACGGTTTGATTTATGTACGTGCGGGAGTAAGGCAGGTTAAAATCACTCAAAGATTTTTCTTCAATATGGAGGTCATAGGATCCGCTGTTATTAACGCCGTTGCTGATGAGCGTCGTTATTGCTGAGCGTCGTGATTCATCACTTGACTCTACCAGAAACACCAGGTCGACATGCTGAGGGTATTGATCCACTGGACTGTCATCGGAACAGGATGAAAGGACAATGCACAGCGCTAAATAATAAAAGATTTTTTTCATGATCATTGGTTTGGTCGGAGGCGCCGAAGATAAATTTTTTGAAGTAAACACCAAAAAATTTGAGAACGAATAACTTCATGTGATACGGTGCCAGAATGGTCTTGGTGTATACAGAGGCGATCAAAAAGGGTGTATTCAGATCAAAAGCCTGTCTGGCGCGATTGTCGGGCTTTGCCTGATGGCATTGTCCGCTGAAGTTGGCCCGTTGACTACAGCAAGCATTTAGAGGATAGGAAATTTGGCATAAAAAAAGCCCTCCTTCGCCTTGCGGCTATGGAGGGCGAAGTCGGGGCGGCAGGATTACCTCCCTTCGGTCGGTGATCCTGAAAGGTGTCGCAATTGTCGGGCTTTGCCCGACGGCTTTGTCCGCTGAAGTAGTACGAAAGCGGAAGCCCGTTTACTACAGCAAGTGTTGAGATGATAGAAAATTTGGCATAAAAAAAGCCCTCCTTCGCCTTGCGGCTATGGAGGGCGAAGTCGGGGCGGCAGGATTCGAACCTGCGACCCCCTGCTCCCAAATTTTAAAAACAGTGATTTCTATAATTTCAAAATATTTGGAAATTGCCCTTAAAATGACCTTATAAGGCGATTTAAGGCATTTTTAAGAACCGTTAAAATTCAATTAAATGTAAAAAAGTGTGCGCAAAGTGTGCGTAAAAATGCGCACACTTTTTTGTAAATTCAGGAATGACCAAGATTTCACTTACCCTGGATACGCGCAAAGCTTCTTACAATAAAGAGACAGATACATACCCGATTGTTATGCGGGTGTATCATGAAAAGCCCAGGATGATTCGATTACCCTATCGCACCTCAATTGCAGGATGGCATGCTTCCGAATGCAGGTTGTTAAAATCCGCCAAAGCAAATCGTAATCAATCCTGCAATAGGATAAACCTCGAACTGAACAAGAAATTGCTTATGGCTCGTGATGCTTTGTCCGACCTCTTGAAAGAAATGCGACCATTTGATGTAGATGAACTTATGCATTATATCAATATCAGACTGTCTGGTGTAAGCAAAGACTTGTACTATAATACTCCCCATAATCTAGACCAGTTGGGTGAGTTTCTTAGTTAATAATTCGATTCTATTTTCTTGTTGTTTCTTCATTGATTTCTGGTAGCGGACCCCAGGTATTTCCTTAAAGGTATGATGA
>JAUILA010000038.1 GCA_030432655.1 Bacteroidia bacterium
TCAAAAAGAGTTCCGATATTCTCGGTGTTATTTTCGATTTCCCGAAGGAATTCATACGTTTCTTCACTGATTGCGTACTGGCTGACCAGTACGCTGTAAGCGATTTCCTTTTTCCACGAATCGGCAGGAAGATTTACTATCGGAAATTTATAAACCACATCCTCTGTGAGGCCGTCTGTAGTTGCCACGAGAATGTCAGAGGAGCTGGTTGTTTTCCAGCAAGTCAGTACAGGTGAATCCTGCACCTGGACTTCCATTCCGTCATAGTAATAATAAGAGCCAAACTTGGTACGGTACTCAACGGTTTCCACAAATGACCACTGATAATACCCTGTACTGGCCGACGGATCATGGGTGGTTACTTCAACACTGACACCACGTTCATCGGCACTGAAAGTCACGCTGTCGATTTCCGGAACCGGCTTTACCAGCACTTCCGCGGACTCATAAATCTTACCGCCGGTTTCCACCCGCAACTGGGCGGAAGAGCCCGCTGAAACCGGTAGGGTGGAGCGGTAAACGCCCGGATTTGTTTCGGAGAGCGAATAGGTTGAACCGTTAATGATAATTTCCACTTGTGCATTTGACACCCTTGAATTCAGCGAATCGGCCGGGGGTGACTGAATATTCCTGATCGTGGAAAGAATTACTTCGGCAGTTCCATCTGGTGCATCCAGGTTTCCTTCTATCACAAGAATACGATCCGGTGATGCTATTTCAGGCGGATCGAAGGGTTCGACACACATGACGCACAAGGATGCGAGTGTTAAAATGACTATTATGTTTACAGAGATCTTCAAAATCTGAAATTATAAGTTATTGTAGGAATGGGCTCACTGAATATGCTCAGCTGATATCCCTTTGCAGTGCCATCCTCCGATTTGAAAAATACGGAATACACATTGTCACGGCCGGTCAGGTTATAAACGGAAAGCGACCAGGAACTGTGTGCCAGCTTATTGACTTTATGGTTCCCTTCTATATTCAGGGATATATCCGCCCTGTAGTAATCCGGGATGCGGTAGGCATTACGCTCAGAATAGGCCATACGCTCACTGCCTTCGTACACATATTTTCCAACCGGGATGGTAATAGGCCGGCCTGTGGAATACGTGAAGTTCATCGAAACGCTAAACCGGCGGCTGAACCGGTAATTACTGACGATGGTCAGGTCATGTGGTTTGTCGAAATTAGAACTGTAGTATTCTCCGTTATTAATAACGTAGTTTTCGGTGTTTGTTTTCAGCAGTGACCGGGAATACGTGTAGCTGATCCATCCGTTGAGCTTGCCGGTTGTTTTGCGCAACAAGAACTCTGCGCCATACGCTTTCCCGTTTGTATTAAGCACATCTGTTTCAATGTCCTCGTTGAGCAGGAGAACAGCCCCGTTTTTGTAATCGAGAAAGTCCTGCATTCGCTTGTAGTATACCTCAACCGATGCTTCGATGGTATTGCGCCGGAAATTTTGGTAATAGCCAAGTGATATCTGGTCTCCGATCTGCGGACGGATAAACTGATCACTTAGCTTCCAAAGATTAGTCGGGGCCACGGCGGTGGTATTTGAGAGCATATGAATATACTGGCGCATCCGCTGGGCGCTGAACTTGATCGAACTTGTATTGCTCAGCAGGTAGCGGGCCGACAAGCGGTATTCCGGACCCTGGTAATTGGCGATGACCGAACCACTTGAGTAGGAAACCGTATCCGTAATGGTGGATTCCTCCCGCGATTCGCTGGCATATTCATAGAATGTCTGAGGCCCGAGATATTGGTAGAATGAAAAACGAAGTCCTGCATCAATCGTGAGTTTCTCGGAGACCTGAAAACTGGTACTTCCGTATATCGCGCTTTCAAATGCCTGTTCATCCTGGATTGATTGGGGTCTAATGAGTGATTCTTCGCCATCCGCGGTCAGGTTGCCCGGGGTAATGTCATACCGAACCACACTGGCCCCGAAATTGATTTCTTTGTTTTCGGATTTGAAGTAGGACAGATCGGCTTGTGCCTGCCATTGCCTGATTTCTGAATCCAGGTTGAAGGCATTAACCTCATTTCTGTCGCTCGATATATCGAATTCGTAGCCCGAATAGGATGCGGAGAATGTGCCGAATAATGACTTATTGAAAGAATGGTCCCACTGGAATGCCACTTGTGCGTTGCTGTACTGGTACAGGGTGTCATTATTCAGGCGAAACCGGTCCTTACTGTAATAGGCCGTCAGGTCGAAGGCATTTTTGTCATCCGACTCGTGGTTGATATGGAGGTTCACATCATAAAACGACCCTGTACTGTTTTCCAGTGATTCATCTGGAATCTGTTTAAGGAGCCAATCCGAATAAGTTGTCCGTCCACCCACCAGGATAGACGTCTTGTCCTTGACAATTGGGCCTTCAAGCGTCAGTCTTCCGGTGATCAGGCCTATTCCACCTGATCCGGAGAATTTTTTCTTATTACCCACCCGGGAACGCACTTCCATTACGGAAGATAACCTCCCTCCATAGGATGCAGGGACACCGCTTTTGTATAACTGGACATCCTGGACTACATCCGGGTTGAAAGCGGAGAAAAATCCGAACAGGTGGGAAGGATTATAGATGACCGCTTTATCGAAAAGGATCAGGTTCTGATCCGTAGCACCGCCACGCACATTCAGGCCGGTCGAACTCTCCCCGACGGTTTGAACCCCCGGGAGGGTTAACACCACTTTCAGAATATCCGCCTCGCCGAGCGCCACCGGAACTTGCTTTAGCACTGAAATATCCAGTTTCTCAACACCCATTTGGGTACTGGAAACATTGGCGTCCCTGTCAGACCGGATGATCACTTCTCTCAATGCGATTACTTTTTCACTGAGATCCACGTCGAATGTTCCGTCGCTGTAGACCATAAGTTCGCGTTTAGCAGGCATCATGCCAAGAAAGGTCATTTCAAGCTGATTCCTGCCGGTCGGAATGGTCAGTTCGTAGTATCCAAGCGGATCGGAGGTAGTCGATTTGCCGCTGGTGACATTATGGATGACCGCTCCGGCCAGGGGTTCCCCGGTGTGTATATTCCGGATCCTTCCGGTGATGGTGGCATTGCTTTCCGTGATTTTATTTGTCCGAGGCCCGATCTCAAAGATTTTTTCTTCTTCGCTCAGTTGTTTTCGCTGCGCATCATCATAGAGATAATCATATACGGCTACATCAAATTCGTCCGATGTATTCTCCTGTTCAAAATAATTTTCAGGAAGGCCTGCCCTCAATGGCCTTTCATATGTGATGAACACCCTTTTGAGTGAATCAACATGATAGAAATAAGCAGTGCCCTCAAATAATTCACTAAGTGCTCCCGGCATCGACGAAGAAGGTGGATTTATTAAGAGGCTGTCCATTTGCTCCGGGTCAAAAAAGAAGCGGTAGTCAGTGGCGGCCTCGGTTTTCAACATCCAGTCGTCGAACAGGACACGCGTGGTATCGGACTGCTGGGCAGCTGCGGCCACGCTCATAAGCAAAAGTGAGAGAATGAGATTAACTTTCATTTGTTTCATTCTCCTTGTTCAATTAAGCCGTCGATAAATGTTGTCAGCTGGTACAGTGAATTTTCCCGGTTCTCAGTAAAGAAAAGCAGTCTGTTGTCCCTGGCAAACTGGTTTATTTCCTTTCGTTGTTCGCGAAAAATTTTACGGAACACTTTTTTGTTCCGGGCCTCATAATAGGCTCCATCGTATTTTATAAAGAATTTGTCTTCCGTTTTAAAGGTGGGCAGAAACTTACCATCTCTTTCCTCGTCATACAATGAGACTTTCCGTTTGGCATAAAGGGATATGTTCCCATGATGAAGTACATGATAATACCCATCGCTTATATTGTAAGTTTCGCGGTCCTTTTCAGGAATAGTGATGAACTCTTCACCATTCATATTAAAACGTGTGATTTTTTTTGCGTCAGGGGTGAAAAATGTCGGATGGCCATTCATATCGAAATGTTCAATGACCAGCACATCCAGGTAGATATCATAAAATATTTCGATATCACGGAATTCCTGACCATCATATGTGACCGAACCGGTATTCCATAAATCATCACCGAAAATAGGTGACCCGTCGTAGGGTTCAGGAAATTTAGTGTATTCAGGTCCGTTATAGATCAGCAATTGGTTTGCAAATGTCCTGGTATAAATTCCGGAAGGCGAATCTTTGACTTCCTGCGCAACAGCAGGAACAGCAGCAATCACAATCAAGAAAAGAAGAATGCACTTTGGAACAGTATAGAATCCTGACATAAGCGAGCAATATAATATTAATTGTGCAATACACACTTTCGATAAGTACTCTATTTGACCAGCGGTAGTTGATCCTTACCGGCGGATCATTGCCGGGTGCGAGACTTATTTAACCGGAAAATGGATATCGGTTATCAATTGCTTGTCAGGCACTTCGCCGGGCATATTCCTGTAGGACTCAAAGGGGTAGATCTTTTTGTTCATTTTAAATTCCTTGGCCCGGTGAAGATTATACATGGTACTCCAGCCGTTGCCAAGGTGTTCGTAAGTGCCAGTATGACGGAGGGTATAGACACCCGTGGAAGGAATTTCACCCCGGATCAGCGGGTCTGGTAAATTGCCCGGCAGGGATTTTACCGGGAACCCGGAGGTGTAGGACATTTTGTTACCAACCATATCCCATTTCTGATAAATGGTAAAAGGATTACCGCTGATGAGTTCTTTGTGCTCCTTAAAATACTTTTGGAGTGTATCGAAATCAGCCGACATGGCTTCGGGACTTTCGTCGATAGCGCATGTCCGGTGAATTCCTACATATGTACATCCCTCAAAATCTTCAATTCCGCGAAAACCAAGTTCCGAATGCACCTGGCCATCCTCTGCGTAGTCTTTCAGCATCTTCAGTCCGCGTTCGTAGTCATTTCCCACGTAAGCGATCATCATCTTTTTCATCCAGAACATGAAAAAAGGCAGGCTGCTGAACATATACCAGTCTGTCCCGGTACTCCCGTTTTTGGGAGTAAGTTCAAACCGGACCCGAGATGTGGATTTCCATGGTTTCAGGAACGTCAGGTCATAGTCAACCCATTCATTCTCCTTCTTGTCAGTAACCCGCATATTACCACTTCCGACCCGTTTTCCTTCCCATTCGTAATAGTTTCCGTCATCTGATACGTTTACCGTAGCCTCCGGTTCCATGATGAGCCAGGGTGACCAGGAGGTCCAGTGTTTGAAATCACTTACACAATCGTAGACCCTGGCCGCCGGGGCATCAATGACGATCGATTTTTTGATATTGAATTTAGGCATGTGTTCAGTGCGTTGAATTTAAGCTATGAATGTACTAATATCTGTGCATTATTACCAGTTGATAATGAGTCATATAGACAGAATTCACCCAAAAAGGGGGATGATTTTTTTAATTGCATTTTAATCGATTTCTGGGGAAATTTAAATAAGCAGGACGTACCTGCTCAATGCACACAGACAAAATGGCTTCATTCTTCATCAGTGAGAATGAATTCACATAAAACATACTACGATGAAATCCACACTAAACAGAAGGAATTTTCTTAAAGCATCCACCATGGCGGGCGGCGGACTGATGATCTCATTCAACATGCTGTTTTCGTCAAAATCAAGGGCAAATGTATTGGGAAATGTGCCTGAAGACTGGCATGACGTGAATGCGTATTTAAAGATTGCGGAGGACGGACGCGTCACAATATTCTCCGTTAATCCTGAGATTGGCCAGAATGTCAAGACATCCATGCCCATGCTGATTGCAGAAGAGCTGGATGTGGACTGGAAAGATGTAATTGTTGAGCAGGCTGGTCTGGATACGAAGAATTACCGGCGGCAGCTGGCAGGCGGCAGTCAGTCGATCCGTGCTGCCTGGGAGCCACTGCGAAAAGCAGGGGCCACGGCCCGCGAATTACTTCGCCGGGCAGCAGCACAGAAGTGGGATGTACCGGTTGCGGAGATACAAACAGCTGGTGGCAGGCTGATCCACGGAGATAAGAGCCTGGGCTACGGAGAGGTGGCTTCACTGGCAGGACAGCTTGATCCGCCTGCAGAGGTAAAACTGAAAGATCCGAAGGATTTCAGGATAATCGGAACTCCTACCAAAAATGTAGACGGTATGAAGATCGTGACAGGCCAACCGCTTTTTGGTCTGGACACCTATCGGGAGAATATGCTTACCGCGATGATCATTCATCCGCCGGCCTTTGGTATGAAGCTGAAAAGTATGGATGCTTCGGACGCCCTGGCCATGCCGGGTATCCAGGAGGTGATAACCATTGATTCACGACCGGAAGGGGCTGAATTGCAGTGGTCGGACATAAATGCATTTCCGGAATTAATTGTGGTCGTGGGAACCAGTACCTGGGAAGTGATGAAGGCAAAAAAGGCAGTTAAGGCGGAATGGGAAGAAGGCAGTCCGCTGGAAAGTACTTCCGACCATGAACAGGGACTTGCTGAGCTGCTTGAATCGGGGGCGGACGAACCGGATCGCCGGGACGGGGATCCTGATTACGCCTTTGAGAATGCCGCCAAAATTATTGAGAAGACGTACAGTGGTCCGTTTCTGCCGCATAACACAATGGAACCTATGAATTTCTTCGCCGATGTTCGGGCAGATCGTGCCGAACTTCATGGTCCTATTCAGACACCTGAATACCTGCAGAAGACGGTTTCAGAGCTGACGGGTCTGGCGCCGGAAAATATTTCTGTTATGATGTCGCGTATGGGCGGCGGTTTTGGAAGACGCTTATATGGAAATTTCGGGGTAGAAGCGGCCCTTATATCAAGGAAGATCAAGGCACCCGTAAAGCTGGTGTATACAAGGGAAGATGACATGACCCAGGGCACCTATCGACCCGCGTATAAGATCATGTACCGGGCGGCACTTGACGGAAACAACCGGCTCATCGGGTTTCATGCAAGAGGTGCCGGTATTCACGGCGGGCCCCTGTTTGCCAACCGTTATCCGGCAGGTGCAGTGGATAATTACCTGTGTGAAAACCTGACCCTGGAATCGAATGTTTCCACGGGGGCCTGGCGGGCACCCCGGTCCAATTTTGTGGCAGGTGCTGAACAGGCTTTTCTGGACGAAGTGGCCGAAGCAGCCGGTAAGGATCCGGTGGAGTTCCGTCTTGAATTATTTGAGCGGGCAATCAGCGATCCGGTAGGTACACAAAACGATTATGATGCGGAACGATATGCAGGTGTGATACGCATGGTCCGGGACAAATCAGGCTGGGGCCGCGAAACAGCCGGTGTATCGCGCGGGATGGCTGCCTATTATTGTCATAATTCATACGTTGCCCAGGTGGTGGACCTGGTCATGGAGAATGATAAGCCCCGGGTGAAGAAGGTATGGTGTGCCATTGACTGTGGTATCGTAGTAAATCCTGAGGGTGCCAGGAACCAGGTTGAAGGAGGCATCGTGGATGGCATTGGCCATGCCATGTACAGCGCCTTGACCATGGTGGACGGCGTGCCGAACCAGCAGAACTTTGATAAGTATAAATTGATCCGGCATAACCAGTCGCCACTGGAGGTGGAAGTCTTTTTTGTGGACAACGGAATAGATCCGACCGGGTTAGGCGAACCATCACTTCCGCCGGTGATCGGGGCTTTGGCGAATGCACTGGCCAAGGCCACAGGCCGGCGTCAGTATTCACAGCCGTTTATGACAGATACTGTTTTAAGAGGTTAATAAAAAAAGAAACAGGGACCGGAGCCCCTGTTTTGATGATGTAAAATAAAGGGCACCTTAAATAAACCCTTATGAAGAATGTTTGATATTCTCCCGGTGCCCTTTATTATTACTAAGAACGGCTATTACAGTGCACAAGTCGTCACAGGCGTGTAAATAAATGTCACAAGATGTAACAAGCCAGTTGCGCAACCAGGCAAATCCCTCCCCGAACCTTGTTAATTATTCTCCCGTCATCATTAAATTTAAACAATGAAAAGCTCTTCCATAGGAATTATCGGTCTCGGATATGTCGGTTCAAGTGTTGCTATTTCAATACTTCAGCGCGGGATATGCCGTGAACTTCTTTTAAATGATATGAATAATGAAATGGCCGAAGGGGAGGCCATGGATCTCAATCACGGATCTTCCTTTTTTTCCGCTGCGAATGTACGCAACGTGGCTATTGAGGATATGACCGATTGTGAGGCTATTGTTATTACAGCAGGGAAAGGAGGTAAGCCCGAGGAGTCCCGGCTGGACCTATTGAAAGCAAATATTAGTATCGCAGAATCCATTTCAGAAAAACTGAAGGGGTTTGAGGGGATACTGGTGATCGTCTCGAACCCGGTGGACGTACTCACTTATTATTACCAGCAATTCACCGGACTTCCGCCGCAGCGGGTAATTGGTACCGGGACCCTGCTTGACACGTCACGATTGAGGGAATACATTGGGCGTCAGCTGGATATTGATCCGCGAAGTGTGCATGCGAATGTGGTAGGGGAGCACGGTGACAGTGAAGTAACCTTGTGGAGTCGTGCCCGGATCGGGAGCCTGTTGCTGCGTGAATGGGACGGCTGGGATATCCGGCTGGAACCGGAAATCAGCGAGAAAGTCCGGCGTTCAGCCTATGAAATCATCCGTCGGAAAGGAGCGACCAACCACGCTATCGGACTGGTGACAGCTGCCATGCTGAAATGGATTCTTCGCTCAGAACGCCGGATCATTAATGTCTCTTCGGTGATTAACGGACCTTATGGCCTACGGGATGTAGCATTGTCACTCCCGACCCTGGTGTCGAGCTCAGGGGTGGAACGTGTTATTGAGATTCCCTTGTCAGGGGAGGAAAAGGAAAAGCTGATGAAATCTGCCCACATTTTAAAAGAAGCCATTGAATCAGTGAGATAGGTCATTCAGACATCTGATATTCTCCCATACAACTAATAACTTGAATGGTTATATTACAGGCTGTTATGGGAGAACATTCAGTAAGTATTGCAGAAAACCGGGAAGTCAGGGCCCGTTTTATCAGACATCTGCTGCATGATATTCGTGCGCTTGAAGAAATGCTGGACCGGAACATGATCGAGTCAGGCATTACCCGGGTAGGGGCGGAGCAGGAATTTTGTCTTGTTGACCACAATTGGCGCCCGTCCATTAATTCGGCCGAGATACTTCAGGCCCTGGATGATCCGCATTATCAGACAGAACTTGCACGCTACAACCTGGAAATTAACCTGGATCCCAGGAAAGTGGAGTCAGGGTGCTTCGGGGCAATAAACGAAGAGCTCACCCGGCGGCTGAACAATGCGAACGAAGAAGCGATAAACCTGAATACACGAATTCTGTTGGCGGGAATTCTCCCAACAATAAGCAAAAATGAGCTGGAGTTTGAGTACATGACGCCCATGCCCCGGTATTTCGCGTTGAATGAAGCCGTAAAGAGGCATCGCAAAGGTGATTTTTCAGTTCACCTGGATGGTGTGGATGAATTATCACTGCTCCATGATTCAGTATTGTTTGAAGCGTGTAACACCAGCTTTCAGGTGCATTTGCAGGTGTCACCGGATGATTTTGTTGCCAGTTACAACTGGGCCCAGGCCATTGCCGCACCGATACTCGGTATTGCCACAAATTCTCCGTTATTGCTCGGAAGGGAACTATGGGCGGAAACCCGGATTGCCCTCTTCCAGCAAAGTATCGATACCCGCCTGTCATCCTATGCGTTAAAGGAGCAGGAACCGCGCGTGACCTTCGGGGACAGGTGGGAGACTGGTTCGCTTGCCGAAATTTTCAAGAATGATATTGCCCGGCACCGTGTCATTTTATCGAAGGAAATCAGGGAGGATTCGCTGGAAACGCTGAAGTCAGGAAAAGTGCCCGGCCTGAAGGCGCTGTGTGTGCATAATGGTACGGTATATCGCTGGAATCGTCCCTGTTACGGGGTCAGTAAAGGAACGGCACACGTGCGCATAGAAAACAGGTACCTGCCCTCCGGGCCAACTCCCATCGATGAAATGGCTAATTTTGTGCTTTGGGTCGGATTGATGCTGGGGCGACCGGCCGGGTTTGACAATATCGCGGAGGTAATGGATTTCCGCGATGCCAAGTCGAATTTCTTCCGGGCAGCCAGGAATGGAAAAGACAGTGTGCTGACCTGGGACGGCAAGTCACGTCATCTTACCGACCTGCTGCGGAATGATCTGCTGCCGATGGCAAGGGAAGGGCTTCTTAATTATGGCCTGGAAGAAAAGGAAATAAGTGAATACCTGGATGTGATTGAAGGAAGAATTGACGGACAAACCGGGTCACAATGGATGATTTCCGGTTTCAGGCAAGCCCGGGCGACGATGAAAAAGGATGATGCCCTGATGGTCCTGACAAAAAGTATTCATGACAACCAGCGAAAAGGGAGACCGGTACATGAATGGCCTCCAATGCATCAGGACCTTGAGCCGCACGAAGCAGCGTCACGGGTCGAGCATATCATGTCTACCCAGTTATTCACCGTGATGGATAAGGACCTGGCCATGCTGGCTACTTCGGTGATGCGCTGGAAGAATATTCATCACGTTCCTGTGGAAACAGTAGAGCGGGACTTGTGCGGATTGCTTACCTGGACTCATATGATCCGTAATCATAAGCACGAAGAAGATCCCGCGCTCCTTGTTGAGGATATTATGGAAAAAAACGTTATCTCTGTGGTGCCAACCACTCCCATTCGGGAAGCCATCCGGATAATGAAGGAGAATGAAATCGGCTGTTTGCCGGTTGCAGTGGAGAATGAACTGGTGGGAATCATTACCATTGAGGATGTGTTAGAATTTGATCATGAGGAAAAACAGCCCGGAAATCCAGGATAAGGCGATGAGAAATGAATTTCTGATCGGAACCGTCAGGGGCAACCACGAGGGTCCGACAGTTATTTTCGTTGGCGGAATCCATGGAAATGAACCATCCGGTGTGCAGGCGCTGGAGCTTGTCATGAAGGAGCTGGAAGGTGAAGCTGAATCCCTGCGGGGGACTGTGTTTGCACTTCGTGGCAATCCTGCCGCACTGGCTTTGCAGGAACGGTTTATTGATGAGGACCTGAACAGGCTTTGGACTATCCCCCGGGTAAATGCGATTAAGTCTGGCGAACTCAAGCCGGCTTCCAGTGAAGAAAATCAGCAGCAGCAACTTTGCCGGCTTATTGATGAGATCCTGGAGAATGAATCAGGCCCCTTTTATTTCTTTGACTTACACACAACGTCGTGTCAGACGATCCCTTTTCTGACCGTTAATGATATGCATATGAACCGGGTCTATGCTGAACAATATCCTGTCCCCATGATCCTTGGAATAGAGGAATACCTGGAAGGACCTGTGCTAAGTTATATAAATGAACTTGGGTATGTGGCCTTTGGCTTTGAGGCCGGCCAGCACGACGACCCGCATTCGGTGCAAAACCAGCTGGCATTTATACGGCTGACCCTGAGTTTTACAGGTGCCCTTGACAGGTCCGATCTGTCTTTTCAGCATTACTACGAGTCTTTAAAAAAGGCAGCCAGTGGTGTGAATGAGGTGTATGAGATTTTTTTCAGATATGAAATTGATAAAGACGAATTATTCGAGATGCAACCCGGCTTCGTTAATTTCGAGTCTGTTAAAAAAGATAGCTCCCTGGCTTCCAGTAATGGGGAAATTCTGAAAGCTTCACGTGATTCAAGTCTGTTTATGCCCTTGTATCAGAAGCAGGGAAATGACGGATATTTCCTGATACGAAAAATTCCCAGGTTCATATTGCGTATTTCGGACTGGCTTCGCCGAATCCGGATGGATCATATATTCCCCCTGCTTCCCGGCATTCGGTGGGAAGATGAGGGTAAAAATGCTTTAGTTGTGAATAAGCGTGTGGCAAGGTTTTTCGCCAGGGAAATTTTTCACCTGTTTGGGTACCGCAATAAAGTCATTGATCAGGACCACATTCGAATGAAGAACCGCGAGACGGTGGCCCGTAAAGAGGAATACAAATCGGCACCCTGGTTTGACAAGCTCTGAAATTTTCAAAAACTGACAAAAGTCATATCCGCATGATGAAATAATGGGTCCGTTTAACCCGTTAATTCATATACCTTTACCTTATTACAATCAATACAATAATGAAGAAAGCAATTTATTTGTGGCTGATCATTGTGCTGCTCCCCTTAAGCGCATTCAGCCAGGACTGGTATACCGATCTTGAGGATGCCAGTAAAGTTGCCACATCAGATCATAAGGCCATCATTATGGTGTTTCAGGGATCTGACTGGTGTGCCCCTTGCATTAAACTCAGCCGCGAAATCTGGGATACCGAGGAGTTCAGAGCATATGCATCGGAACATTATGTAATGCTGCAGGTCGATTTTCCGCGTCAGAAAAAACATGCACTGCCTGAAGAACAACAGGAAAAGAACGGAATCCTTGCGGAAAAATACAATCAGAACGGAATTTTTCCATTGGTTGTCGTGCTGGATGAAAATGGCAAAGTGGTTGGTGAAACCGGCTACCTGAAATATTCTCCCGAAGAATATATTGAACATATCAATTCCTTCCTGAACTAAGTGAAAGGACCGCTTATTTTATTGTTTATGTTGATTTCCTGGGCACTGCCGGCCCAGCAATTGTATCAGCGCACCCTTAAGCTGATGGGTAGCCGCTTTGATATCACCGTGGTGGCGCAGGATTCAGTATCCGGGAATGAATACATTGACCTGGCGGTTGACGAAATTTCCCGTATTGAAAAGCTGATCTCCTCCTGGGATCCTGATTCAGAGACATCTGAGATTAACAGAAACGCCGGAATCAGGCCTGTCAATGTGGATGAAGAGCTTTACGGGCTGATTGACCGTGCACTCGCCATTGCAAGGCTGACCGACGGAGCATTCGACATCACCTATGCGTCCATGGATCGAATCTGGAAATTTGACGGGAGCATGACAAGAAAACCTTCGGAAGAGGAGGTAGCTGCATCCGTTTCGCTGGTCGGGTATGAGCGGGTGGTTATGAATGCTGAAGAACATTCGGTCTACCTTCCGGAAAAAGGGATGAAAATTGGATTTGGGGGGATTGGTAAAGGATATGCCGCGGATAAGGCAAAAGCCCTGCTGATGAGCCGTGGAGTCAGCGGCGGGATAGTAAATGCATCCGGCGATATGAATACATGGGGAAATCCGCCGGACGGGGATGCCTGGAAAATAGCGATTACTAACCCCGTCCGTAAAAACAACATATTTGCCGCACTTCCGGTAACAGAACGGGCGGTGGTCACATCGGGAGATTATGAACGTTTTGTCATGTTTGACGGAATCAGGTACTCGCATATTATTAATCCTAAGACCGGGTATCCGGCTACCGGTATTATTTCCGTAACCGTTCTCGCTCCCAGGGCTGAACTGGCCGATGCCCTTGCGACTTCCGTATTTGTTATGGGCGCAGAGGTCGGACTCGACCGGATTGAACAATTGCCCGGCGTGGAATGCATAATTGTGGATGACCGGGGGGAGGTTCATTCAACAACTAATATTAAACTGGAAACACAATGAAAAGAATTATTCCGATCATCGCGGGTGTCCTGCTGATGGCGTCCTGTTCAGTGGTAAAAGAATATGAGAAGGTCAACCTGAATGACCCTGATATGGCGCTGAGCAACAAAATGACCGACCGGTTTGAGCTTAATTTTCAGTCATACCGGGAAGCGGCAGCCGGGGCGAATGGAGGAAAAACAGGGGGCGGCTGCGGATGCAACTGACAGGAGTATGAAACGATTACTTATACTTCCTTGTCTGATTTTTGCTTCCTTTACTGTGAATGCTCAGCAGGCTGATTCCGTAAAGCAATTCAAGAAACGGGTCCTGGAGAGCATGGAGGTAAGTCTTATCACCAGCTATTATTCGCAGGACGGTGATAATGCAGCGGTCAGCGGCGGAATAGGAACGGAGAAATTAACGGATTTCACTCCGACAATTGTTGTAGCCATACCGCTGAATGCCGATGATATCCTTACTGTTGATGCCGGTATTTCTGCCTACACCTCCGCATCCTCCAGTAATGTCAATCCGTTTGACGGCAACGATGAAGCAAGTCCCTTTCATGCCTCTTCCGGGGCGTCATCCAGTGATACCTGGGTCAACCTGACCACCACCTATAGTCACAGTTCGGATGACCGGAATTCCATTTGGTCAGGTAAATTCTCCGTTTCATCAGAATATGATTACTTTTCATTGGGATTCGGAGGATCCTACGCGAGGTTATTTAATGAAAAGAACACGGAGCTGAGTATTCATGCCAATGCCTTCTTTGATACCTGGAATGCTATTTACCCCTATGAACTTAGGCCATTTTCGCCGGGCGGGGCCGGATTGGACCACCCGTTATTTACCCTGAATACAATTACCGGAAACCAGGATTATGCTCCGTTATTTGTGCCTTTTGATAACGAGAAGCGTAATTCGTACAGTGCGGGAATCGGATTTTCCCAGATACTCTCGCCTAACCTCCAGGGGTCCCTGGCACTTGATTTCGTCTTACAGGACGGATTACTGTCCACCCCGTTCCAGCGCGTATATTTCTCGGATTTTGAGGCATCCTACATCAATGATTTCCGTCTGGCTGATAATAATGAACAATTGCCTGGTACGCGCTTTAAGGTAGCGATCGGCGGAAGACTACACTATTATGTTAACGAAAGGGTGGTACTGAGAAGTTACTATCGTTATTATACCGATGACTGGGGCATTCAATCGCACACGGCCAGCCTGGAGGTACCCGTGAAATTATCCATGAAGTTTACTGTTTACCCGTCCTATCGCTTTTACAATCAGACAGCGGCCGATTATTTCGCGCCATTTGCGGAACATGTTTCGACAAGTGCCTTTTACACGTCGGATTATGATCTGTCTGAATTCAATGCCAATCAGTTTGGTATCGGGGTGACCTACACGGATATTTTCACCAATTTCCATTTGTGGAATTTTGGTCTGAAAACGATTGACCTCAGGTTCAATACCTACAAGCGGAATACAGGATTGACTTCCTCTATTATTTCCGGAGGTTTCACGTTCGTTGTGGATTAGCGCATTTCGGCTAAAACCCGTAATCTTGTATTAGAACCAATACAATTGCAGGATGTCCAGCCAATATACAGGCCCCTTCAGGCAACTTGTTCCCATGACCGGTCTTCCGGAACGAGGTGCTGTCCGGGATGAGCAGCTCCTGATACAGGAGAATGCAGGAATAATTACTGAAAATGGCCTGATCAGGGAAACGGGAACGCATGAAGAGTTACTGGAAAAGGCCCGTCAGGAGAATGTTGAGATTAACCTGCTTGAGCGGGAGTATGTAGTACTTCCCGGGTTTATCGACAGTCATACGCATATTTGTTTCGGAGGATCCCGCGCCCGGGATTATGCCATGCGCAATGCAGGTAAAAGTTACCTCGAGATTGCAAGAGCCGGTGGTGGAATCTGGGACACGGTTACTAAAACGCGTGAAGCATCGGAGGAAGAGCTGGCCAAATTGACTGCACGCCGTGCTAATGAATTGCTACAGCGTGGAATTACAACAGCGGAGGTGAAAAGCGGGTATGGCCTTTCGGTCAATCAGGAACTTAAGATGCTCCGTGCCATCCGGACTGCCGCTGAAAATACCGCCTGCACGCTGGTCCCGACCTGTCTGGCCGCCCACATGGTGCCAAGGGACTATGATGGAACGCCTGAAGAATATCTCCGTGAGATTATAGATCATCTTTTCCCGGTTATTAAATCGGAAGGGCTGGCCCGGCGTGTCGATGCCTTTATCGAAGAAAGCGCTTTTACCTCAGAAAATATTCAGCCTTATTTTAAACGGGCCGCTGAAATGGGCTTTGATATTACGGTTCATGCTGATCAATTCCATACCGGGGGAAGCGAAGTGGCGGTTGAGTTCAGGGCCGTCAGTGCCGATCACCTCGAGGCAAGCGGGGAACAGGAAATTTCGATGCTGGCGGGAAGTGACACCATTGCCACGGCCTTGCCAGGTGCTTCGGTCGGACTGGGCATGGCATTCACTCCGGCCAGGCAAATTCTTGATGAAGGGGGCGTGGTGGCGATTGCCAGTGACTGGAATCCGGGCTCAGCACCAATGGGTGACCTGCTGACCCAGGCGAGTCTTCTGGGAACCTTTGGAAAACTGAGTAACGCAGAAGTGCTGGCTGGTATTACCGAGAGGGCAGCTAAAGCCCTGCGCCTGGAGAAAGCCGGGCGGCTGGAAGCAGGTTATATGGCAGATATGGTCCTGTTTGAGACCAGTGACTTCAATGATATACTTTACCGGCAGGGCCAGCTTAAACCCGCCATGGTAATCAAGAAGGGTAAAAAGGTTTATAGCATACATGACGTTTAAAGAACAGATACTTCAGGGAATTCCGGCAGAATTGCCGCCGGAATCAGTTTACGATGAATCGGTCAATCACGCTCCCCGGCGGAAAGACATTCTGTCGGCTGATGAGAAAAAACTGGCTGTGCGTAATGCGCTCCGGTATTTTCCGGAAACATGGCACGGATTGCTCGCTAAAGAATTCTATGATGAGTTAAAGAAATACGGTCGAATTTACATGTACCGCTTTAAGCCGTCGTATGCGATGTACGCCAGGCCGATAAGCGAATATCCGGCACAGACTCAGCAGGCTGCTGCCATTATGCTGATGATCCAGAATAACCTGGACCCGGCTGTGGCCCAGCACCCGGAGGAACTTATTACGTACGGCGGAAACGGTGCCGTGTTCCAGAATTGGGCCCAGTACCTGCTTACAATGAAATACCTTGCTCAGATGACCGTGGAGCAAACCTTGCACATGTATTCCGGCCATCCGCTGGGCCTCTTTCCATCCACAAAGGACGCCCCACGGGTCGTGGTGACAAACGGGATGATGATCCCGAACCATTCCGGGAATGATGACTGGGAACGGTACAATGCCCTTGGGGTGACTCAGTACGGTCAGATGACAGCCGGCTCCTACATGTACATTGGTCCGCAGGGTATTGTGCATGGGACGACCATTACCGTTATGAATGCCTTCAGGAGAACGCTGGGAGAACAAAAAGACCCGGCAGGCCATGTATTTCTTACAGCCGGTCTTGGAGGAATGAGCGGAGCACAGCCCAAAGCGGGGAATATTGCCGGTTGTATTACCGTTTGTGCCGAAGTCAACCCGGAGGCGGCCAGAAAGCGTCATGACCAGGGGTGGGTGGATGAATTAATTGAGGACATGGACGCGCTGGTTGATCGGGTTTCCGGGGCCATGGACAATAAAGAAGTTGTTTCCATAGCGTTCCTTGGGAATGTGGTGGACGTCTGGGAACGGTTCCTTCAGGATGAAATACATGTTGAGCTTGGCTCTGATCAGACCTCGCTGCATAATCCATGGTCAGGCGGGTACTATCCTGCTGGAGTATCCTTTGAGGAATCAAACCGTATGATCCGGGAAGAGCCCGATAAATTCAGGGAAAAAGTCAGGGAGTCACTACGGCGTCATGCGGCAGCAATCAACAGGCATGCCGACAGGGGTACCTATTTCTTTGATTACGGAAATGCCTTCTTACTCGAAGCCTCCCGGGCCGGGGCTGATGTAATGGCTGATGACGGGGTTGATTTCAAGTACCCCTCATATGTCCAGGACATCCTTGGTCCCATGTGTTTTGATTACGGATTCGGACCATTCCGCTGGGTTTGCACCTCCGGAAAACCGGATGATCTCAGGAAATCGGACCAGATTGCCCTGGAAATACTGAGGGAGATAAAGGCCACTGCACCATCAGAAATCCGCCAGCAAATGCAGGATAATATCAAATGGATAGAGGAAGCGGAACAAAACCGTCTTGTGGTCGGGTCACAGGCACGAATCCTGTATGCAGATGCTGAAGGAAGGCGTAAAATTGCACTTGCGTTTAATGAAGCGATACGCAACGGACAGATTGAGGGGCCGGTTGTTCTTGGAAGGGATCACCACGACGTGAGCGGCACCGATTCGCCCTATCGTGAAACAAGTAATATCTATGACGGCTCCCGGTTTACCGCGGATATGGCTATACAGAATGTCATTGGAGACAGTTTTCGGGGAGCTACCTGGGTATCTGTTCATAACGGCGGGGGAGTCGGTTGGGGTGAAGTGATTAATGGCGGATTCGGAATGCTCCTTGACGGCTCGGAAGAGGCAGACCACCGAATCAGGAATATGCTGTTTTATGATGTGAATAACGGGATTGCCCGCCGAAGCTGGGCCAGGAACACTGAAGCGATGTTCGCAATCGAACGGGAAATGAAACGGACACCGGAACTTCTTGTTACCATGCCAAGCCTGGTGAATGACGATCTGATTGACGGATTGGAATAAGGAAACAGGTTAATGATTTACAGGTCGGGAAGGTAAACAGTGTATGTCCAGGGGTAACATTTGGTGAAATCACCTGTTAAACGAATAGTATCAATTAACCAACAATTCTTCATTTCCAAGCATGATTGCAGCCCTTAAGGAATTCTACACCCATAAGACTGAGTATTTTTTCTATATCCTCTTTCTCGTTCTGTCCGGAGTGGTTTGTCTGTTGCTCTTTGATTTTTTTATGGATTACACCTACGCCCTGCAACAAGGTAATCTTGATGAATTTGATGAAAAGGTAACAGCCTTTATATTTTCCTACCGGTCACCGGTACTCACTACAATAGTGGTGGCCATAACCGAGCTCGGCAGCCAATGGGCGTACCTGATTCTCATTCCTGTCATTACACTCATTCTTTACTATAAAGGACATAGCTGGCGTATCAGCCTGCAGGCATTCCTGATTCTATTGTCTACGTTCTTTCTGAACCTGGGGATCAAGTATCTGATCTCACGGCCGCGGCCGGACCTGGAAGGACGTCTTATCCAGGTATCTGAAGGGTCGTTCAGTTATCCCAGTGGTCACAGTATGTGTGCCCTCGCTTTTTATGGTTTTAACGTTTACCTGATCTTCAAACTGGTAAAAAATCAATGGTTGCGCTGGTCGCTAATTATTCTCCAGCTGTTGCTGATCCTGGCCATTGGTGCCAGCCGGGTTTACCTCGGTGTTCATTACCCTACTGATGTGGTGGCCGGTTTTGTTGTCGGAGCAATATGGCTTGCCCTGTGCATTGTCATACTTCGGAGCGTGAATTTTTACAGGAAAAAGCGCGAGCCTGCTGAGCGCATTGAAGAAATCTGAACATACTCCTCAATCAGTTTTACTGGCGTACCATTTTTCCAGGGGCACTGAAGTGAGTCCGTGTACCAGCGTGGAGGCAAAAACAATCAGGCTGGTAAAGATCCAGATATCTTCCATTCCGGTTTGTTCCCGGGCGTATAATGCATAGAAAATGGCCGCAACCCCAATTGGTCCGAACCAGCCCATAAGCATCATATCCCTGTATCGGTTTCGGAATTGTTTCACAAAAGGGGTCATAATTATAAAGCTCGGAATTCGCCGCAGAAAGAGAACACCAGCGCATATCCAGATGGCATCCATGCCAAGAGCTGCCCATTCCGGCCAGGGCAGGATAAGTCCGAAAAGGAAGAATATAGGAATAGTAAAGATTCGTTCCATGGATTCCTGAACAGGTTCCTGCATAAGGTCTTCATTTCGGGCGAGTTGAGATGTAAATGCTATGCCCCCTGTGAATACGCCCAGTATTCCATTCATTCCGATGTAATCCAGTCCGGCGAGCAGGAAGAATGACAGTGCGACCGAATAGGAGATCAGCGTGGTTTTTGTCATAAACCCAGCTTTGTGGGCCAGATGAAGTCCGCGGCCGGCCAGGAATCCTGCGGTGACAGCGATCAGGACCGGGCAAACCGTTTCATACATTATTGACTTGCCAAACCATTCCGCTATGTTGTATTCCTGCTGGTTGAATATCATTATGGAGAATGCAACGATGGGGAATGCCAGCCCATCATTGGCACCTGATTCAAATGACAAGGTATTCCGAATCGAAGCTGGCAGGTATTTTTCTGCGGTCTTTCCGGTGATTATGGTGGCAGCAACTACCGGGTCGGTAGGAGAAACAACGGCTCCAATCAGCAGGCACTCAGCAAAAGGACGGTCAAGAATAACGTATAGAACAACGCCGGTACTAACCCACATAAGCAACATGCCTCCGGCTATGATCAGCGACTGGGACCCCGGGTTGCTTCGGAAGAATTTGGGCGTGATCCGAAGGGCAGTTGACATCAGGGCCATGGCGATGGTGAATTTACAGGCCGTGATCATAATCTGATGCGTCTGGGCTTCATCGCCGGTGTGGAGGAGATCCAGCATGTACGGACTGAGGATTACTGCCACCACCATCGCGACAAGTGGTTCTGTCAGTGAATAATTCTCCAGCCATTTTGCAAAAGTCCCGGCAAGGAGGGTAAGTAAGCTTATGCAAAAAACAACCAGGAGGAGATCCATATTTCTAAGTTAAATCCTGCAAGGCAAAAAAAGAAGGGATGTGAAGATCACATCCCTCTCTGGTTGATTGATTAAAGCCAACACTTAATTAGGAGGTCCTGCCGCGACACTTTCAAGAAGGCGCCATTCTTCCACACGTACCAGTTCGGCCGTTTCCATGAACGTATCCATCACCTGACTCCATGATTTTCCCGGATGGACTTCTGAGACCATTTCCCCATAGTTATTTGCCTGGTTTCTGGCCAGCTGATCCGCGTCTTTATATGAATCAACTGCCACGTGCGTATAATCTACCGAGCTTCCGAATGGTTGCTGAAGCTGCCATCCTTCCCAGCCGGCGCGAAGCCCAAGTTCGATCTCCTTTTTATGCAGCGGATGAAACAGTTGCTCTTCCATAGCCGTGTAATTAGCCCCTTTGTTCAAAGGCACTTTAAGGTAGACCACCTGAATGACGGAAGGCGGACTTGTCAATTGATCATCGGAAAAGGACATCCAACTGCTTAACCGATGCGTTTTCACGAGGTCACGGGAATCAAGAATAATTCCGGACATCTCATCAAAATCCTTTCCTTCGTGTACCTGCTGAAAGATTTCAATAAAATCCCCGGCGTGTTGCATCTGCTCACTGCTGGAATATATCCGGACGGTTGCGTAATGATATTCAGCGTTTGTTCCGCCAGGCAGCGGGATGGCCCAGAGAGACCAGGATTCCAGCTTTCCCTGGCGAATTGCTTCCTCGTGGGCCGGCATCGCCATTTCCCGTTCCATCTGAAGATAATCGGCAGCCATTCCTTCAGGAACATACATGAAATCAACATAGGCGGTTCGGAACTCCTGGGAATAGCAAGAGTGGGGTGCGGACAGCAGCAACGCGGCCATCAGCACCATGACAATAAGGTGGTTTCTCATAGTGTTGTCTGATTAAAGGTGTATCATAAGATACTGATAATCAGTAAATAATACCGGAAATAAATTTGCGATTTATGCAACTGGGCTCAGAGGTATTTCCGGTACCACCATTGAAAAACAACCAGGGCCCAGATACGCGCATGGGAGTCGCCCGGGTTCGAGGACTGGAGTTGTTTTCGTATCCGGCGGATCTGGCTGAGGTCGAAGATTCCCTGTTCTTTAATAAATGAGTCTGACAGCAGATCGTCATTTATAAGGCCATTCAGATCTTTCCTCAGCCAGCCCAGCAGCGGAACTTCAAACCCTTTTTTGGGGCGGTTGTAAAGTGAGGCAGGCAGCATGTCCCTGAAGGCGTCCTGCAGGATTCGTTTTCGAATCCCTTCATTGATTTTGAAAGGGGTATCCAGCCGGAAGGCAAATTCGGCGATCTCGTGGTCCAGAAACGGGACCCGGACTTCCAGTCCGTGCGCCATAGACATCCTGTCTACCTTGGTGAGCATGTCATCAGGGAGTACCAGCCTGACATCGGTATACAGCAGATCATTCAGCGTTTCACGGGAAGGGATGGCCGTCAGCCATTCTTCCTTTTGCTGAAAGTAGGTTGACATATTCAGCTTCTCCCTTTGTTCTGGCGTGAACATCGCACGCACATCATTCTCCCCGGCAAATCCTGCCCATCGCCAATACCGTTCCTTAGATGAAAGCTTCATGCCCCTGCTGAACCGGTCCAGCTGGCGGAATTTGTTGGTCAGCCGGCCGTTCCTTGATTTCGGGAGAATGGACCATAAGGGGCCAAGGGCCTTCACGAGACTGGCTTTGCTTCCTCCCTGAAGGATACGCTGAAATGCTGCGTGCTTGTTATACCCGGCAAATAATTCATCAGCGCCATCACCGGACAGAGCCACCGTGGCATGTTTTCGGGTTTCTTTGGAAAGAATGTACACGGCCAGGGCCGAGGAATCGGCGAATGGCTCGTCTGTATAATCCAGCACCTGGTAAAGATGGTCAAAGAGATCCCGGTTCGAGAGCTCAAATACATGATGACTGGTGCCGATCTTTTTTGAAACTTCCCGGGCATAGGCCGTTTCATCAAAGAATTTTTCATCGCGGTAGCCGATGGAGAATGTATGCAAATCCGGTTTGTGCCGGGCGGCGAGTGCAGCGATTACCGAGCTGTCAATGCCTCCGCTGAGAAAGGAACCCAGGGGGACGTCCGAGACAAGCCTTTTCTGAACTGACTTTTCCAGGAGTTCTGCCAGTTCGTTCTTCAGTTCATCATATGCTGTGGAATTGCTTCGGTTTCTGTCGTATGGTACCTGGTACCATGTTTTTATCTCATAGGATTCGCGGTCTAGCTCCAGGTATTCTCCGGGTCGTAATTTTTTGACATCCTGAAAAATGGATAAAGGAGCAGGAATGTAATTAAGCTGAAAATAAGTTAACAGGGCAGTAGGATCAAGATCTTTGCCTATCCCATAATGGAGGAGTGATTTCATTTCCGATGCAAAAAGCAGCCTGTCCTGGTCCAGCAGGTAGTAGAGTGGCTTAATCCCCATACGGTCCCTGGCCAGCAGCAGTGACCCTTCCTGGCTGTCATAAAAAGCAAAGGCAAAAAATCCATTCAGCCGGGACAGGCAGTCTTTCCCTTCCCGTATCAGCAACTGAAGAAGTACCTCCGTATCCGAATTGGAATGGAATGTCTGACCTGTCATTTCCAGTTCCCTTCGTAATTCCCTGAAATTATAGATCTCCCCGTTAAAGACGATCCGGTATCGGCCGGTTTCGTCTGACATGGGCTGATGCCCCTCCGGGGTCGGATCGAGGATTGAAAGACGCCGATGGCCAAGTCCGACCGAATTATCGTGAAACGTGTTCTGGAAGTCCGGTCCGCGTGAATTTAGCGCTTCTGTCGCTTTGGCGAGGTGGATCATACCCACCCGTCCGATCATATTAAACGCGTAAATTCCGGTAATCCCGCACATCAGGTTTTAATCAGGGCGTTATACATGATTTCTGCCGGGTGCATTGCTTTCCGGTCGGTACCGTCCTTGATCTGGTGCCGGCAGGAGGTTCCTGGTGCCGCGATAATGGTTTCCTCCGGTTCCTGTCGGATCGTGGGAAAAAGAACGAGCTCACCTATCTGCATGGAAATATCAAAGTGCTCTTCCTCATACCCAAAGCTACCGGCCATCCCGCAACAACCAGACGGAATCAGGAGTACCTCGCGGTTCCTGAGCAGGGACAGCATTCGCTTGGTGGGTAGTACGGAAGAAATTGCTTTCTGGTGACAATGTCCGTGCAGGCGGATACGCTGTTTTTCATCATTGAATTGCTTGGAAGATATGATCTTTGCATCCATCTCACGCACGATGAATTCTTCAAGCAGCAGTGTGTTTTTGGCAAGACTCCTGGCCTTATCCCTGTTCTCACCCCGCAGTAGTTCTGTATATTCATCGCGGAAGCTCAGGATGGCGGAAGGTTCAATACCGATAAGTGGTCGTTTTTTTGAAACGATATCGTGAAACATCTCGACGTTCTTAACAGCCAGTTCCCGGGCTTCATCCAGCAGCCCTTTTGACAGCCAGGAGCGTCCGCTTTCTTCATTATTTACGACAATCACCCGGTAGCCCAGTCCGGTCAGAAGTTTAACCGCGGCAATACCGGCAGGGGTATCGTTGTAGTTGGTGAATTCATCCACAAAGAGACACACCTCGCCCAGCGGATCTTCGGGTTGAACCTTATCGAGCTTTTTATCCAGCCATTTCCGAAGGGTTCTGGTATGAAGCGGCGGCATGGACCTGCCCTGTGCGAACCCTGCTATCTTCTTGATCCGGTTAGCGAAAACACTGTTCTGGGTGAACAGATTGTAAAGCCAGGGGGTTTTCGATGCCAGTTTATTCAGTCGGTTGAAATTTGAAATCAACTTGGTGCGGAAAGTAATACCGTTTTCTTTTTGATACTGATACAGGAATTCGGCTTTCATTTTGCCCATGTCCACGTTGGACGGACACTCCGCTTTGCATCCCTTGCAGGAAAGACACAGGTCGAGGATGTCTTTAAGTGACTCGTTATCGAACGGATTGCTCATATCCGTATCGTTGGTGAGAACTTCGCGGAAAAGATTGGCCCGTGCCCTGGTGGTATCTTTTTCATTTTTGGTGGCCATATAGGACGGGCACATGGTCCCACCGGTCAGGTGTGTCTTCCGGCAATCCCCTGATCCGTTGCAGAGTTCTGCGTTTCGGAGTATGCCCTGGTACGCATCAAAATTAAAGGCCGTGTCATATTGAGGTGTGCGCTGGCCAGGTTTGTAACGCAATGACTTGTTCATCGCAGGGGTATCCACGATCTTGCCCGGATTGAAGATATTGGCAGGATCCCAGTCTTTTTTGATACGCCGGAGCAGCTGATAATTCTTATCACCGATCATGAACGGGATGAATTCTCCCCTCAGACGTCCGTCTCCGTGTTCACCACTCAGTGATCCCTTGTATTTTTTGACTAGTTCGGCGATGTCCTGGAGAATTTGCCTGAACAGCTGATTGCCTTCCCGGGTCTTGAGGTTGATGATGGGCCGGAGGTGTAATTCTCCAGAGCCTGCATGGGCGTAATGCACGCAAAAGAGATCGTGTTCCTCCAGTTTTTTGTTAAAGTCGGCGATGTATTGAGGCAGGTCCTCAACATGGACAGCCGTATCTTCAATGACCGGAACGGGTTTGGCATCCCCCGGGATGTTGCTGAGCAGGCCAAGTCCGGCTTTACGAAGTGACCAGACCAGTTTGGTTTCTTCGCCGGTCACCAGCGGATAATGATATCCCAGGTTTTGCGCTTGCAGATCTTTGGTGAGCTTGTCTGCCATCTCCCGTACCTCAGCATCCGTGTCCGCTCTCAGTTCGACCACAAGGATCGCCTGCGGGTCACCCTGAACGAAGAACCGGTATTGCCGGTACGTAATATTCTCCTTGGTACATTCCAGTATGTAATGGTCCATGAGTTCGGAAGCATAGGGCATATGCTTTAGTGCCACCAGGTTGCCCAGGAGGGACTCATGAATGGACTTGAAATGAATGCAGAGCAGTCCGCTTTCCGCTGGCGGTTTATCGATGACATTCATTTTTGCCCGGGTGATGAACAGGAGTGTTCCTTCCGAACCGGCAATCAGTTTGCAGAAGTTGAATGTTTGGGCGCCGCTGAGGAAGGGAGCCGTTTCCAGCAGCAGATCTACGGCATAACCGGTATTCCGGCGGGGGATTTCAGGTTTGGGAAACTTGTCCTTTATTTCCTGACGGGTTGCTTTGTCCGACAGTTCTTCCTTGATACGGCGGTACAGGTGACCTTCGAGGGAATCAAGTTTGCATTTGACATCAAACTCATCCCGGGTGAGGTCACGAAAAATGACCCTGGACCCGTCACTCAGGAAGCCCTCGACCTCGAGGAGATGGTCCCGGGTACTGCCGTAAACCACGGAGTTTGAGCCGCAGGAGTTGTTGCCGATCATACCGCCGATCATGGCCCGGTTGGCGGTGGATGTCTCCGGTCCGAATAAAAGGTTATGTTCGTCGAGGAACATATTCAGTTCATCGCGGATCACCCCTGGCTGAACCCACACCCATTTTTCACTTTTGTTCAGTTCGCCGATTCTGGTAAAGTGCCGGGAGACATCCACTACGATGCCTTTCCCGACCACCTGACCGGCGAGTGACGTTCCGGCGGTACGGGGAATCAGGGAAGTATGATGTTCGTGAGCAAAAAGGATCAGTTTCTGAATATCCTCTTCAGTACGGGGGAATGCCACGGCGACCGGCAATTCCTGGTATGCCGAGGCGTCAGTGGCATATAGCGTGCGCATAACCTCATCATAGACGAGGTCACCTTCGAGCGATTCATTAAGTTCTTCAAGGAAAATACTATCCATGCGGCGTCGGTCGTTCAACTATAAGATGGAAAATTAAAATGTTTTTGACATTGTAGAAAAGATATTGGTATTTTTAGCTAACGATATTTTTTAATCCGGTACTATGAAACTTTTTAAACCCGGCATTCTCATCGTGTCCGTGTTGCTCCTGGCCTCCTGTGCCAGTCAGAAATCACGATCGGCACGTGATACTCAGATCGAATCAGTCATCCGCGCCGCCCGAAGTTTTACAGGTACGCCCTATAAATGGGGTGGTACGACGAGGGCAGGGATGGATTGTTCCGGTTTGCTATGCAGTTCATTTTCAACCGTGGGGTACCAGCTGCCCCGGACCTCATCGGCCCAGAGCGAAGTAGGGGAGAAAGTAAAGAAGGGGAATTTGCAGCCCGGGGACCTGGTATTCTTTGCGACCGGCAAGCGGAGGAGGAAGATAACGCATGTAGGCATGGTAACGGAAGTGCGGCGCGGGGACGTGCGCTTTATTCACAGCAGTTCGTCGATGGGGGTCATTGAAAGCAGTTTGAATACGAACTATTACGATAAGCGATTTATAACCGCACGAAGGCCTTTTTAGAAATCAGAATTTATCTATATTTGCAGTCCCTGTTGGGAAACACGGGGCCATAGCTCAGCTGGCTAGAGCGCTTGACTGGCAGTCAAGAGGTCGTGGGTTCGACTCCCATTGGCTCCACTACATAAAGCATTGATATAGAGGCAGTTGGATACGAATTATCCAACTGCTTTTTTTGTTTGTGCATATCAGCGTGCATATATAGTGCTTACTATTTTTACTTCTTTTAAAATCAATCAGTATGAATCACCTACAGAATCAGCTAGATATTTGCGTGAAAATTGAAGGTATGGTTAAGCCTGAGCTTGAAAAGCTATCTGAAAAATATGGTGAAGAGGATTTCAGGTATCAGATTATCGGTCGACCATTTGGATTTATTATGTTACAGAAGTTAATGGTCTCAGCCAATTTGCATACATTTCAATCTCGTGAATGGTATGGCAAATTAGGTATTACTGATGAGCAGGTAATGAAACAATTTACGGATCGGTTTGAGATATTTTTTAAGTATATGGGATTTTTCAGCTTTTATTCATCAGTAGAATCTGTTTTTAGAAATCTAATTAGAGCTTTGGATTCGACGAATGATGGTAAGGGTGATTTTCAGCCCATTTTCACTTACATCCTTAAGCAACTTGACTTACGAACATATGAGGAATTGTTTCATTTTTGTAGCTGCCTGCGTAATGCAGTTCATAATAATGGAAAGTTCCTGCCTAGACGTAATAATAATAATAGGAAGATGATGTTTAACGGGGTAGAATATGAATTTAAATATGACAAAGAAATAGACTTTTTTTACCCGGAATTACTTTTCGAAATTGAGGAAGAAATTTTTGCCTGTTTGATCGCTATTGTAAATCATGATGATGTCAAATCTCTTACTTAAAAAATCCTTTATAGTGAGTACCTAAATAAAAATGGCATTAAAGGATTGTTTTCTTAAAGATTCAAGAGGAATTCCAGATTATGTTTGGGTAAAGATAACCGTTCATGGTAGTGCTGGATTGCATTTTACTTTTCCCAATTCAAATCAATTATTACATATGGAAGGATTGTTCTCTTTAAAAGATTTGTTTGAGAATGAAGGAGAGGGTTTTAATTCTTCTCGAGGCATGACCATAAAGTCACCGGTGGACAATGTTCATATTGATTTTAGAATAATATGGCCATTCTTTTCTAACAACGAGGTTTACTTTTTCTATCTGCCAAAGTGTAAGCAACCTTTGACATTGTGTTGTCATATTGTTCGCGAATTTGATGGCTTACTTGCTGAAATTTTGAATCCAACACACACTGTTGAAGAAATGATTGAAGGAGCATTAGAAGTTAATAAAACCCCGGAATTAGCCTATCGAACAGTTTATATTTATAGTGAGGATATTTTGTCTAATAAGGATACTTCTAACCTTAAACAGCTATGTCATGAACATAAAATACGCTTAATATTAAAAGACGAGGAATACCGAAAAAACCGTGAAAGACGTATGGATATTTTTGCATTTATAAGCCATGATTCTAGAGATAAGGATCGCATTGCAGAGCCCTTAGCATTAGGACTTAATAAGAAGCTACACCCGACTTGGTTCGATAAATATTCCTTGAAAGTTGGTGATAATTTAAGAGAATCTATTGAAGAAGGAATTCGTAATGCGAGAAAGTGTATAATAATTGTGACTCCTAATTTTTTAAGTAATCCTGGCTGGACTAAAGTTGAGTTCAACGCCATTTTCACAAAAACTTTAATGGAAGGAAATAAGAACTTAGTACTTCCCATTTGGAGCGGTGTTACGCCTCAAGAAGTTTATGAATATTCTCCAACTCTTGCAAATACGGTGGCTATCAACTGGCCGGATGAAAATGGCAAGTCTGAAGATGAATATAAGAATGCAATTGAAGAAGTAGTAACATCAATAATTAGGGCTCTCGATTAACTCAATAGTGAATTTGAATTGATTTAATATGAAGTATGGCATACCTCGCGACAAAGATGGAAATTATAATCTTGACGGAGCTAGAGCATTCGAAGATACACACTGGCAAAAAATGATTTCTAATATGACAAAATCTCGAAATCACTCGTGGGTGCAGTACCCAAAGAAAAAAGTTTTTATAAGCTTTATGAACGATGATCGAGATAAAATGAAGCGACTAAAAAGAGCCATGACCAATAGTGAATTGATGAAGCCCCATATTGTTGAAGATCAAAGAAAAGGCGCGCTCAATCTTTCCGAATTGGTTAAACAGGAAATTGTTGAATGCGATTTCTTTGTGCCTATTCTCTCAGAACTTTCGATTAAGAGTCAATGGGTGAATCAAGAAATTGGATTTGCCACGGCACATGATCACATTGAAATAATTCCACTTGTACAAAACTCAATAATGGAAGTCTTAAAAGGCTTTATTCATAAGGAGATTCAACTCTCTTATAATTTTGATGAGTATGAGGATTCGAAAAAGTCTCGTTCATCCTTCAGAAATGCCTACAAAGGTGTAATTAGTTACATAGAAAGTAAGCTAATGAAAGACATTGATCACAGCCATTTAAAAAACCATGACTGAATATTAGCCCTCACTTAGTTAAACCTCAGTTTTTCTTTACTTGACAATATTGCATAAAAAAAAGTTGAGCCGATTAACAATTCAATCAGCCCAACTTATTCATAGATTACCTTTTGGTAAATTCGAATAGCTCACGGACATTTAAGTTCTATGTAGTAATAAATTCCCAAAAGAATTTAAAAAACCCGCTTGCGGCTAGCATTATTAATGATATCGCAAAACCAATGCCTAATTGTAAAAGTACCTTCGTCTTAATTGAATTATTTTTCCGTTTAATATCAGCTATTGCATTGACGTCGCCACTTGTAAATTTGAACTCAGAATAACTTTCATACTTCGTTAATCTTTTAAATAAGTTTGCTCCATGGATATTTGCTAAATCCATAACTATTTTCACAACACCATAAGAAATAAATGATAATAATGTGAATTTCACAAAATGACCTTGTGACCAATTCTGGAAGTCAATATTTAAAAGCGTATATCGGAAAATTAGAAATAGAAATATGAGGATTATAAATAGATAAAATGACTCTAAAAGGAAGGCCATATATCTGCGTCTGCGATGTGTAAACCTAATAATTGCATCTGACTTTTCATTATTCTCAAGCGTTCCATACCACCTTTCCACAATACTTAACAATTCGGTTGCTAACACGGCATTAACAAAATCAACTTTAACGACAGCCGGAGAAGTAGCTTGAGGTAAAATCTCATCCTTATCATCCATCATTAACAGGTGGAAAACCTCGCTGGGTTTTAACTCAGAACCTATCCTAAAAGTCAACGTATGCTTCTGTGGCATTTCGTAATTATGCAGTTTGATAAAAAGCTCCCATTGAATTGTCATACTTTTAGTCTTATCGGGGATTTTAAAATTTGTCCGATTAAACTCAGCATAAGATTTAAAAGACCATATTTTATTTGAATGAAATTGAAGTAAAATACTAGTAGCACTGACAACAAGGTTTTCAGTATCTAATTTATTATCTATCGCCTCTTTAAGGTTTTGCAAATCACCTAGACTAATTGTTTTAGGTTTTTTTAAGAGCTTAATTTGTGAATCTGGCTTTCCATTGAATAAATAAAACAAAGATTTTACTTGATCTACTGAAGGAGCCGCAAGTTCTCCTTTTTTTGTCACAGCCGGTTTGTGAGATTCTTCCTTTTGGTTTTTTTCTTCCATTCTAAATACTTTAGGTATATTGAGATATTAATATAATTAAATTATAATGAACCTAAGAGAATTTATAAAAACCACGATTCTTGAAATTTCAGAGGGTGTATCTGATGCCCAAAAGGCACTTGTGAAGGTTCAGACGTTTTCGTAAACCCTGACCGAGCAACAGATCGTGGTGGATCTTTAATATCAGGCTTCGGCGCAAGACAAATTCAACAAATAGAAATTAGTGTGGCTTTAACAACTATTGATAAAGAGGGTGATAAAGCCGGAATTGGTGTAATGAGTGGAATATTAGCCGCGGGTGCTCAAAAGCAATCCGATAAGTCAAATGAATCTGTGAGCTATATAAAATTTACTTTGCCTATTGCATTATCAGCTGTAAAGATTAATGATTGATATCTTCATTAGTTAGTTCTTTTGATTTCTAATTTTGCTTCTAAGCGTTTTATCCTTTCCGCACTTTCAGCTGGGTCAGTCCGAACTACAAATACTTTCTCGCGGCTTTCGGTACGTTGCTGCACTTCGTGGGTAATAATTTGTGGAATGCCGCCTGCATCTCGCATAATTTTCACCCCAGCTTCCAGCATTCGGACAATGTCCGCATTGGTCTGTGGTTCAATCTTGTCTAAAAATTTAACAGCCCGGTTAAAGGCCATACGTCCGGCTTCAAGGTGTAAGCGGTTGAGTTCCCGCGCTTGCTGTTCCCATTCTGAAAATAGCTTGCCTGCGAGGTGCCTGTCATAGGCTTCTGCCCGGACATCCCAATCATACTTTTCGACCAATTCCTGAATCCGGGCACGGGATACTTTCACGGCTTTTGCTATTTCCGTTTTACTCCTCCGTTCACCCATGAACAGATAAGAAGTGAACCGTGAATAAGCGAGGGGGGTTTCACCGGGTAACTGTTCCCACGGTAGATGACTTTCCTGTAATTCCATAAAGGTTGTGTTGAGATTATGTATAGACCCGTTTCAGGCTTTTCAGCCGCTGGGTGAGTTTGATTAAATCGGTTACGGTATTTTTCAATAGCCGCTGATCATCCGGCCATAAGCGTACCTCTTTCTGTACCTCTTGAATCCTGTCAAGGGCTTCGTAAGTGGCTAACAGGGTGTATTCCAGGAGGCGGTTTCGTTCCGCCCCTCTGAGATACCTCCCATCATCTTCAATAATAACGCGCTCCATCTATCGCTGCTTTAATTTTGTTCAAAGGTTCTGAAAACGGGTTTGTCGATTTTGTATCCTTTTTTGACTTCTTTTTTTCGTTCAGCATACCGGAAGCATGAATAGCATCGGCGAGCCCCCGTAAAGTTATGAGGACTTCCATTTGAACTTCCCGGTCACTCAACTTTTCAAACGCGTCATAATCCCTTTGCCGGGCATCAAATGCCGCACGGGCTTCTGCCTTTTGTTGAATCTCTGCACTCTGGTTTTCATAGACCCGCGCAACCCGCGGGAAGGACGCTTTCAGGTCTTCGACCGATTTTTTCGTAAAGGATTCCCGTTCATTTTCATGATCGAACTGTCGTGTTTGAGCCGCGATGTTAATTTGCTCAACCTCATTCCTGAGCCAAGCCAATGCCGCACGGTCTTTGGTCTTTTTGGACAGTTCTCCATAGAGCTTCTCTACGCCTATCTCGTCCTCTAAATGATGCTTTTTTACTAAGTCATTCATGGTATTAAAATTTATTGTTAGAAATTGATTTATAATGACGTCCGCAAAAACGTCCGCAACTATATAGGTAATTGCGGATTGCGGAAGTCAGGGTTTTCTCCCCCTCTCCCGGGCTATGAATGCCCGGAGAGAGTGAGACAGATAGGAGCGTCCGTAAAACGTCCGCAATGGTATATTTGCGGATGTAATCATCCTTACAGCTATCGTAAGGACTGATTTTAATGACGCCCGCAACGTCCGCTATTCTCTCATTTTGCGTATATCGTTTCATTTTCTGTAAATGGTTTTGACCTGAGTTTGACGTCCGCAATTCACTTTTTCGACAAACCCGGTAATTTCAAGGGATTTAAGTCTTGTTTCGGCCGTTCGTTTACTTACGTTTTGAACCGACATGCACCCTTGCAAAAAGGCTTCTACGGAAGGGTAGGATTCCCGCCCTTCCGGGAATAACAAGTCGTGTAATTTCTTTAGCCCATCACGATCTGCCTGTTCCCGGAAATTTGCATCGAGAGGCAACAGGTCATACCCGGTATCAGATGCATTTCGAGTCAATGCAAAGTCTGGGATTTCTGCGGTGTGACGTGAATGTTCAAATGACCAGACTGAGTGTTTGCCATCCTTCTTTTCAATCTTGCTGGTTAACTCAAAATCCCGCTCCAATTCAAGTCCGAGATGTCCGACCGAGTACCCGTCTTTCTTATTTTCATGCAGGACTGACAGAACAGCGCATTCATATCCATCCATTATGTCCATCAATAGCTTTGCGCCCTCACGGGATGCCGTCAAGTCATTGAAGTCCCTTACCATATCCCGGGCAGTGTCCAGAATTAACAGGTCGTATTCACTGAAATCCATTTGTTTCATCAGCTGTTCAACTTCATGCGGACGAAGTGATCGCAAATGGAAATAGTCGACCTCGTCAGACAATTTGAGCTCATGCAATATATCTACAATTCTTTTCCCGTCGGCTGCATCCTGTTCAAGATCAAGCCAGCATATCCGCCCGGGAATATTGACTTCAATGTTTTCTCCGCCGGTCAGCATCTTCAGAATTAAGGAAGTTTTCCGTGCTTTCTGCTTGCCATGAATTAAATGACCTTTGCCGCGATATAATACAGGATATCCATATACGGTTATCATTGGAATTTTTGGCGGTACGTCCGTTTCTGGTGTGATTCTCAACTTCATTGCACGACTGACAATATCCTCGGCAGGTTCACCCGGCGTATAGGAGCGGTAAACGTTCCTGACAGCCTCAATCGCTTTTTCTTTATCTGTGGTACTGTCAGGGTGGCGGTAGGTTTCCCATGCCTGGGCGATGTTTAGAGGGGCTGAAATTGGCAATGCGGCCTTTAAGCAAATCCCCGCATATCGTAATATGTCGGCATATCTCCATCCAACAGCAGGAGGGGTGACATCCTCCCAAGTTTCCGTAATTGGAACAGGGAAGGTTTTAGCCTCAGGGTTGATATATAAATCCGGGTCATGGGTGACGAAACGCAGACGACAAATATCCTTGCAGCTTTCATCGGCTTCCAATCCATACTCCCGAAGAAAGTATTCGGTTAATGTCGGAAATTTGTCCTTCAAGTCCTTATCGCCTGTTATCTCTGCATCCACAATGCAAAACAAACCTTGTCCGCCTGCAGAAATTCCCGCTACGAAAACATGCGGGTCGACTGCAAGAAACTCCTTTGCCCGATCAATGTCTTTGACTTTATCGAAATCCAGACAGATTAAACCACTGGGTTGTTTTAAACCTGCTATTGAACGTGTCCCGTTAAAGAGCCCTGAGGGTGTAAAGGCTGGAAGCGTATTTTTCTCCGCTTTCCCTGTCCGTACGGCTCTTATTTGATCTGCGTAGGTGTCATTCTTCATATCTTCAAGAAGAGGCCTCAGATCGCACGCAATACCCTTGATGTCGCGAACACTTTGGTAGGATGAAATTGGAATTTTTGTTAACTTAGGCATAGTGAATGTCTGGAATATGGGGCGCTTATTGCGTCCTTTTCCTTTTAGTTTTGATGAGCAAATCGGCGGGATATATCTCTTTCTCACGAATGCTTTCAATTACCTCCGATCTGAGGAAATATAATCTGCTGTGCTTCTTGTGGGAAGGGATTTGACCACTCCGGGCTTTCAGGTAGACCGTTGCTTCGGTTAGGTCGAGAAGCTCGGCTACCTGCTTCACGTTAAGCAGGTCTTCAGGGCCATCGGGGCTGTTGCCTGAAATCCGCTGAACCTCCGCGCGGAGGCTTCGGATTTCATTCATGAGTTCATCGAATGGGTTACTCATTTCTTCACCTCCCTTTCTTTGGCTTGGCAGTGGTAACGGTCTGCTATTCTTGCAGCCAGACGGTCAAGCTCGGATGGTCTAAGGACATATAATATTTTGTCCTCCGGGATTCTTTTTACCTTTAGCTCTTTCATGGAGGTAAAGGAATAAAAGGCGGGACGTAAAAAAGAGGACTCGAAATTCAAGTCTGTATATCAGGCTGATAGGGCGGCTAGAATGAATAGTTCTTCGATCTTTCTGGCTCGACCTGGGGCGAGGGTTGAGCGTTTTTTCAGATCGTCGGAGATGGCTTCACCTTTAAGCGTAAAAACAATCGCGGCGAGTTGCCACGGGGTAACAGTGGAAATGGGAGGGTAAATGTCGTCCGTTGACTCGATTGCAAGAAGTGTTATAAAATAGCAAAGTTCATTTTTCCTGCCCTGCCAGTCAAGACGGTAAATAGTCTGATTTGGGTTTATTTCTATCTTATTTCGAACTATGTATCCGCGACGAATGGCATTGGCAATGATACGAATTAGATATTCTGGTTGAGTAATTTCGTATTCAGCAATCCGGGGCTTGTATAGGCGCATTGTTGCTCGCGCTTCATTGCTCTTCTCCTGTTCTTCGAGAAATTGAAGGTCTGCCGGCTTACCTACCGGGTCAAAATCTAAGCTATACAGGACGTCAGGCGACCGAATATATTCTTCATGGTGTCTCCATAGAGCGTCAAGGTATTCACGAAATTGGTGATTGTCCATTATAATAAATCCAGCTGCTTCGAGAATGATTTCTTCGCTTCATGGTCGAGGCTGTCAATATATGCCTCGGTAACGCGTGAGCTAGAATGACCGAGAGACTCTCCCACGAATTGAAGGCTCTGACCGCTCTTCATGGCAATAGTAGCCCACGAATGGCGCGCCCAGTAGGTAGAAATGGGAGGGAGACCATTAGAAAGGCATAGTACCTGTAAATGCTGATTTACAAATCGAGTGAATCGCTTCACCTTGTTGTGCTTCTCACGGGAGCTATCTGATTCTGAGAGCACGGGGAAGAGATACCCTCCATCGGAACAATACTTTGCGATGAGATCGGAGGCGGAGACATTCAGGTAGGTAACTATCGGCTTCCTTGTAGACTTCGTTTTTGAAGTCTTTGCGCGATAGAAAACGATCTTTCCATCCTGCAAATCTGAGTGTTTTAGGTGAAGGAGGTCTTTCATATTGATTCCCGCGAGGTGAAAGCTCAGGAGAAAGAAGTCCCGCGCCTTCTCCTGCTCTTTTGTGAGATTCTTCGCTTCAGCAAGTGCGCGAAGCTGTTCCCGAGAGAGTGCCTTCTTCGTGTTTTTCGCTTGAGGTATCATGTAACGATTTCGCCCGAAAGGGTAGAGGTCTTTATCTATCGTCTTTTTATCAATGTGAGAGTTGAAGATCGCGCGGAGGTTGCGCATGTAGACTCCTACGGTGGTGGGGGATTTCTCCTCCGATAGCATTGAGGACTCATACTCCTCGAGCTTCTCAGGGGTTATCTCGGTAAGGCTGACTTTCTCACCGTAGAAGGCGAGGAATGACTTCTTTGCAGCGCGGTAGCTCTCGGCAGTTCCATGGCGGCCTGATCGCTGCAATTTGGCGATAACCTCATCGAAGAGCTTCCCGAGAGGAAGAGACTCATACTCACTGTCATAGAGGAGCGTCTCAAATATATCGAAGTCAAATTTCTCCATTCCATAAGCCACGTCTTCCGCTCGGTTAAGAAGAGCCTGTAAAGCCCTCCGATCTTCGCGAACATCCTGAGCGGGTCTCTTTGTTTCCCAGATTTCGGCGAACTCCTTCTTAGTGAAATCGAAGGTTGTGGTATACAATTTTTGCTTTCGTGGAGTACTTCTGAATACGCGAAGGCGAACCGGGAATTTGCCATTCGGACGAGCGCGTCGAGTGTCTAGTTTAATCGAAATGAAGAGGTTTTTTTTCTTGTGTACTTTCATGTGCATACGGTTGTGCATACCAAAATAAAACATAAACCGATAAGAAACTATTGCAAAAACATATAATTATCGAGCTTCAAGGCTCCTTTAAGAAAGGAAACGGTAATAAGCGGATAAGGGAAAAATGGTCATATTATGACTGGCAGTCAAGAGGTCGTGGGTTCGACTCCCATTGGCTCCACCTCCGCCCTGCGAAGCTCCGAAAGGAGCGAAGCAGGGCTTTTTTATTCCCCCCTGGAGGGGGGCGCAATGTCATTAAGCTAAGGCAAGATTAAATTAGGACTTTGTGATTTGTCTGCGCTTAATGACAGAGCGAGTTTGGGTTTGAGTGTGAGG
>JAUILA010000039.1 GCA_030432655.1 Bacteroidia bacterium
ATTTGATCAGAAAGGATTTTTCGAAGCGGCGGAAGGAAGCGATCAGGCTCCGGATGTTTCATTTGATTAATCGGTAAAGAAAACTCTTTTTACCCGCTGACTAACATTGGTCAGTATCTCATAAGGAATAGTACCACTCATTTCTGCAAGATCCTGCAGGGGGATTTCAGGTCCGAAAATTTCGACCAGGTCCCCCTCTTTAGCTTCTGTTCCGGTAATATCAATCATCGTCATATCCATACAAACATTTCCAATTACCGGAACCAATTTTCCGCTTATAAAGACCATCCCTTTTCCATTGCTCAGGATCCGGCTGAAGCCATCAGCATATCCAATAGCAATAGTGGCAATGCGAATGGGGTTCTCTGCCTTACCACTTCGGCCATAACCAACGGATTCTCCTGGATTAATCTCCTTGACCTGTGAAATAATAGTGCGCAAGGTGGAAACGGAACGAAGGCGCTCCTGAGCAATTTCATTCCCTTCAATTCCATAAAGCCCAATACCAAGCCGAACCATGTCAAACTGGTATTCCGGGTAACGAATAATACCGGATGAGTTTAGCAAATGCCTCAGGGGCGCATCGCCAGTGAATGGTTCTAACTCCCGGCAGATTAAATTGAACCGTTGTGCCTGCTGCCTGGTAAAATCCTCGTGTTCCTTGCTTTCTGAGGCCGCAAGGTGGCTGAAAATACTTTTTACCTGTATTTCGGGATGTTCCTCCAGAAGTTGCTTCAATTCATTTGCATGCTGCATTTCAAACCCGAGGCGGTGCATACCTGTATCAATTTTCAGATGGATGCCTGCAGGTCGTCCGCGGAGTGAATTAATGAGTTCTTTAAAAATACGAATCGAATAAATCTCCGGTTCAAGATCGTATTCGATCATACTTTCAAAGCTTTCCGGAGTAGGATTCATAACCATAACAGGAATTTGTATACCGTTTCTGCGAAGGAAAACCCCCTCGTCGGCATATGCCACTCCGAGATAATCAACACGATGATACTGAAGTAAATTTGCCACCTCAAGACTGCCCGCTCCATAGGCAAATGCTTTGACCATGACCATCAGTTTTACGTTTGGGTCAAGACGCGAACGATAGAAATTGAGATTATGGGTAAGGGCGGATAAATCGACTTCCAGCACCGTTCCATGAACCTTCTCTTCCAGTCTGCCGATGATTTTCTCAAACCGGAATGGACGGGCGCCTTTGATAAGTATCATTTCATTTCTGAATTTCCTTTGCGGCTCATCTTCCAGGAATTCCTCCGTGCTTACATAAAAATTGCTTTCTATCGGCTCGAATGCGTCCCTGTATTTGTTAAGAACAGGTCCGATCCCGGTAAAGGCTTCAATGCCGGATGCCCTGATCAGTTTACTTATCTGACGAATCAGCTCCGATTCCCCGAGACCCGACTGAAGTATGTCTGACAGGATAAGGCTCCTTTTCTTTTTATGACTGACATTCGCCAGAAAATCAAGTGCATTTCGTAATCCGGCCAGATCGTTATTGTAGGTATCATCAATAAGGTAACAATCATTCTGCCCCTGTTTCATTTCCAGACGCATACAAAGTGGACGCAGACGGGATATTCCTTCCTGGATCAGCTTTTCCGGTATCCCCAGGTGAAGAAGACAGGCAATTACGTGCATGATGTTCTCAACGGAAGCCTGATCGGTAAATGGAATTTTCCAATTGAACGATTGGGATCGAAATTCGCATTCCATTCGCGTCAGGCCTTCCGTGCTTTTCGACTGAATGATTTTCAAGTCGCTTTCGGGGTGAAATCCCCAGGTCAGCCCGGGCACAGATACCTCCTGATGTACCTCTTCATGATCCCGGCAATATATCAGTGTCTTTACCTGCCTGAATAACATCATTTTTTCCCGGACTTTTGAAGAACGGTCTTCAAATCCTTCATCGTGGGCACTGCCTATATTCGTAAAAATCCCGGTATCCGGTTCAAGAATTTTTTGAAGCCTGGACATTTCTCCGGGCTGTGAAATGCCGGCCTCGAATATAGCCAGTTCATGTTCGCTTTGTAATTGCCAGACACTTAGGGGGACCCCAAGCTGAGAATTGTAACTGGAGGGACTTTTAATGACCGAACGAAACGGAGCGAGTAACTGGTAAAGCCACTCTTTTACAATGGTTTTGCCATTACTGCCTGTAATGGCGATCAGCTCACCCCGATAATTTTTTCTGTGAGCGGCAGCGATTGCCTGCAGGCTTTCAACCGCATCACTTACCTTCAGAATGGAAGATTCTGGTACCCTTTCGGGGTCAATGTCTTTTTCCACCACAAACATTCTGACACCCCTCTGATAAAGATCCTGAATATAAATGTGACCATCATGGTGCTTACCGGTTATGGCAAAGAACAGGGAGGCTGACGGGTCGATAACAGGACGACGGCTGTCAAAAAGTAAATACTTTACCGGTTCACTATGTCCGGTCCGGATCAATTCACCGGAAGTAATGCCAGCAATTTCCTGAAAGGTCATAATCAAAAATACAAAATGCCTTCACATTATCAGCAAATTGATTTTTTCATTTCAACCTGGTTGAAATACTTCCGGAACTCCATATTACTTAGAAAGCTATTTATCCCGGAAGCTTCTTCCGGAATATTGAAACAAATTACTTCTTTCGACAGAATAAGCTGTGCGGCTTCCCTTAACAACGCCTTTCCCAGTCCTTGTCTCCTGAGATCCGGCCTTACCATCAACAACGGGATGCGCCCGTTATGCTTATCAAAAACTATTACTCCACCGGTACCCTTCTCGTCCCGGTAACTTAGTACAGAATCATGCGTGACCCCGGGGCGAATCACCCATCGGCCATTCAAAAATGGCAGCTCACATTCTCTCCATGCATATACTTCCTCCCATGGAACATGGTCAGCCGGAACAATTTGATGTGGAAAGGACTGGGACTTGAGAATAATATCTCTTGAAATCGAATAGGTAGTAAGTTTTCGGATTATTTGATAACCAGCCTGCTCATACACTGATACTGCCACGTCGTTGCTGCCAAGAACATCCAGTATTAGTTCATTTGAATCATCATGCGCCACAAGCTCTTCCTGAAATGCAAGTAATTTTTTTGACAACCCGATCCGCCGCCAGTCTTTTCTTACCCCGAGACAACTCAGGTAGCACTGATCTTCAAAGCATGACACCAGCGTAAATGCAACCAGTTTTTCCTTATGCCATACTCCGGCCGATAGTTCCAGCCGGGTTTGCAGCCGGGTCATGAACTTGTATCTGAACTCTTCCAGGGTAAATTGTACCGGAAATTGATAATCCTCAAACGCATCTGTGCATGCAAGGTAGATATCCGTCAGCTCACTGTGCCGGAATACCCTGAGAGATAAATTAGAATAACCGGCTTCCGTCAGGTGCATGCTGATCTACTGTGGTCAAAATAACGCGGCCTTTTTCATCGGGAAAACCCGTAACCAGGACTTCTGACATGAACGGGCCAATCTGCCTTGGGGGAAAATTCACCACACAAACGACCTGCCGGCCAACCAGCGAATCCGGAGTATATAATTCGGTAATTTGAGCACTGGATTGCTTCGTTCCCAACTCCGGACCGAGGGCAACCCAAAGCTTAAAAGCCGGTTTTCTCGCCTCAGGAAAAGGTTCGGCCCTAATAATGGTGCCCTTTCGAAGATCAACCTTCATAAAATCATCCCACGATAACATAATTCAAACGTTGTTTTATCTATATCAATGGGTTAAATTAACATTATAATTTGTAGAATATATTCCATATATTTGCTTTCCTGTAAATTATGAACAAGGCTCTATTACGTGTTTCATTAGTCATATTTACCATCGCTTTGGTAAACAGCGCCATGGCTCAGGAAAGTGGTTTTTCCATTGAAGAGCAGGAAACCACTACCGAAACAACATACCAGGAAGAAGAGTACAATTACCGGGAAGGAGGAATGACCCTTCCGGCAAAAACGACAGTCGTCAAACCGGAAGAACGAAAAACTGATTCGACCACTCCTGTAAAAGTTCCTGTCAAGGTTGTTTCACCGGATAATGCCCAGAAACCTGAGGTCCGGAAAGAAAATGCAACAACTACCGGGCATAACGTAAATTCCACGCCAGAAGATGAGTCCGTGCTTTCCTTTAATTTTCTGTACTATATGATACAGAAATTCAAATTTGATACGGTAGAATAGGAGTATCAGGATTTTACCAGGAACTGCTCAAGTTCACTCAGCTTAATTTTTCCTTCATACAGTGCTTTACCAACGATTACGGCGAACACGCCCATGTCATTCAATCGCTTTATATCATCAAGATTACGCACACCGCCGCTTGCCAGCACGCAAATGTCAGGAAACGTGGAAATGATCTTTTCGTACATAGCGAACGACGGACCTTCCAGTACACCTTCCTTGGAAATATCAGTTGACTTTACATATTTCAGTCCGCGCGAATAGAAATAATCAATATGATCAAAAAGATCAATGTCCGTATCCTTGACCCAGCCCCGAACAGCAATTTTTCCATCACGTGCATCAGCTCCCAACGTTATTTTCTCGCGTCCGAATGAAATAATCCACGATGCGAACTGTTTTTTGTTGCTAACCGCCACACTGGCCGCGGTAATATAACTGGCACCATATTCATAGGCCTTGCTGATATCCCCGTCTGTATGTATTCCACCCGTAAAATCTACTTTCAGGCTGGTATACCCCGCAATTGTTTCAAGGATATGATAGTTTTTGGGGGATCCTCTTCGGGCTCCGTCGAGATCCACCAGGTGCACTACTTCAATGCCATGATCCTCGAAACTCCGGGCAAGGTCAACCGGACTTTCATCATAAACCTTTTCCCGGGAGAAATCCCCCTGCTGAAGGCGAATGACCTTGCCTTCAAGAACGGCTATGGATGGAATTATCTGGATCATATATGTGTATTTGTTGGTCTTTTGATTAGCGAATTTGTGAAAAAAAATTGACTTTCAGATGATTCGGCCCGGCATAACTTTTCCTGAATTTTTCATCTGAGAGGAAAGAGTAAGGTATCGAATTTCCGTGAAATTAACAAGGTATTCGGAAAGCCGTCCCATATGCCGTTAAATCACTTCAGGAGACGTCAGGAATCCTTTTCAAACATCATATTTTTGTATCTTTGCGCCATCTAACCATGGAATTAGCTAATACCTCCTACAGAATTCAGGGAACAGATGTCACCGCTCTGGCGAAAGAATTCGGCACCCCACTTTATGTTTATGATGCCGATAAAATTTTGAAGCAGCTTCAAACCCTGAAAAATGCATTCTCACATCAGAAAATAAAGATTAAATACGCCGCAAAAGCACTGACCAACATCAATATTCTCAAACTAATGAGGCAAAATGGTGCAGGAGTGGATGTAGTCTCGCTGGAGGAGGCAAAAATTGCGCTGAAGGCTGGTTTTTCTCCGAAAGATATTCTATTCACCCCCAATTGCGTTTCGTTCAAAGAGATTTTAGAGGGGGTTGAACTCGGCCTGACTATAAACATTGACAACATCAGTATTCTCGAACAATTCGGGAATCGCTTCCGTCATACACTTCCCTGCTGCATCCGGCTGAATCCGCATATAATGGCGGGTGGCAACCAGAAGATTTCAACCGGGCACGTCGATTCTAAATTCGGCATCTCCATTTATCAGCTTCCCCATATCATGCGGGTCGTACGAACCAACGACATGCATATTACGGGATTACACATGCATACCGGTTCTGATATTCTGGATGCAGAAATTTTCCTGAAAGTGGCAGAGATTCTGTTTGGTGTTGCCATGGAGTTTCCGGACCTGGAGTTTATTGACTTTGGCAGCGGATTTAAAGTGGGTTACAAGGAGAATGATATAGTAACAAACGTTTATGACCTGGGTCTTAAACTGGGCAAGGCATTTGACACTTTTTGCGAGAGCTACGGCAGAAAACTGGAAATGTGGTTCGAGCCCGGGAAATTTCTGGTTAGTGAAGCAGGATATCTGCTGGTTCAGGCCAATGTCATCAAAACCACCCCAGCGACGGTCTTCGTAGGGGTTAACTCTGGCTTTAATCACCTGCTCAGGCCCATGATGTATGATGCATATCACCAGATAATTAATATTTCCAATCCAAAAGGAACTCAACGAATCTATTCCGTAGTTGGAAATATTTGCGAAACTGATACCTTTGGATGGGATCGCAAATTAAATGAAGTTCGGGAAGGTGACATCCTTGCCATCCGGAATGCGGGAGCTTATGGATTCAGCATGGCCTCCAATTATAATTCGCGTATCAGGCCTGCAGAAGTATTAATTTACAAGCACAAGGCGCACCTGATCCGTGAACGGGAAACGCTGGAAGACCTGCTTGCCCATCAGGTGGAAATGGACTTTAACTGAGCTGAACCTTTCCGGCAAGCCGGTTGTTTTGATAGATTGGAGAATAGTGTATGATTGCAGCAGATAAAATAAAGGCTTTTATCCTCAACATGGCCAGGTCAAGGGGTGACAATTTTTTTACAGCGGAAGAAGTGGCGCGTCAGCTCGATCCTGAGCAGTGGGAGCAACTCATGGAACCTGTTAACCTCGTTGCGGAAGTTCTTGTCATGCAGGGGGTGCTGGAAAAACGCGGGCTCAACCTGAAATTGGCCAGCAATCAGCGCGTTTGATTAATGATCCCTGTCCATCAGGGATTCAGCGAATTGCCTTAAAATCGCGCGCCTGTTCAGCGGAGCATTCACTTTCTTTAGCTCACGAAACGCAGCAGCAAAGTATTCATCCACACTGGTCCGGGTCAGTTGATCGATGCCGAGTTCATTATACAAACCGGTGATTACCGAAATTTTGGTTTCATCATCGTTGTTCACCGATATCCAGTGATCCAGTGTTGCACGCTGTTCGCTTTCTGCTTGTTTCATCGTGTTGATAAGCAGGAACGTCTTTTTATTCGAAAGGATGTCGCCTCCAACCTGTTTGCCGAATTTCTCATGATCCCCGTAGACATCAAGGTAATCATCCTTCAATTGAAAAGCGATTCCCATCAATGTTCCAAACTCGCGCAGAGCATCAAGATCTTCTTCAGGCGCTCCTGCCAGTAAGGCCCCCAGCTCAAGACTGAATCCCAGCAGAACCGCCGTTTTCAACCGGATCATCTCAAGGTATTCTTCCTCCCCGACTTCCTCCCGACTTTCAAACATCATATCCAGTTGCTGCCCCTCGCACACCTCAGCAGCACATTTATTGAATCTGCTTAGAACTTCTGGTAATTTTTCACGGTGCGATTTTAAAAATTGCTCATATACCTTAACCAACATCACATCTCCGCTCAGGATCGCCGTATTGGCATTCCACTTTTCGTGAACAGCGGGTTGCCCCCTTCGCAGAGGCGCCTCATCCATAATATCATCATGCATCAGGGTGAAATTATGGAACATCTCCACCGCCAGTGCATGGTCAAGTGCATTTTCCGGATCATCATGATACATATAATAGGCCATCAGTGTAAGTGCCGGTCGCAAGCGTTTGCCGCCCAATGACATGATATAGGAAATAGGTTCGTAAAGCTCAGCGGGTTGGCTGCCGTACTCAAGCTGCTCAATCCCATCCGCAATAAGCTTTTGAATTCTTGGAAGTGTGGTTAGCATAAATTTTATATAAGTGCCTCTTCTTTAGCAGCAAATTCCAAATCTATGGTGCGCCGGTCAATATCAGTGCCGGTTACCCGAACGAATACCTCATCACCAAGCGTAAATATCCGCTTATTGCTTCTGCCGATCACCCGGTAATTTTTCTCGTCAAACTCATAATAATCATCCTGCAGGTCTACCAGTCTTACCATCCCTTCACATTTGGTCTCAACAATCTCCACGAATATTCCCCATTCCGTAACGCCTGAAATGATTCCGTTGAACACCTTATCTCCTACATTTGACATGAATTCAACCTGCTTGTATTTGACCGAAGCACGTTCAGCATCAGCTGCCCGCTTTTCCTGATCGGAAGAATGCTCACATTTCTTCTCATAAGACTCCGCATCAGCAGATTTTCCTCCGTCTAAATAATGTTGCAGTAACCGGTGAACCATCATGTCCGGGTATCGTCGGATAGGTGATGTAAAATGGGTATAATGCTCAAAGGCCAGGCCGAAATGACCCATCTCCTTGGTAGTATACTTTGCCTTTGCCATGGCCCGTATGGCCAGCTGTTGAAGAACATTCTCCTCAGGCTTCCCTTCAATCTCGGCCATCAGTGCATTCAGTGAATTCGAGATTGCTTTTTCATCTGTTTTCAGCTGATGGCCAAATTTTTTCGCAAAATTGGCAAAGGAATCGACTTTTTCAGGATCAGGATAATCATGCGTCCGGTATACAAATGTATTATGATCTTTCCCCTGCTTCATGTTATAAACAAAGGTGGCTACACGCTTATTTGCCAGCAGCATGAACTCCTCAATCAGCTTATGGGCATCCTTACGCACTTTCGGGATGACTCCCAGTGGCTTGCCATTCTCGTCCAGTTTGAACTTAACTTCGGTCGTCTCAAAATTGACCGCACCATGCTGAAACCGCTTCTTTCGAAGATTCTTTGCGATCGAATTGAGAATATTCAATTCGGATGCATGTGTTCCCAGGCCCGATTCCAGTCCGGCCTGAGCCTCTTCGTACGAATACCTGTGATCACTGTGAATAATCGTACGTCCAAACCATTCCTTGTGGATCTTCCCGTTATCGTCCAGTTCAAAGACCGCGGCAAATGTCATCTTGTCTTCCCGGGGCCGTAGCGAACACAATTCATTCGAAAGCTTTTCAGGAAGCATGGGGATGGTTCTGTCCACAAGGTAAACCGAAGTTGCCCGACGGTAGGCTTCTTTCTCCAGCTCAGATCCGGGCAGAACGTAATGAGTTACATCCGCGATATGAATGCCCACTTCGTAATGACCATTCTCCAGAACTCTGAATGACAGCGCATCATCAAAATCCTTGGCATCCTCCGGATCGATGGTAAACGTAAGCACCTCTCTGAAATCCTTTCGCTTTTTTACCTCCTTATCGGGAAAATCCTCACTTATTTTCTCAGCTGCCCGGGTCACGTTATCAGGAAATTCAAAAGGCAGATCGAATTCCGCCATGATCGAATGAATTTCTGCATCGTGATTTCCTGCCTGACCGAGAATTTTTGTCACTTTCCCTTCCGGGCTTTTGTCCGAAGCAGGCCATTCTGTGACCTCCAGGATGACTTTATCATTGTGCTTTGCCTGCAAGGTATCATCCAGGCGAATAAAAATATCCTGATGGATTTTACGGTTGTCCGGAATTACGAATGCATAACGCGGGGAGATTTCAATACGGCCCACCAGAGTGGTGCGGCCGCGCTCTACTATTTCAACGACCTTACCCTCGGGATGAAGGCCGTGTTTTTTAGGAGAAGTCATGACACGAACGATATCTCCGTCCATGGCATATTTAAGATCTGTGCTCTTGACATAAATGTCGTCCTGCTCCTGATCTCCCTCGGGAATAATGTAGGCAAAACGGGGGTTCACATGATCGACCCGGCCGGTAATAAAGTCCGGCTCCCGGGCGCTTTTATAATTACCGTTCCCTACCCTGGTGATTTTTCCTTCCTTTTCAAGCTGGGCCAGAACTTCGGGAATGGCCCGATTGTAATCTTTTCTCCTGAACCCAAGTTTCTTGGTAATCTGTTTTGGAGAATAGGTATTATGTATATGCCGGTTGAGCAGGGCAGTTATTCTATCTTTTAACTTGTGATGAATATTCCCGCTTTTACCGGATTTATTTTTTTTTCTTTTCTTACTCATATGTTATTCACAAATATGCAACAATTACGCCGCTATGGCATCCTCGCGGTCAATCTTTACGATTGACCCGGAATGACAGGTCATGCCATCCTTTAAGATGCAAGAACAGCCTCGCCGTTACTTCCACATCCTTCAGACAATACGTCATGATCCGCTCCGGATCATTCTCTTTGTAGAATGTTTTCCCTACTTCTGAACCGTCCATGTCTGATTTACTCGATTCGATACCAAAAAGTGCGGCAAGTAAATCCAGCGATGTGTAGTGCTTGTATTCACCGAATTTCCACAGCTCCATGGTATCCAGGTGCTGTATTTCCCATGGCTTTTTACCCGCAATGTCAAGGGCCGCCGGCAGCGGGATCCTGTTAATCCGCATTCTCCTTGATAAATAGGGAAAATCAAATTCCTTTCCGTTATGGGCGCAAAGCATGAGCTCATCCTGGTTCATTCGTGACAGCACTTCCCTGAACTCCTCCAGCAATTGACGTTCATCTTCATGATAAATCGCCTTTTGCCTCAGAATCCATTCATCATTCTGTCTGTGGAGCAAGCCCATTCCGATCACGACCACACGTCCAAATTCAGCGTAAATGGAAGCCTTGCCGGTAAATGCCTCCGCCGGAGTCAGGTCACTGTCCCTGGTCATCCAGGCCGATTTCTTAATCCAGGCCTCCTGCATGCGATTATCCAGCTGGTCAAAGGAATCAGTAACCCTGACTGTCTCAATATCGATGAATAGAATATTACGCAGGTACTCCTTCATGAATGCAAAACCCCCTGAAGATTCAGCATTTCAATTAAATGCAAATTCTCATCCTGAATGGTGTCCGGGAGAAAGACAAATTTCTTGTCATACATCTTGCCTCCTGCATAATAGCTTACCCAGTATTCATTATTAAGATGAAATAATTCAGGCTGGATAAGCTCAACCATAAAAGCGGAATTTCCTTCCAGCTCTTCAAGATAATGACGCAGGGTGGATGTTTCCTGCTTTTCACCTTCTTTCTCTCCATAGCCTTTAGAGGTAATCAGGATATTTTCTATCGGCGTGGGGTTCTGGTTAAGCAGGTGAACTTTCCATTCTGCCTGATCCAGTTCGTTTATCTCACGGGTTACCGCAAGTGTCACGTTAACGACTTTGGGACGTTCAATATCTTCCTTCATTCTTTTAGAAAACTCGGATCCTTTTCTGTCAGATTCATTTGGAAAAGCCGGGCAATATGTCCTTTTAATTTTTCTTCCACCTGTTTCATGCTTTGCCTGTGTCCCAATTCTTTTTCCATTGAGGTAACCGCTTTGTCAGATATACCACATGGTACGATATAATTAAAATAATCCAGGTCCGTATTCACATTGAATGCAAATCCGTGCATAGTTACCCATCGGCTGGATTTCACACCCAGTGCGCAAATTTTTCTCGGATTTTCTCCTTCCATATCGATCCACACGCCTGTAAGTCCTTCGATACGTCCGGCAGCGATATTATATTCAGCCAGGGTCAGGATAACTGCCTCCTCGAGCAAGCGAAGATACTTATGAATATCGGTAAAGAAATTCTCCAAATCAAGGATCGGGTACCCAACGATTTGTCCGGGACCATGATAAGTAATATCTCCACCCCGGTTGATTTTATAGTAGGTGGCCTGAATGCGCTGAAGCTCGCCCTCATCAGCCAGCAAATGTTCCTCTTCTCCGCTTTTGCCAAGGGTATAGACATGGGGATGTTCGCAAAACAGGAGATAATTTTTCGTCAGCACCTGATCGCCTTCTTCCTTTTTCCTGTTTGCGATTTTAGTCCCGACGATATCTTCAAAAAGCCTGGTCTGCTCGTCCCATGCTTCTTTATAATCAATCATCCCGAGATGTCTGAATGCTACTTCTTTATTGATTTTCATCACCTTATCTCCAACAGTATTGTAAAACTACACATTAATGAACAAACGACTTCTTGGCATGCGCGGTGAAAAGATCGCCGAAGATTACCTGAGACGGCAGGGATACCGGATCATCACTCGCAATTACCGGCATGGTCGAGCTGAAATTGACCTTGTCTGCAGGAAAAGCAACTGGCTGATATTTGTTGAAGTAAAAACACGCTCAGGTCTGTCGTATGGGTTTCCTGAACAACATGTAAGCCCCTCGCAGGTTAAACGGATTACCGCTGCGGCAGAAGCGTTTTCACAGGAACTCGAAGTTTGTATGCTGCACAGATTCGATATAATAGGTATAATCTGGCACGGCAGTTCTTACTCTCTCAGGCACTTTGAGGATGCATTTTACTGAGGCTTGTTCCGAACCTCGTAGACTACCCGACCGCGAAGATCCCATTCCTTAACAATGTAGGGCCGGTATACTTCATCAAATGGATCCTTGTCGTACTGGATAACCTTTTTACGAAAGCCTGAAGGGTAGTATTCCGTCCATTCACCGACCGGCGCGTCCCAGTGATATTCTCCCTTTACGGCAACTTTCCCATTTTCATGGAAATAATAGTAATTACCTTCTTTTTCTCCGTACTCCACGGGGATAATCTCTTTCATCTTCCCGCGATCACGGTCGTAATAACTGACCATTGATTCCCTTGGCCATCCTTTATAATATTTTTCTTTATCAGTCAGTATATTCTCCTTGTCGTAGGAGACCCACCGGCCATGTTTGGTGCCTTTGTAGAAAATACCTTCCTCAATAACCTGGTCATTTTTAACCTTTTGATACGGTCCGTGAAGAATGGCGCCGAATTTAGGATCTATCTCACCTCCGACCCTGATCTGGTTGCGGCGGTAATCCAGCCAGTAAACATCTCTGACATAGGGATCCGGCATCTCAAATTCCTTCAGCACGTAAAACAATTCGTATTCCTCGCCATCGCGGGTAAATCGCTTCTTAGTCTTGATCCCGTAGAAAACCTTCTTTTTACGCTTTTTCTCCTTGAGTTTGGCATCTTCCTCTTCTTCCTCTTCATCATCCGCTTCCAGGTTTACGGTTATCGGGGTATCAACCGAAAAGAAATCATCTTTACTTTCCGGGTCCCTTTCCTGGGCCCGGGAAGCCCATGGAAGAATAAATAAAATGGCCAGTATATATGTAAATCGAACAGACATCAGACAATTTAACGTTTTCGTCTTTCCAATATTATAAAAAAATCCCGTTCCCAACCGAATAAAGTCGGCCGGAAACGGGATTATAACACGATGTGAAAATTTATTGTTCCGCAGCCAGCTCAACACTACGCTGGATAAACGCTGTCAGATCTTTACCGGACAGCATGTTTTGAGACAACATGGCAAGATCATACGCCTGCTTAGCCAGTTGTTTCTTCTTTTCCTGCTTCCGCGCCTTCAGGATCTTTCCGATCAGCGGATGGTTCCCATTTATTGTAAGATCCAGCTGATCAGGCATATTGCCCATCATGGCCATGCCTCCGCCGGTTCGGGCCATGTCCTTCATTCTCCGCATGAATTCAGACTGCGTAATTGTTACAGGCAAATCATCAGCTGCCAAAGATTCTACTTTAAGGGTCATGGCCGGATTTGCCACTGCTTCCTCAAAAATGGTTTTGACTTTCTCCTTTTCCTCGTCGCTGATAAGGCTTTCAACCTTCTCATCTTTGTCCACCAGCTTGTCGATGGTATCCGCATCCACTCTTTTTAAATGAACTTTCTCCAGCTGTTGCTCCAGGTGGTTGACAAAATGCTGGTCAAGTACGCCATCCATCAGAAGTACGTCAAAGCCTTTTCTCCTGGCATTCTGAATGTACGTGTCCTGCTTCCCTGCATCCGTGGTATAGAGGTAAATCACCTGTTCATCCTTATCAGTCTGATTTTCTTTTACAGCTTCATTGTATTCATCAAGCGTAAAATACTTTGCCTCCGAGTTCTTCAGCAACGCAAATTCCTTTGCCTTGTCATTGAACTTGGTTTCCGAGATCATCCCGTATTTGACAAACACGCCGATATTGTCCCACTTCTCTTCGTACGATGCCCGCTCATTTTTAAACAGTTCATTCAGTTTGTCGGCCACCTTCTTGGTAATGTGGGCGTTGATTTTCTTAACGTTGCTGTCCGACTGAAGGTAGCTCCTTGAAACATTCAGCGGAATATCGGGAGAATCTATCACTCCATGCAGGAGCATCAGGAATTCAGGAACAACATCTTTGACTTCGTCTGTTATAAAAACCTGCCGGCTGTACAGCTGAATTTTGTTTTGCTGTACCTCAAAGTCATTTTTGACTTTAGGGAAATACAGAATTCCCGTGAGATTAAACGGATAATCCACATTCAAATGGATCCAGAACAGCGGCTCCTCTGACATCGGATACAGCTCGCGATAAAATTTCAGATAATCCTCATCGGTGAGGTCAGACGGAGATTTAGTCCACAACGGATCGGTGTCGTTAATGATCCGGTCCTTTTCAATCGTCTTGAATTTCGGTTTTCCTTCTTCGTCTTTTCCATCTTCCACCTGATCCTTTTCCGTACCGAAACGAATAGGAACAGGAAGAAATTTACAGTACTTATCAAGTATGCCTTTCAGCCTGTACTCATCCAGAAACTCCTCAGAATCTTCTGCAATATGAAGGATGATGGTTGTACCCCGTTCTTCCCGTTCGCCCGGAGAAATTTCGAATTGGGTAGATCCGTCACACGTCCAATGGGCAGCTTCTGTGCCTTCCTGGTACGACTTTGAAATGATTTCCACCTGTGAGGCTACCATAAAGGATGAGTAGAACCCAAGGCCGAATTTGCCAATTATGTCTTTTACATCATCCTTGTCCTTGAATTTTTCTACGAATTCCGAGGCTCCGGAGAATGCTATCTGGTTGATATATTTTTTGATTTCCTCCGCGGTCATCCCAATACCATGATCTTTCACGGTTATGGTTTTTTTCTCCTTGTCAAAGCTGATGTCAATGGTAAGGTCACCAAGCTCCTGGTTTAATTCGCCAAGGGATGACAATCGCTTTAATTTCTGTGTGGCATCCACCGCGTTGGACACCAGCTCCCGAAGAAATATCTCGTGATCCGAATAAAGAAATTTCTTTATGATCGGGAAAATGTTCTCCGTATGGATTGAAATGGTTCCTGTTTCTTGCATAGTTCGCTCTCAGTTATTTTTTCAAACGAACTGTGCTCAAAAAATATTCCATTGCCTCAAGAATGACATATTGACATATTTGAACATGAAAAAAGGAAGAAAAATGTCAGTTCCCTGATAATTTGGCTACCTGATTCGGTCTACAGACCGGACAAGTTTTTCATCGCGGTGTATAAACCGGTTGGCAAGTGCATTACATATTAATGCAGCCGGAACCATGAAAATAAATATTCCGTATTCTCCCGCCACTTCTTTTGAACCTGACAGATCAGTGGCCAGGTACACACCAAGGACGGTGGTGATCGCCAGGATGACAGAATTAAGCGTCCCCAGCTTGATCTGCAGGAGGCGGTTTTTGAATTTTGTTATCTCTATTGCTGCTACGGTGATACTTGCAATCGCAAGAACAGCAAGAAGTACATAGGGAATAGTCTGACTGACCGGTTCTTCCCCGGCCGCTTCCATCTCCAGACCAAATGGCGTCATTAAATAACTGACTCCTTCCTCCGCAGACTCAAATGACCATACATTGAAAAACAGAGAGGTCGCCATGAGCAGGATGACCAGGATCATAAATACCGTTTGAATTCTTTGAAGCATATCCCCTTATATTTTTGTCGGTGCAAAATAAATCAAAATGGCTATAAAAAAGAAACAGACGGCGTTCATCCGCCTTCCAGCTCCCTGAGATAAAGATCAAGGAATTCGTCAAGTCGTTTGAGCCGGTATTGCATGATCCAACGAGGATGAGGAAGTGGCCGGATTTCGTCAAAGAATCCGTGACGCTTGTTCAGTTTATCCAGGTAGGCAATATTCTTTCCCATTCCGAGACTGTACGCTACCGGTTTGGCACCAAAAGACAATTGTTCGCGCATGTTCTCAACAATATAATCTTCCAGTGCATTCTCAAGATCTCTGGAATCATAATAATTGAGATTTTTTCCATCCCGGGTAAAACCGAGCGGGCACACCGAAGTTATATAAAAGCGGCGGTAAAAGGATTCTACTCCTCCCAGGGTATCGATCATCTGGTAAATAAACCGGGACGAGAGTTCCTGTTGTCCTTCAAAAGAATTAGGAATGTCCAGAATGTCGGTTAGCTTTTGCGGATCTGTGAACGGGACACCCGTTGACCCGCCGCCATGCCGTCCGGGATTTATCCCGATGAGATACGTCCTTGGCTGATGGTCATCAAAAAACCTTGAATAGAACTCGCCGATAACCCTGATCACTTCACTTTCTTCCATGGGATACAGCACCTCCACGTTTCCGGGAACCTCTGGTGGTGTCAGATTCCTGTAGTAATCAATTACCTGCTGACCAAATGTTTTCTTCACTTTTCCGCTTTAGCTTACTGGTCCTCATTTCTCATCTCTGCCTTACGCATCGGCATTGAATCGATGAGGGCGAATAATTCATCTGTTTGCACCGGCGAATAACTTGTTTTCTTCTCACCGCCGTCTTTGCCGATCAATACAAAGGTAAAGGAATCCCGAGTCTTATACTTGCCGCGCAATTCCTGCAGCTGCTTTTCCGATTCCGGTAATATCCGAATGACCAGCAGGTCACGGTCTTTCATTCCTTCGGCTTCCTTTTCAAGGATTTTCTCCTGCCGGATCAGGAAATCATTGTCGGGTGAATTGGCAAAAAGCAGGACAATCCGGTTGTTCCAGCGGTATTTCTTAAGCGGGTCCTGGGCAAAAGTGTACGAATATGAACACATAACTACGAATATCAGGGGGATTAAAAATTTACTCATTTTAGCTGTTTTTCCGTTTCGGGATAATAACAGGGCGATTTATCCCCTTGTTTACGGGATGTAAATTTTACCTAAATCCATTCGCCCCCTGAGAACAACCGCTGGTCATTTTTTAAAACGAAAAGACAACCAAAACACCCCTTACCCTCGTCTAGTAAGTAGGTCAAACATCAAAATAATTCAATTATGAAAACGCTAACAACTCTATTAGCCCTTACTATTGCTGTCTCTTCATTTGCCTTCACAGGCCCAGGAGACAAGAACAAAAAGAAACCGGCTCCGGCCAAAGAATCACAAATGGCGATCATGAAACTTAACCATGAGAGCTACAAGTTATACTATGTTCCCGTAGAATCTGCAGACGAACAAAAAGTTCGTGTCAATGTCTATGACGAAGAAGGCAGCAGAATCTACAGCAAGAAACACAATACCCAGAATGGTTTTGCCATTCCCTACAACTTCGAAGAACTCGAACCAGGTACATATACCTTTGAAGTAATTAATTCAGATGGTTCAGCTATTCGTGAAGTTGTGAATCACACAGGCCTTGTCGAAGAGGTAGAATTGTCCCACATGGAAGCTATGGTTCAGCGCGTTTCGCCTGAAGCAAACAAATTCCAGCTTATCGTGGTCAAGCCAAATGATAATGATGTGGTTATCCGCATCCGGGACGCTTATAACATCGTGCTTTTTGAAGAACGCGTGAATTTTGAAAAAGGATTCAAGCGGATTTATGACTTCGACAAGATCAGCTCAAAATATTACACTTTCGAAATCGCCAGCGGACCTACGTCACAGATCCTGACAGCGAAATAGGAAAGAAGTATCAAGATGCTTTGTTTAGGTTGAATAGGCAAGGGGAGCTGCAGACGGCGGCTCCCCTTCCATTTTTTCAGACCTGGCCGGTTTTTTCTTCAAGCCTTAGCTTCTGGAATATCTCCCAGATTACAATACCCGCGCTGACCGAAATATTTAACGAATGCTTGGTGCCAAACTGAGGGATTTCCACACAGTAGTCTGCTAAGTCGATAACTTCCTGTCTAACTCCGAACACCTCATTTCCGAAAACCAGTGCCCACTTCTCATCCTGAGAGGGCTCAAATGAGCCCAGCATAATACTTTCCTCCACTTGTTCAATGGCGACAATCCTGACACCCTTATCCTTAAGTGATCGGATCACCTCCGTTACATCCCCGGCGTACTCCCATGCGACCGACTCTGTGGCGCCCAAAGCTGTTTTTTGAATTTCCCGGTGGGGCGGTTGAGGCGTTATTCCCGCCAAAATTATCTTCTCCACCAGGAACGCATCCGCCGACCGGAATACCGATCCGACATTATTCATACTCCGGATATCATCCAGAATAATAATTACCGGAATCTTTTCAGAGGTCTGGAATTCTGCAATACTTTTTCTGTTCAGTTCTTCATTCGCGAGTTTCCGTGTCATACTGTAAAATTGCAAAAAACTACCAAACTGCATAAATGCATCAGGTTGGTAATGGGCCGAAAAAACATAATATTTGTATTGACGCGGTTGAACAGGCATGACGAAGACAAAATCCCCGAAAGAAACTCCCCTTATGAAGCAATACAACGCCATCAAGGCGAAGTATCCGGGTGCCTTACTGCTATTCCGGGTAGGGGATTTTTATGAAACATTTGGTGAGGATGCGGTACGAGCAAGTGAAGTTCTGGATATCGTCCTGACTAAACGAAGCAATGGATCTGCCTCCGAAGTGGAATTAGCTGGCTTTCCGCATCATGCGCTGGATAATTACCTCCCGAGACTGGTTCGTGCCGGTAATCGCGTGGCTATTTGTGACCAGCTTGAAGATCCGAAATCCGTAAAAGGCATTGTGAAACGGGGCGTTACCGAACTGGTAACACCGGGACTTTCATTTAACGACAATGTCCTTGACAAAAATCATAATAATTATCTCGCGGCCATACATCTGGATAATGAGCAAGGTGGAGTTGCTTTCCTTGATCTTTCCACCGGAGAATTTATGGCAACGGAGGGCAACGTAGAGTACATCTCAAAACTGATTCAGGGATTTAATCCGTCCGAAGTACTTTACTGTAAAAAAAACAGGGATAAAATGTCATCCTTTGTCGGGGACGATCATCACCTGTTTTCCCTGGATGAATGGATTTTCACGTATGAATTTGGCTACGACCGGCTTCTTCAGCAATTCGGCACTAAGAATCTGAAGGGGTTTGGGATTGAAAAAATGTACGCCGCCATTGCCGCAGCGGGAGCGGTGCTCCATTACCTGGAAGAAACCGAACATAAGGAAACCAGCCATATATCGTCAATCAGCCGCATTGATGAAGAACGGTACGTTTGGCTTGATAAATTTACCATCAGGAACCTGGAGTTAATATATCCACAGCAGGAAGGCGGCGTGCCCCTGATTAGCATCCTTGACCATACCACCACCCCGATGGGCGCACGTTTAATGCGCAAATGGATTGTTTTACCACTGAAGGACAAGAAAGCCATCGACGAAAGGCTGGATGTGGTGGACCATCTCAGCAGGGACAGAAAGCTGCGTGATAAACTCGTCGGATGGCTTAAAATAATCGGTGATCTTGAACGCCTGATAGGAAAGGTGGCTGTAGGCCGGGTCAATCCAAGGGAACTTGTACAGTTGAAGCGTTCACTGGCGGTGATTCCCGACCTCATTCAGTTTTTAAATAATACAGAAAACAACTCCCTGTCCGGGCTAGCCTCCGAGCTCGACCCTTGTCCGGAACTAAAGCAGCAGATTGAAGGAGCATTGAAGGATGATCCTCCTGTAAACCTTCACCAGGGGGGTGTTATAAAGGACGGTATTGACGCTGAACTTGATGACCTGAGAAAGATCGCTTACGCCGGTAAAGATTACCTGGTACAGATTCAGCAGCGGGAGAGCGAGCGGACCGGAATTACCTCCCTGAAAATTGCCTACAACAAGGTGTTCGGATATTACCTTGAGGTAAGTAACGCGCACAAAAGCAAAGTTCCCCAGGAATGGATCAGAAAGCAGACACTGGTAAATGCGGAACGCTATATAACTGAAGAACTGAAAGAATACGAGGAAAAAATCCTGAATGCAGAAGAAAAGCTGGTGGTAATTGAACAGCGGCTTTACCATGATCTGGTGGAGGCCGCTGCCGGTTTTACCAAGCCGGTTCAGCAAAACGCACGTACACTTTCCCGTCTTGATTGTCTCTTGTCTTTTGCCATCACTGCTGACCGTAACAGGTATACCAGACCACTCATAAATGATGATACTACAATTGATATAAGGGAAGGGCGGCATGCTGTGATTGAACAGCAGCTTCCTCCGGGAGAAGAATATGTACCCAATGATGTATTCCTGGATAATTCGTCCCAGCAGATCATGATCATCACCGGGCCCAACATGGCCGGTAAATCAGCTTTGCTCCGGCAAACGGCGCTCATTGTTCTTATGGGCCAGATGGGGTCGTTTGTTCCTGCCGGAAGTGCTGCGATAGGACTTGTGGATAAAGTTTTTACCAGAGTAGGGGCATCCGATAACCTGTCTCGTGGTGAATCTACATTTATGGTAGAAATGACCGAGACGGCAAGTATTCTTAATAACCTGAGTGACCGCAGCCTGGTTCTTATGGATGAGATCGGGAGAGGGACCAGCACCTATGACGGAGTATCCATCGCCTGGTCAATCGCGGAGTTTCTTCATAACCATCCGGAATTCCGGGCAAAAACACTTTTCGCCACCCATTATCATGAATTGAATCAACTGGCGGAAGATTTCCCCAGGATCCGGAATTACAACGTATCCGTCAAAGAAGTCGGTGACAGGATCCTTTTCATGCGCAAGCTGAAAGAGGGGGGGAGTCAGCATAGTTTCGGTATACATGTGGCTCAGCTGGCCGGTATGCCAAACCGCGTGGTGCTCCGGGCTAATGAGATCATGCATTTTTTGGAAAAAGACCACAACAGGCACGCGGAAATGAGGAAAAAGATGGAAGACGTGCCAAAAGCCAACTATCAATTGAACTTATTTGAGTCCGATCCACGTTTCAGGAAGGTGGAAGAAATGCTTAACAATCTGGATATAAATACTATATCCCCGGTTGAAGCGTTACTAAAACTTAATGAGATTCAAACCGCATTGCAGAAAAAGAAGTAACTTTGCATTTTTAATGCAGCAATGCAACTTAATAGCAGATTATGGCACAAGCCACGCAACTTCGTAAAAGAAATAAGCCGATACTTAAACAGGAAATAGCATTTGCTATTGTTCACTTGTTACCGTTGGGCGCCATATGGACCGGGGCAACCTGGTTTGACTGGACTGTCTGTGCGGTCTTGTATTTTACCAGAATGTTCTGGATTACCGGAGGATACCATCGTTATTTTTCGCATAAATCTTATAAGACCAGCCGCTGGTTTCAGTTTGTCATTGCCTTTATGGCTCAGACATCTGCCCAGAAAGGGGCCTTATGGTGGGCCGCTCACCACCGTCATCATCACCGGCACAGTGACCAGCCGGAGGATCCGCACAGCATGAAGCTTTATGGATTCTGGTATTCTCATGTTGGCTGGATCATCGGACCTGATTACAAGGAAACAGATTATAAAACAATTGGTGACTATGCCAAATACCCGGAACTGGTATGGCTTAACAAGCATTACCTGGTACCTCCTGTGATCCTGGCATTACTCGTCATGGCGGTTGGTGCCTGGGTGAATGGTGGCAGTCCGTTACTGATGTTCACTCATTTCGGTTTCTCTACACTGTTCATCGGGTTCTTCCTGAGTACCGTTATTTTGTACCATGCCACGTTTTCGATCAATTCGATCATGCATAAATTCGGAAAACAGCGATATAAGTCAGGTGACGAATCAAAGAACAGTCTCTGGCTGGCATTGCTTACTATGGGAGAAGGATGGCACAACAACCATCATTACTATGAAGTAGCTGCAAGACAGGGATTCTTCTGGTGGGAAGTGGATATTACTTACTATGTCCTGAGAATGTTTGGTTGGATGGGGCTGATCTGGGACATCCGCGAAGTTCCGGACCACATTAAATATTCCAGGGACAAGGAAGAGGCGAAAGCTCTTAAAATGCACCCTGAAGAAATCAGAAGGAAGTCGGCCTGACCACCTTGTTCTGTTGGGTCTCCCTGAACTTCATCAGTTGGGGAAGCCGGACTCCGCCTGCCGGTTGAATAAAATTATATACGAAGGAGAGCCTGGAAAAATCCCAGGTTCTCTTTTTTGTCTTTCACAATCAGCAATGGAATATTCGAATTATACCGGATCATTTTTTCCGCGACACTTCCCAGTAAAATTGAGGCAAATCCGGTTCGGCCGCGGGACGCAATAATTATCAGGTCTGCATGCTGCCTGGAGGCCTCCTCATAAGCACGTTCTGCCGGGTCTTCTTCATCATCCAGGCTTAGAACAACGGAAACTTCATCCTCCGGAATGTCACGTTTTTTTAGGAACAAACTGGCGTCTTCGCGGGCATTTTTTTTCATTATTTCCGCAAACTCCTCGTAAGTCTTGCCTATGGTAGAATATCCCGAGGGCACTTCATACGAGTTTTGGACCACCACATCACACCCCATATGCTCTTTCATTTCCATGGCAAAATTCAGTGCCATACCGGATGTTTTACTAAAATCAATGGGGACAATAACCCGCTTCAGATGTGCTTCCGAAACATTCTCCGGCACGAAAAAAATACTGCAATGGGCAACACGGGCAAGCCGGTTGGCCAGCTTGCCTTCCCCTGTCATGTCATTTTTTCTTCCCATTACAATCAGGTCCACCTCTTTGATCTCCGACCAGTTAAGAATCTCCCTGATAGGGTCCCCTTCACGAATCTCGTACCTGAACTCTATTTCACTCTTAGGCTTATATTCCTTTTCGATTTTTTTTCGAATATCATTCTCAAGTGACTCATCGACAGGCGCCATCATGTTCGGATATTTCTCTCTCACCCGCTCAGGTAATTTGAGTGTTTTTGCGACATGTACAAAGTAGATCACTTCCGGATGAAATATTTCTTCCAGAACTGGCAGGTAAGCGATCAGTTTATCATCCATTTCTGTCAGATCGATACCTACCATAAGGCGCTTGATAGCATACATAACGAGGGCTTCTTTTTTTATTAAATTTAGGTAAAAAAAGTAAAAGTAGTTATGTGCGATGTGTCCGGCCCGGCGGAATTGGGGATATCCGCTTTATTGCCCTACCTTTACGGCTATTTAGCAAGCGTATCATAGGTTGAATGGCAAAACGAAAAGCAAGGGGGCCGTTAAACCCTGAAGAGAAAAGGAGACTCTCAAAAGAAAATCTTAATAAACTGTTCCGGATATTCAGTTATGTCCGGACCTACAAGTGGTTCTTTGTTATGGGAATGCTGAGCCTGCTATTCAGTAGTACCATCCTGCTGGCTTTTCCCTACCTGGCCGGTAAACTTGTCGATGTGGCCGACGGGAAAACCTGGGAATTACCACAAATTGCTTCACTTCTGTCCGGCGTTACCGGGGAATCATCCTATCAAATGTCGGTGACGGGAATTGCTATTCTGCTGTTTGCCATTTTGTTTGTTCAGGGATTCTTTTCGTTTTTCCGGGTCTATTTCTTCGCGCAGGTTAATGAGCGGGCCATGGCCGATTTGCGTCGGGATGTGTACAGCAAAATGATCTCCCTCCCCATGACTTTTTTCGACAAGCGTAGGGTGGGTGAGCTTATCAGCCGGATCACATCGGATGTATCCATGCTGCAGGATACTTTCTCCGTGACGCTCGCCGAATTATTCCGACAGGTTGCCACATTGGTAATCGGAACTGCCATAATATTTTTTATGGCTCCTCAGCTCACGCTGTTCATGCTGCTTACATTTCCTGTACTGGTTATCGCTGCTCTTGTTTTCGGGAATTTTATCCGCAAATTGTCAAGAACTGCCCAGGACAAACTGGCCGAGGCAAATATCATTGTAGAAGAAACCCTTCAGTCCGTAACGGTTGTCAAATCTTTCACTAACGAACTTTTTGAAATTGACCGCTATAAAAGATCCCTGGACATGCTCGTCAGGGTGGCATTGAAATCAGCGCGTTATCGCGGTGTCTTCATCTCATTTATCATTTTTGTATTACTGGGAGGTATAGTGGGACTTATGTGGTACGGGGCATCGCTGGTCCAGGATGGTACCATGGAAAGCGGTGAATTACTCAGTTTCGTGCTGTATACCGGCTTTATCGGCGGATCCATCGCCGGTCTGGGCGACATTTACGGACAAATTCAGCGGGCCATCGGAGCTTCTGAACGGGTAATTGAAATTATCGGGGAGAATGCAGAGCCAAGTCATGAGCGAAGTGGTAAAAAGATCGCCCTGGGAGATATCGTTTTTAACAAAGTAACGTTTGCCTATCCAACTCGGAAAGAGCTCAACGTGCTCCATGAACTTGATTTTTCCATCCGGCCGGGAGAAAAGGTGGCACTAGTGGGCCCGAGCGGGGCAGGCAAATCCACCATTATCCAACTGATTATGCGCTTTTATCAGGCCGATTCAGGTCTGATTTCGGTTGGTGATCAACGTATTGAAGACTTTGACCTTACAACATACCGGGAGAATGTTGGTATCGTTCCCCAGGAAGTTATCCTGTTTGGCGGAACAATCCGGGAAAATATCGCCTATGGTAACCCGGACGCCGACCAGGAGGCTATTGATGATGCGGCACGTAAGGCAAATGCTATGGAATTTATAGAGCGCTTCCCTGAGGGAATGAACACGATAGTCGGAGAAAGAGGGGTTAAGCTGTCTGGAGGTCAGCGGCAGCGTATCGCTATTGCACGGGCCATCCTGAAAGACCCTTCTCTGCTAATCCTGGATGAAGCTACCAGTTCGCTGGATGCAGAGTCCGAATCACTGGTCCAGGAAGCCCTGGAAAAACTCATGAAGGGACGGACTTCCATTATTATTGCCCACCGTCTCTCCACGATAAGAAAGGTAGACAGGATCTTTGTCCTGAAAGAAGGCCGCATAGTTGAGTCAGGCGATCATCAAACACTTTCTGCGAGGAAAGATGGTCTTTACCGTAACCTGGTGGAGTTACAGCTCCAAATGAACTGACCGCCTTTTCCCAATGTTGGAAGGGAAACCGGATGTAATTATTTTTGATAAATTATGAACTCAGCTCCCGATATTCTACGGACCTACAAGCTCAAATCAACCTCGACCCGAGAAGAAGTTCTTTCCCTGCTTCTCGAAAACGATCATGCCCTTTCCCATGCAGATCTTGAACGGGAAATGACAACGGATTGTGACCGGGTTACGCTTTACAGGACATTAAAAACTTTTCAGGAAAAAGGGTTGATTCATAAGGTGTTGGATGACAACGGCCTTACCAAATATGCTCCCTGCACGGCCTGCACCAAAGAAAACCATAAACACGAACACGTACATTTTAAGTGCGAAATTTGTGGAAATACCGTATGTCTTGAGAATGTACAGATTCCTGTCATGAAACTACCTAATGGTTTCGTTGCGGAGGAAAAGAATATCCTGATCACAGGGATATGTAATATTTGTAATAAAAAATAAATTTTTCCGGGTTACTAAAGTTCCTGTTTCTGAATAAAGATTGAGCCTGATAAAGTACAGTGAATAATTTTAGTATTTTTGGCTCAGCCAGCTTTGGGTTGGTTTAATTGACATGACAAAACGCCACGTGTAGAACTGGAATGACTACATCCTTATTCGGCAACACCAATGAATCCCTCCTTTTTGGGCTCTTTGGCGCCATTATTGTCCTATTTCTAATCATCGATCTCGGTGTATTCAACCGGAGTGCACACCGCATTTCCACGAAAAACGCCTTGTATCAATCGATTTTCTGGGTGGCCATCTCCGTTGGTTTTGGTTATCTGATTTACGAATTCGATGGTGGAACCGAAGCATCCCTGGAGTTTTTCAGCGCCTACTTAACCGAATACGCGCTTTCAGTAGATAATATTTTCGTAATCCTGCTGATTTTACGGTATTTCAAAGTTTCCGAAATTCACTATCACCGTATTCTCTTCTGGGGAATTCTGGGAGCCATAGTCTTCAGGGCAATTTTCATCTTTCTGGGAGCCTACCTCATTGGTCAGTTTCACTGGATCCTCTACGCGTTTGGTGTATTCCTGATGTATTCAGGTATCAAAATTTTCTTTGAGGATGAAGACAACGAAATAGACCCGGAAAAGAATCCTGTTCTCCGCTTTGCGCGGAAATATCTTCGGATTCTGCCGGGAGAATACGACGGTAAGTTTATCGTAAGGAAGCAAGGCACGATGTTTTTTACGTCGCTGTTCCTCGTCATCCTGCTTATCGAAACGACCGACCTGATATTTGCCGTGGACAGTATCCCTGCCGCATTCGCTATTACTCAAAACGAATTCCTGATCTACACGTCCAATATATTTGCGGTACTCGGACTTCGCGCGAAGTTTTTCCTTCTTGCAGGTATCATCGATAAGTTTTACCTGTTGCAGCGTGGATTGTCCATCATTCTCATATTTATCGGCGGTAAAATGCTGCTGGAAATGTTCGATGTGGAAATAAGTACTGCCATCTCATTTGCCGTGATCATCGTGACCCTGACTGGTTCGATCATCATGTCCATCCTCGTGCCGCAGGAATCCAAGGCGTCTACGCCCGGGAAGGAGCTGGAATAGGTACTCCCTGCGACTCCGTCAGCTTTCTGTACAAGCGCTGAACGGAGGTGGTTATATCACCTGCCTCGCCATTGCCGATCTGTCTTCCGTCAATCTTAAGAACGGGAGTAAGTTCGCCCATTGTCCCTGTCACGAAACATTCCTCTGATGTATACATCTCTGATATGGATATCCTTTTTTCACGAATTGGAATGTCATTCTCTTCGCACAAACTAATCACTTTTCCTCGCGTAATTCCCGGCAGACAACTGTCTGCAAACGGGGTAAAAACCTCTCCGCGCTTCACAAAAAATATGTTGGTGGCATTAGTCTCCGAAACAAACCCGTCCACATCCAGCATAACCGCATCCTGAACCCCTGCAAGATTGGCTTCAATCTTGGCAAGGATATTATTTATCAGATTATTGTGGTGGATTTTTGAATCCACACACTGGGGTGAGTTTCTCCGGATGGATGACGTTATCAGGGAAATACCTGAGGCATCATAGACCGGTTTCTTCCATTCTGCCAGTACAATCAGAGAGCATCCTTTCGTATTGAATTCCGGAGACATGCCGCTGGTAAGCTTTTCCCCACGGGTAAGGGTGAGGCGGATATGCGCCTCATCATACATTTCATTAGCATGAAGGGTACTGAAAACTGCCTGTCGGATTTCTTCCTTATCTGGTATCCCCGCAAAAGCCATTGCATGGGCACTGTCCATCAGTCGCTGAAGGTGCTCTTCAAACATGAACACCCGGTTATCATAAATACGAAGGCCTTCCCATACGGCATCACCACCCTGCACCACACTGTCAAAAACGGAAACCCGCGCTTCATCACGTGGTACGATCTTTCCATTGACATAGACTTTTATGTGTTCATTTCTCTGATCAGGTAATTTCATCAATAGCTAAGTTTATACGTTTTAAGTTCATTGTAATATGGCTGGCATTCTTCCAGTAATTCCTGCAAATCAGCTGGCACATGAGAATGACCTGGTTTCCAGGGATTAAACCCTGTCGAATTATGGACCTGATCATACCAGTACCTGGCCCATATGCCATCTTCCGGTATCGGTCCGGCCGGCCACTCGAGCATATTATCATTAAATGGAATTCCAATGGCGTCACATAAACGGTCAAGCATACCAGCAGGATTCCTGAGAATATCTGCGCCTTCTATAACCACCGGTTCCTTGCCTGCTTTCTTTACTTTTCGGAGAATTTCCATTTGCCCGGGCAGACCGGTATCCCGGATACCCGGTTTTTCCAGCACTTTCGCCAGGGAGGGGAGCATGTCCCGCGGATCGCGTATCAGGAAAACCGGTACAGGCTCGTCGTACCATTCGTCGTTAAGATCCAGGGCGTGGTGCCCCATATTTTTGAGGAAAACGGTTGAATTCTCCGCGGCCTCCTTGCATTCATTCCATACCACTTCCGGATTTGTCTCCATTGATTCCAGGATCTCATCCCGTCCGGGATGTGAAACACCAGTGACCTTAAGGTAATGACCGTAAAGTGGCTCATCCACGACTTTCATATCTTCCCGGCGGGAGAATGAATACATCATGGCCGTGGAAATATTCCTTGGGCCTGACCAGAGCGAAATGATTTTTGCCATAGAGGTCCTAAAACTACAAAATTTGATGAAGCCTGGGAATAACCGCTCTCTGGTTAAGCCATGTTATTGCAAACATTTTTCAATATGTCTAAATTTCCACCATGCACCGCTCCCTTAAACGACTGATATTCGCACTAATTTTATTGCTGACAAGTATGGTAGTGGGAACCATCGGGTATATGGTGCTCGAAGATTTTACCCTTGTGGATGCAGCCTATATGTCGGTCATTACATTTTCTACAGTGGGTTTTACTGAGGTGAATCCGCTTAGTGAAACCGGCAAGATATTCACCACAGGGTACATACTTGTCAATTTGGGTATATTCGCTTATACGGTATCAATACTTTCCTCTTTCCTGTTCGAGGGGGAATTGCAGAAGATTTTCAAAAACATTCAAACCAGCAGAGAAGTGAAAAAGTTAAAGAATCATATCATCGTTTGCGGGTATGGCCGGAATGGTGCCATGGCATGTGAGGAGCTGTATTCAACAGGGAAGGAGTTTATTATCATTGAAAGTGATGAAAAAGTTCTTGAAAGTCTGCCTGAAGGACGTAATTATATGTACATCCTGGGTAATGCAACCATGGACGAGGCATTAAATGAGGCGATGGTAAATAAGGCCAGTACCATCATAACCACCCTACCTAATGATGCAGACAACGTCTTTATCACGCTAACCGCAAAAGAATTAAATCCGCAGATCAATGTAATTTCAAAAGCCTCTGAAGCCAGTTCGGAGAAGAAACTGTATCGCGCCGGAGCTTCCCACGTTGTCATGCCTGACCGGCTCGGGGGGATGCATATGGCCAATCTGGTCACTAAGCCATATGTTATTGAATTCCTTGAATTGATCAATGGTGTCGGCGGCACGGTATTGAAACTTGAAGAGGTAAGCTTCGAAAAGCTTAAGGATGAATACCATAATCAGACTATACAGGAACTGGATATCCGCAAGAAAACAGGGGTCACAATTATTGCATTTATGGATGATAAGGAAGGGTTCATTTTTAATCCGCCGAGCTCCAAACAGATCGGACAGGGAGATATTCTCATCATCCTGGGAAGTCCCGAAGATTTCCAGAAATTCAGTGATATATATATGAAAATCTAATCGTCTTTTTTCCAGCCCTGCTCAACCTCCGGGATGGTGTTCATCACCTTGTCGGTCAGTCCGCCCATAAACCTTCGCAGCGCCTGGTTTACCTGCTTATCGCTGGTTCCTACAATTTTGGCAGCGAGGATACCGGCATTTTTTCCTCCGTTCAGCGCCACGGTTGCCACCGGAATCCCGGAAGGCATCTGTAGTATGGAAAGAACAGAATCCCAGCCATCAATTGAATTGCTGGATTTGACAGGAACTCCTATAACGGGCAGGGTGGTGAGGGAAGCGACCATGCCGGGGAGATGGGCTGCTCCGCCTGCGCCGGCTACAATCACTTTCAAACCTCTTTCCTCTGCAGACTCTGCATATTCAATCATCCGGTGGGGTGTCCGGTGGGCGGATACCACCGTAATTTCGAAGGGAATGCCAATCTCCTCCAGGAATAATGCGGCTTCACGCATTATCCGAAGATCCGATTTACTTCCCATGATAATTCCTACTTGCGGCGTACTCATTTTTTATCAGCGATTACTTTCAAAACATTCTTAATCTTATCCACTTTTTCTTTCAACCGTCCAGTGTCATTGTCCTCAATGGTCACATGGCCCATTTTGCGGAAGGGTTTGGTCATTTTTTTTCCGTAAAGATGGATATGAGCACCCGCTACAGACAAAACTTCTTCAAGTCCTTCGAAACGTGCAATCCCCGTATGTCCTTCTTCGCCGAGTACATTGACCATCGCCGTGCTGCCCCGAAGTGAAGTATCTCCCAGCGGAAGATTAAAAATTGCGCGAAGGTGCTGTTCATACTGTGAGGTAACATTTCCCTCAATGGTCTGGTGGCCACTGTTATGCGGCCGTGGAGCTACTTCATTCACCAGGATTTCACCCTCTTTTGTCACAAACATTTCAACTGCCAGAATCCCGATCATATCCAGCTCTTTAATTACTTTCAAGGCAATTTTTTCTGCTTTTTCCTCAATTGGCGGATTGATCATGGCCGGGGCAAAGAGGTATTCAACCAGGTTCGCTTCGGGATGAAAGGCCATTTCTACAGGAGGAAAAACCTTAGTCTGTCCGTGTTTATTCCGTGCTACAATTACCGCGATCTCTTTATCAAAATCAATCAGGTCCTCAATGAGTCCGGGCTTATCAAATGCTTTTTTAAGATCAGATTTTTTTCGGATCACCCGCACACCGCGGCCGTCATACCCTTCCCTGCCGAGTTTGTTTACGCATGGTAAGGATGCCTTTTTCTCAACATCCTTGCGGTCCTTTGTCAGCTTAAACGGGGCAGTAGGTATTTTGTGGGCTTTATAAAACTTTTTTTGCTCACGCTTATCCTGGATAAGCTCAATGATTTCCGGCTGTGGATATACCTCCTTCCCGGCTTTTTTCAGCGCTTTGAGCGCCTTTGTATTTACATTCTCAATTTCAATAGTAATGATATCGCAGGGCTCGGCAAATTCCATTACGGTGTCATAATCTGTCAGTTCACCTTTAGTAAATTTTGTAGCCAGTTTACTGCATGGTGCATCCTTATCGGGATCCAGAATGTGAATATCGAGGTTGAAATCCATGGCAGACTGGATCAGCATTCTCCCTAGCTGTCCTCCGCCCAGAATTCCCAATTTTCTTCGCTGAACAGAAATTTTTCCCATGTCTCAGAGTTCTGGTAAAGAAATGTTTAATATACGGTCACCTACTTCCATCTGGTGCACCACATCCATCCCACTGATGACTTGTGCAAATATAGTATATCGCCCGTCAAGATGCGGGGTTGGCGAATGGGTAATAAACCACTGAGTTCCTTCCGTATCTTTTCCCGCCGAAGCCATTCCCACAGCACCTTCCCCGTAACGCAGGTCTGAAAGCTCTGAGCGAATGCTGTAATCTTCTCCTCCGAAACCATCTCCACGGGGACATCCGCCCTGTACAACAAAATTTGGAACCACGCGGTGGAATGCAATATTGTTATAATACCCACTTCCGGCAAGTTCCATAAAGTTAGCCACCGAGCCCGGTGATTCCTTTAATCGCATGCGCATCGTAATAACCCCTTTCGTTGTTTCAATTTTAACTTCCGCATTTTCGGGAATCGATTTTACAAACTCCCAATCGATAGGATGATTGTACGGATTAGTTGTTTCAGGCATTTCTTCCGCTCCTTCAAAATAGGCAATGGTCGTGTTAAGGACCTGGAGAGCTTCGTTATCCTTGGGAAGACTCAATTTTTCTTTTGATTCATGCAGAAAAGAAATATCGTCGTATATCGCCCTGAATCCGTACCTGTCGTCCGATAGGAGCTGGGCTCCCAGGTAAACCATTCCGATATCTCCCGACCTCATAACATCTTTCATTACTTCGGCCAGTGGTTGCTTAAGTGACGAAGGAAAATTTTCCAGTCCTCGCATAGTGATCAATGCCGAGACCCCTGCCGTCGCAATGACCGGCGCGCCTCCGGAGAATATTTCCGTTACAATAAAGTCATAAGCCAGTGGCGTATAACCAAGAGATCCGAGTAAAGCAGATTTATAATAGCGGTCGTCACTGGCATTATATTCTTCCTTTATTTTCTCAATTGCCTCCGTGTATTCCTCGCTGTTGCGGATGGCACTGGCGTAAAGCAGTCCTTTCACACGGGCATCCGGATGAGCTTCCGCCATTGCCAGCATCTGACCGGGTTCAAGCCCTTCCTGGCCGGAAAGGATTTCAGCTGCTGCTACCTGTACGTTAATATTTTCATCTTCAAGCGACCTGATAAAATAAGTGGTGTCCTGAACAGTCCGTGAAGGATGCCCGCCCATCGCCCGGAGAACGTTAACCCGTACTCGATAGTCGGTGTCGTTCAATAAATTGTCGGTAAGGAAGCGAAACGCATTCTCTGTAGATATCTTACCGATGGCCAGGGCCAGCGCCATCCTGACCGAAGGTGCCTGATCAATTGAGGCATTTTTACGAAGGGCAGTCAGGTAATTATCAAGCTGAATGTTTGGTGTGCGGGATAAAAAGTGGGCTGCACCAAGTCGTGTCTGGTAGGTGTTCCCGGTATCAAGCAGTGACAATGCCCGTTGCACAAACAACGGATCGTGTACATTCCGGATACCGGCGCGGTAAAGTCCCCAGGCCAGTCCCTCACGTTGAGCATCCGTTTCTGCATTGATCCCGTTTAAAATGTCGACAGAATCCTGTGTAACCACCTTCCCGATTGATTCAATAATTTCCCTGGTCACAAGGACAGAATCCTCCTCCTGCAAGGCGGTTACAAGTGGCTGAAGTGCTGCAGAATCATACATCTGACCCAGGGCATAAGCAGCAGCTGAACGTACCCCGGGATGCTGATCGTCCAGTAATATAGCCAGGTATGAGATTGTCTCCGGATCCTGAACGGACGCCATGGACATGGCTGCCTCCCTTCGATATCGCTCATTCTCCGAACTGAAATATTTTACGAGTTCCCGGGCCTTGCGTTCATCCTGCAATTGATGAATCTCTACCAGTGTACTGTCGCTGAAATGATTTCCCGTCTGACTGGCAGAATCATTGGTTTCTTCTTTCTCCTGGCAGGAGCCAATAAGAAATAAAAATAAAAGGAAGATGAAAGGTTTTGCATTCATTGCAGACTCAGGTCAGTTATGATTATCTAATATGCCAATTTTTTTCATTAACATACTGGCATTAAAACTCCGGCAGATTCCCGGCTCAATGGTATAGGTGAATTTTATTTCCTCTCCCCGGATCTCACTGTTGAAGCTGAAATTTCGAACACTATCAATGGAATTCGCCAATTCTCCGAGTTCCAGATCATGAGTTGAAACGAATCCCATGGCATTCTTTCGCGCAAGCTTCCGGATCAGCGCTTCTGAACCTTTATGACGGTCGCGCGTATTCGTGCCTTTCAGCACTTCATCCAGCATGTACAGCACAGGAAGATTTCCGTCTTCAATATAGTCAAGTAATTGTCTGATCCGTTTAAGTTCGGCGTAAAATGAAGAAATGTGTTCTTCCAGGTTATCCTCCGTCCGCATTCCGGTAAAAACCCGGAAAAAAGCCATTTGCATGCTTGAAGCACAAACCACCGAACCTGCGTAACCAAGGACCGCATTGATGCCAACGGTCCTGAGAAACGTGCTTTTTCCAGACATGTTTGATCCGGTGATTACCGTAACCTGCCCGATGCCACTCATTTCGAAATCATTGACTACCCGCTCCGACGGACGGATCAACGGATGGCCCAGGTTTTCCACGTCAAGAGTTGCACTGTCTGTGAATACCGGGAACTGATTGTCCGGATTCGCAATACGGAATCCTGCCAGACTGATCAGAGCTTCCACCTCCCCGATATTTGAAAACCAGGCGCCGATATCCTCCCGGTTTTTTCTTTTCCAGCGTTCTGCCGCGTTGATGAGATGAATATCAAGCAAAAAGACAAAATTCACCAACTGGTAAAACATATTCCCGCGTGCGTTGAGGTAATCTGCCAGTCTTCTGATTCGCTGGATTCTGCCCGTCGCAGTTTCGCCGTCTGACAGGAATGGCTCTTTCAGGGAAGTGAGCATGTCAGAGGTGAATGTTCTGTTTTCTATCAGGGCAATTAGTTCCGCATAGGAACGAAGTAATTCCGCATTGCCCGATGTGGAATACGTGACTTTTGTCAGCTGTTCCTGGAATTTCCTGAGGATCACTACATTGACAAGAATTAACAGGATCGGAATGTATATGGTAATTAAACCGGCTATGGTCAATCCTACCGAGATAAGCACCAACAGCGGAGTGAGTAAGGAAAGAAATTGATACAGGCCGGAAGGAAGTCTTGCCGGCATGTTGATCCATTTTAACAATCGCTGCAGGTTGACCGGTTCAATATTTTCAAGCAGCCGGCCCGATGCCTGGAACACCTGATTCCAGTGAATATCTGTGGAAAGCTCCGTTACTGCTTCCTGGCGTCTCAGCGCCTCTTCCCTGGAGGCAGCCTGAAGCAGCCACGAAGATAAATGCTGCTGGCCACTCGGCGTACCTGTTCGGTTCAACAGCTGAAAAAGAGAGTTTTTCCCGAATATGTCCAGATCATACGCATATGGATGCTTACGGTCAAGCCAGTATTCTCCCGTAGCAAGTCCGTCAAAATTATGCTCCGTACGGCGAAGCTCCTCCTCATTGATCAGGCGAAGGTTCCGGGTAAGTTTTAACCGGCGGAGAATACGATTGTGCCGGCTTACCAGCCATCCGAATAAAAGCGGAAACAAAATGACGACCGCACCTATGAAGGTTGCTGCCCGCATGTTGGCAAAATAAACAAAAAGGAAAAGTGCCAGAAGGAACAACAGAATCCTGACTGTTGAATAACGGAACGAAAGCTTTTCCAGCCCACTCTCCTCTTCGCCGAATTCCTTTGCTCTCTCCCTGAAAAATTCCTTGATGTCCATAAGCAGTAAAACTACACCGTTATGTTCAGAAGATTACGATTCCTTTTAAATAGCTTGTCACTAGGACAGGGCCTGGTAAATCACCAATGCACAAATATAGGCCAGTCCTGACATGTAGAACAGCTGAAAAACAGGCCATTTCCAGCCACCTGTTTCCCGGTGAACTATCGCTACTGTACTCATACACTGCATGGCGAATGCATAGAAAACAAGCAGGGACAGGCCGGTAGGAAGGTCGTACCTGGGTTTATTGGTATCCGGATTAATTTCGTTCTTCATGCGGCTTTTAATGGTACTTTCATCATCTATATCTCCGATGCTGTAAATAGTAGCCATAGTTCCGACAAATACCTCCCTTGCGGCAAATGAGGTGATCAGAGCGATTCCGATTTTCCAGTCATATCCAAGTGGTCTGATGGCCGGTTCGATCGCCTTTCCAAAAATTCCGGCGTAGGAATTCTCCAGCTTATATGCTTCCACTTTGCGTTCGAATTCCGTTTCAGTGAGATCCGCATTTTGCTCTCGAACAATATTCTCCGCATTATCCAGCCTGTCAGAAGGTCCGTAGGAAGCCAATACCCAGAGCACAATGGAGATTGCCAGAATGATTTTACCCGCCTCCAGTACAAATGCTTTTGATTTTTCAACCATCGTCATTCCAACATTCTTCCAGCGCGGCATTTTGTAGGTGGGCAACTCCATAACCAGGAAGCTCCGGTCCCTGGTTTTAAGCACATATTTCATAAGCATTGCGGAAATCACAACCGCCACCACACCGAGCAGGTACATGCCCATCAGCGCGAGTCCCTGGATCAGCGGATTGGAAGGAATGATCAGGGCAATGAGTATGGTGTAGACCGGTAAACGGGCCGAACAACTCATAAAAGGGGTTACAAAAATTGTGATCAGGCGTTCCTTCCAGTTATCGATGGTCCGGGTCGCCATGATGGCAGGTATGGCACAGGCAACTCCTGAAATTAAGGGCACCACACTTTTTCCATTCAGCCCAAAGCGCCGCATGATCTTATCCATAAGGAACACCACCCTTGACATATAGCCGGTTTCTTCCAGCAAAGCGATAAATCCGAACAGGATGGCGATCTGTGGGATAAAAATCACAATTCCACCGATACCGGGTATGATCCCCTCTGTCAGCAGATCAGTAAGCGCTCCTGCCGGTAGGAAGCGTCCGACAATTGCACTCAGTTCGGAAAAAAGGTGATCAATAAAATCCATTGGAACGGTCGCCCAGGCAAAAATGGCCTGGAAGATCACCAGGAGAATCCCCAGGAATATCGCGTAGCCCCATATTTTATGGGTGAAAATCCTGTCAAGACGGTC
>JAUILA010000005.1 GCA_030432655.1 Bacteroidia bacterium
GTTCGCATACCGCTGGTGTCGTTCGTATCGCCCGCGCGGCTATCCGAATTCTGGGTGAACAGCCGGAAGAAGCGGTCATTACATTCTACAACTCCTTTGCCAGAACATATGAAGGTCATGGAAGCGACCGCGCTATCATTGCGGGCTTACTGGATTTCAAAACGGATGATGCCCGCATCCGTGATTCATTCCGCCATGCTGAAGATAAAGGATTGAAATACAGGTTCAGGTCTGTGGGAAACGCGTCTGTGATGCACCCGAATACCATAAAACTCGAGCTGACCGGCAGCAAGCGTTCTGCCACTATTCTGGGTGAAAGCCGTGGGGGAGGAGTGATCAGCATTGAAGAAGTGGATGGATTCAAGGCCGGATTTTCGGCAAGCATGCATACGCTTATCATCAAGGCCAATGACGTCCAGGGAAGTATTGCCTATATCTCTAATATCCTCGCAAATGACCATTGCAACATTGCTACCATGAGTGTTTCAAGGAAAGGAAAGCATGACCTGGCCTGTCTGGTCATTGAAATGGATTCGGGCCTGAAGCCAATTTCTCTGGAGTATATGCGCAGCCTGGACTGGGTAAAGGAAATAATTTATATACCGGATATTGATTTGTAAAGCATATTTTATGAAATACTTAGTCGTTGTTTTTATCCTTTTGATAACCATAGTGTCGTTGCCTGCGCAGCAGACCCAACAGGATAATGTCTGGACGCTGCAGGAATGTATTGACTATGCCCTCGAAAACAATCTTAACCTGGAACGCAGCAAGCTGGCGATGGAGAATTCTGAGGTGAACTATAAGCAGTCACAGATGGCTTTTTTCCCGAGTGTAAACGTGCAGGGATCGGTCGGAAGGAACTGGGGTCGATCAATTGATCCTACCACCAACCTCTTTATTAACCAGCAGATCAATTCGGCCAACGTGAACGGATCAGCCAACCTGCCTGTATTTGCCGGTCTTACCAGGCATAATACCCTGAAACAAAATCAGTTTGCCTATCAGGCAAGTGAAATGGACCTGAAGGCCTCTGAGAATGATGTGATTCTCAACATCATCGGGTTCTATACGAATGTGCTGTTTGCCAGGGAGCTGATGCAGAATGCAGAAATACAGCTGCAGACCTCGCAGCAGCAAGTGGAGCGTACGAGAGCACAGGTAGAGGCAGGCGCACTGCCCCGGGCTGATCTTCTGGAGATCGAGGCACAGAATGCCACCAATGATTTTAACCTGATCAGCCGTCAGAATGAATATGTACAGGCGAAACTGCAGCTGAAACTGGCCATGCAGCTCCCGCCGGAAAGCGAAGTCGAAATTGAGGTACCTGAGATGGATGCTGAAGCCGATCCGGTACTGGAATTGTCTGCGTATGAGATCTACCAGATTGCGCTTGAAAATATGCCCGAAGTTAAGTCGGCAGAGTTGAACGTACAAAGTTCGGAAATGGGGGTAAAAGTGGCCAAAGGCGGTCTTTGGCCCACGGTCGGACTGAACGCTCAGATGTTTACCAACTATTCAAACCTGCGGGATGAACGCACTATTCTGGATGGCACTTCTACTCCGACCACTCAACAGATTGGCGTCGTGCAGAGTACGGGAGATCCCGTGGTGACCGTGGTGGATGTACCGAATACTTCTATTGAGCCCTTTGGCTTTCCAGAACAATTCGATGAAAACCTGAGTACTACCCTGAGTCTTGGAGTGAGCATTCCCTTGTTTAACCGTTTCGCCACACGTTACGATATTGAACGTGCTAAAATATCCAACCAGCAGGCACTCATTAATGATCAGGAAACGAAATACTTGCTTTGGCAGCAGATTCAGCAAGCTTATAATGATGTCGTGGCTGCCGCAAAATCATACAACGCTTCGGTTGTCCAGGTCGGGGCACGGGAAGAATCCTTTCGTGCGATTTCCAGGCGATACGAAGCAGGCGCGGTTAATTTTGTAGATTATCAGGTGTCAGAATCACAATACTTTCAAGCCCAGTCAGATCTGGTGCGGTCGAAGTATGACTTAATATTTAAACAAAAGATTTTAGATTTCTACCAGGGTAAACCCCTTGAATTATAGTTATGGCAAAAAGACGTAATCCGAATCGATGGCTCTACTACGTACTTGGCGTAGTGGTTGTGTTAATATTGTTTATCATCATAGCCCGTTCTATGGGTTGGATTGGTGCAAAACGTACCCTTGAAGTGGAGACCGCTGATGTGAAAAAGGTCTCAATTACTGAAAAGGTTAGTGCTTCAGGCATGGTCCAACCGGTAGTGGAAGTAAAACTGAGTCCGGAAGTTTCCGGGGAGCTAATCCAGCTGTCCGTGGAAGAGGGCGACTCTGTGACCGAAGGCCAGGTGCTGGCCAAGGTACGTCCGGACAACTTTGAAGCGGCAGTAGAGCAGGCGACGGCTTCCCTGAACCAGCAAAAGGCCAACCAGATGTCATCCCAGGCTGCATTGGCCCGTGCAGAAGCAACATTTCAGCGTGCAGAACTGGAATTTAACCGGCAGAAAAAACTGTACGATGACCAGGTAATTTCCGATTCCGAGTGGGAACTGGCACAACAGAATTTCCAGATCGCCAACAACGACCTGAAATCAGCAAAACAATCCTTACAGGCCGCCAACTTTATCGTTAAAAGCAGTCAGGCCAACCTCGCTCAGGCACGGGAGAATCTGCGGAGAACCACCGTGACAGCGCCGATGAGCGGGATCATTTCCAAACTTGATGTGGAGCAAGGTGAAACCGTTCTGGGAACACAGCAGTTCCAGGGTACGGAAATTATGCGCATTGCTGATCTTGACCAGATGGAAGTACGTGTAGATGTAAATGAAAATGATATTATACGCGTTTCTGAGGGCGATACCGCTATTATCGATGTTGATTCCTATTCTCACCTGGATAAGGAATTCAAAGGCGTGGTAACCTCCATTGCCAATACAGCCAATGACAAGGCATCAGCTGATGCCGTCACAGAATTTGAGGTGAGAATCCGGATTCTCAACTCCTCGTATCAGGACCTTGTTAAAGAGGGTAACCGGTTTCCGTTCCGTCCCGGAATGACAGCCAGTGTAGACATCATCACCCAGCGCAAGGATAATATCTTATCTGTACCACTTGCCTCGGTTACTACACGTGAAGAAAAACAGGACCCGCAAAATGAGGGTGGGTCCTCCGGCCTTACCATTCAGGAGGATACCCGTGAAGTGGTCTTTGTTCTGGAAGATGGACAAGCCAAACTCAGGGAAGTGAGTACAGGTATCAGCGATTTTGATAATATCGAAATTCTGGAGGGCCTGGAAGAAGGGGAAACCGTGGTTAGCGGGCCATTCCTTATCGTTTCCAAACGCCTCAAAGATGGCGACATGGTTTCGGTAAAATCCGAAGGGGCAAGCGGACGTCAAGTTACTGACGCAGAGGGAGAAGACGACGAAGATAATTAAAGTCAGGCATTTGGATTATTCTCAGGGCATTGATTATATTACTATCAGTACCCTCTAAGATGTCCAGTGCGTATTTTACACATAAGCAGTGAAAAATCATGGCGCGGTGGAGAAAATCAGATTGCTTATCTGATTGGTGAAAATCACGACACCGCCATTGAAAATGTCGTATTATGCAGAAAAGGTTCAGTATTTGAGCAATACTGCAGGAAGAACGGCATTCCATATTATGCCGGTTCATTTACCTGGCCGGGTATTCTGATTAACGCGGTACGGCTTTTACAGCTCAGCCGTGAGTTTGATATTGTCCATGCCCATACGGCCAAGGCGCATCTCCTGACCCATCTTTCCCAGATGATGGGGATGAAATCTCCGGTTCTGGTGGCGCGCCGGGTTGAGTTCGTTCCTCATGATTCATATTTTACCCGTAAACGGTATGAACACCCCAATGTGGTGCGGATCATCTGTGTAGCGGAAAAGATTCGCGAAGTCATGCGTAATTATCTTCATACCGGAAAAGACCGTTGCATTACTATACATAGTGGAATCGATCTTAGCAGGTTCGATGGCATCCCCGGGGCTTCAATAAGGGAAGAATTTGGAATAGCCGACCATGCGTACCTGATCGGGATCACGTCAGCCCTGGCAAGTGAAAAAGGACATGATACGTTTCTGAAGGTGGCTGCCAATATTTTAAAAATCACCGGGAATGTTCATTTTCTTATAGTCGGATCAGGTGCCACGGAACAAGCAGTCAGAGACCTGGCGGTTTCGCTGGACATATCCGGAAATGTGACATTTACCGGATTCCGTAAGGATGTGGATCAGATCCTTCCGCAACTGGACTTGTTTCTCATAACTTCCGACCAGGAAGGTCTTTCGAATGCTGTCCTCGAAGCATTTGCCAGCAACGTGCCAGTGGTTGGCACCAGGGCCGGAGGAATTCCTGAAATGGTCATACCAAATGAAACCGGTCTCCTGGCCGAACCCGGCGACGTTCACAGCCTGACTGAACATGTAAAATATATGATGAGTAACCCCGAAGAGGCGCGAATCATGGCTTCTAAAGGGGCGCTGAAAGCTATTGAATTCAGCAAACAGCGTACAGCAGAAAAAACATATTCGTTGTACAAGGAAGTCTTCAGTGATTCACATCAGGATGATCCCGGTATTCCTCAAGAACCCTCCGGTAACACTGTTCCGTCTTCCTGACCATTTCCTCATACGTAAATTTAGCCAGGGATTCCCTTGCGTTGCGGGTGATTGACTTCGATTCTGGCGGATTCTCCAGCAACCTGATGATGCCCGCTGCAAACTCCCCGGGGGCACCAGGCCCGGCCAGCAATCCGGTTTCGCCATGTTGCACTAACTCAGGGATGCCACCGGTTCGTGAAGCAATAACCGGCACATTACAGGCAAAGGCATCCAGGATAGACGTTCCCAACCCTTCGTTTCTGGATGTCAGGAGAAACAAATCGAACTGCTGGAGGTAATCCAGCGGATTGTCAACGTATCCTGTGAATGTGACGTGGGTTTCCAGGGATAATTCTGTTGTTTTCCTGATCAGTTGCTCGCGCAAATCACCTTCACCGACGATGATAAAGTGAACATCGAAGCCTTCATTCAGGACGATCCGGGCAGCTTCCAGGAAAGTATCCAGGTCTTTTTCTTCCGTCAGCGCGGCAATGGTTCCTGCAATCTGTCTGGATTTGGCAATGCCCAGTCTTGTATGAAGATCAAAGGAAGGTTTCTGGAATTTCTCCGCGTCTATTCCGCTGTGAATTGTCAGTGCTTTTTCCGGTGACCGGAGATATTCTTCCATGGTTTTCTGAATGTCCTCTGAAACGCAGATGATTCGACGAACTCCCGGATGATCATAGCGCATTCGCGTAAACACAAAATCAGAAGGAGGGGTGGCAATTCGCCTGCTGGCAACCACCGGAGTTTTCAATCCGGTAAGTAACGCGAAATACGCGAGAAGATGGGCTTTTCCCGTGTGACAGTGGACCAAATCAATCGATTTATCTTCACAATACTTCCTTACCCGGGAGGCACTATTTAGCAGCATTAATGGGTGAAAAGACCCGGACCTGAATGAAATTCCGCTTTCCCGGCAATGCTCTTCGAATGGAGAATTCTCCCGGCAATAGACATAATGATCCACATCATTTGCACCGCTTATCAGGTAGGCAATCTGCTGCTCGCCACCACGCCAGGAATCCTCAGAACTGATATTCAGCACCCGCATCATATTTCCTTACCCTTATTCAGTTCGGCCAGTTTGCTGTATTTAAGGAACCGGTAATACGCACTGTTGCGACAGACAATAAACCCGTAATATCCATCCAGAATGCCTGCCTTGACTATGTAATTGCGAAAAAAAGTAAATGCCGGATAAAGAAATAAATGCCAGAGCGGGATTGTTTTTTTACCACGTTTATGAGCTTCCCTGGCGGCGATATCCGAAAATTTGTTCATCTGCGTGATATGCTCGCCGAGGGTGTGGTAGGTATAATGCAGCAGGTCTCCTTTCAGGTTTGCCGGCTCTGTACCTTCATCGAGAATTACCGTATCATGCGGATTAACGCCTCCCCACCTGCCGGTCTTCCGGTCCCACAAGCGTATCTTCCTCCCCGGATACCACCCGCAGTGATGAATCCAGTGGCCGCAGTAGGAGGTAAGCCGGCTTATCCGGTATGCTGCGTGGCGGGGCCCGGCTTTTACATCCAGGATTGACCCCTGTAATTCAGAAGTCAGCTCCTCGTCCGCATCCAGTGAAAGAACAAAATCGTGTGAAGCCTGGTCGATGGCATAGTTCTTTTGCTGGATATGTCCCTCAAACGTATGAGTCATAATCCTGGCCCCGAGTTCTTCCGCAATGGCACGTGTATTATCTGTACTGAACGAATCAACAACCAGGATTTCATCTGCCACCGGCTGAAGAGAGGTGAGGCAGCGACGGATATTCGATTCCTCATTGAAGGTAATTACAACAGCAGACAGCTTAATATTGCTCATGACAGTTTCTCTTTTAACTGATCAGAATCAATGGTCAGGGCACACCTGAAATGTCCTTCAGGACAGGAACGATAACCATGAAGTCCGCACGGACGGCAACTAAGCACTTTTGTGGTTTCCACAATATGCGAATTATCGGAGAGAGGAGTAAATCCAAATGCCGGGACCGTCGAACAAAAAACACCTGTGACCGGGGCATTCACCGCTGATGCCAGGTGTAAGGGTGCAGAATCATTCACATAGTTCATTCGGGCACTTTTCATTAATGCAGCGGATGCAAGCAGCGACAACTTACCTGTTAAGTCGAGCATGTCGAGCCGGTCATTTTCGGTCTTTGAAATAATATCACTGACCATATTTTTGTCACCCGGAGCCCCGATCAAACAAACGGTAATTGACTCTTCAAGGCCATTCAGGAATTCAACCCATTTTTCCACTGGCCACTGTTTGGTAAACCATACAGAGGCAGGTGCAATACAGATGTAACCAGCCGGAAGGCGCGGAATCTCCTCTGCAGCTTTACCGGGGTACAGCTTCGGCTTCCGGAGATCCGGCGCCAGGTCTGCATAAAGGAGGTGGTTCCTTTCAATTTCGTGTGCTGTTCCGTCCGCACTTATTTCATGTGGATACCTGTTGCTGAACAGCGCTGACAATGGGTTCTTCCTGAAACCCCTGATCTGCCTGCCGCCCGAAAAAGCGGCAAGAATTCCGGAGGTCATAAACCGCTGGAAATTCAGGACCAGGTCATATTTCTCCTTGCGCAATTCCCTGATCATACGCCAGGTATTTTTCCATTTATCCCGCTTGTCCAGCACCCACAACTTATTCAGGAAGGGATGATCCGCAAGCAGGGATTCATTTCCCCTGCGCAGGAGGAAATGTAATTCTGCCCCGGGAATAGCAGCATGAAGTGATTCAAGTGCCGAGGTGGCCAGGATGACATCCCCGAGAAAGGCGGTCTGAATTAAAAGTATCTTTTCAGGAGGCTGATTCATTCCATGCAAAAGTACAAGGTGGTCAGGAGAATTCCCGTTTAAGTGTTTCGTATAGTTTCTGGACCGGCAGTCCTACCACATTATAATAAGATCCTTCGATCCGGTCGACGGCAATCATTCCCAGCCATTCCTGTATGCCATACCCACCGGCTTTATCATACGGGAAGTAGTGACGAAGGTAATACATGATCTCCTCATCGGTCAGATCACGGAAATGCACGGTTGTGAGGTCATCAAAGCTGACTGTCTTATCTGACGACCTCAGGCATACACCGGTAATCACCTCGTGACTGCGACCAGACAACATACGGATCAGCGTGTATCCTTCTTCTTCATCCTTCGGCTTACCAAGAAACTCATCACCGGCCTTTACCACGGTATCAGCCGTGACCAGCACGGAACCATCCGGTACTTCAGGAAATTGTCCGGCTTTCTTTTCCGCCAGGTATCGTGCAACTTCACGTACCGGCATGTCTTCCGGGAAATCCTCATTTACCTGGTTCGAAACGACCCGCACCCGGAAGCCCGCATCTTCAAGGATTTGTTTTCTGCGGGGCGAATTAGACGCAAGGATCAGCGGTATGTTGAAATTCTCCATCTTTAATTGAACTAAACAAGTATCCGCATATCACTTTCGGATAAAAATAGGTTGATTTCTGCGGCAGTGTGAAACCGCTGTAACATACCTCCTTCACCTCATTCATAGTGACTTCATTGGTAATGATTGCCATCTGAATTTCCTCGCGGATTACTTTGGTAAGACAATCCGGAAAACTCCGGTCAAAAGCAATATACTCAGACCTGCGCTGGTCCTTCCCAGCGATCCCCAGTGCCTTCTCGATAATATAATAATGAAGAACGGTGAGATCCAGTTTTTTGATGCTATCCGGAAATTTCCATGGAATTACCTGCCACTTATCCGGTTTCAGGCGCAACTTCCAGGCTTCATCCTGAAACAGAAGCCCGAAAGCATAGTCTTTCCCCGCCATAATATCCGGCAGCATATGCGCTTCTTCAACAGGTTTGAATATAAAATCCTCATGAAGCGTTTCAATAATCTGCTCTTTACTGAATCCGGGAAGTCCCTTTACGACGCGGTGTGTCGGGAGAATACGAAGATCATGGGCCTCCGTATTCGTCAGAAACATTAAGTGGTAATTGTACCCCTCATTTCCATGATGTCGTGGATTCTGGCGTGTCATCTTTTTGCGGTAGGTCAGTGACCCTTCGTACCGGTGATGGCCATCAGCCAGTATCACCTGCTTATCCCTGAGCATATCAATAAACTTTCCGATAACCCTCCTGTCCTGGATGATTCCGAGCATGTCCCGCACACCCTGGTAATCCTCATTGTCGTAGACGGGAAACTGCATCGCCTCGTCCATGTACCCCTCCAGTTCAAATTCAGGGTCAGTGTAGAGTCCGTGCGTAGGGGAAACATTGAGCTGGGTGGACCGCAGGATGTCAATGCGGTCAGATACGGCAGTCGGAATGGTATTTTCATGCCGGAGAATGACATTTTCACTCCAGTCATACGCCCTGATATTGCATATAAATCCTTTGCGGGTAAAAAGCTGGTCTGATCCCGGCAGGTTAAACTGCTGGTAGTACACATAGATGGCAGGGAGAGGGTCCTGGAGAATAACCCCATTGTTTTTCCAATCTTCCAGTTTTTGTCGAGCATTTCGGGCGGGCTCAGGACCTTTTGGTACGGAAAGATGAATACTGTTGTGGGGGTTTTTATAAAGGTTCTCACGCTGCCTTTCCGATACCACATCAAAAAGGGGGGACGTAATGGCCTCCATATCCGTGCTTAACTGCTGATTGTATCGCCAGGCGCGAAACGGTAATATCTCTGCCATATTATAACCAGGCCCTCTTTTTCCATGACCCCGATCCGTTTTGCTGATTAACTTCCGGCTGACTTGCAGACTTCTTTTCTTTCCTGAGGAGTGCAGCAAGAGTAGCGGCAATTTCCCTGGCTTCTTCCGTTTTCTCCTGCGTCAATGATTGCGGATCAAAATGTTTCTCCACGAATTTGGTATCAAAATCCCCTGATCGGAAATTATCGTGATGAATAACATACTTACCGAACTGAAGTGTCGTGGTGACGCCGGTGATAATATATTCATCAATAGCTCGGGATAAGCGGTCAAGGGCTTTCAAACGATCTTCTGCATAGACCACGAGTTTGGCAATCATCGGATCATAGTGGATCGGGATACTCATACCTTCCTCAAATCCGTCATCGACCCGGACACCAGGCCCCTGGGGCCTCACATAGGTTTGCAATTTACCGATGTCAGGGAGGAAATTATTAGCAGGATCCTCGGCATATACACGGAGTTCGACCGCATGTCCCTGGATTTTCAGGTCATCCTGGGTGAATCTCAGCGCCTTACCCTCCGCTATCAGTATTTGTTCACGTACCAGGTCGAGACCGGTGATGCATTCCGTCACCGGGTGTTCGACCTGCAAACGGGTATTCATTTCCAGAAAATAGAAATTATGATTTTCATCCACGATAAATTCTACTGTACCCGCTCCAACATAATCACATGCCTTTGCTACGCCTATAGCCGCTTCACCCATTCGTTCCCGCAGCTCGGTGGTCATGATCGCCGAGGGGGCCTCCTCAATGACCTTTTGATGACGTCTCTGGATCGAGCATTCCCTTTCAAACAGATGGACAATATTCCCGTGTGTGTCTCCCAGGATCTGGAATTCGATATGCCTGGGCTGAGTGATGAATTTTTCAATAAATACGGTGCCGTCACCAAATGCCGAAGTGGCTTCACTCACGGCCCGGTTCATTTGTTCCTCAAAATCCTTTTCTTTTTCAACAATGCGCATACCCTTGCCGCCACCGCCGGCACTCGCTTTAATCAGGATCGGATACCCGATATCCGCGGCAATCCTGCGTGCTTTATCAATATCTTCAATAGGGTGGGACGTTCCCGGAATGAGTGGTACATTGTATTCGGCCACCGCCCTTTTTGCTTCCAGTTTGCTTCCCATAACCCGGATAGCATCGGCACCAGGTCCAATGAACCTGATTCCTGCCTTTTCCACCTTGTCGGCAAATTCTGCATTCTCCGAGAGAAAACCATATCCGGGATGGATCGCGTCGGCGTGGCACTGTTTTGCGACCTCAATGATCTTGTCCATTTTAAGGTAAGAGGCAGAAGATGCGGCTTCCCCAATCAGGACGGCTTCGTCTGCCAGCCGGACGTGAAGGGCATCACGGTCGGCCTCTGAGAATACAGCTACGGTGGAAATACCCATTTCCCGGGCGGTACGTATCACCCGCAAGGCGATTTCGCCGCGATTGGCGATCAGGATTTTTTTTATTTTACTCATGTTGGATCATCTGGTCAGTACACAATGCTACTTAATTAATTAAAAAATACGAAACGGAGCGAGTTTAAAGCATTCTTCAATTTGACAAGACAATTATTAGTAGTAGATTTGTGTGATTTTTTAAAGGGAACCATACGGACTAAAAAATAACAGAGTGGATTTATTTGACAAATTACGAGTGGAGCAGGGAGACCTGGGAAAGTTCTCCCACATCAAGAAGAAGGATTATTTTATGTTTCCGAAACTTGAAGGTGAGATTGCTCCACGAATGCAATTCAATGGCAAAGAGGTGCTGACATGGAGCCTGAATAATTACCTCGGACTTGCCAATCACCCGGAAGTAAGAAAAGTAGATGCGGATGCAGCTGCCAAATGGGGGCTTGCCTATCCGATGGGTGCCCGGATGATGTCCGGAAACTCGGTTCATCATATCGAGCTGGAGGAGCGTCTCGCGGAGTTTATTGAGAAAGAAAGCGTCATGCTTCTTAATTATGGCTACCAGGGGGTATTGTCCATAATCGATGCAGTAGTTGACCGGAAGGATGTTATTGTATATGATGCGGAATCGCATGCCTGTATTATTGATGGGGTTCGTCTGCATATGGGTAAACGTTTTGTTTTCCCTCATAACAACATTGAGAATCTTGAAAAACAACTTCAGCGGGCCAATAAAATCACAGAAGAAACCGGCGGTGGAATCCTCGTAATTACAGAGGGTGTTTTTGGTATGTCCGGCAATATGGGCAACCTGAAGGACATAGTGGCCCTTAAAGAAAAATACAACTTCCGTCTGTTTGTGGATGATGCCCATGGCTTTGGTACAATGGGTAAGACCGGTGCAGGAACAGGCGAGGAGCAATGCGTTCAGGATGGAATAGACCTGTACTTTTCCACCTTTGCCAAATCAATGGCCAGTATCGGTGCATTTGTTGGCGGTAATAAAGGGGTGATTGAGTTCCTTCGTCATACAGTCAGGTCGCAGATTTTTGCCAAGTCGTTGCCTATGGCCCTTGTTGTTGGTGCCCTGAAACGACTGGAATTGCTTAAAAAGAACCCTGAATTAAAAGATAACCTTTGGAAAATTGTCAAGGCGCTTCAGTCCGGGCTTCAAAAAGAAGGATTTGATATCGGAACTACCCAGTCTCCGGTAACGCCTGTCCTTTTTAAAGGAGGTGTCGGAGAAGGAGCCAATATGGCCATGGACCTGAGGGAGAATTATAACATCTTCTGCTCTATGGTTGTCTATCCCGTTGTGCCGAAGGATGTGATCATGATCAGACTGATCCCGACCGCGGTTCATACACTGGAAGATGTAGAAGAAACGGTGAAGGCATTCGCGGCAGTTAAACATAAACTGGACGCCGGAGTTTATCAACGTGAAGAGATTGTTGCAATTACGCGTTAAAATTAAAAAAACGTTGTTTTTGGTTGTTTTAAAAACATTTTAAGTATATTGCCACAACAATTCAAAACAGAATATTTTTAGTAAAACCTCAAAAATTAATCAAGCATGAAAAGATTTAATGAAATTAAAGATCTGGTTATGTCATTGGAGTCTGACTTCGAAAAGTTCTACGATAAAGGGAACAATGCGGCCGGTACCCGGGTAAGAAAAGGAATGCAGGAGTTGAAGAATCTTGCTCAGGACATCCGCGTAGAAGTACAGGATATCAAGAACAAAGGATAATTCATTTAAATCGAATTATATAAGAAGGGGATGGTTTGATTAGCCATCCCTTTTTTAGTATCCTTATTCGCTTAACCGGCCGGACAATCCCGTCAGAAAAGGCCGTAATCACCTTTTCCGGAAAATCCTTCCGGTGCATGCCGGTGTTTATCCGTAAAACAGGTTTGGATTGCCGGCCTGTTTCAGGGCCAAAGCCCGGAAATTACCGGCTAAAGGTAACGTGCTTTTTAGTACAGGATGCGGAACTTAATGGTATGCTCGATCTTGCGGAGCGCCTTGATCACATCGGGGTCATATTCCTTATCTATGTCCGTGATTACATACCCGATGATCTCATTCGTCTTCAGGTACTGACCCACAATATTTATATCGTGCTCTGCCAGCACCTGGTTGATTTTGGCAAGAATACCCGGCATATTCCTGTGAATATGGATTAACCGGTGTGCATTCCGGAACGCAGGTAATACCAGGTTCGGGAAATTCACACTGTTGGAGGTACTTCCTGTGTTTATATAGTCCATAATCTTTCCAGGGACAAAGGAAGCTATGTTTTCCTGTGCCTCGACCGTACTGCCGCCAATGTGCGGGGTCAGGATCACATTCGGGATTCCGCACAGGGGCGACTCAAAGGGATCGCTGTTCTTTTTGGGCTCTTCCGGGAACACATCCACACCGGCCCCGGCAATCTTTCCATTTTCCAGATAGGTAACAAGCGCATCAATGTCCACCACATGGCCGCGGCTAAGATTCAGAAACACCACGCCGTCCTTCATTTTTTCAAATTCAGCAGCGCCGATCATGTTCTTGTTCTCCGGACGGCCATCCACATGAAGCGTAATGGCATCGCTGATCTCAAGTAATTCCTGAAGACTCTCGCACTTCGTCGCATTCCCGAGGGCAAGTTTTTCCTCCACGTCATAATAGAAAACCTTCATCCCCATGGATTCTGCCAGCACCGACAACTGAGCGCCGATATTGCCATACCCGATTATGCCCAGTTTCTTCCCGCGGATCTCATAGCTGCCCCTTGCCGATTTGTCCCACCTCGTTTCATGCATAGCTGAAGACCGTTCATAAAGCTTTCGCATCAGTGATATGATCTCTGAAATGGCCATTTCCACCACCGATCGCGTATTACTGAACGGGGCATTGAACACCGCAACTCCTTTTTCCAGGCAGCCATCAAGGTCGATCTGGTTGGTGCCTATACAAAAAGCCCCCACAGCAATCAGGCGGTTGGCATTCTCCAGTACCTTCCTTGTCACATTTGTCTTCGATCGTATCCCAAGAATGCTTACATCTTTGATCTTCTCACATAATTCATCCTCATCCAGCCCGGCCGGATAAACAGAAACATTATATCCTTCCTCCTTCATGAGGTCTACCGCGTCCTGGTGCACATTCTCCAGGAGAAGGACACTGATGCGGTTTTTCGGATAAGAAATGGCGGTGTTTAACTTATTCATATAAAGAAATTCATCTAAACTGGGAGCCACATGGTCTGCTTTCTCTGTTACCGTAGAGCGCTCCACATTCTCCGTGAATGCATAAAACTTGTTGGCCAGTCCGGCCGCTTTTATTTCATAATCTGTATACCCGTCGCCGATGACGTATACATCCCCCTCCAGCTGAAGCTGGCGCAACTGCTCCACCTTTCCATTGTTGGAGGCAAGCAGGCTGTTCTCATCATACCCGGTGATGCGCCCGCCCTGGTCAAAAACGAATGAATTGGCGTACACATTCTCCGGCTGCACATGGTACTCCCTCACGATCGGTACGATGAAATCCTTGAAGCCATTGGAAATGATGTAGATTTTGTCCGAGTGCTTTTCAAAAAAGTCCCGGTTACGCCGGAAGGAGGCAGAAACTTTCTCCTTCAGCGCGTCTACCAGCATCGGCAGGTGTTTTCTGTGCGCATCCAGTAAGTCAAGACGCCGCTCAATGGATTCCTTAAGCGTTAGCTTGCCATCCATCCCTTCGTTCGTAATGTCTTCGATTTCCCGGATTTTAGACTCCTTCTGATCGTCATCCTGAAGGGCGATCTCGGCAAGTACATCCAGCGCTTCCACCTGAGTAAAGGTGCTGTCAAAATCGATGATATAATATTTCTCGTTGGTCACGTATGGTTAAATTTTTATCGAAATAAATAGTTTCCGGTGCATTTCAAAAGCTAATCTACATAAAAAAAACAAGGGCATACAGGCTGCCGTTTTTTCAATCGTTTGCATTTTTTTCTGACTGGATTACACGCCATTAGTGTGTCAGATTCACGCATTTCGACCGCTCCTGTAAAAAGTGAGAGATTTTTACGATATTTTAAACTAAACCTGTATTCTTTGTTTCCGTTAATGATACCAACACCTTAAACAACGGTATGCTTAAAAATATTTTAGCCATTGTGCTTGCGCTGACAGCGGTCACTCTTCAGGCTCAGCCTCAGCCGGATGCTTCTGAGATCCTTTTAAAACTTAAAAAACTTAATTTTCTTGGCTCTGTCCTTTACGTCGCGGCTCACCCTGACGATGAAAATACACAGATGATCGCCTACCTGGAGAATGCAAGGTATGCCAGGGTGGCTTATCTTGCCCTGACGAGGGGAGACGGCGGACAAAACCTCATCGGCCCTGAAATCCGTGAGGCGCTGGGTGTGATTCGCACCCAGGAATTACTTGCGGCAAGGCGTACGGATGGTGGTGAACAATTCTTTTCACGTGCCAATGATTTTGGCTATTCGAAAAACGCAGACGAGACCCTTTCAATCTGGGACCGGCAGCAGGTGCTTTCAGATGTGGTGCGTACCTACCGCAGATTCCGCCCGGATGTCATTATCACCCGGTTTCCGCCTGATTCACGGGCAGGCCATGGTCATCATACTTCTTCAGCGATCATGGCACAGGAGGCATTTGACCTGTCGGGCAGCGAATCAAGTTTTCCTGAACAGCTGGACAAATATGAAACCTGGCAGCCTGTACGGCTTTTTACCAATACCGGACGCTGGTGGAATCCGGATATGACAGGTGATGAGCCTGGCGTTGTAGCGATGGATGTGGGGACCTACAATCCACTGCTTGGAGAATCTATGACGGAGATTGCTGCCTTGAGCCGAAGCCAGCATAAGAGTCAGGGATTCGGGGTGACCGGAAGCCGGGGCGAAGAGCTGGAGTTTCTCGAATTTGAAATGGGTGAACCTGCTGAGGATGACCTGTTTCAGGGGATTGATACTTCCTGGGGAAGGGTAGAAGGCGGCAATCAAATTGGTGAAAAAATTGAGGCTCTGATAAATGGTTATGACCTGAATGATCCTTCCGCAACCCTTGCCGGCATGCTGGAGGTCAGGAAAATAGTGAGCGAGCTGGACGATCCGTTCTGGCGCGACATGAAACTAAAGGAGATTGACCTGATCCTTCGGGATATTACCGGGTTGTATCTGGAGGCCAGGGCATCAGACTGGCGGCTTTATCCCGGGGAAGAGGCTGAGATAAGCTTTGAAGTGATCAACCGGAGTCCCCGGGAACTGACACTCGGGAAAGTGAAGATGCAGGACAATCTGCTTACACCGGATGTAAAGCTCGAAAATAACCGGAAGTGGGAGTATTCCATGCCCATTACGGTGCCGGAGAATAAAGAATTCAGTAATCCCTATTGGCTGAGGGAAAAAGGAACACTGGGCATGTACAAGGTATCTGATGAATCCATGATCGGCAAACCCGAAAACCCGCCGGTGATGGAAGCAGAACTGGAAGTATCCTTCAGTGGAACCGTGGTGAGCTTCAGCGTGCCTGTCATTTACAAATGGACCGACCCGGTAAAGGGCGAACAAAGAAGGCCGCTGGTAATTGCACCTCCCGCAGTGGTGGAAATCCCGACCCCGGTTCACCTGTTCCCTTCAGGAATTTCAAAGATGATTGATGTGGTGGTGACTTCCTACCTGGAGGGTGCTCCTGTTACTGTGTCCCTTGAAGCCGGGGACGGCTGGAAGATCGAGCCGTCCAGCCAGGAAATAGGAAATTTAAACCCGAGTGAACCACGTACCATTCAGTTTGAGGTGACACCCCCAACCGAAGAGAATACCTCAGAGCTTAATGCCTACGTGGAAGCAGGTGGAAAACGGTATGAAAAGTCAGAGTTATCCATCCGCTATGATCATATCCCGGCCCAGACTATTTTTCCAAAGGCGCAATCGAGATTGGTAAATATTCCAATCCGTAAATACGGGCATACTATCGGGTATGTTCAGGGCGCGGGAGACGCGGTGCCGGAAACCCTTAGGGAACTGGGGTACGATGTGCGCGAATTGCAGGCCGAAAATATCACCCAGGAGAACCTGGAATCACTTAGTGCGGTTATTCTGGGCGTGCGTGCACTTAATACAATTGAAAATATAGGTGCTCATATGGATGATTTACTAACCTACGTACAGAAAGGAGGTACACTTATCGTCCAGTACAATACCAGTCACCGGCTCAAAACGGACAATTTCTCACCTTATCCACTGACCCTATCGAGGGACCGGGTGGCCGATGAAAATGCGCCTGTCACCATATTGGCGCCTGACCATCCGGTTGTTAATGAACCAAATGTCATTCTACCGGGTGATTTTGATAACTGGGTTCAGGAGAGGGGATTATATTTTCCTGACAAGTGGGATGACGCATTTGTGCCGATATTATCCAGTAATGATCCGGGTGAGGATGCGCGAAATGGCGGACTGCTGGTAGCTCCGTATGGGAATGGTCATTATATTTACACGGGCTATTCATGGTTCAGAGAATTGCCTGCAGGGGTACCGGGAGCCATTAAATTATTCACAAATCTCGTTTCCCTGGGAAGTGACCAGTCATCAACCGATCGAAATGGCGAGTAAATCCGCTCATAATAAATTTCATACTGACGAACATAAACCGCCGGTTTTTAAAAGGTGGAGAGGTTGGTACGTGATTGTGCTTTCTGCCCTCGTCTTTTACATCATCATGTTGTACCTCTTCACAAATCTGTATTAATGAATTCATTAGACTGGATTGTCCTAGGGGTAACCATTTTGTCTATTGTATCCTATGGGGTCTACAAAAGTCGCGGCAGCAGGGATATTGATGATTTCCTGCTGGGTAACAAGTCTATCCGCTGGTGGACCATCGGCTTGTCCATTATGGCTACCCAGGCCAGTGCCATTACGTTTTTGTCAACACCCGGCCAGGCATATGAAGACGGTATGCGGTTTATACAGATCTACCTGGGACAGCCCATCGCCCTGGTGATCCTGGCAATTACTTTTGTCCCCATCTTTTACAAGCTGAAAGTTTATACAGCCTATGAATTCCTTGAATCACGATTCGACCTGAAGACCCGTTCGCTGGCATCCCTGTTATTCCTGATTCAGCGTGGTCTTTCGGCAGGAATCACCATCTACGCCCCGTCCATTATTCTCTCGACCATTCTGGATCTTAACCTAACGCTTACCAATATAATCATCGGTTCGCTGGTTATAATCTACACTGTTTCAGGTGGAACTACCGCAGTAAGTGTTACGCAGAAGCAGCAGATGGGCGTTATGATGGGAGGGATGATCCTGGCGGGTATTTTCATCGTGAAAATGCTTCCGGAGAATGTAGGATTTGGTGATGCCGTGAACGTGGCCGGGCATATGGGCCGGCTTGAGGCAGTTGATCTTTCGTTTAACTTATCCGACCGTTATAATATCTGGTCCGGACTTATTGGGGGTTTATTTATCGGGTTATCCTATTTCGGCACTGACCAGTCCCAGGTGCAACGCTATATATCCGGGAATTCAATAAAGGAAAGCCGGCTCGGCCTGATTTTTAACGGGCTGCTCAAGATACCGATGCAGTTCATTATCCTTTTTATCGGAGCAATGGTGTTTGTATTCTACCAGTTTAACGCACCGCCCATGATATTCAACAAAGCCGCTGTTGATGATGTGTATGCGTCGGAATACGCACAGCAAATGGAAGAACTCGACGGGCAATACCTGGACGTTGTCAGTGAAAAGAAAAAGGCCATGGAATCACTGGTGGAGGTAGCCCGGGATGAAGATAACGCGGCTATTTCCAGGGTCCGGGAGAATATAGCTGGTTATGAAAACCAGGAAAAAGAAATTCGTGATCAGGCCAAGGAGCTGATCACACGGGTAAATCCGGATGCAGAAACCAATGACACGGATTATGTTTTTATAACGTTTGTAACGGAATACCTGCCAAATGGCATGATCGGATTGCTGCTGGCGGTTATTTTCTCCGCTGCCATGTCGTCCAGTGCATCAGAACTGAATGCCCTTGCCTCAACAACCACGGTGGATCTGTATAAACGGTCCATTAAAAAGGACGGGTCTAAAAAACACTATTTGTTGTCATCCAGGTTATTTACCCTGATGTGGGGTCTTCTCGCGATCGCCTTTGCGACCTATGCTTCTTTACTGGAAAACCTGATCGAACTCATCAATATTATCGGTTCCCTTTTCTATGGCAGTATACTTGGGATATTTCTTTCGGCATTCTACATCCGCTACATTAAAGCGAATGCTATCTTCTACGGTACAATCGTGTCACAGACGATGGTTCTTGTGCTTTACAACTATACCGATATAGGATACCTTTGGTTTAATCTGATCGGCGTCTCTGCAACCATAGCTTTTGGATTTATATTTCAGTTCCTGCTTTTCATCGGGAAAAAATAAAGCCCTGCACCAATGAGGTGCAAGGCTCAAATTAACAACTTAAAATAGATTACATATTCCGGATCTCGGCAATGAGGTCGTCATTCAGTTTCACGTAACCGAAATCACTGTCTGCTTCACTCGCGATGCGCTTGGATTCTTCGGCAGTAGCAATCGCCTCATCTTTCCGGCCCAGTTTAGCCAGTATCTTGGCTTTCAGGTGGACATTCCAGAAAGCAGAGGGATTTGCTTCAAGACCTTTATTGATCCATTCCAGTGCCTGCGCCATGTCACGGTCTGTAGCATAATAGTAATTAGCCGCCTGGATCAGGGTGTTCGGATCTGCTTCCCCTTTTGTCTTTTCTGCAATATCAGCCATTACGATTTCATCAAAATCAACCGTAAAGGGTACCTTAACTGACATATCTGCCCATGAGAGCTCGAGCGCGGCAGATTTATTGTCCTCACTGATGTCACTGATGTTGTAGGTGAGTGCTTCTACGTTTTGAGACAATTTGGTTGGCTCCACGGAAGTTCTCAGCACTTCTTTTGACTTGTCGTATCCTGCCACATTGCCACCGATTGATAAGTCGCTGTACAACATGAAATCCCAGGTTTTCTTACCGGGAACCGTAAATATGAGGTATTCTCCCGCAGGGACCTTGGTGCCTGCCATGGTGATTTCTGTACTTAATGACAGGACACTGCCTGAGTTTGCACCAGACCTCCAGATTTGTCCGTAGGGCTGTAAATAGGAGCTGCCTTCGCCAAAAATCTTGCGGTCTTTTACTTTAGGGCGGAAATAATCCACTTTCACTTCAGTCAGGCCGACCATGCTGGTAACAGAGGCAGGAGAACTGGCCTGCGGCATTTGGATCTGCGCCTGCAGGGAGCCAAAGGCCAACAGAAAGGAAAGTGCTATTGCATTAATTAAAAGCGTTTTTTTCATTATTTGGAATGGTTTATGTTTATGGGATTGAAAATTACATAAAATGGTTGATAGTGAAAAGCTGCCTTTGACGTTCTATCAACAGGGGAGTGTCACAGATATTGCAAAGGACTTGCTGGGAAAATACCTCTGGACCCGGATTAACGATGAGCCGGTGGCCGGGATGATTGTGGAAACAGAAGCGTATTCCTACCTTGAAAAAGCATGCCATGCTCATTTAAACCGCCGGACAACCCGCACTGAAATGCTGTTTGCCTCCGGTGGTGTTGCATACATTTACCTCTGCTATGGTATTCATCACCTGTTCAATGTGGTCACCAACAGGGAGGAAACAGCGGAGGCAGTACTCATCAGAGGAGTGGAACCCGTTTTTGGTCTTGATATAATGAAAAAACGGCGAGGATCAAACGTGTCGGAAAACCAGCTGACTTCCGGGCCAGGTAAACTCTCCCAGGCGATGGGAATTACCACGGATTTGAACGGGACCAGTCTGACAGAAGATGAAATCTGGATCAGTCCGGGAAAAACCATTCGTAAGCGTGACATTATTCATGATGTCAGGATCGGTGTGGATTACGCGGGTGAAGACGCCAAATTACCCTGGAGATTCCTTATCCGCGACAATCCTTATGTCAGTATTTTGCCAAAATCATGATTTTAACCAGAAATTGACAGGATCTGTCGTCCGGGTGTTGAACTAATTGGTGATAGCCCTTAAGTTTGTAATACAAAATGCCGCTATGAAAAGATTTTTTTTCTTCCTCTTATTTTTTTCAACACTTCTGACTGTTTCGGGACAGGATATTTTTGTAAATCTGAATTCTTCGGCAGACGAACAGTTGCCAATTCTTTCCCCTGACCGGCGCACGATCTATTTTACACGTACCAACTTTGAAGGGAATACCGGCGGGATCAGCGATCCGGGAGATATCTGGTACAGTGTTATGGATGAATCAGGAGGCTGGTCAACGCCCAAAAACGCACGTGAATTAAATAATATCGGGTTCAATGCGGTGCTGGGATTCTCCGTAGACAATCGTTTGATCTATCTTCATAATCATTACAACCGGGATAATTCCTCTGCCTCCACCCAGGGGATTTCCCGTGCCGTGAGCCGCGGAGACGGATGGAGCCGCCCTGAAAATATCAGTATTCCCTACTTCCTCAACCGTTCCCGTCAGCAGAGCGGATATATTTCGCCGGACGGCAAGGTTATGGTGTTGTCCATCCAGGGATATAATACAAATGGAGTGGAAGACCTTTATGTTTGTTTCAACGAAGGCAGCAAATGGAGTGAGCCTGTTAACCTGGGTAAAGTGATCAACAGCAGTGCCCAGGAATTCACACCCTTCCTTTCAAGCGATAAAAAGACACTCTACTATTCCTCCAATGGAAAGGGAGGAAAAGGCAGCAGTGATGTTTTTATGAGTACGCGCCTTGATGAATCGTGGAAAAACTGGAGTGATCCCGTTCCTGTTAATGCCGTGAATTCGCAGGGACGTGAACTGGGCTATCGTGAATATGATGATTTTGCCTTATTTTCATCCACCATCAACAGTGACGGGTACAGTGATATTAAGTACTATTCGTCCCGTGAAGACGATAAAATCGAACCGGTGGAAGTTGATACGCCACTTGTGGTAAGTGAACCGGTCCTGACAGACAAACAGGCTATTTTCGGTACTATAAAGAATGCCAATGATAAAACACCTGTACCGGCTGCATCATTAAATGTACAATGGGAGAATGAATCGACCCCGGTGAATGTGGAATCCGGCGGTGTTTATTCCTACAATTATCTATCCCCCGGCACATACAGGATCCAGATCAATGCAGCGGGTTTCATCAGTGCCTCTGAAACCGTGGAGATCACCGAGGGTACCACGGGGCCAGTTGAAAAAAATATATTGCTTCAGCCGGTGGAAGTAGGCACTACCGTACAGTTGCATAATGTTCTTTTTGCCCAGTCGAAACCTGATATATTACCTGAGTCCTTCCCTGAACTTGATATGGTGGTGGATTTCCTAAGAGCGAACCCGTCCATCAAAATTCGTCTCGAAGGCCATACAGATAATCGTGGTGTTCCTAAACATAACCTCAGGTTATCCAGGGCGCGGGTGGAATCAGTCGAAGAATACCTGGTAAACAAAGGTATCAGTAGTCGCAGGATATCCGGCAAGGGGTATGGGGGCACCAAGCCTATCGCGGATAACAGCAATGAAGAAACACGAAAGCTTAACCGCCGGGTTGAATTCACTATTGTAAAAGACTAGGAGCTTCGGGAATTTCAGTAATTTAGGAATACCTGAAATTACTGATCCATGAGACTGATATTCTTACTCACACTACTTTCAATTTGTGTTTCACTCCCGGGCCAGGAGCGCTATTTTCCTGAGCGCGGTGAATGGCAGGAAAAACCCTCTGAGGGATTTGACACAGACTTGCTTAATGGAGTAATGGAATTTGCCCTGGAGAATGAATACGAAGGCTCCAGGGACCTTAAAATTGCTATCCTTGAAGGCTTTGCCTCCGAACCTTATCATGATATTGAAGGTCCGGTAAGAGAAAGGGGTGGTCCGGCCGGATTAATCATTAAAGACGGCTACATTGCCGCCTCCTGGGGCGACCTCTCCAAGGTTGATATGACCTTCTCCGTAACAAAAAGCTACCTGTCCACCGTAGCGGCTGTCGCATGGCAGGCTGGCACAATACCAGATCTCACTGAACCAGTCCGAAATTATGTCTGGGATGGTTCATTTGATGGCAGACACAACGGAAAAATAACCTGGGAACATTTACTTACTCAGTCTTCTGATTGGTCTGGCCGGTTGTTTGGTATGGACGACTGGGCTGACCGTCCTCCTTCTGAAGGAGATCTGGATGACTGGAAGTACAGGGACCTGAATGAGCCCGGTACCGTATTTGAATACAATGATGTAAGGGTTAACTTATTGGCATATAGTTTATTACATGTTTTACGTGAACCATTACCTCAGGTGCTGAAACGAGAGATAATGGATCCCATTGGTGCTTCTTCAACCTGGCGATGGTTTGGCTATGACAATGCCTGGGTAGATATTGACGGACTCAGCATGAAGTCAGTCACCGGGGGTGGACATTCGGGAGGAGGTGTGTTTGTCAATACCTATGACCAGGCCCGTTTCGGACTGCTGTTTGCCAGGGACGGACGCTGGAAAGACCATCAACTCATTATTCCGGAATGGATAGACATGGCTACTCGTCCGTCGCCGGCCATGGATTCTTACGGGTACATGTGGTGGCTCCTTCCTGACGACCTGGAAGGGGTGCCAGGCGGATTGTATTATGCAGCCGGTTTCGGCGGCAATTTTATCGTTGTTGATCAGGAGAATGACCTGGTTATTGTGACAAGGTGGCTGGCTCCGTCGAAATTACGGGATTTTGTCAAACAGGTTTATTCCGCACTTGACAAGTAATATCCAAATGTTCAGACTTTAAGAATAATTCCGCGTTTGTCGAGCCATTTGGTAGCAAGCCACACTATCATCATAATTGACAGAGCAAACAGCAACGAACCGATCTTATCTCCAATGGGTTCATATATGCCCCGGTAAATGATTCCATACACCGACCGGCCCTCGATCCGGAAAAATAGCAATAATATTATCAGGTATTCCGAAAGCAGGTAGGAGAAGAGTGGGTTCTTGCCAAACGTTCTGAAAAAACCCATCCTGAATGGTGGGGTTCGCATATCCAGCAGGTAGATCAGTATACCGATAAGTACAAAATCAAGACCTGTGGTAAGGGTTACGAAGGAACTCGTCCAGAGCTTTTTGTTAACCGGGAAAACAAAATGCCACAAATAGCTGATTATAAGTAAGCCTGCACCGGCAGCCATTATCATAAAGAGTTTCCGGTAATCCACGCCATCACGAACGTAAATGCCCAGTAAAAATCCGGCAAGTACATTCACAATACTGGGCAGGGTACTTAATAACCCTTCCGGATCAAACGGGATCCCGTCACCATGGTATAAATGGTCCGGGCCAAACAGCCAGAGATCAAGTGTTCGAACTGCATTATTCTCCAGGGTGTAATCACCAAAAACATACATAAGCAGCCAGTATGCCAGCAAAAAGACGACCGACCAGATAAATAATCCACGTGGCTTAATAAAGTAAATCATTATGGAGGCGACGAAATAGGACAGGGCAATGCGCTGAAGGACACCCAGTATTCTTGAGTCGGAAAGGGTTACTAATTGCAGGCCATTCTCCGAATGTTCGACAAAAGGAAACAAATACATGGTGTAGCCCAGGAAGAAGATAATGATACTCCGGATGAAAACCTTTTTAAAAACCGGTCCGAAATCGCTGTTTTCCCATCGTTTTGCCACAAAGGCAAGGGCATTTCCCACGGCGAACAGGAAGCTTGGGAAGACCAGATCGGTTGGTGTAAATCCGTGCCAGTCAGCATGCAGAAGGAGTGAGAATGTATTGCCCCAGTCGCCGGGCGAATTTACGATGATCATGAAAGCGATGGTCATACCACGAAATACATCCAGCGCTTCAAAGCGTTTCTTGTCAAGGGTCATAAGGTGAAGGTTGGTCGGGCGTAATTTAGTATGATTTAAACTTCTAATCCAAACCGTTCGTGTAGAGTTCAGTCAATCACGAGGTGCGACTGGCAAGGAAAGGTGACAAGCCTTCTGTTAAGTTATAACAAGTACCACTGAACCCTGCTTCGCGTAACTGCCGGATGGCTTCCACCGATCGGCGTCCGGACTGGCAAATGACTATTACGGACTTTTTTTCCATGATCGGGCCAAAATGGTTCCGCAGCTCAGGAAGGGGGATATTTAAACCTCCTACATTCTCCCGCTCAAATTCATCAGGATTGCGGACGTCCAGTATGGTTATTTTCTGCTCTTCAAGATGTTGGTGCATTCCTTCGGTGTCCAGTTCTGTAATGCCGGGATCTTCGTAGGCCTTTAGAATGGATTCATCCCTTCGCCTGAATTTTACAATGCTTGTCTGAAAAGTGTTCAGATCGACGGACAGCAACTTGCCGGAAAGGACTTCACCTGTTGCTGTGATGAGCTTTATGCATTCCAGTGCCTGGAGAGAACCGATTATACCGGGAACAACACCCACCACACCTTCCTGATCACAGGAAAGAACTATCTCGCCGGGCGGTTCCGGAAACAAACAGCGGTAAGTCGGACCATTCCTGTAATTGAAAACAGAAACCTGTCCTTCCCAGCGAAAAATCGCACCGTATATGAGCGGTTTATTATTCCGGACACAGGCATCACTTATCTGGTAGCGGGCAGGAATATTGTCGGTCGTATCTATGACGATATCATAAGCGTTAATGAGCCTGTCAGCATTTTGATGATTAACACGTTCCGTATACGTATTGATCGTGCTGTGGGGATTCAGTGCTTTAAGACGTGTGGCAGCAACGTCCGCTTTTTTCTGTCCGATATCGGCAGTTGTATAAAGCACCTGGCGCTGTAAATTGGATAGTGCCACCACATCCGGATCGGCAATACCTATTGTTCCAACCCCGGCCGCGATCAGGTACTGTAAAACAGGACAGCCCAGTCCGCCTGCCCCGATCACCAATACACTGGCAGTTTTTAGCTTTTCCTGGGCTTCTTCACCAAAATCCTTCAAGCGTAGGTGGCGACTGTATCGCTCTGCTTCTTCTTTGCTGAACATAAAGTGAAGTTACTGGGACGTGAGGTAAAAAAAAAGCCCTCACCGAAGTGAGGGCTCCCCTTAACCAACAATCAACCAACAATCATCTTACTGCAACGATGGCGGCAAGATGACAGTATCTACAATATGTACAACACCGTTATCGGCATTAATATCTGCTTTGACGACAGTTGCGTCATTAATTTTAACTTTCGGACCCACCTTAATGTTTACATCATTTCCTTCGACCGTTTTAGCCATGGACCCATCTTTCAGGTCTGACGACATTACTTTGCCTCCAACCACGTGGTAAGTTAGAACAGCAACCAGTTTATCTTTGTTCTCCGGTTTTAACAGACTTTCCAGAACTCCATCGGGAAGCGCTTCAAAGGCTTCATTAGTAGGAGCAAAAACCGTAAATGGTCCGTCGCCTTTCAGTGTCTCTTCCAGTCCGGCTGCCTTAATGGCTGCGTTAAGCGTGCTTAAATCATCTGCTTGCGAAGCCAATGCGGAAATGGTCTGTGCGTTGGCAGAAAAGAGAAACAATGTGAAAATAGTACTCAGTATGGTTAAATTTATCTTCTTCATTATAGTATTGTTTTTAAATTCAATAATATAGCAAAGATACCGGGTATTTTGTTTAACGATTAGTAAAAAAAATTAAACAAATTTTCAAAAAGGGCTCAGGAGCGTTTTCTAAGCAGTTTATAACCCACAGCAAATTTGATCCGGCCTATGTTATAATTGTAGTGCCGGTCATTACCAAGTTCCATGAACCGGTTGTCGTTCCCATAGTTGATGATCGCATAAATCCTTTTCCAGTTATATCCCAGTGCCATGTACAGGTTAAGCTGGAAGATAACACCTGAAGTGCGATTATCATCCATGAGGTCGTATTCCCTGACTCCCCAGTATCCACCGACACCTGAGGTGAGGATAATTGCTCCGTAAAGATTTTCCGTCAACGGAAGAAACTGTGCGTATCCGAAGAGGATTCCGGCCGATCGGTTACTGAAATTGCTGAAAGTCATCGAGTCATCAAAGTTAGTTTCATCTGAATCCGGTACCAGGGTGGAGTCGCCCTTGGTGTAATGGCGTTCCGCGAAACCTCCGACAAGTGGAGACCCCACACTTTTCTTCTGGAAACCCAGTCCTGTGCGACTGCCTGTATAGGAAAACTTACGGAAATTAGGAAAGTACAGGTAGTCCAGGTTCATGGTAAGCGAACTGACATCCTCTCTGAACGGGTCAACATAATTATCAGTGATTTCCTCGAGACCTTTGTAATACAGCAAACCAATGTCGATAAGGTGTGGTCCGATAAGTGCGGAAGTTGCCAGATCGATGCGTTTTGTGTGATTGACCGAATTGGTATTGAGCCGGAATCCGATATCCACGACCCAGGTTTTGTAGGAGAATCCTATCCCTGCACTAAGCGGATCAACGGGGCGGTATTTGACACGCGCATCATCGTCCCTGATGACAATTGTGGCATATTTATAGGTAGAGAATACCCGGGCTGACCAGTCTGAATAGTCGAAACCAACAAAGGCGGAATCAACTTCCTGTTTCCCAAGAAGGTCCTGCCCATTGGTTATGCCTCCGGTCAGCACAAACAAAGCGATCAGAATCGAAAAAATATGGCGATCCATGAGTGTGATATTAAAAAGATTTTGCCGAAGTACACAGTTCATGCATGATTATAGTGAAACGTGCTGTCGTCTTGATTATTTACTTTGTATATTGGTCTAACGATGGGAAAGATGGTTAGAATACTGCTTGTGTGTTTTTTATCGGTATTGTTGTGGGCATGTAGTGACAACACTGCCGGTACCGAAAACAATGATGAATCGATGCCAGTCGCTGTGGCCGCCAAAGGTCCGGGAGAAGCCCCGGAAGGCATGGTATGGGTAGAAGGCGGAACCTTTGTTCAGGGCAGCAATTCTGATGACGCATACGAAAGTGAAGGACCGGTACACCAGGTAAAAGTGGACGGTTTCTGGATGGATGAGACTGAAGTAACCAACAAGCAGTTTCGTGAATTCGTAGAAGCAACCGGCTATGTGACCGTAGCGGAACGACCGGTGGATTGGGAAGAATTGAAGAAAACAGTACCGCCGGGTACTCCAAAACCGGCAGACAGTCTGTTGCGTCCGGCATCAATGGTTTTTACTCCGCCTGACCGGCCGGTTCCGCTCAACAATCATTACCAGTGGTGGAACTGGGTGTACGGGGCTGACTGGAAACATCCATACGGACCTGAAAGCAATATTGACGGGAAAGATAACCACCCTGTGGTACATGTGGCTTTTGAAGATGCTCAGGCATATGCAAATTGGGCAGGAAAACGTCTTCCGACCGAAGCCGAGTGGGAGTTTGCAGCACGGGGAGGCAAGGATGGAAGGGCATTTGCCTGGGGTGACGAACTGATGCCGGATGGGAAATACCTGGCAAATTTCTTCCAGGGCAACTTTCCGCACGACCGGCAGGACTTTGACGGATTTTCGTCATCCGCCCCTGTTAAAAGTTACCCGGCTAATGGATATGGTTTGTACGATATGATCGGAAATGTTTGGGAGTGGACTTCTGACTGGTACCGGCCCGATGCGTACGAGATGTATGCTTCGATCACAGTTTGTGAAAATCCAAAAGGACCGGAATCCTCGCTGGATCCGGCGGAGCCATATGCTCCTAAAAGGGTCATTAAGGGAGGGAGTTATTTATGCAGCGAGCAATATTGTTCCAATTATCGTCCGAGTGCACGTATGCCTTCCGAGATATACACCGGCCAGGAGCATGTCGGGTTCAGATGTATAAAACCAATTAACCAATAAGAAAATGAAACGGGCAGTCTTTCTTTTATTGATTGTTTCGGCGTGTACGCCGGTTCGTGTTATTTCAACTGAAGAGACAGCTGGTATTGATTTCAATCGCTATCAGACTTTCGGTTTTTTTACTGATGACATGGGTCTCACCGAATATCCCAATTTCCAGGTGTTGAAAGATGCCATTAGCCGTGAGCTGACCCAACGGGGACTTGAGACTTCCGACAATCCGGATTTAAAAATCAACATAGCGGCAGACAAGGAAGACAAGCAGCAAACCCGTGAAACGGATATTCGGGATGCCCCTCCGTATATGGGGACCCGTAATTATACATGGCAGTCCGAGGAAATAGTCGTTCGCGAATATGAAGAGGGAACAGTGAAAATTGATATGGTTGATACAGAAAGCAATGAAATGGTATGGCAGGGTGTGGCGGCTGGTACTATTACAGGGGATCAGGATAAAATGAAAACCAGAATTGACAAGGCTATTGACAAATTATTCTCCAAATTTCCAATTACTGAACAATGAACTATGATACCGAGGCACCTATTCGGTTGTTGATCGCAGATGACCACCCTTTGATAATTGATGGTTTGAGGACTTCCCTTTCCCGGGATGAGTCAGTTAATATTGTAACGCATGCCACCAATGGATCGGAAGTGCTGGATGCACTGCGGAAGCAGGACGTGGATGTGATATTGCTGGACATTAATATGCCGGGTATGAACGGTTTTGAAACCTTAAAAAAAATTGTTCCTGAATTTCCCGAGGTAAAAATCCTTATCCTGTCCATGTATGACAAACCGGAGTTTATTCATTCGCTTATTGAAAACGGAGCAAGCGGGTATTTGCTGAAGAACACGAACCGGGATGAGATGATCTATGCTATCCAGAAGGTGCATCACGGCAACATCTATTTTTCCGAAGAAGTCAAACGCATTCTCAAGAAAGAAGAGGAAGCTGCAGGACATCACGAACAGCTTACGAAACGTGAAAAGGAAATCCTCAAACTAATCGCACAGGAAAAGACAACATCTGAAATAGCCGAAATGCTGTTTATCAGTACGCATACGGTAGATACACATCGCAAAAACCTATTGGCCAAGCTGGGTGTTAAAAACGCAGCGGGATTGGTGAAATTCGCAATTGAATATGGCATCACCCGCGACTTTTAACAAACCAACAAGTATATGACCTTACTTCTTTTCTATCTTTTCCTGGCCCTCATTGTATCCTTTCTGTGTTCGATTCTGGAAGCAGTACTATTGTCCATCACTCCTTCCTACATCGGATCACTGAAAAGTCAGGGGAATGAGTCGCTGAGCGTTGAGCTGGCATCACTCAAGGAGGATATAGACAAACCACTTTCAGCTATTCTCTCGTTTAATACCATTGCCCATACTGTAGGTGCTGCCGGTGTAGGTGCTCAGGCTGCTGTGGTTTTTGGTAATTCTTATCTCGTTGCCACATCGGTGGTTCTGACTCTCCTTATCCTTGTGTTTTCAGAGATTATTCCAAAAACGATTGGGGCCAACTATTGGAGGTCACTGACCGGGTTTACTGCAAAGACACTCCGGATCCTGATTGTTCTAATGTATCCGCTGGTACTGTTGTCGCAGCTGATCACGAAGGTGCTTTCAAAAAAGGAAAAAGAATCGACGATCAGCCGGGCTGAAGTGACAGCGATGGCGGAAATCGGTCATAAAGAAGGCATTTTTGCCAAGGGTGAATCAAAAATGCTAAAGAACATGGTCATGTTCAGGAATATCCGGGCAGAGGATATCATGACGCCCCGCACTGTCATGGTTATGGTGCAGGAAGACCTTTCCGTTAATTCGCTGTATCAGAATGAAGATTTTTTCAAATTTTCAAGATTTCCGGTATTTCAGGAAAACCGGGATGATATCACCGGGTATGTCCATAAAAACGAAGTCCTGACCAAGCTGGCAGAAGATATGCCCAATGTGACCCTGAGCGAAATAAAACGGGACATTCTTATGGTATCCTCTGAAGTAACCTTACCCGGGTTACTTGACAAATTCCTGGAAAGCAAGGAACATATTGCGCTGGCCACAGACCGGTACGGAGGAGTATCCGGACTGGTTACCCTGGAAGATATCATGGAAACCGTACTCGGCGAGGAGATAATGGACGAATACGACAGTGAGAAAGATATGCAGGCTTACGCAAGGGACCGTTGGAAATCGAGAGCCCTTGACCTGGGAATTATCGAGCAGGAGAATGACAGCAGCCCGGAAAAGAAAAATATTGTAAAATACGGCATCACAGGCGGACAACCTCCGGCCGAGGATCAGGAAGGGGAGGAAGAACCGGATACCGAAGGTTCAAAAGAGACCGGCAACTAGCCCCATAAATACTCAAGTGTGTAAGGACTGCCTTCGGGAGTCCATAATGTACCGTCGATAAATCTGTAGTCCCTGTTCAGTGTATCTATTTGCTGCATCTCTTCTCCGGACAGCTGCAGCTCAGCGGCTGCCAGGTTCTCATTCTGTCTTTTTTCATTTACGGACTTGGGAATGACACAAACGCCACGACCGAGCTGCCAGGCCAGGATCACCTGCGCCGGGGTACAGTCATGTGATTCGGCGACACGTTTCAGTACCGGATCATCGAAAAGCCTTGGTTCATTCTCTCCCTTGAGAGCCGGACTTCGGTCAAGAGAACCAAATGGCGAATAAGCAGTCATTAAAATTGAATGATCCTTGCAAAAAGCAAGCAATTCCTTCTGATCCAGGTAGGGGTGACATTCAACCTGGTTCATTTCGGGCACCACCGAAGATCCCCGTATTAGCTGATTTAGGTTAGCAATGGAAAAGTTGGATACCCCGATATGCTTCGTTAGGCCTTTGTCACGGCAGGCAATCATCGCTTCCCAGGTTTCAGTCAGCGGGATCTCCGTCACAGGGATAAATTCATTTGCTTTTACCGGGAACGAAGCCTCTTTTACAATGGCAATGGGCCAATGTACCAGGTAAAGGTCAAGGTAATCAAGCTGAAGGTCTTTTAACGTATTTTTCAGGGCTGGTTCCACGTCTGCCTTCCGGTGGTGGGTATTCCATAACTTTGACGTAATGAATAAATCTTCCCGTTTTACCTCTCCGCTTTCGAATGCATTATGGAAGGCCTGCCCGATCTCGGCTTCGTTTCCGTAAACGAACGCACAGTCGAAATGCCGGTAGCCAAGACGGATGGCGGATTGTATGGCTTTATACACCTCACCTGGTTTGGATTTCCAGGTTCCTAACCCAAGCTGGGGGATAGTATCATCATTTTTAAACGCTAACTTTATCATATAGTAAAAATAGTGCACTTCCTCCTGAATATAAATTAAACCAGTATTTTCCTGGCAATTATCAATCGGAGGCGGGGGTCACTTCCATTATTTTACCAAAATCAATTTAACATGAAACCAGTCTTTACGATTATCGTCTTTTTGGCATTCGGATTTTCAGCCCTGCTCTTCACCTCCTTCAACAGCAAGACAAATTCAATGCCGTCCATAGTGGAAACTACCATGCCCATGTGGGAAATGACTAAAGCACATACCCTGGAGGTGCTGGATGCTATGCCGGAAGAAAAATTCAACTATAAACCCACAGAAGAAAGCATGACATTTGGCGAACAGATGGTCCATATCGCTTACACTGTACATTTCTTTAACGAGCGAATGATCCAGGGCAAGAACATGAAATATGAGCAACCCGACGCATCATCCATGAGCAAAGCGGAAATTCGTGAGATGATGGCCGGGAATATGGACGCCATGATGGAAACCATTCAAGGCCTTTCACAGGAGCAACTCTCCGAGACGAGGCCCTTTAGTAAAGAGACACAAATTACGGTGGCCCAGGTAATCCTTTTTGCCCATGACCACACCACAAATCACCGGGCCAAAGCCAACCTTTACCTTCGGATGAATGACATGCAGCCGCCGAATTACAAGTTTCTCTGAGTGCAGATAAAGCAGGCTTTGCTTCAGGAATAATATTGATCTAAATTAGCTGTTATGAAGTATTCACGGATCATATTATTCCTGATCATTCTGATCCTGTCAGGATGTTCAAAGAAATCCCCGGATACTGCAGGAACGAATGGTCCCGACAGCCTGGCTGGAGCCCCTGATTCCCTGATTGTTAATGACAGCATTGCAGGAGAATTTGCCTTTATTCTGAACGATGCCGATCAGCGTATTTACACCGAGGCTGAAACACTTGCTGAGTTTCCCGGTGGAAAAGAGGCACTGGTGAGTTTTATTCAAACTGAACTTCAATATCCTGTCAAATCTCTGGAGAATGGTTCAGAAGGGGTAGTAGGCATATCCTTTATTATTGGTGGAGACGGAACGGTAACGGAGGTGCAGGTGATCAACCCGTCAGACGATGAATTACTCAATGCAGAGGCAGCCAGAGTGGTAAGGAATATGCCGGATTGGGAACCCGCTGAAATTGATGGTGAACCTGTCAGCCTGCGTTACATTCTCCCGGTTTCCTTTGCCCTTAACTGATGGATGTTATCAGCAGACTGCTCTCGGAACTGGATAATGAGTCGGCGTGGGAAGGGGAGAAAATTCTGAACAGAAATGAAAAGCTGGTAAGCCGGGGCAGAACAGATACGAATCTTTATTACGTTAAAAAGGGTAGCCTCAGGATTTATATCTGTGACGGGGACACCGAGCACTGCATTCGGTTTGGTTATCAGGGCTCACTCATTGCCGCCCTGGATTCCTTCATGATTGGCAAGCCAACCTCGCTCATCATTCAGGCCATTAAAAAAACAGAACTGCGCTGGATCAGCAGGAATTCATACCGGCAATTTATCCGGGCTACACCGGAGCGCATGGAGCTTTGGGATGAGCTGCTTCATCAGTTTGTTTACCAGCAAATGGAACGGGAGCAGGATCTGCTGACCTCTTCACCGTCCGAACGATACCGTCGGGTGCTCGAGCGCAGTCCGCATTTGTTCCAGGAAATTCCCCATAAATATATTGCTTCCTATCTCCGGATGACCCCGGAAACCCTGTCGAGAATTAAAAGTCTTGATCTGAATCAATGATTCCCTGACCCTGATTGGGGATATTTGTTACTATGATATCGAGAGATGAATTACTTGAAGACCTGAAGCAGCGAATCAACCGCATTACGGATGAAGTTCGTGATTTTGAAAAAATGAATGATGCGATGTTGCGGCACAAACCCGCTGGCGACGGCTGGAATGTACTTGAATGCATAGAACATCTTCGCTACTACAGTAATTTTTACCTGCCTGAGATTAGTAAACGGATTTCAACTGCACCCCCTGCGCCGGAAGCGCGTGATTTCAGACCAGGCTGGCTGGGAGATTACTTTGCAAAAATGATGCTTCCCGGGGAAAAATCGAAAAAGATATCCACGTTTAAATCAATGAACCCGGCTGGCAAAAAGCTGGACCGGCAGGTACTTCAGGCATTTCTCCAACAACAACAGATCACGTCTGATTTACTTGAAGAAGCAATGAAAATTGATCTGAACAAAACAAGGGCCTCCATTAGTATCGCGCCATGGATGACATTACGACTGGGTGATGTGTTCAGGGTAGTTATATACCATAACGAGCGTCATATCGTACAAGCCCAAAATGTCATCAGCTCCCTGGCCCGCGTGAAAACCGCTTAAAAACACGCCCGGTGGCACATTCGAAGAATTTCCTATAAAAATTAGTTTTCCCGCGCAACCATTTGTTGTAACATGCAAGTAAAGGCAAATAAGAAGCCTGAACACTTTTGCATTCTGAAGGAAAACAAATCGAGTCTATTCTGAGAAAATGCCGCAAGAATAACCGGGGCGCTCAGAAAAAGCTGTACGAAATTTACTACAGCTATGGAATGAGTATTTGCCTCAGATATGCGGAAAACAGACAGGATGCCGTCGAAATAATGAATGATGGGTTTATGCGTGTATTTCAGTATATCAGAAAATTCAATCTCGATAAGCCATTCAAGCCGTGGTTCAGGCGCATTATGATCAATTGTGCTATTGACCATTTCAAAAAATCACAGAAACAGATAGAAACCACTCAATTGGATGATGCAGGGACACTTCTTCAGGAAAATGTCCTCGAGGGAAGAATTTCCTATGCAGACATGATCTCCATTGTGCAGCGACTGCCCGATGCTTATCGGACTGTTTTCAATCTGATAGCTATAGAAGGGTACAAGCACGAAGAGGTGGCTGCCATACTAAATATTTCGATAGGGACATCAAAATCGAACTATCACAGGGCCCGGCAAAAGTTGCAGGAATATTTGACCAATTACTTTATTCGTGATGAAGGAAGATAAAAAAGGCCTGGAAAATTTTCTAAATCTGCATTTGCAGGAGGGTGAAATCCCTTTTGAGGAAGCGGACTGGAATGCCATGGAGCAAAAGCTCAACGAATTTGACAGTCTGGCAGGAGTCAAAGGGTATTCGTGGAAAGATTACCTGCTGCTGGGAGCTGGCGCACTGCTGATTTTTCTTGCAGGATGGTTTGCTAATGACTTTTATCCGGGTGCGGATGTGGAGAACCGCGAGATGCTCACTAATGAGCAGATGTTGCAGGACAGCAAGGTATCAGATCCGGAAAACAAGGTATCAGATCCGGATCATGAGGTTTCTGCAAGTATCAGAGTGGATTCCGAAGCTGATATCAAAAGCAATTCCAATGTAACCAGTTCGGGAGAAACAAGCATTTCAAAGAATGATGTGGTTAATAAACCAATAGCTGATGCTGGAAATGCTGATCCATCCGGTACCGGGGAAACCGGTTTCATAGCAGAGGATATTCAGGATGGTAATGTGCCGTCCGGGCAAGTGTCGCCCAGGACAGCGGTTCCCGCCGCGGATAATAATCCCGCTCCGCAGGCTGTGAAAAATGAGACAGCACGTAAAACACAGAAGAATTCAAATGCGGATGATAAATCCGGGAACAGGCTGGCAGAGGACCCAATAACCACGCAGCAACGACCAGCTGGTGAAAACCAGTTCATTTTAAATCCGATTGAATACCTCAATCCTCAATATTCAGCCGTTTTGCCGATATTTGAAATTCGTACGACTGAAATAAGTAATATAGATGTAATCGGTCCCAAACGAATTAATGAGGACGGGGAGTCCGTCCCTGAAGCAAACCAGGGCCGATGGTCGGCCGGCCTGACAATTGCACCGGACCTGAACGGGGTGGGGCCGGTCAGCAACTATAAACTCGCCTGGGAGACAGGTGTCTCGGCCTATTATTCACTGGCTCCCCATTGGAGGGTTTCAACCGGGATATTCTACGCTAAAAAGGCGTACCTGGCAAGTGGAGCCGATTATACGCCACCGGAAGGATACTGGGATTACAATACAAACGGGATGATACCCGATGAGGTGGATGCTTTGTGCGGCATTCTGGATATCCCGGTTAACATAACTTATATCTGGAACCCTGATTCAAAATTCAGGATTCTGACATCGACCGGCATCAGCAGTTACATCGTATTGAACGAGGCGTATGACTATTATTTCCCGTATGCCTATCAGGACTACAATGGCTGGAGCACAGATGAAAATTCAACGGCATTTTTTGGAATGCTCAATGCCGGAGCAGGAGTGGAATGGCGGGTCCGCGATGGCCTGTTCCTGTCCGCGGAACCCTACTTTAAAATTCCCCTGAAGGAAATAGGATTTGGAAATGTTTCACTGAACGGGGCTGCTTTATTCTTCACAATTCGCAAACAATTTAACCCGAAACAAAAATGAATAACCGGAACACATTCACTGTACTTGCAGTCGCCTTTCTTCTGATACTTGCGGGCTGTCAGTCTGAATCAGAGGATCCACAAATTGATTGCTCGGTCAGCACCTTGTCGGTTTCAGTAAGCACAGTTACCAACACCACGTGTGACCAGCTGAACGGTGAAATTACTGTATCGGCCTCCGGGGGAAGTGGCAATTATGAATTCTCATTAAGTGGTGGCGGGCAGAATTCTACCGGAACGTTTGAAAATTTAGCCGCAGGGGGATATACGATTACAGTTGATGATGGTGATTGCACTGCTTCCGTAACGACATCAGTTAATAACGAAGGCGGCGTGATCATTGATGAGGTGGCCTTGCAGGCATCGGGTTGTGACGAGTCGAATGGAATGGTTACGGTTACTGCCAGCGAGGGTATTGGTCCTTATCAGTATGCTATTGGTGAGGGAGACTTTCAGGATGAAAATGAATTCAGCGGGCTGTCCCAGGGAACTTACCTGTTGCGGGTCAATGACAGCCAGAATTGCGAAATAACTCAGGAGGTACATGTACTCAGCGGAGTATCATGGGAGAATGATATCAAGGCGATTATCGATGCAAACTGTGCCGTGCCTTCCTGCCATGGAGGGACTCAAAGTCCTGATTTCAGGGAACTAAGTAATGTGCAGAGCAATGCCACTAATATCAAGACCCGGACCGGTAACGGCACGATGCCTCCGGTCGGTTCGCTTCCTGCTGAAATGATCCAGGCTATTGCCTGCTGGGTTGATGATGGTGCACCGAACAATTAATCATTAGAGGTAATGAAAGGTAAATTATTACTTGGTGGAATGGCAGTGGTAGTGACAGGGATATTCATTGCGCTGGAAGTTTTCCGTCCGCCTGCCTCTGCTGCAGGAGAAGAAGCAGCCTATATCCTGACAGCTCAGGAATTAGCAGCGGCATATGCAGTGGATGAGCAAGCCGGAAATGAAAAATTTTTAGGGAAAATACTACAGGTGAGCGGGGAGATCCATGAGATCGAAGGCGGCACCCCGCTTACCGTAGTATTGAATGGCCAGGGTGTGACCCGCGTCAGGGTTGAATTACAGGTTGATCCGAACCATTTACCTGAAGCCGGGAGCGAAGTGATTGTAAAGGGAAGTTGTTCAGGATTGCTGCTGGACGTGGTCTTGAATAATGGTGCCATCATTGAATAATAAACTATGAGAATAATACTGACAATAGTGATTCTTTTCCTGACGGTCGAAGTGAATGGACAGCGGTTTGTGGAAAGATCCGGCCAGGCAACTTTTTTTTCTGAGGCCCCTTTGGAGAATATTTCGGCTACCAATGACCAGGTACTGGCTGTCACCGATCAGACTACCGGCGAAGTAGCCGTTACCATGCTCATGAAAGGATTTCAGTTCAGAAAAGCGCTTATGCAGGAACATTTCAATGAGTCCTATGTGGAATCTGATAAATTTCCAAAAGCAACGTTTACAGGCACGTTGTTGGATTATTCTCCCGAAAAGCTTGCGAAAAGAGGTACGATCAAGGTATCCGGTGACCTGACCATCCATGGCATTACCCGGAACCTGGAAACAGAAGTAACCATCATTCCGACCAATTCGGGTTTCAGGGCGGAAGCTACTTTCGAGGTAATTGTGGCGGATTTTGAGATTGAGATACCCGACGTGGTTTCTGAGAATATTGCCAGAGTTGTTGAAGTGACCATTAACTTAAACCTGCAGAAGGAGAATGTTGAATAAGAAAATCCCTGTAATTCTCCTGGTATTTCTGTTTGCAGCAGTTCAAGCGAGCGGTCAGAACGAGTTACTTTCTGATCTTGAGAGTGAACTGGAGCCATCTTCACAAGTGGTGGAATCCACTTTCAAGGGTACACGGCTTATAAACGGACAAAGTGTGGAGAATCGTCCGGGAGGTGTGCTGGAATTTGTTATATCCCACAGATTTGGCAACATAAAAAGTGGTGGCTACGATTTCTTTGGTCTCGACCAGTCCAATATCCGGCTTGCGCTTGAATATGGGGTGACTGATCGATTGTATGTGGGTATCGGGAGAAGTTCGTTCGAAAAAACATACGACTCTTTTTTCAAATACCGTATTCTAAGACAACGTTCCGGGGATAGTAAAGTGCCGATCTCCGTCACGGCATTTACATCTGTTACGGTAAAGACGTTAAAAACCACAGAGGTTAATGAACGGGATTTCAATGATAAGTTGGCTTACACTACACAATTGCTCTTTGCCAGGAAAATCAATGAGCATGTCTCCATACAGCTGATGCCTTCCTATATCCATTTCAATTTAATAGGTCAGGAAGACCTTACCAATGATGTGTTTGCTCTCGGGGCAGGCGGACGAATTAAACTTACAAAGCGTTTATCGCTTAACCTTGAATACTATTATCAGTTTAACGAACTAAATGAAGACACCTATAATTCACTAGCCGTAGGGTTTGATATTGAGACAGGGGGGCATGTATTTCAGCTTCATGTAACAAACAGCCGGGCCATGATAGAGAAGGGGTTTATCGCAGAGACAACAGGTGATTTTTTTGACGGGGACGTCCGGTTTGGTTTTAACATCACCAGGGCATTTCAACTTGGAAAATAGTACGTTAATCCGAAAAAGAAATCGCCCCGGCTGCATAACTCTTTTAGTTAAAGACATTTATGGGTATCTTTATTGAAGAGTCAACCTAAAAAATTGCCGGAACAAAAGATCAAAGTGACCGTGGATGCCGTTATTTTCCGGAGGATGGCATCTTCTGATAAACCGGAGGTACTGTTGATCAGGCGTGAGAATGATCCATTCAGGAACCAGTGGGCATTTCCAGGGGGCTTTCTTGAAGAGGATGAGGATTTGAAGGAAGGAGCTGCAAGGGAGCTTGAGGAGGAGACAGGTCTGAAGAATATTCCGTTGCATCAGACAGGAGCGTTTGGCAAGCCAGGGAGAGATCCCAGGGGGCCGACAGTAACCATTGCCTTCACCGGTTGGTGTACAGGAGAATGTTTGCCGGTTGGTTCATCAGATGCCGCAGAGGCGCGTTGGTTTTCAATAGAATCACTACCTGAACTGGCGTTTGACCATAGCGAAATTCTGAAAAATACAATGGACTCCCCGGCATTTGATCAGAAACAATAGCAAACAATTGGGGCAGATAAATTGTATACTTATGACCAGTCTGACATTCCGGATTAATATTAAGTACTAACAGGCGGATGTTTTTCGTTTAAACACATATGAGGAAGATTACAACCCAGGAGAATTTTAACATCGCAGCGGATAATACCGAGATAAACCTGTCTGCGGGAAATGGCAAAATGATCCTTGAAATAAATTATTACAGCTCCAGAATGCCGATGCGGACTTTCCGCAGAGCCATGGGTTATCGGAAATTCCTGAAATCTATTGACATGCCTGTTTATGTGTATGTAAATAATAAAAAAACGATTCGACTCAAAGGCAAGCATTGGTGGATTTACCGGCCTGCCGCATTCATAGGATGGTCGGTTCGAAATATTCTCACAACCTGAGACATTCCTGAAATCCGTTATTTATGAAAAAAGTTTCGAGACGTGAATTTCTGGCGACCGGAGCTTCGTTGACGGTCGGCACCTCCGTATTTCCTTCTATAATACTACCCAGGCAGAAAAGAAAGCTGGGAGTGGCTTTGGTAGGTCTCGGGTATTACAGTCGCGATTTGCTTGCCCCGGCCCTGCAATTGACTGAGCATTGTTACCTGGCCGGTGTTGTTACCGGCAGTCCGGAAAAGATTGCTCCCTGGCAGGAGAAATACGGATTTCCGGATAAAAATGTCTATAACTATGAAACCATGCCGGATGTGGCTAATAATCCGGACATCGATGTAATTTACATTGTTCTTCCTCCCAGCCTGCACATGGAATACAGTGTAATTGCGGCGCGTGCCGGAAAACATGTGTGGTGTGAAAAACCTATGGCCGTTACTGCAAGTGAATGTCAGACAATGATAGACGCCTGCAATAAGAACAAGGTTAAGCTGTCGATCGGGTATCGCATGCAGCATGAGCCCAATACACAGACCATAATAAAATGGGCTGAGACAAAGCCTTACGGATCCATAAACCTTGTGGAAGCAGCAGCCGGGTATCGGGAGGGGCGGACTGACCACTGGAAGCTGGTTAAAGCAATGGGAGGGGGTGCCATGTACGACATGGGGGTTTACTCCTTAAATGCCGCCAGGTATTCGACAGGATTGGAACCGGTGGCCGTAACAGCCAGAATGGAAACCAGTCGTCCGGAGATGTTTAGTGAAGTAGATGAGACAATGCATTTTAATCTTGAATTTCCTGAAGGAGTCAAGGCTGATTGTATCACAAGTTTCGGACAAAGCCTTAACAGGCTCCATGTTGATTGTCAGAACGGATGGTATGAATTACAGCCATTTCAGGCTTATTCCGGAATACAGGGGACGACCAGCGACGGAAAAAACCTAGATAAATCTGTGCCTAATCAGCAGGCAAAACAAATGGATGACGATTCCCTGGCAATTATCAATAAAACGCCGGTATTAGTGCCGGGAGAAGAAGGAATGCGCGATATCCGTATTGTTGAGGCCATTTATAAATCGGCAGAATCAGGCAGTCGCGTTACCTTATAGGCTAGTTGGCTGCAGCAGACTTTGTGCTCAGTACCTTGTTTTTCTGGCCGAAATTCACTATTTTCCTTATTCCTCCAAACAGCGCACTCTATGGTAAAAAGTTATCGAGGCGTAGCTATGGCTCCGCCAAAAAAAGAAGTACAGGCAGTAAGGGTTGAAGATTACATGACCCGGCGACTCATCACGTTCCATCCCGATCAGACGATGGATCAGGTGATTGATACACTCACCTCTAAAGGTATTTCGGGTGGTCCGGTAGTGGACGACAATAATAATCTTGTTGGGATCATATCAGAGGGAGATTGTCTCAAGGAGGTGGTTCGCGGAAAATATACGAACACTCCTTCCCTCAGCAGAAAAGTCAGTGAACATATGACAAAAGATGTACATACCATCGAGCCTGAAATGAACATTTTTGAGCTGGCAAAATTATTTTTGGATGCAAAACTTCGCCGGTTCCCGGTGATCAGGGAAGGTAAGCTTATCGGCCAGATCAGTCAGCGGGATGTGATGAGGGCATGTACCAAACTTAAAAATTCTACCTGGTAATATTAAATAATCATTTAAGGTGAGTGGCTTTCATCTGACGGGATTACCTTATAGATTTGTTCTTATGACAATCCCGTTCACGTTATTTCTGTTTATGTTTTTCAGCGTTCCTGAAGAACCCCCTAAACATTTTGATAATAATGGAATACCTAATCGTCATGCGCTGACCGATGGTTCACCGGCTGATATTGGTATCAACCCGGACAGTCTGAATGCAGGGATTGAACGAATTGTCCTTGAAGCCATTGATTCAGGTGCATTCCCCGGATGCCAGATTCTCCTGGCCAAGGACGGAATAGTGTTTTATGAGAAGTCATTCGGTTATCATACCTATGAGAATAATCAGCGAGTAGAGAATTCAGACATTTATGATCTTGCTTCCGTAACTAAAACAACCGCGGCTACCCTGTCGCTTATGGAATTGTATGACCAGGGAATTTTTGATCCTGATGATTCTTTCGCCGATGTTTTTCCGGAATTTGATCATACAAATAAATCCGGCCTGCCTATGCGGGAAGTTTTGGCCCACCAGGCCGGTCTGAAACCCTGGATACCTTATTGGTCTGAATCACAACGTAAGAACGGCGATTTTAAATGGAATACGGTTTCATCCGATTCCTCTTCACGATTCCCCTACAGAATTTCCGACACAGGTCTCTTTCTCCACCGCGACTTCAGGACCAATAAAATTTACCAAATGATCAAGAAGTCGCCCGTAAGTGAAAATAAAGAATATGTATATTCCGGTCTCGCATTTTACCTGATCCCGGATTATGTTAAACGCATGTCCACACTGGACTTTGATGTTTATTTGCGTGCGCATTTTTATGATCCGCTGGGTGCAGAAACCCTCGGTTTCAATCCCCTCAACAGGTTTCCTGCTTCACGCATTGTACCCACGGAGGTAGACACATTCTTCAGGATGGAAACACTGCACGGGGTGGTTCATGACGAAGGCGCTGCCATGATGCTCGGTGTATCCGGAAATGCCGGCTTGTTTTCCACATCCAGGGACCTTGCGAAGGTATACCAGATGCTGTTGAACGGAGGTATGTATAACGGGAGACGTTTTCTGAAAGACGAAACCGTTTTTGAATTCACAAAATGCCAGTTTTGTGATCAGGATAACCGGCGGGGAATGGGTTTCGACAAGCCCCTTATCGAATACGACGAAGCACGCAGCAGCGTTGCCCGTGATGTAAGTCCTGCCAGTTTCGGACATACCGGATACACAGGGACACTGGTCTGGGCAGATCCGGAGAATGATTTGCTGTTTATATTCCTGTCCAACCGGGTTCACCCGACACGGGACAACCGAAAGATTTATACCATGAATATTCGCCCCAGAATACACAACCTGGTTTACGAACTCCTCGAAAATTCCGGGCAAATGCTACCATCAGCACCCTGATCATGTACCGTGACTGTCCGACCGGAAAACGCTGCTTTGACAGCGAAGTAATAGCACGGGAAGCACTGGTTCAGGTGCGTGCGAGGCATGGCTATTCAGAATCAGAAGGTCCTCAAAATGTCTACAGGTGCGACATTTGCCATGCTTTTCATTTCACTTCCTCCTCCGCGAATTCATTGAGTCCTGAAGAGAAGGCCCGTGAAAAACGTGAGCGCGAAGCCCGCTTCTGGGAGGATAAGTTTAAAAATCGCTAGCGGGTCAAACAGTTACCGGACATACTTGTTGAAGATCTATGAAACATGCCGATGTTGTAATCATTGGGGCTGGTATTTCCGGACTTATCGCTGCCATTGAACTTGAAAAGAACGGAATAAATCCGCTTATCCTTGAAGCTTCTGACGTGCCTGGAGGCAGGTTGAAAACGGACCGTTATGAAGGGTTTTTACTCGACCATGGTTTTCAGGTTCTCCTGACCGCCTACCCGGAAGCCCGCCATTATTTGGATTATGAATCGCTTAACCTGGCCCGGTTCGAACCCGGGGCCGATGTATACACAGGCGATACGGTCTACCAACTTACAGACCCGCTTCGTAATCCCGGAAAAATGCTACAGATGTTGTTTTCCGGTATTGGAAGTTTTGGTGACAAACTTACACTCGCCCGTCTTATCAAGGACCTCAGGAATGATGACCCTGCCGACATATTCTCCGGGAAGTCAGGATCTACCATAGACTATCTCCGGAACCGGGGCTTTTCCGAAAAGATTATCGAATACTTCTTCAGGCCTTTTTTTTCAGGAATTTTTCTCGAGACCGACCTTAGCACCTCCAGCAGATTATTTGAATTTGTATTTAAGATGTTTTCAGAAGGATTTGCCGCGTTGCCGGCAAATGGAATTCAGGCTATCCCCAAGCAATTGATTTCCGGGCTTGCTCAGACAGAGATCAGGTACAATGTGCGTGCAGAGGAAGTTACCCATAAAGGAATTCTGACTTCGGATGGAGAATACAGGGCCGGAGATGTCATTATTACTACCTATCCACACCTCCTGTTACCGGGCCTCAGGGATCAGAAACAATACTTTCATCGTGTCTTGAATTTGTACTTCCGTGTTCAGGAACCGGTTATCGGAAGACCCCGTTTAGGCCTGACAACCGGCAATCGCCTCATTAATAATTTCTGTTATCCAACCCAGTTACATAGCGGGATGTCAGAAAGCCAGAGCCATTTGTTGTCAGTGAGTATTGTAGATGTACCTGATACTGATTTAACAGCAATTATCAGCCAGGTAAAAGCAGAATGGAATGAATTAACCGGACAGGAGGGAAGTGCACTGGATTTTATCAAAGAATATGACATTTCTCATGCACTTCCTAAAGTGGACCTGACGGCCTACAATATGCCGCATACGGCAGTTAAGATCCAGGACCATGTATTTGTTGCGGGTGATTATCTTTTATACGGATCCCTGAATGCTGCAATGACTTCAGGACGTACTGCCGCCCAGGCGGTAATTGCCGGACGGGGTGTCCGTTAGAGTCCCAGCTTGCTTCGCTTGGTCCATATTTCATAAATAGGATCACCCCGGCTGCTGAGACCGCTGTGATGCCACTCACCGTCAATCAATTCATAGTCAAATTCCAGGCTGGCCCCAACCCGGTTATTGTCCCGTGAAAAAACCTGGATATGCTCGGTATACTTGCCATTTTCGGTTGTATAGGTTCCGGCACCGGTACCAAAGAATTCGCCGGTTTCCGAATTATAGGCGATCCATTGGAAACGGGTACCTGATAGTATTTTCATGGTTTTCCTGGCGCCGGGGGTCATTTGACTTAGTTCTCCGTCCCTCTTTCTCCCTGTGATAAGCCAGGCACCAGCCAGTGCACCCGGGCCTCCGTCATCAAGCCGGGACCAGGTGTATGATTCTCCTTTCATTTGATCCCCGCTTATCGTGACCATTTGATTGGCAGACATTCCTACTGATTCCTTATTCTCCGTATCAAACTCCACAGTGAGGTGAAGGGAATCACTGGGCAGACGTTCCCATTTGCCCCCGCGTGTAGCAATAAATTCGGCCGGATCAAGCCGGAAGTAGGTCATGGAAAAATGCTCCTGGGTGATTATCAGCATCATCAGTTGTCCGTCTTCAGTAGAGGATTGCCAGGCGCCAATAATCGGATCATTGTCCTGCGACCGTAAACAGGTGACAGAAAATAAAATGAGCAGAATAGTTATCGTTTGTTTCATAATTGAGGAGGTTTACATCTAATTTACTCTCATTTTTTAATTTGCCCAAACACGACGGTAATCCTATTTACCTTCACTTAAATGGATTTTAAATCAATAAGACCCTATAATTGTTACTAATTAAAAAGGACAAAGCATGATAGCGATTATTTCACCGGCAAAGACACTTGATTTTGAGCATCCCTACGATGGGGAGGAAACCTTTCCCCGATTTAAAACTGAAGCAAACAAACTGGTTAAAGTACTTCGCAAAAAGGATAGTGCCGACCTGCGGTCCCTCATGAATATCAGCGAAAAACTGGCCGACCTGAATGTCGAAAGGTTTGAAAATTATTCCATCACAAAGCGGCCTTCTTATGCCAAACAGGCTGTTTTTGCCTTTAGGGGAGACGTGTATCGCGGCCTGGACGTTGATTCGCTGAATAAAGAATCCATAGCATATCTTCAGGAGCATTTAAGGATACTTTCAGGACTGTACGGACTTCTTCGTCCGCTCGATGTCATTCAGCCTTATCGCCTCGAAATGGGCACTCATTTGTCAGTAAACGGATATAACTCTCTTTATGAATTCTGGGGAACGAAGATTAGCCGTGCTCTTAATAAAGATATGAAAGAGCAGGAGGACGATGTTATCATAAACCTGGCCTCACAGGAATATTTCAAGGCAGCCAATACTAAAGCATTGAAATCACATGTAATTGATATTGTATTTAAAGATTTTAACCATGGAGCCTACAAAATCATCGCCGTATATGCCAAAATGGCAAGAGGTCTTATGGTGAGGTACATGGCGGAACATAAAATCACCAACCCGGCCGAGCTTAAAGGATTTGACTATGACGGGTATGCGTACGACGACAGTGAGTCGGATAAAAATACCTATGTATTTAAGCGTGGCTGATTATATTGGCGTTCTAATTATTGGGAATTCTAAGTTTTTATAAGGAATTTCCGGGTTTTAACCCGGGGTGAGGATGAAGAATTATTTTTTAGCAGGTATCATGTCATTTGTGCTTTTTGGCTTGTTCCTGGCATTCCACGATTCAAAGGGAGCTTCAAATCTTATTGAAGCGCCAGTGGAAAAGCTTGAGGATCCATCTGTGGCAAGGTTATGGAATGAGGCACTGCTTTATGGGATAAGGAATGACTTTGCCAGGCCTACCGTACATGCCCGGAACCTCTTTCATGTTTCGATGGCCATGTATGACATGTGGGCAGTCTATTCCGGAAAAAATGTAGCTAATGTATTTCTGGGTCGCCGCTTTCAGGGCTTTTACTGTGCTTTCGACGGCATTGAAGTTCCTGAGGATCCGGAAGGAAGAGAAGCGGCCCAGCATGAGGCCATAAGTTATGCAGTCTACCGGCTTCTCCAGCATCGTTTTGTCAATTCACCGCGCAGCGCGGCTATTATGCGAAATAATCAGCTTTTGATGGAGTCACTGGGCTATGACCCCGGGTTTAATTCAGCTGACTACTCAAGCGGGTCACCGGCAGCCCTGGGGAATTATCTTGCTTCGAAAATCATCGAATTCGGACTTCAGGATGGATCCAATGAGGCAAACAGTTACGTAAATACTTTTTACCAGCCATTAAACGAACCGCTGGATCCTAATCAGCCTGGTAATCCGCTTATCACGAACCCTAACAGATGGCAGCCGTTGTTACTGGACAATTTCATTGACCAGAGTGGCAATCCGACCGGCGAATCACCACCATTTCTCAGTCCTGAATGGGGCAGGGTCAAGCCGTTTGCCCTTAGCCAGAGGAACATGAGCGTGAAGGAGAGGGAGGGACTGGAATTTCCGGTGTATTTTGATCCCGGTGCGCCTCCCAACATAGGCAATGACAACGGTCTTTCAGATGATTACAAGTGGAATCACAGCATGGTAGCCGTATGGAGCGGCCTGATGGATCCTTCAAATGAAATAATGATGGATATCTCGCCTGCTAGTGTTGGGAACAATCCTGCATACCCGGAGAATGCTTCCGATTTAAGAACATTTTATGATTATAATAACGGCGGGGATAATGGATCAGGCTATGAGGTAAATCCTGTGACAGGCCAACCTTATGTTCCGCAGATAGTACCGCTGGGTGATTATGCACGGGTACTTGCCGAATTCTGGGCAGATGGACCCGATTCTGAAACTCCTCCCGGACATTGGTTTACTATTCTTAATTATGTGAATGACCATCCGGAACTTACACGGCGCTTTGGTGGTACCGGGGACGAATTGTCGCCACTTGAGTGGGATGTCAGGTCCTACCTGATGATGGGTGGGGCCATGCACGATGTGGCAATCACTGCCTGGGGCATAAAAGGATATTATGACTATATCAGGCCTGTTTCGGCAATCAGGTATATGGCGGACAGAGGACAGTCAGAAGACCCGGCACTTCCAAATTACAATGAGCATGGATTACCCCTGATAGACGGAGCGATTGAACTCGTTCAACCCGGTGACCCGCTAGCCGGTTTGAGTAATGAATATGTCAATAAGATAAAGGTGTATGCATGGAAAGGTCCGAGATATATCACGGATCCATCTACTGATCAGGCCGGTGCCGGCTGGATCCTGGCGGAGAACTGGTGGCCGTACCAGCGCCCAACCTTTGTAACGCCTCCCTTTGCAGGGTATATTTCAGGTCATTCAACATTTTCCAGTGCAGGCGCTGAAATACTGGAATTGCTTACAGGAAGTGAGTATTTCCCGGGTGGATTGGGAGAATTTATCGCGCACCGCAATGAATTCCTGGTTTTTGAAGAAGGTCCGAGTGTGGATATCCGACTGCAATGGGCCAGATACAGGGACGCAGCAGACCATTCGAGCATTTCCCGGATCTGGGGTGGAATTCATCCGCCTGCAGATGATATGCCCGGGCGTCACATCGGGCATCAGATCGCACAACAGGTATTCGATAAAGCTGTGACCTATTTCACGAATACGATCACCTCAATTCCTGAGACAAATAAGAACACCGGGGTTTCGGTTTATCCAAATCCGGTTGGTACCGGCGAGGAAATCACTCTTTTAACAGATCAGCTTCCAGAAAGTGTTCGATTTACTGATGTTACCGGTAAAACTGTTTTGGCAATGGGCCGGTCCGACTATCCGGATGGGAAAATACACATGGATACAATGATACCTGGCCTTTATCTGATCCGTCTTGATTACGGGAATGAAATCCGGTCAATGCGCCTGATTGTCAGGGAAAAGTAATTTACGGCCAATCAGAACAACCCATCCCTTTTGTTGTTTATTCAATATGAAAGTTCGTCTTCAAAGCGCGGTAAGGGGTACCATCAACGAAGTTTGGGACAATTTTGACGAGCAATTGTTCAGGTATCTGCTGCCAACGGGGACCAGGCTGATCAAGTTTGATGGTTCCGACCCAGGTGACATTGTACACCTCAAATTTCCTTTTAAACAGGAGTGGATCAGCAAAATCACAGAAGTCCACCGCCAGGACGATCATTGTTTTTTTGTAGATAAGGGAATTAAATTACCGGGGCCTCTCAAGTTCTGGAAACATAAACACCATGTTTATCACATTAACAAGTATAAAACACTTATAGTGGATGATATGGAATACAGTACAGGGTCTGAATTACTGGATTTGCTTATTTATCCGTTTCTTTACCTGGCATTCCTGCCAAGAACCTCTCTTTACAGGAAATACTTTCAGTCAATGACCAATACCGAACAGCTATCGACTCAGTAACACAATTTGTTTTGGGTGCTGCCGTAGGCGAAGCAGTAGCCGGCAAAAAAGAAGGATGGAAAGCACCGCTATGGGGTGGAATCTGCGGAACTATTCCGGACCTTGATGTGATATCTTCCACTTTTATGCATGTGGTGAAAAGTAATCAGTTTCACCGGACAATTACGCATTCAATTCCGTTCTTTATTATCATGGCACCTCTGTTGGGCTACCTTATACACCGATTGCATTCTTCAGGTCCTGCCACCTTTAAAGACTGGACAATCCTTGCTTTCCTGGCGTTATTTACCCATGCACTTCTGGACTGTTTTACTACCTGGCCCACATTACTCTTCTGGCCACTCCAGGTTAAAGTGGCATGGAAAAGTATTTTTGTGATAGATCCGCTTTACACGATCCCGCTCGCCACAGGGTTGATCGCCGCCATGTTCTACCGGAAAGACCGGCAAATCAGGCGAAAACTTAACTATGCCGGAATAGTGATTAGTTCTGCCTACCTTTTTTTTACTGTACTGAATAAGCAATATATAAACGATGTATTCAGAAAGGCTCTTGATGAACAAAACCTGGCTGTGACCCGCATGGATACCCGGCCGTCTCCACTTAATAATATCCTTTGGGTGGTCAATGCCGAATCCCCGGAAGGATACTATATCGGTTATTATTCGATATTTGACCCTAACATCACTCAGGAATTTGAATTTCATCCCAAAAACCATGGTTTGTTGGAGGAAGTTCCGCATACCTTGTTACTTGAAAAACTGGTTGATCTCTCAGATGGCTGGTATACACTTCGTGAGCAGGCTCCCGGGCATCTGATCTTTAATGACCTTCGGTTTGGTACAAACAAAGGGTGGGAACCCGGTGGTGAATTTATCTTTTCTTATGACCTGGAAAAACAGGGCAGCGAGCTGCTTATTTCAGAAAAAGGACGAACATTTGACGACTCTCCCGGGCAAATTTTGTCGGGTTTGTTTAACAGGATGTTTGCCCGGTCAAATACTGGTGGATAATGACAGTAAAACGTAAGTCATACGTAGTTTCCAAGGCCGGGAATATCAAAAATCTGCAGATGGAAACGGAGCATATCCCTGAACCACGGGAGAATGAGGTTCTTGTGGCGGTCCGCAGCATCGGGCTCAACTTTGCCGATATTTTTGCCATTCTCGGACTTTACAGCGCAACCCCGGAGGGAAGTTTTATACCCGGATTGGAATTTGCCGGCGAAGTCATTAAAACGGGCCCCGGCGTGGGGGAATTCACGAAAGGGGATCGGGTAATGGGCGTAACACGTTTCGGAGGATATACCACCCATATAACTAGTGAATCAGCTTATTTGCAAAAGATACCAGTAGACTGGAACTATGACCAGGGAGCCGCTTTTCTTGTTCAGACGCTTACTGCGTACTATGGATTATATACTCTGGGCCAGTTGAAGGAGAATGAAACCGTACTGATCCACAGTGCCGCGGGGGGTGTCGGTCTTATGGCCAACCGTCTGGCAAAGAAGAAAAATGCGGTGACCATTGGAACGGTTGGGAATGCCGGAAAGCTTGATCTGCTTAAACAAGAAGCATATGATCACGGGATTGTGCGTTCCGGTAAATTCGGAAGCGACCTTGACGATATACTTAAAGGGGAAAAACTGGATGTGGTCATGGAATGTATAGGCGGTAAAATTTTTCGTGCCGGGTATGAAAGGCTGGCGCCTCGTGGCAGAATGGTTGTGTATGGCTCGGCACGTTACGGTGACCAGTCAGACCGGCCCAACTGGCTACGGCTTGCCTGGTTGTATCTGACAAGGCCAAAAATTGACCCGCAGAAAATGATCGAGCTCAACCGGTCAGTGCATGGGTTTAACCTGATATGGCTGTATGAACAAAAAGAGCTGATGCATACCATACTGAGTGAGCTGGAAGCATATTCTTTGTCGGCACCGCATGTGGGACATAGCTTCCCTTTTGAAGAGTTGCCGAAAGCCATCAAACTTTTCCAGTCCGGAACTACTACTGGAAAAGTAGTAATACATACCTGATTATTTTGATAGCATAAGCTCCATAAGAGCATCCGCAGCAGATTCACCGATACGCTCAATCCGCTTACGGGGCGAATCATCGCCGACTTCATAGGTGACAGCTTCCGTTTCAAACGTATCATAGAACCAACGGGTTGAAACCGGAGAATTGCCACTCGTCGGGATTCGATTGGCCTCATAATCGCCGAGGTCCTGCTCGATCCTGTCAAGCCACCTATGTGTAAAGCCAGTCATATTCGTTTCGCGATCTTCCTCAAAAACATAGAAAAGATCCTCCTGGGTTGAGTGAAAATCAATCGCAAAAAGGATTTGTTTGTTATTCTCCTGAACCCAGGAAACCAGGTAATCCCTGATAGCCGACGTCTCAGGCTGATTAAAAGAGTACCAATCACGGTTGAGGTCTATACCTCCTGCATTATGCCGCCAGTGTCCCATGTCCACTCCATCCGGATTCACCATGGGCACCATGATAAGTTGAAATTCATCCCGAAACGAAACAGCCAGGGAATCGTTCTTCATCAAATCATTTACAAACGCCTGCAACGCCAGAAAGCCGGTTGCCTCCGGGGGATGCTGTCGTCCAATGATCACCACCACATTTTCACTGGCAGGATTTCCCGCTGAAAGTAAACGGATGGGTTTACCGAGGGTGCTGTACCCGATATCCTTTGTTTGTGCCCCGGCAATTTTGGACAAGCTGTCCAGGTAATTATAAACATACTGACTAGTCATGATCTCCTGGGCCGCCACGAATAAGGTATCAGGCCCGATTTCAAGGTGCATACGGGTCACCTGATTGGTCGTGTCATTAACAAAATCGGAGGAATCTATCGGAGTCCAGTTAACCATATCGTGGCTCAGGTCGGGATAATAGCGATGGGTATAATCATCTGTGTATTTAAGTTCGACCGTTATCTTCCGTTCTTTTTCTGACCAGATACTGAAAGCATACCACGGACTTTTATTAATCGGTCCGTTTTCGGGAGAGATCACTGCCGTGTACAATGTATCATTTTGACGTACGAAATCATTCAGCCTCGAAGAGACAAAATCATTACTTACTGAAAGACTGCCGTTATCCATCCGCCAGGTTCGCTTTACCTGATAGCTGATCTCCTTTGTGCGTGTATCGGTTGATCCTTCAGGATCATAAGATTCAGGTTCAACGCCTTTTGAACAGGAGGCTATTACAAAAAGCGATAGAATAAATGAAAAGTAACGAAGCATGAACGAAAAATTAGCGTTATAAATTTACCGGTTGAAATGGCTCCCGGTGTTAAGTTGCCAAAGATACAAAGGTGATCAGGAAGGAAAAATAATTATTCGCCGGCCTGGTAGACTTTTGGTGTCATGCCCACTTCATTTTTAAAGGCAGTAATAAAGTGTGAGAGGTTTTCAAAGCCGCAGGAGAAACAGATCTCGGTGATGGTCATTTCAGGATATTGCAGGAGTTTCTGCGCCCTGCCAATACGTTCTTTCATTATAAACTGGGCCGGGGTAAGGCCCATGGATTCCTTGAATTTTTTAAAGAAGCTTGAACGGCTCATACAGGCAATGTCGGCCAGGCTGTTCATGTCGATTTTTGCTGTAATATTCTCCCGAATATGCATTACCACTTCCGTCAGCGGATGAAAGCTTGCAGATTTTGAAGATGACTGCTGCAGTACATAACGTGCCTGGGTTTGCATCAGACGCACAAGCATTTCCTGCAGGGTCAGGTCAACCATGATATCCTTTACTTTACCATTCTCACTGCGCGTGATCCGGAGAATACGATTGATAGTCTCTGCCAGTTGTTGATTATTATTGAGGTGAAAAACGGTAGGATCAATTTCCCAGTCTCCCCATCCGTGTTCTTTAGGATGAAGCTCTTTGAGTTTGTCCAGCGTTTGCCTGATTACGTCATCAGATATGACCAGCGCCATGCACTGTGTCGGATTCCCCTGGGTGGCTTCGGGAAAATCAATCTCCATAAGCTCACCGGGTGTCAGAATTACTGATTCTCCCGGCAGATAATCAAAAGCGGGTTTATTTGGCAGTTTCATGATCTTTTTGCCACTGATCATGCTGGTGAGAGAAAAATGATTGAAGTAAAGGTTGACCTTTTCCGCTTTCTGATGAGTTTCGAAAACACTCAGTTCGCATGAATCAAAGCAATAGGAAGTCTTATTCTCAACAAGAGTAAAAAGTGAGCGTTCCTCGCTGGCTGGAATTCTGTCTAATAAATACCTATTCACACGGCCGGATGATATAATGGACTATCAATATAACAAAATATGTTCTGAATTTGCTGGTAATAATTGCAGATCAGAAAAAATTTGCCTGAATAATAACGGATTTGGATTATCAGCAAACTACTTGAGACGGACAGCAAAGTATTTTAATAGAGAAATAACAAAATTCCAGAAGAGTATTTAATCCAATAACCTAAAAAACATAATATGGAAACGATGACCAAACCTCAAAAAGCGGTTGACAGGCCAAATTTCAAGCCTCAGTACGACCACTTCATTGGAGGAAAATGGGTAGCTCCCAGCAGTGGAGAATATTTTGATAATATTAGTCCGATCGACGGGAAGGCATTTACGAGAGCCGCACGGGGTAATAAGGAAGATGTAGAAAAGGCCCTGGACGCAGCCCATGAGGCATTTCCGTCATGGTCGACCACCGCAGCGGCTGAAAGAAGCCGGGTACTACTGAGGATTGCTGATATTATCGAAGAGAACCTTGAGCACCTGGCAAGAGTTGAGACAGTAGATAACGGGAAAGCACTCCGGGAGACCAGGGCGGCTGACCTGCCTTTGTGCGTGGATCACTTCCGGTATTTTGCCGGCATAATCCGGGCCGATGAAAGTACCATTTCAGAACATGATGCAAATACGGTAAGTATTAATCTGCAGGAACCCCTGGGAGTAGTAGGACAGATCATTCCCTGGAATTTCCCGCTGCTGATGGCCACCTGGAAAATCGCGCCGGCCCTGGCGGCAGGCTGTTGTACTGTGGTAAAGCCTGCCGAACAGACACCGACAAGTATCATGGTGCTGATGGAACTGATCCAGGAAGTTGTTCCGCCTGGTGTAATTAATATAGTGACAGGCTATGGTCCGGAGGCAGGTAAACCACTGGCTACTTCATCCCGCGTTGCCAAAGTGGCGTTTACCGGAGAAACCACTACCGGTCGCCTGATCATGCAGTATGCGTCTGAGAACCTGATTCCGGTCACCATGGAACTGGGAGGGAAGTCACCCAATATTTTTATGCCAAGTATTGCGGATGCAGATGATGAGTTTTTTGATAAATGTATTGAAGGAGCGGTAATGTTTGCGCTGAACCAGGGTGAGGTTTGTACCTGTCCATCGCGAATCCTTGTTCACGAATCGGTGTATGACAGATTTATGGAGCGGGTGGTAGAGCGCACCAAGGCGATAAAATTGGGTCATCCGCTGGCTGAAGATACCATGATGGGAGCCCAGGCTTCCAATGACCAGCTGGAAAAAATTATCAGCTACCTCGATATAGGGAAGCAGGAAGGAGCTGAAGTTCTTTGTGGCGGAAAACGTGCCAGCCTTAATTCAGGCCTGGAGAATGGGTACTATGTAGAGCCTACTATCTTCAAAGGCCATAATAAAATGAGGGTATTTCAGGAGGAGATTTTCGGACCGGTCACGTCGGTAACCACCTTTAAGGATACAGAAGAAGCGATTTCAATTGCAAATGATACTCTGTACGGACTGGGCGCCGGTTTATGGACCCGTGACGCGCATGAAATATACCAGATGCCAAGGGCAATCAAAGCCGGAAGAGTTTGGGTGAATTGCTATCATGCGTATCCGGCTCATGCGCCGTTCGGCGGTTACAAAAAGTCCGGCTTTGGCAGGGAAAACCATAAGATGATGCTGAATCATTATCGTAACACAAAAAACATGCTGATCAGTTACGATAAGAAGAAGCTGGGATTCTTTTAAGATAATAGTGTTGGATGATGAATGGGAGGGGGTAATTCCTCCTCTCGTTCTTTTCTTATGACAAAAGTTAAACGAATTGATGCAACGGACAAGGCACTGGAAGTAATTGATCAGCTCCGGAATCGCTACGGTCCGCTTATGTTTCATCAGAGCGGGGGTTGCTGTGACGGATCGCAGCCAATGTGCTTTGAAGATGGTGAATTTAAAACCGGGGAAAGTGACGTACTCCTCGGAAGAATTGACGGGTGCCCTTTTTATATGTCAAGGGATCAGTTTGAATATTGGAAGCATACACATCTCACCCTGGACGTGACACCGGGGAGAGGCTCCAGTTTTTCCCTGGAAATACCCTTAGGCATTCGGTTTATTATCCGATCCCGCTTGTTTACCGAAGAAGAGCTTGATCACCTTAACCAGGAGGTTGTTTAATATCCCGGGAAACGTAACTCATGCAGCGTTTCCATTGAAAACCAGGTTTGACCTGGTTTTCTTTTTAATTACCGCTTATGGATTACGGAATGCTTACTGGTTATTTTTTGTTAAATTTATAGGAAATGAAAAGTATTGCCGCCATACTGCTGGCTGTATTGTTCCTTAGCCAGACATTTTCAATAGCGTTTACCGAGCTGTCGAAACTGGATGATCTTATTGAGCATGCCCGGCTCCATTCAGAAAAATATGGTGATTCTTTCATTACTTTTCTATCCAAACACTACGGGAATCAGGAAAAAGAACACGCAGGTGAACATGAGGAGCATGACCAATTGCCTTTCCAGCATTGTCATTCTGTTCATTTAATGATGGTTTTTATAGGTTCATCAACCCAGACCATTACATCCGCTGGTATTTCTAACCCGGAGCTCACCAAAAACGGGGTATACAGGGAGTCTATTCCCAAATCGATCGTTGAAGAGATTTTTCAGCCACCCATGTACGGCTGAAAAGCATTTCCTATTTCTCTTTAATTAACATATTTATTTACCCTGTTATTCAATAAGTTATGATTAACAGAATCATTGCATTCAGCATACACAACAAGCTGATCATTATTCTTTTCACCATTGCGATAGTAGCATTTGGTATTTATTCCTTATCAAGGATATCCATCGGGGCGGTTCCGGATATTACGAACAACCAGGTTCAGGTAATTACCACCTCAAGAAGCCTTTCCACCCAGGATATGGAGCAGTTTATCACCTATCCAATCGAATTGGAGATGGCCAATTTACCGGGTGTACAGGAAATACGTTCCGTCACCAAATTTGGTTTATCCGTTGTAACAATTGTTTTTGATGACGACCTGGGCACGTATTTACCCCGCCAACTCATCGCGGAAAAAATTGATGCAGCCAGTAACAAAATACCTGAAGGATTCGGTAAGCCGGAAATGGGACCGATTACCACAGGGCTGGGTGAGATTTATCAGTATATCCTGGATACAAAACCCGGGTATGAGGATGCTTATACATCTCAGGAACTTCGGACCATACAGGACTGGGTCGTTCGGCGGCAATTATCAGGGATTCCGGGTGTGGTTGAGATCAATACCTGGGGTGGGCACCTTAAGCAGTATGAGGTAGCCATCCGGACGGATAAACTGAAGGCCATGAATATAACTGCTGCCGATGTCATGACAGCGCTGGAGAAAAACAACAGCGTTACCGGCGGTGGATATATTGAACGTTCAGGACAGGCCTATTTTATTCGTGGGGAAGGGTTGGTAGACAACCTGGATGATATCCGGAATATTGTGATTACCAACCGGAACGGTATCCCCGTGTATGTAAAGGATATGGCGACCGTAGGCTTTGGAAGTGCGGTACGTTTCGGAGCCATCACAGGCAACGGTGAAGGGGAGAAAGTATTGGGTCAGGTTATGATGCTTAAAAACGCCAACTCTAAGCAGGTTATTGATGCTGTCAAGGAACGGGTGGATGAAATCCAGGGAAGTCTTCCGGAAGGGGTATTTATAAATGCCTTTCTTGACCGAAGTGATCTGATCGAAAAAACAACCGGAACAATTACTGAGAACCTGGTGCTTGGATGTCTGATAGTCATTTTTGTGGTTGTGCTTCTGCTTGGAAATCTCAGGTCAGGTCTGGTGGTGGCTTCTGTCATTCCCTTATCGCTGCTGTTCGCCCTGTCCCTGATGTATATATTTGATGTAGATGCCAACCTGATGAGCCTGGGGGCGATAGATTTCGGGATAATCATTGACGGAGCGGTGATAATTGTTGAATACATTGCTTTCAAAATGAGCCGGAATCAGGCCGCATTTGAAAACCTCGGTCGATCAGAGTACATCAGGATGAAGGATCAGATTTCATTAAAAGGCGCGGGGCATATGATGAACAGCGCCATTTTTGGTCAGCTGATAATCCTTATCGTATTTATTCCAATACTTTCCCTTAGCGGGGTGGAAGGTAAAATGTTCCGCCCTATGGCCATGACTTTCAGTTTTGCGCTGATTGGTGCTATGATTCTCTGTTTTACGTACGTACCGGTAGCGTCATCACTTTTTATAAAGCCTGAAAAGCCGGGAAAGAACAATATCTCAAAACGCCTGATGAATTTTTTATTCAGGCTTTACAATCCTTTGATCCATGCCGCAATGAAATACAAAAATACGGTGCTGGTTATAGCATCGGTGCTGCTGATCGGAGCGGTGGTTCTTTTTAGCAGGCTCGGAGGTGAATTTATTCCAACGCTTGACGAAGGTGATTTTGTAATCCAGCCGGTATTGAAGACGGGTACGTCGCTGAGTACTACTATCGGTACTACAACCAAGATAGAACAGATATTGCTGGATAATTTCCCGGAAGTGGACCAGGTGGTGACCCGAATCGGGGCGGCTGAGGTACCTACAGATCCTATGTCCATGGAAGACAGTGATGTGATAATCATCCTTAAGCCAAAATCCGAATGGGTTTCGGCGGACAGTAAGGATGAGCTGGCTGATAAATTCAAAGAGGCATTATCAGTGATACCAGGGATGGAGGTTGAATTCACGCAGCCAATAGAAATGCGTTTCAACGAACTGATCACCGGGGTCAGGGCGGATATTGCGATAAAAATATTTGGTGAAGACCTGGATATTCTTACCCGTAAGGCCAATGAAATCCGCGACCTGATCCAGGATGTGCCGGGTGCGGCGGATATTACCGTTGAGAAAATTGCCGGTCTACCACAAATGCGGGTACAGTATGACAGGACGAAAATTGCGCGATACGGACTGAATATTGAAGACCTCAACAACATGATTGCCATGGGATTTGCCGGTCAAACGGTTGGAAGTGTTTTTGAAGGAGAACGTAAATTTGACCTCGTTCTACGCCTGGATGCCTCCCGCAGGCAAAATATTGAAGATCTGCGAAATCTGTATGTTGATACACCCACAGGAATCAAAGTGCCACTTAATGAACTTGCTGATATTGAATACCAGAAAGGGGCCGCCAAAATATCCCGGGACAATACGCGCAGACGAACGGTAGTTGGAATCAATGTACGTGACCGTGATCTGGAGTCGGTGGTGGAAGATGTACAAAGATTGATCGAGTCCGAAATAACCTTACCGACCGGTTATAATATTACCTATGGCGGACAGTTCGAAAATCTTCAAAGCGCCCGGAACCGTCTGAAAATTGCCGTTCCCATAGCATTGGCCATGATATTTATTATGCTGTTTTTTGCTTTTGGTTCTGTTCGCGAGGCGATCCTGATATTTACTGCTATTCCTCTTTCCGCGGTTGGCGGTGTTATATTTCTCTGGCTGAGGGATATGCCATTCAGTATTTCGGCCGGGGTAGGGTTTATTGCACTTTTCGGGATTGCTGTACTGAATGGTATTGTCCTCATTGAACATTTCAAGGAGCTTAAAAAAGGGGAGGAAGGTGCTACGGACGAATTGATTATAGCCGCTACAAGGGACCGGATGCGACCCGTGCTGCTAACTGCTTCTGCAGCCGCCCTTGGATTTTTACCTATGGCAGTGTCTGTCAGCGCAGGCGCTGAAGTTCAGCGCCCCCTGGCCACCGTGGTGATCGGCGGACTTATCACCGCGACATTGCTAACTTTAATGGTACTTCCGGTACTGTATTCCAAATTTCACAAAAAACCCATCAAATCAGGAAAGCTTCCGAAGACATTGATTTTGTTACCACTGCTTCTTTTCACCGTGGCAGATTCAATAGGACAGGATAAAAAGACGCTGTCTCAACTGCAGGAGATGGCACTTGAAAACAACCGGGAAATCCAGGCCGGTCAATTACGGTTGGAAGAGGCCGAGGCACTTATAGGAAGTGCGTGGCAGTTTGATAAAACAGAAGTATATTATCATTTTGACGAGGCCAACCTGGCCTATAATAATGAGCCATTAAAGGTTTTCGGAGTTACTCAGTCACTTCAGTTTCCCACTGTCTACTTTGACCGTAAACGGGTGAATGAAGCCTTCTACAGCATGGAGGCCAGTTCCTACGCCATTCAGCAACGACAGCTGATGATGATGGTTTCCTCAGCATACAATCAGCTGATATTTGAAACACAGAAAGCGCGGGTGTATGAATATCTGGATTCGCTGTATCAGGCATTTGAACTGGCAGCAACAAGACGGTTTGAGCTGGGAGAATCAAACTACCTTGAGAAAATCACTGCTCAGGCCAAACAACGCGAACTTGAAACGAAATTCAGGCAAGCGGTTGTTGATATCAGCCAGGCGCGCCTGGAGCTTGGCCGGGTAATTCAAAGTGAGGATACATTCTCCGTTGAAATAATTCCTCTGGAAAAACTAACACTGGTTCCGGTGGATCTGGCGGCCAATCCCGGAATGGCTTATTATAACCATCAGACTGATTATTACAGCGAGCAGGGAAGATTGCAAAAGTCTCTGTTGTGGCCGGATTTTAACTTCACCTATTTCAGCGGGTCCAATTCAGAGCTTGATGAACGGCTTTATGGGTATCAGCTGGGCCTGAGAATCCCTTTACTGTTTAACGGGGCGAAAGTAAGGGCTTCTAAAATAGCTGCGGAAGCTGCAAGCAAACGTTACGAAAATTACCGGGTTCAGCTGCAAACCAGGTACAACCAGTTGCTTTCTGAGCTGGCAAAGTATAATGAAGGCCTGATCTATTTTGAGGAAGAGGGAAGAGCTCTCTCTGAAGAAATACTGAAGATGGCCAACATGAGCTATCAAAACGGAGAAATTGACTTTTTCCAGTATATCCAGAGTGTGGAAAACGCCTCAGTAATACACTTATCCTATTTACAGAATCTGAATGACTATAATCAGGTAGTCATCTCAATTAATTATTTGACACGATGAAAAGCAATGAATTGAAATATATAATCTTCCTGGTGTTCGTTCTCCTCTCCGGTGCTTCATGTTCAGAACGTGATGCAGAGGAAAGCGAACCGGAAACCAGGCTGGAAGCAAATGAGATCATGGTTACCCGAGACCAGTTTGAATCATCCGGTATGGAAACCGGAAAGATTGAATCAAGATCATTCTCCAGGAGAATCAGGGCAACCGGAACCATTGACGTTCCACCGCAAAACCGGGCAATCATAACAGCTATAATGGGTGGATTTGTTAAGAAAGTGCCATTGCTGATCGGAAATGAAGTCAAAAAAGGAGAATTACTTGTCACCCTGGAAAATCCGGATTTCATTGAATTGCAGCAACAATACCTGGAAGTAGGGGAGCAGCTGACATACCTGGAGGCAGATTTCAACCGGCAGGATAAACTGTTTAAAGAAAATATTACTTCCGAAAAAAATTACCTGAAGGCAGAGAGTGAATATAAGCGCGCCCGGGCACAGTATTCCGGACTGGAGTCCAAACTGGTAATGATCGGTATTTCCCCGCAGGCTGTTCGTTCGGGAAACCTTTCTTCCGAGGTAATTATCCGTTCGCCCGTTAATGGCACCGTGACAAAATTAAATGTAAGTCTCGGCAGTTATGTTAACCCTTCGGACATAATAATGGAAGTGGTGGACCCTGCTCACAAGCATCTTGAACTACAGGTTTATGAGAAGGATATCCTTCAACTTGAACCGGAACAAGTCATCCGCTTTAGCGTTCCTGAAGCTTCAGGAGAAGTATTTGAAGCCAATGTGGCGCTCATCGGACAGGCGGTGGATATGCAGACACGAACCGTAAATGTTCATGGACACCTGAAGGACGAAGATGAAAAGAAATTTACAGTTGGGATGTTTGTTGAAGCGGAAATTGTAACAGATATGGAGCAAATGACCGCCGTGCCTGAAAATGCTGTTCTGGGAACCGCAGGTAATCAGTTCATCCTGATAGTTACCAGTGAAGATAATAATCAGATCATACTAAGACGAACCAAAGTGGTAGCCATGGAGGCACAGAATGGGTTTGCCGGGCTGCCGGAGTTCAAGGACAGCACGGCAACTATTCTGACGCGGGGCGGATTCAGTATCGCGGATCAAAGTGAGAATTAGTCTGAATATTAAAGTCATTGCTGGAAATAGACTGATCTTACTTGTATATTATCGGATATATTCGAAAACACATGGATCCGATTCTGAAACAAGTAAAGAGACTGACTCAGCTTATCTACACGCTGATGCTTGTTCTTATATTTTTTTCGGGGCTGATATATTATTTTACCTATTACCCGCCTGCTTTTCAGCCGGAACAAGAGCAGACGACCGCTGTCTGGCTTCCGGCTTCGCTGTCGGATATCCCAGCTAACGAGCAGGGAAAGCTGATCCGGGAAGGATATGAGCTTATCCTGAATACTTCCCGGCACATTGGTCCGCTGGCTGAAAATGCAACCAGAAGGCTGGCTGGAAATAACCTTAGCTGTGGAAATTGTCACCTGGATGCCGGCAGAAAGATCGGGTCAGGATCATTTATTGGAGTCGCCAATCGTTTTCCTCAATTCCGGGGAAGAGAAAATAAACAGGGCACCCTTGAGGAACGCATTAATGGATGCATGGAACGAAGTATGAATGGCCATGTGCTGGAGGAAGACAGCCGCGAAATGAAGGCAATGATTGCTTATATGGAATGGCTGAGCAAAGATGTTCCGGATGAAATTCAGACATTGTACAAAGGATACAAACCTGTACGCCTGCCGGAAGTCAAAGCTGACACGAGCATGGGACGACAATTATATGAAGCCAAATGCATGGTGTGCCACGGTAATGACGGCAGGGGCCAGCGCATTGCCGGAGAGGTGTTTACAGGGTATGTGTACCCTCCGCTCGGCGGAGAAGATACATTTAATGACGGTGCCGGAATGAACCGGGTGATAACGGCTGCTGAATTCATTAAATCAAATATGCCATATGGAGCCACCTACGATGCACCCCAGGTAACGGACGAAGAAGCCTATCACATTGCGGCATACATTAATACATTTTCAAGGCCCTCCAAATCTGATAAAGACAAGGATTTTCCTGACAGGACATTAAAACCAGTTTCCACCCCTTATGGTCCGTGGGCGGATGACTTCACCCCGGAGCAGCATAAATTCGGACCCTTTCAACCTATTATGGAATACTATCAGCGGGAATACGATTTGACTAAATCCAAATAAAAATAGACAGCCTTCGGAAATTTTTGTAACTTATTCAAATTGAAGGGTTTATTCAAAACGTTACGTGGCTCTTCTTATTAAGTGCTTCCGGTTGAATATTCGCCTGTTGAAAGCCATCCTTAAGGACTCATTCCGTCTGCCGGTTAAATCCGGAAACCATTAATTATTATCAATCCAACACTTACCTGAACATCCGACGGATGCGATGGACTTAACCACTCTATATCCAACACGACATGAATAATACCAAACAAAATCAGCGAAGGGCTTTTTTAGGTGCCCTGGCAACCGGTGCAACCGCCGGGATGACAATGCTTTCGTCTTCGCTTGAAGCCGGAATTCCTGCAGAAACTTATAATCGTTTTATCAACCGCGGTGCAACTGGTGCCGAAGATGTGGACAAAATGCTTAAATCCACCGGCAAAATGGCCCACGCAGTGGCATATGACGTCTCTCAGGCCAACCCCTGGGGGTTCATCTGGTCAAATGTCTATTACATTACCAACGGACAATCCGGCACACCTGCCGCCGAACTTGGCGTAGTGAATGTATTGCGCCACCATGGTATTATCTTTTCGTTTGACGATGAATTGATCTCCAAATATAAACTTGGAGAAGTCTTCGGGTATAATGACCCGGTTACAGGGGAGCCAGCGGTCCGAAATCCCTATCTGAACGTCAAGGAAGGAACATTCCCGGTCCCCGGACTGGACGGCATAAAAGGATTGCAAGCCAAGGGAGCCAAATTCTGTGTATGCAATATGGCATATACGGTGTATTCGGGATTTATCGCAGAAGCGGCAGGAGCGTCAGCCGAAGATGTATACAACGATATGGTAGCCCATAAACTGCCCGGCGTTGAACTTGCCCCTTCAGGGGTATGGGCATTGGGCCGGTTAGCAGAAAACGGAATAGCTTACATTGATTGCAGTGTGGGATAAAAGAAGACAGCTATGAATCGAATTTCTATCATTTTGGTATTGCTGTGTGCGTCAATCACAGCATATACCCAGGAGGTGAAAATTGTTTTTGATGTAACCAGTTCTGACCCCAATGTGCATGCGGCTGCAGTTCGACATGTAACCGCTATGGCCAACGCTTATCCGGACTCGGAATTTGAAGTAGTCGTATACAGCGGCGCCCTGGACATGGTGTTGAAAGATAAATCTTCAGTTGCTGATAAAGTCGAAGCAATCATTGGTGCGGAAAATGTCACATTCAATGTATGTGCCATGACCCTGAAACGGTATAGCCTCGACGAATCTCACCTGCTGGGTGGGGTTGGAACCGTCCCTGATGGTATTCTGGAGATTGTCCAACGTCAAAAAGAAGGGTGGGGCTACATTAAAGAAGCCCGATAATAAAAAAAACAGCGCCTTTTCGGGCGCTGTTTTACTTTTAAAAGGGATAGTTTACCTGTCCCATGGTTTTTTGTTTTTATAAGCGGGACCGAACACTTTTTCTTTCCTTCTGTCAGTAGTCACCTTCACATCCTCTACTTTATCTTGACCTGCTTTTTTATTCTTGTATTCCGGTCCAAATAGTACGGGCTTTTCGACCGTCGTCACCACGGAAATCCTGGTTTCTTTTTCCCATGGTTTCTGATTTTTATATTTTGGTCCAAATGGGCCATCCTGGGCCATTAACGGTGCAGTAAGTAAAACTGATAATATAATTCCGGCAAGTATCGTCTTCATAATATTTACAATTTATTACAATTTATTCTTATTTTTTTAAGATATCCTCAGTAATGTATACGTACAAGAGGCCTAAATTGTTAATATTATTAATTGTTTATTTACTGATTTTTATAGTAAATATCGGACAAAAGGATGCTTAAACCTCGAGATCAAGAATATCTGCATTCTCAAGCACCTGCTTATCAGAGATATCCTTCATTCCGAGGTGAAATATGGCATCAGCCAGCTGTTGAGAAGTGATGGCTGAGCCGGGTGAAATTTTCTTAAAAGCAGGATACAGCCATCGCATAATTCTGTATCCGAAGTTGGGCTCTTTCCGGGGTTTGACAGGGTAGATATAAGCCGGCCTGAAGATATGGAGACGTCCGAATTTAAGGCGACTGAGAATATTTTCAGCCATCCCCTTATACTTTGCAAAGGATAAGCGGCTTTTCTCCCTGGTATCGGCACCCTGCCCGCTCAGGAAACAAAAAGTTGCATCCGGACTATTTCTTTTTAATGTCTCTGCGAATACACCTGTAAAGTCTACTGTAATTTTTTTAAACTCTGCCTCCTTTACCTGGCCGGTATAAACACCCAGACAATAAAATGCAATTTGCTGATCCCTGAAATAATGCTCGAGGTTATGATAATCCTCAAAGTCATCATGAATGATCTCACGTAATTTCTCGTGACTGAATCCGGATGCGTTCCGGCTGAAACTGGTTACAAGTCGTATGGATGGGTCTTCCAGGCAATTTTTAAGTATGAGGCTGCCTATCATGCCCGTGGCACCTGTCATTATGATGTTTATACCCTGGCTCATAATAGAAAGATACAGTGATTATCGTTTCAGGTTCTTATACATTAGCATAATTTTAAATTACAGACTAACATTATTCTCATAATATGCATAACTTATACCACCTACGTCGCTCCAATTTGCCGGTAAATAATTTAAAATTACCTATTTATAGGGATAAATGATTGGCCGAAATCGACTAGTATTCGCATTAATAATTTCCATAAATTCAAAAACCAACTAAAATGACAAAATTATCATCTGTTCCTGAACTGAGGCCGTTCGTTAGCTTGAACCGGGTAGAACCATGTCAAAATCAATATTCACTAATGGTGTATGTGAAATTAACAGGCTACAGAGTCCTGTCTTATGATCCGGAAAAATTTAGTTATGAGAGAATTGGTGGTGTTAATATGCGCTACACTGTGATGCACATTGAAAAAACTGGTGGAGAAGAGGAGAATGAATTTTTCAAGGAATATACTGTTACGCCGGACCGCAGATATGAAGATGTTCTGTTTGTGGAACTAGTTGAAGAAGTGCAGCCAGTTACTCAAAAGATTATTCTTGAAGGCCCCTCAGGAAATGACATCGTTTACTATACACAGTCTTTGGAACTTAATAAAGAGTCCGGAGGTGGGGCAGGAGGTGCCGGTGGCTCGTACGAACCATGATTTTCAATATATGAGCGGACGAATTATTTTTATTTTCCTTTCATTGCTGACTTTTCATAGCGTATCTGCACAGGACATAAGTAAGGATGCCTTTTTACAGAGAATTGATTCCTTGTACAATTTGTACTATAACTCTGAAACTGTGGCAGATACGCTTGAGTCCGTTGGGATTTCTTATTATAAGGAATCAAAATTAGATGCTGCAATGGCCTATTTCATTTATGTACTGGCCATTCGCGATACAATACAATCTCCAAAACTGGTCTCACCGTATTTGTACCTGGGCAGTATTGCAGGACGAAGAAACGAACTCTCGATTGCAAAGGAGTATTTTAGAAAAGCGGAACAATACGCCGAGGAATTTGATTCTCCCCGAATAGGAGCAATTTATAATAATCTTGGTAAGTTATATACAGAGACAGATCAGTTAGATACAGCGATATATTATTTACGTAAAGCCCTGGATTATAAAATCAAGGTAAATGACAGCGATATTGCTATTGCCACTACATATAATAATCTGGGTACTGCTTATCTGACTATTGAAAATCTTGACTCAGCAAATTATTTTTTGCAGCAAGCAAGGAAACGCTCCAAGGACCTGGATGATAAACGCGAATATGTCTGGGCAATAAATAATATTGGATTTATCAAATACAGTATTTCAGAATACGATTCTGCCGTTCTGTATTATGAAAAGGCCTTACCATTAGCCGAACGGGACAGCATCTTGCAGCCATTAGCCAAATTGTATTCCAACCTGTTTGACGCTCATTATATGCTTCGTGATGATACGGCTTTGTACTACAGGGAAGCCTATCTCAATATTTTAGGAATAATTGAGGATGAAGAAGCTGATAAACGAATTGAGGAATTAAGGACACAATATGAATTAGTCAAAGCGGAAACTCAGATTAAAGAACAAGAATTTGACCTGGAAAGGCAACGCAGTCAAATCCGGCTGTATTTAATAATTGGGGGTGGACTTATTTTGTTACTATCGGGCTTTCTCATCTTCCTGTCTTACCGGCAAAAAATCATACAGCAACTGCGGAAAAAGGATGAGGCCATTCACAACCAGCAAGTGAATGATATTATACGTAAGCAGGAGCTATCAGTGCTGAATGCCAGGGTGGAAGGACAGGATATGGAACGTCAGCGAATTGCAGAAGATCTTCACGACCGGCTTGGAAGCAAGTTGTCAGCAGTCAAGCTGTATTATGATTCCGTTCAGGTCGAACAACCCGATGAAACTATTCTTAAAGCCAAACTTCTGCTGGATGAAACGATCGATGAGACCCGGCGTATTGCTCATAACCTGTCGTCCGGGGTGCTCAGTAAATTTGGCTTAATTGCCGCGGTCCAGAACCTGAAGGAAACCCTGGAGAATTCCAAGAGGATTGAAATCGAGTTTTTTGCCAACGGATTTGAGAATCATTCCATTCCAAAAAAGCTGGAGGAAAACTTTTACCGTATCATTCAGGAACTTGTCAGCAATATTCTGAAACATGCAAAGGCTACTCAAATAACTATTCAGCTGACCCGGCACGAAGACGGCATGATTACGCTCATGGTGGAGGATAATGGAGTCGGTTTTAATCCGGATAAAGTTTCCCTTAACAGTATGGGCCTGATGAACCTGAAGAACCGTGTGAAACGGTTTGACGGACAGCTATCGGTTGATTCAGATAAGGGCAGTGGTACCACAGTTATCGTGGAGATTGATGAATCCAAAAAACCGTCAATGGCATGAAATCAATTTCACTGGTGATTGCTGACGACCACCAGATCGTCATTGACGGCCTGAAAGCAATCCTTAAATCTGAGAAATCAATCAACATTGTTCAGGAATGTTCCAACGGCATTCAGGTGGTTGATTTCATTGAAAAAAACGGTATCGTGGATATCCTCATTCTCGATATCAACATGCCTGAAATGGATGGAATAGAATGTGCGAGGATCCTGAAAAATCTATATGCTGATCAGAAAATCCTTATTCTTACGATGTATGACGACCCGGAGCTAATCCGGAACCTGATGGAGGTCGGCGCAGACGGATTCGTACTTAAGAACACAGGAAAAGCTGAACTGCTGGAGGCCATTGACCGGCTCATGAACGGATCCACTTATTTCGGTCAGGACGTTACCAGGTCTCTTGCCAGAAGCATGAAAAAGGAACGCCCGGAGAACAGGATTCAGCTCACGCGTCGTGAAAAGGAAGTGCTGAAATTACTCTACGAGGGTCTCACCACTCAGGAAATAGCTGAACGCCTGTACATTAGCAGCCATACGGTTGATTCTCACAGAAAAAACCTGCTTAGTAAATTCAGCACTAAAAATACCACATCACTTCTGCGCGAAGCCGGTAAGCTCGGCCTGGTTTAGCTGGGTAATTTTGCGCCTGTCAAACCGGATTCTTTTGAAGAATTGGGTATATTTAATTCCCACAATAACTAACCGGAAGATGAAAAAGGTTTTCTCCTTTCAGAAAAAGCTGGCAAAAAATAATGACCGGGATTGGTTTAATGACCATAAGGATGAATACCAGGAGTCAGAAGAGGAATTCAGGGAATTTATTAAAATCCTTGAAGAGCTGCTCCTGTCTCATGATCAGCTTGATACGTCTAAAACACATCGGTTCAGGATTTACAGGGATGTCAGATTCTCCAAAGACAAAACCCCCTATAACCTACACAGAAGTGTTTCCTATGCCCGTGCAACGGATGCACTGCGTGGTGGTTATTATGTTCGGCTTGAACCAGGGGGCAAAAGCATGATTGCAGGAGGGTTCTGGAGGCCTGAGGCAACCGACCTTTTACATATTCGCAAGCAAATTTCCCAGGATCCTGAGACTCTTCGGGAAATCCTTAACTCCACATCAATCCGCTCTTATTTTGGAGAATTACAGGGAGAAACGCTTAAAACATCACCAAAAGGATTTGATGCCGATGATCCGGCCATTGACTTATTGCGGCATAAAGGCTTTATCCTGGTTCATTCCTTCGATGATAATGAAGTGCTGGCGAAAGATTTTCCAAAGAAAGTGAATGAAGGATTCAAAAAACTACGGCCGTTTTTTGATTACATGTCAGAAATCCTGACCACCGACCTGAATGGCCAGACACTATTAAACAGAACATGAAACGAAGATCATTTATTTCAGCAGGATCTGCACTCGGGGCCGCGGCATGTATGGCTCCACAACTCGTACAGGGCAAGAACAAAGGCCCCTCATCCCGTTATCAGAACGGCAGGAGCCCGTGGCCTATTTGCCTGGACACAGCTACCATCCGGCCTGCAACCCTGGAAGAAAAGGTGGCAATTGCCGTTGAAGCCGGTTATGACGCGATAGAACCCTGGGACGGCGAACTGGCAGCATACGAATCAGAAGGAGGTTCATTAAAGGAACTGGGAAAGAAAATCAGGGATAACGGATTGTTTGTACCTAGCATGATCGGACTCTGGGGCTGTATTCCTGACTCCGAGGATGCCTTTCAAAAGTCGCTTCATGAAACACGCAACAGGATGCGAATGGCTTCTGAAATTGGCTGTGAATTCGTTCAGGCCATTCCTAATGAAGTAGGAGATCATTATGATCAGTCCTTCGTGGCGAGTTGCTACAGGCGATTACTTGAAATCGGCCTGAATGACTACAATGTTAATCCTGCTCTGGTATTTGTAAAAATGTTCCCGATCAAGACACTCGGACAAGCCGTTGCGGTGGCACTGGATGCTGATCATCCGAAAGCAATGGTTATTCCGGACATATTTCATATGTATATCAGCGGCGGAGGATTTGAAGGATTGTCAAAACTGAATGGAGACATGTTCGCCATTTTTCAATACAATGACGCTCCAAAAAATATGGCCAGGGAGGAAATGGGAGATCAGGATCGTGTTTATCCGGGAGACGGAATATTGCCGACCGACCGGATTTTCAAAGATCTGCATGCCTCAGGATTTTCAAGGTGCGTGTCACTCGAACTCTATAACCCGGAATACCACAAGCAGGATCTGCTTGAAGTTGCACGTACCGGACTTGAGAAAACGGTTCGAACCATCGAACAGGCAGGGGTCTAGTGCTGATTCAGGCAGGGGTGTAGTGCTGATTATAAATCGGCAAGGTACTTAAGGTTGTGACGCATGCTTTCTTCCGGTGAACTTGCATATTCTTCCTGCTCAATAAATACATGCTTCACACCAGATTGCTTCATATGACTGATCATCGCAGGTATGTCCAGTCCGCCTTTGCCAAATTCCGTACTTTCGTTTTCCCACAGATCCATATCTTTCAGGTGCCAGAGCGGGAATCTGCCTGGGTATTTTTTGAAATATTCAAGAGGGTCCTGTCCGGCTGCCACAACCCATCCAAGGTCCAGCTCCATATGAACCAGGGAGGGATCTGTTTCATCCATAAGAACATCATACAGAATTTTACCCCTGTCTTCTTCAAACTCATATTCATGATTGTGATAGCCGAATTTTAAGTTCATTTCACGGCAATCCTCACCGGCCATATTAAATGCTTCGGCTACAGACTGGTAATTCTCAATTGTTTGTCCATTTGTTGGCATTGTCGAACAAATCACATATTCCTGGCCAGCCTCTGCTGCCTGCTGCAGCGTATTTTTCCATTGATCATCCAGGTGCACATGTCCGCTTCTAAGGACTAGTCCCAATTCATTGCATTTACTCTTGATTTGAGAAGGAGTGAGGCCATAGTACAACCCCTTGTTACTTCTTGCCGATTCAATTTCCTTAAACCCCAGATCAGCAATGATTCCAAGTGTTTCCTCAGCGTTTCTAAGCATTTCATCACGAAAAGAGTATAGCTGAACACCCACGTCATTAATCCTCGCAGTATGAGGCATTCTTACCTGATTAAATAGCAAAGCCGCTCCCAGGCCGCCGGAATACTTAATAAACTCTCTTCGGTTGATCATGGTATAATCTGATTGGTATATAAATGTAAAATACTACAAATACCTGAACACCGCTACAATAATTATCTAACAGATGCTTGAAATAAGAATTTATGACAGGAGAATAAAAAAACCGTTTGGCTCGTCTGCCAAACGGTTCAGAACAACTAATAATACACCCTTACGATTGATTGTTCTTTACTGTAATGAAGCATCAATGATACTACCTTACAAAACATCAAAATGAATACCTGTTACTGATCGTCAAAATGATGTTGTAATGGTAAGATAGGTATTAAATGTGATTTATGAAATCGATTGTGTAATAATTTCGAATTATTTGTTTGCCAGTAAGTCTGACTGGATCATTCGTCAATAAAGCCTGCAGCCATAATTAAATCAATACATCGATTCATGCAACTAAAACATCCTTTCAACCGCAAATTTCTATCATTTGTTTATATCGGAAATAAAACTACTACTGGCGATCATACCAGAATAGCCGCAGTTCATAAACGAAATCCATTGCGTAATAATGGAGAATTACCCTTGCAAATTCCTGAGGGCTGTTTCAATACCCCTTAATTCTGCCAGGGCTTTCACACGCCCCAGGTAGGAATATCCCGGATAATAGCTGCGTGTCCTGTCGGATTCCAGAAGAAACCCATGGTCAGGTCGCATAGGTAATTCTTCACCTCCGCGGTGCATCTCTTCAATGGCCAGGTTCATTACTGACAACATATCCACATCTCCTTTCAGATGTTCAGATTCTCTGAAATCTTTTTTGGATTGTTTAGTGACATTACGCAAATGAAAAAACTGGATTCGCCCGGAAAACTCCCTGAGCATGTCCGGCAATTCTTCGGGCTGTCCTGCTCCGAACGACCCGGTACAAAAGCAAAGCGTGTTACTTTTGTTTCCTACTCTTTCAAATTGTCTGCTGATATCATTCCTGGTTGATGCGATACGTGGAAGACCTAATACAGGGAAGGGCGGATCATCCGGATGTATGGAAAGATATACGTCAAGTTCGTCGGCTACCGGGCAAACCTCACCCAGGAAGTAATACAGATTCTCCCGGAGATCATCTTCTGAAATGTCATTATATTCACGGATCATTGCCCCTAAAGCGTCCAGGTTGAAGTTTTCCGAGGCGCCGGGTAATCCAAGAAGTATACATCTGGTTAGATACTCCTTTTCATCCTTCGTGAGTATCTCTCCGTACGCCGCCGCCAGCTGAAGCTCTTCCCCTGAATAGGATTCTGAGGCCCCGGGTCTATTAAGTATCTCTGTATCAAAATATATCAAAGCGGCATGGGTATAGGAAAGAGTTGAGCTGCCATCCTCATTGACGAAATTATGATCGGTTCGTACCCAGTCAAGAACCGGCATAAAATTATACACTACCCGGTTGATGCCACACTCCGCAAGATTTATCAGACTTTTTTTATAGTTTTCGATCAGCGTCCGGTAATTACCTGAACGTTTCTTTATATCCTCATGGACAGGCAAACTTTCCACTACTGACCAGGTCATTCCTTCTGAACTGATGAGGTTTTTCCGTTCCCGGATATCATCAATCGTCCAGACATTCCCAACAGGCACCTGGTGCAGGGCTGTGACCACCCCGGTGGCACCGGCCTGCCTGATATCCTTAAGTGATACAGCATCACCAGGCCCAAACCAGCGCATGCACTTAATCAGTTCCATTTCTTAGAAACCGATGCTGTTTCCGCCATCTACCGGAAGAATGGTTCCCGTAACAAATTTGGCAGCCGGAGACGCCATGTAGCTGACGGCTTCTGCGACATCCAGTGGTTCGCCCAGCCGGGCCATAGGGGTACGGGACATTACCCGGTTCATCCGATCCTTGTCGTCGTTAAGCGCTTTGGCAGACATCGGTGTTTTAATGAACCCGGGAGCAATGCAGTTTACCCGGATATTAAATTCTGCCAGTTCGACCGCCATCGCTCTTGTCATTCCTTCAATAGCCGTTTTGCTGGCACTGTAGGCAATTACCAGTGGCAGGCCGTATTGAGCAGCCATGGAGCTGATATTAACGATCGATCCGCCACCGTTTTCTTTCATAAACTTTACTGCTTCCCTGCTCAGGCTGAAAACGCTCGTAACATTCGTATGTATTATCCGCTGAAATTCCTCATCCGTTACCTCTGCCATTGGTTTTTTCATGTTAATCCCGGCGTTGTTCACAAGAATATCGAGACGTCCTGTTTCAATTGTAATCTCCTGAACAAGATCAGGGACGCAGGATAATTCGGCCAGGTCGAATTTTTTGTAACGGGAATATTCTCCAAGTTCGGCACAAGCCTGCCTGAGTTTGTCTTCGTTTCTTCCGATGATGTAGGTGAGCACCTTTTGTTCACAAAACTTTCTGGCAGTGGCCAGACCAAGGCCAGAGCCTCCTCCTGTAATTATTGCAACGCGTTGTTCCATTTTTCTTTTTTTTATCTCCATGAGGGCTGGATACCGGGCGCATATGGAAATATGAGTGACTTATAGTAGGACAGGGGCTTTTCCGGGGTTTCCATGCCCTCCGGATAATCCAGTCCATTGATATCCTGGAAATAGCTCATGCAAGCATCTTTCCACCAAATTGATTCATTATGTTGTATTGTTAGCAGGGACCGCACATGAAGAAAAAACGGCTCGTCCACATATTCTTCCATACGTTCCCAGGTATTTATCATTTCACTAACCTCATCCACACCTTCCTGGTATGTCAACCCCATTTCCTGCCATAGTGTATGCCCGTTATTCAACTGAAAATCCCACGGCAGGTGATGAAACCATAGCAGGTATTCTTTCGGGCATGTCGCCGGATCCGCAAATTTTTCAACTACTTCAGGTGCGTATTGTTTCAGGGCATTACTTCCGGTCACAGTTCTGTCAAAACCGATTCCATTCTGATCGGCCTGATGGTAGTACACTGAGTTCCATTCAGGTCTCCCCAGAAAATCAACCCACGGACCGGGACCATAGTGATGTCCTGCCCCCATGATGTGATGCAATCCCAGCGGGGTCATATACTTAACCACGCTCTCACGCGACCGGATGAGAAGGCTGGTCATTGGTTCGACGAATTGTTTGTCAGTAGTAAAGGTCAGTCCAAGCCATTCTCCTGCAATCTCCTCTGAAGACAATTCCGGGTCCCAGGCCAGTCTTCCATACCCATACCAGTTTGCCTGTGCGATCGGATGTCCCGTCCAGTTTTCTTCATTACCAATATTGGAGACTCCCGCCATACCGGTTAGTCGCTGACCGGTGGCCTCACCGGTTATTATCCGGGCAACCGTCGAATTCTCCCCAAACTGATAGGTGTCTTCCTGAAGCACTTCCTCAAACATTTTCGGTAAATAAACGAGATGCGAACTGAACCCCAGGTATTCCTGGGTAATCTGAAATTCCATCATGAGCGGCGTCTTTTCCATGGCCCCGAACATGGGGTGAAAAGGCTCACGAGGCTGGAAATCTATAGGACCATTCTTAACCTGCACTATAACATTCTCCGCAAAAGCATCATCAATGGGCATAAACTGATCATAGGCCTGCATAGCTCTGTCCTGGGGATTTTCATCCGAATAGACAAATGCCCGCCACATTACTATACCGTCGTGTGGCGCAAGTGACCTCGCAAGCATGTTTGCCCCGTCAGCATGGGTCCGGCCATAATTTTGTGGGCCTGGCTGTCCTTCCGAATTGGCTTTCACCAGGAAGCCTCCAAAGTCAGGAATATGCCTGTAAATTTCTTCCACTTTGCCATCCCACCATTGTTGCACATCCGCGTTGAGCGGATCAGCGGTCTCAAGTCCGCCAATCTCTATCGGTGCCGAAAACCTGGCTGTCAGGTAAATTTTAATACCATACGGCCTGAAAACACCCGCCAGTGCTTTCACTTTTTCCAGGTAAGGTTCAGTCAGGATCAGTGCATTGGCGTTGACATTCGTAAGTACCGTTCCATTAATACCTATGGATGCATTTGCACGCGCATATTCCTTATACCTGGGATCCAGATAATCCGGTAGCAGATGCCAGTTCCAGATAGAAAATCCCGCGTACCCTCTTTCCACTGTTCTGTCCAGGTTATCCCAGTGATTAAGCAGTCTCAGATTGACCCGCGGACTGTCATACTTCAGGATATTATCCGGACTTTCACCCAGCTGCATCTGATGCAACAAGGCAAACGTTCCGTATAGCAGGCCATTAGGATCGGTTGCCGTTACCAGCAGCCGGTTGTTCCCGAGAGTTTTCAGCACATAACCTTCTTCGCCAACCTGCTCCCAGTCTACCAGACCGTCTGTTAAAGAAGAAGGGAGGTCTTCCCGAAGCGCCACAACGATCTGGCCTGATTCTGCCAATTGCTGCGAAAATTCAGGTTCCGAATTGAGCATTCCGGTCAAGCCCAGACGGAATTCTTCCGCAATTACATCATAGGTACTGTTTTCACCGGCCAGGAAAACGGAACTGCTGTAGGTCAGGAATTCCTCTTTCAGCCCTTCTTCAAGAGGATAATATTGAAGCCACAGTTTGGCGGGATCCTGCGAAAATAAATTGTAGGATGACAGCAGGAGGGTCAGGCAGAATAGTAAAGACAATGAAGGTGTTCTCAAAAAGAATTTTCGTTAGTCCGTGGGCTAAAATACACAATATGTCGTATTACATGCAATCGATTGTGTAAAATTTATATTATCCTTTCAGTTCTGCTTGCTTTTTTTCCTGGAAGAGTCCCTGATTATTACGTCGGTATTAAGAATGGTTATTTCCGCCACATCCTTATCCAGGCTGTCCGGATCATGTTCCAGGATACGCTTTGCAGATATTTCACCCATTTTAATGGCAGGATGGGTGATGGTGGAAAGCGAAGGATCTACAATTGACGCCACGGGATCATCATTAAAGCCGATCACCGCCAGCTCTTCCGGTACTTTTACATTATTTTTCTTCGCACACAATATGGCGCTGACAGCAGCGGTGTCATTGGAGGAGAATAATCCGTCCGGCGGATCGGGCAGCGAGAGAAGTTCCTGGGTTGCTTTTTCACCTTCCTCTGAGCTCAGGGTATAAAATTCATATATCAGCTTTTCATCCACTTCCATACCGGCATCCCGAAGGGCATCCAGGTATCCATTCTTGCGATCACGGTAGACGTTCATTTTCTGTGAGCCCGCAAAATGGGCAATACGTTTGCATCCCTCATCAATCAGGTGTTTGGTAGCATCATAACCCGCACGGTAATTGTCAATCACCACCCTGTAAGAATTAAACTGGTCAGGGACTCGATCCACAAATACAACCGGTACACCCATTTCCTCAAATTGCCTGAAATGATCATAATTAGTGGTTTCCATAGAAAGTGAAACGACCAATCCGCTCACCTGGCTGTCACAAAGTACCTTTGCATTGGAAACTTCATTATCAAACAGGTCATTACTCTGGCTGATGATCACATTATACCCGGCCAGACGTGCAGTTTCCTCAATACCACTGATCAGGGACGAAATAAAGGGGCGGTTAATTCGGGAAATCATGATCCCAATGGTATTGCTTTTACTGTTGCGAAGACTCGCGGCCAATGAATTCGGCCGGTAGCCCATCTCCTGGGCAGCTTTTTTGATTAACTTGGTTGTCTTCTTGCTTATACTCTTATGATCCTTGAGCGCCCGGGAAATAGTAGAGGGAGAATAATTTATCTTTTCAGCCAGGTCATAAATCGTCACTTTCTTTTTATGGCTCATTGATATGTTAGTTGCGAAAGTTTCGTAAAAAGTTGCACAGTAACAGGGAGTGGATTTAATTCAATGCGGCAATTTACGTTATTTTTTTATATTAAATCATGTGGTACGTTCAAACTCTTCCCGGGTAAGGTGATTTTTTACGCAACAACGTGTCAATCGATTGCTTTAAATAATATTTTTCCACTGTGGAGAATAATTAAATTATTTTCCTTTATTGAGCGAATGAATATAAAAGCTTTCCTGATAGCTCTATACGCATTACTGTTACAGTGTTCATGTATTTATGCCCAGCGCTTAAATGCCATTGTTCCGGTTCCACCCAATATACCCTTTCAGATATCTCTGGACCGCGATGTAACATCAGGTCCGGCCATGTTGGTATTTCAGGATTCGGGTGACTCTGCAGCAATTCAGCATATGACCGGTGATCGTTGGGTATTCATTTCAGGTGATACACTGCAGCCTGGTGAATCGTTTAAAATTATTCCATTAGCCTCAGAGGATGGGGTCAGCCTTAAAAATACAGAAGACTCCCTGTTAGTGCTGATTGAAAACCGACCGGTGTTTGTATATTCCAAGGTGACCAGGCAACCACCCCCCGGAAGCCCGTCGTATTACCAACGCAGTGGTTTTATACATCCGGCGTATACTCCGGCCGGACAAATCCTTACCGACGGATTTCCTGAAGGGCACATGCATCAGCATGGTATATTCTCCGCCTGGGTGCAAACCCTTTACAAAGGGAAAGATACTGATTTCTGGAATCAGCAGGACCGCACCGGAACGGTTCGTTTTGATTCATTGATAAGCTTCCGCGACGGCCCGGTGTTCGGCGAACTGGTTACGCGTCAGAAACACCTGGCATTGACGGAAACTGATACTGTAGAGGTATTGGAGGAAGACTGGACCATACGGATCTATCGTATAACCGAATTTTTTGTGTGGGATATTTCTTTATTACAACGTAATATTTCTGATGCTGAACTTGGCCTTCTGCCTTATCATTACGGGGGAATGGCATTCCGGGGAAGTAGTGAATGGAATGACACCACCCTTACCGAAGATGCGGAAAGAACAGGGCCCGGGAAAGGTGGCTTTTTGACGAGCCTTGGGAATACACGCCTGGACGGAAATCATTCCCGGCCTGACTGGACGACCATGTACGGCAATATAAATGGCCGGCTGGGCAGCCTGACCGTAATTCAACATCAGAATAATCCGAATTATCCTCAGTTTGTCCGGATACATCCGAGAATGCCTTATTTCTGTTATTTTCCAAACATGGAACGAGGTATGGCCCTCAAGCCTGGTGACACCTATTCTTCATCTTATAGAATCATTACTTCAGGAAATGTTCCGGATCCGGCACTCTTTGACCTGCTTACAGTGTATTTTCGACAGTTCCGGTTAAAATAAACCTATATTGTTCAATCCCAAAAGTCGCTGTAGAATTACAAATTAAATGAAGCATGAAGGATCGCAAATACACCATATCAGTCATTCAGCTAAATCTGAATGATGTCCCTGAGAATAATCTTAAAAAATGCCTGCATTGGGTGCGTCAGGCTGCCGGTCAGGGAGCAGAGGTAATTCTGATACCCGAATTATACAGCAGCCATTATTTTTGTCAGAGTGAGGACCCTGAGAATTTTGCCCTTGCTGAACCTTTGTATGATGTTTCATTCAAGGCCTTCAGCGAGCTTGCTGCGGAATTGGGCGTGGTGGTGATTGTGCCGTTTTTTGAAAAACGTATGGCCGGTATATATCATAACAGCGCTTATATCATTAATGCCGATGGAAAAGAAGCGGGTTTATACAGGAAAATGCACATACCTGATGATCCGCATTTTTACGAAAAATTCTATTTTACTCCCGGGGATCTGGGATTTAAAGCATTTGAAACAAATAAAGGCAGGATCGGAACGCTGATCTGCTGGGACCAGTGGTATCCTGAAGCAGCCCGCCTGACAGCATTACAGGGTGCTGAGGTGTTATTTTACCCAACCGCCATTGGCTGGCACCCGTCTGAAAAGGAGGAGTATGGGGAGAAGCAGCACGGGGCATGGATGAATGTGATGAAGGGACATGCCGTGGCTAACGGGGTTTATGTAGCAGCTGCAAACCGTACGGGCCTGGAGAAATATGTGGAAGGCACAGATGGAATTGAATTCTGGGGTTCTTCCTTTATTTGCGGACCGCAAGGGGAAGTCCTGGCCCAGGCATCCACTGACAAAGAGGAAATCCTTCTGGCTGAAGTTGATACGGCTTTAATGGAGAATGTTCGTCAGAACTGGCCGTTTTTCAGGGACCGGCGCATTGATGCATTTGGAGACCTGACAAAAAGGGCGCTGGACTCATGAGAAGATTTCCTGCAGAATGGGAGAAGCAGGAGGCAACGCTGCTATGTTTCCCACACAACGGACGGGACTGGCCGGGGAAATACGGCGCCATAAAATGGGCGTTCGCCGAATTTATTAAGAAAATATCTGCACGCCAGGCGGTTTACCTGGTGGTCAAAAACACTTCATTTGCGGGGAAGGTGCAAGAGCTCCTTGAAATGGCAGATGTAAATATGAAACGCGTATCTTTCATCGAGCAAAGGACCAACCGCAGCTGGATGCGTGATTCCGGTCCCATTATCGTTCAGGAAGGTAATGAAAGAGTGGCACTCAATTTTAATTTTAACGGATGGGCCAAATATTCCAACCATCACCTGGACAAGAAAGTACCTGATACAGTGGCAAATTTTATGAAGCTGCCTGTCCGCCGGGCCGAGTACAAAGGGAAACCTGTTATCCTCGAGGGGGGCGCGATTGACACCAACGGAAAAGGAACGCTGCTCACCTCAGAAGAATGTCTGCTACACCCGGATATCCAGGTGCGTAATAAAGGATTCTCCCGGGATAATTATGAGGAAATTTTTGCCGAATTCCTGGGAATTGAAAAAGTAATCTGGCTGGGTAATGGAATCGAAGGAGATGATACACACGGCCACATTGATGATCTGTGCAGGTTTATAACGGATGATACCGTGATCACAGTTATTGAGCATGACAGAAAGGATAAGAATTTCAGACCACTGCAGGATAACCTGAAACGACTCGAAAAGGCACGTCTGGCTGACGGAAAACAACTGTCAGTGATCGAATTACCTATGCCAAAAAAGATCATATTTGACGGCCTGAGACTCCCGGCGAGTTATGCGAATTTTCTTTTTATTAATGGAGCGGTACTGGTACCGGTGTTTAATGATCCGAATGACCGGGTGGCGTTAAATATCCTGGAAGAAGCGTTACCCGCGAGAGAAATAATCCCGGTCAGCGCCATCGATCTTATCTGGGGATTTGGTACCCTTCATTGCCTCAGCCAGCAAATACCACTTTGTAAATGACTTCGGGACTGGTAATCATTATCATTCTATTCGCCTTAATTCTTTTTGCCGCAGGAATAATTTTCTGGTCGACTCTGAATTCGGTAGTTGATCTTTTTAATCACGCGACCAGATACCGCTTCAAACATTTATGGTACAGCGTTTTTTCAAAGCAGGGACTGAACATCCACCAACGGGAAATTCTCCTGAAGAATTTCACCTATTATCAAAAACTGGACGCTGAAAACAAGTGGCTTTTTGAGCGTCGCGTTAGGACTTTTATGGGCATGAAGGAATTTATTGTCAGGACTGACGAGTTTGAACTTACTGAGGAGATGAAGGTTATGATATCCGCCTGTGCGGTCCAGCTTAGCTTTGGGTTTCCGGGGATATTTTTCAGGCACTTCTACAGAATCCTGATCTATCCGGATGATTATTATTCCACCATCACCAAAAAGTATCATCAGGGGGAAGTCAACCGCGGTGGAATCATCGTACTAAGCTGGAAAAATTTTCTTCTGGGTTACATGGAGGAGAATGACGGACGGAATCTCGGGTTGCATGAAATGGCCCACGCGTTATTGCTGGAAGACGCGATTATGAACGGGGAATTCGAATTTCTGGATGGCGAGGCGCTTGAAATGTGGGAAGAGCTGGTTGTTCACGAGATGATCCTGATACAAAACGGAAATTCTATTTTTCGCAGGTATGGTGCATCCAATCGACATGAACTTTTCGCAGTGGCTGTCGAAGTATATTTCGAACAACCACTGCAGATGAAACAATACAGTCCGAGATTGTATGCCACCATGAGTAAATTACTCAATCAGGACATCCTGGCACTGGCACCGGTCAGTCAAGCTCACCTATAAACGGAATATTCTCCAGGATGGTAGATCTTGTTTTACTTACAAAATATTCTTCCAGTTGATAGAATTGCGCCGCTGTTTTAACATCAACTGACTTTTTAACTTTTTTCACATATGTTTCGACCAGTTTATCAGAAGACTTCCGCAGGCTCATCATACTGGCCATCATTTCAGCCGTTGTTTCATCATCAAGTGAGAGATAGTTCTCGGCATACTGATTAAGAAGCTCGATTCGCTCCTTACCAAGTTCTTTCCGCTTTGTTTCATATTCATCATAGAGCGTCCAGAATGCATCTGCCTTCTGACCCTCAAGATCAATGAATTCAGATACAATTGCTTTTTTCTCCATCCCGAAAAGGGACTGGATCATATCGATTTGTTCTTTATCGGTTTGTGCATTAACTGCCGAAAAGCCAAACACGATTACAGCGAATAGAAGGATTTTTTTCATCAGGTAAGATTTAAATTTTCTTAAAGTAAGTTAGTGCATAACTGACTGATTTAAAATTTTTTACCTTACCATCTTTTTTTATTTACCGCCTTTTTTCAGATAAATGACAATAACACCAAATGCTCCGCGCATTCCATAAGCACTTGTCGATGCAACATCCTTGATTACCCGTACCCGGTCAATATCCATGGGGTCGACCAGCGCAGCCGCCTGGGCGTAATCACCCACCGGGACATTATTTATAACAAACAACGGTTCAGTATCACCCGTCATTCGGGCGGAACCACGAACGTTGACACGATAGGTGTCACCGGATTTCTGGACCATTACGCCCGGCACTCTTTTCAGGTATTCGCCCAGATCCTGGTAACTTATATTTTCACGGGCAGGGTCAACAGTATTAGTGGAAATATCGCTCTTTGCGGTCTTGTTCGTAGAATTACACGCTGAAATGATGATCAGCGATGCGCAAAAGATAAAAAGCAACGCAATCTTATTATTCGATAGGTTCATTATTTACTGAATTTACAAAATTTCAATCTATTGACCAGTCTGATTACATGATTGTTGTCTTATATATCTAACTTAAACGTCAGATCAGCACTAATTCTCCGCCAACGGAATCATTCGCAATAACATGTTCCATTTTTCCCCGAAGACTCATCGTAATATATCAAGAATCATTCCTTTTGGCGCTATTTGGTTATTCACTGGCTGGGTCTTTCTGCTCGTGGAGGCCGCTGCGACAAGATCGCCGATGGATGTGCCAGATTCCGCAATTCAACTGGATTTTCGCATTTTCATATTCTCCAGTGTGGCTATTTTTCTTTTCGGACTAATGATAGGCACCATAGAAATGATCTTTCTTGAAAACCTCTTCAGGAATAAACGGTTCATAACAAAAATACTTTACAAGCTCGATCTTTATATCTTTCTTCTGCTGCTGGTTATTTGTATCACTTTTCCTATTGCCGCGTCACTGGAGGCAGGTCTGCCGCTATTTCATCCGCAAATTTGGGAACGCTTCAAGGGATTTCTGTTCAGTTATACGTTTCTCAGCACATTACTGCAAATGGCATTTTCACTTTTCCTGTGCCTTCTTTACGCAGGGATCAGTGAAAACCTGGGGCATGCGGTGCTGGTTAATTTCTTTACCGGAAAATACCACCAGCCGCTGGAGGAAAAACGCATTTTTATGTTCCTGGATATGAAATCATCCACCACTTTCGCAGAACAACTTGGTCATATCCAGTATTTTGATCTGCTGCAGGATTACTACAATGACTTGTCAGCATCCATCATAAATTACTGGGGAGAAGTTTACCAATATGTTGGGGATGAAGTGGTGGTTTCCTGGCCGGTCAGCCGGGGCCTGGAGAATAATAACTGTATACGCAGTTTCTTCGCGATGAAAGGTGACTTGCTCAAAAAAGCGGATCATTATCTTGAGAAATACGGGGTGGTTCCTACCTTCAAAGCCGGAGCGCATCTTGGCTATGTAACCACCGGTGAAATTGGTTCACTTAAAAAGGAAATCATTTTTACCGGGGATGTACTGAATGTCACATCGCGAATCCAGGGATTATGCAATGCCTACAAGGAGGAACTGCTGGTTTCAGAATACTTATCCGTTTCATTATCACCAACAAGTGATTTTGAATTAGCTCCGGTGGATACAGCTAACCTGGCAGGCAGAAAAGAAAGAAAAAAGTTATTTGCTGTCAGGCAACTGAACGGGGAAAAGACATATTAAAAATCAAACCTATGAAACAGTTTGGAGCGAGGGTGACAAAAAAACTGAAAGAGCGGTATGCGAGATCTCCGCACTGGACGGGTAATAAATTTCAAAACCTGGAAGAAACTTCCATGAACATCAGTTTTGAGAATATTCCAAAATTATTGTACCAGCAGTTATGCGAATCGAAGGGACGGGAGCCGGAAAGTCCACTGGAAGTTCTATCTTTCCCCGGGCCGGATTTCCTTAAAAAATCGAGCGCATTTATTTGGTACGGACATTCTTCACTGCTGCTTCGGCTTAACGATAAAACCATTCTGATTGACCCGATGATGGGTCCTGATGCCTCTCCGATAGCTCCGTTCTCTACCAGGAGGTTTTCGGAAAATACCCTGGACATCATTGATGACATACCACCTGTTGATCTTTTGCTGCTTTCGCATGACCACTACGATCACCTGGATTTATCCAGTATGAGAAAACTGGCGGGTAAAACAGGCACTTACTTTACTTCTCTCGGATCCGGCCGGCATCTTAATTACTGGAATATGGCTCATGATAACCTGCGCGAGTTTGACTGGTGGGACACTAAAGACTTTGAAGGCATCCGAATTACGTTCACTCCATCACGCCACTTTTCGGGTCGTGGCCTGACAGATCGCTCCAAATCACTTTGGGGCGGCTGGGTGATTGAGACCAGCGAATGCAAACTGTTCTTCAGCGGTGACGGTGGTTACGGTGCCCATTTCGCTGAAATAGGTGAGAAACTGGGTCCGTTCGACGTTGGTTTTATGGAATGCGGGCAGTATAATGAACACTGGCACCAGATCCATATGTACCCCGAAGAAAGTGTGAAGGCGGCCATTGATGCAAAAGTCAGGTGCGCCATGCCGGTTCACTGGGGGGCATTCTCCCTTGCCCAGCATTCATGGAAAGAACCTGCGGAACGGTTTGTGAAGGAAGCCAAAAAGCAATCATTGCCATTCCTGACACCACGCCTTGGACAACTCAGCGGCATGGATGATTCGTCGGGAGAATGGTGGATTGATCACTCCTGAATAAACTTGACAGCCAGCTTCAAAATGACAGGAAAATTCTGGAAAAACCCTTGGTATACTGCCAGGTTCGGATATCTCCAATCAATTTTGATTATTCATCACAGGGATTACCGGTACTATTGGCCCGTTTGTACAGATAACTTCCCGGAGCGCTGAGTTTTCCTTTTTCTACCCGCATACATGACCACACCGGTTACAGGCAGTGTGGCTATCAGCAGGCTGACCAGAAAAGCAAGTACTTTGGTAGGCAAACCAAGGATTGCACCCACGTGGAGGTCATAGCCCATGCGCATCAGGTGGTCCGGAACCGAGGCGTCCTCATATTTACCGTAAATGCTGGGTGTTTCCACCTGAGACAGGGTTAACTGATCAAAAAAGACATAATCAGAATCGTAATATACCCCGTCCCGGTAAGACACTTCCACATAAATACTTACCGAATCCGCATAGGGGTAGTGGATCTCAAAATCCTGTGCATCGGGATACGTCTGGTTCAACAGATCAGGAAGCTGATCAATGCCCGGGGTGCCATCCAAACTGACCGGCAATTCGGTTTTATTGGCGGGTATGATAAACGCAGGTTCCTTGTCGCCGCCAGCAGTGACATAAAAGACATAAAAGAACCAGTTAAGCCCCATAATGAGCCCGGTAAGAACGAAGATCATGGCAATAGAGGAGACATAAAAACCAAGGACCGTGTGAAGATCGAAGTTCTTTCTTCTCCACCGGGTGGAAGCTTTCCAGTCGAGCCGGAAACGCTGCCTGCGTCCTTTTTTATTCTTAGGCCACCACAATACAATACCCGTGATGATTGAGATTAAAAATAACAGCGTACCATAGGAAACAAGCGGTTCGCCGATAGCCGGTGGCAGCCATAAGTGCATATGACCGTCCAGAATAAAAGCAAAAAAACCTTTCTCATGATCGATCCCGTGTATAACGTTCCCGGTATACGGGTTCAGAAAAAGTGAATAATAAAATTCAGGTTCCCCTTCGTAGAAGATCACTTCGATCGGACCAGCCCCGTTCTGGTACAGGACGCCGTGAATGGCTTTACCCGGTATTTCCGTTTCGGCAATTTCCCTGACCCTGGTCGGTGTGAGCCTGGGAAGTGCCTTTTCTTCCACATTTATTTCAGAAGAAAGAATTGCTGTTATTTCCTGGTTAAAGACCCATAAGGCGCCGGTAACCGCTTCAATAAAAACGATGAGACCTCCGGTCAGTCCTATAAAAAGGTGAATATACCGGAATATTTTTCGCTTTCTCTTTTTAGACATAAGCAATAAAAAGGGGGACGTGCTTAAAACGCCCCCCCGGTTAATTAATACAGATTCGAAAATCCTTTGATTGTTTTACCTTCGATTTTAGCGCCCTGAACAGCCGTGGCTGAATTGATGTCGACCTGGTATACATAAGCCTCGTCCGCTGTTTCCACACTTACGTACACTTTACCATCTTCCACAAGAACCGGGGTAGTATAGCGCTTTGCATGAAGCGGGACGTTCTCTACCGGGGTAACAGTCTGAGCGGCCAGGTCAAGGATCACCAGTTTCTGGTTGAACATAGTTCTCCCGAAGGCGCCCCAGTACATTTCAAAATTCGGATCTGAACCGGGGTCAACATCTTCGGTGAGCAGGCGAGCGATTGCTTTGTTATTACCCACGTAATCAAACCAGAAAAGGATTCCGCCATCAGGCGCATTCTCTACGTCAAAGAAATAATTTTCATCAAATTCTGTTTCCCCGCTGTTTATCTTCAGTATGCCGGAAGGTTTTTCTGTCACGGGCAGGAAGCCGGCAAGGTAAGCCCCGGAAGAGTAAGAATACACATCTCCGTTATCCGCTTTGATTAGACCAGTATTCGTACCATTCACCCCGATATTACTTGTCCTGTTATCTTCTATAATTTTGATGGGTTCATTTTCTACGTCAGGATAGGAATAAACGGCAACATACGCCTTATCCGGACGCGGGGTTGTATAATAACCATTGTCATCAACCAGGTAAAAAGGAATAAACAGGTGATCTCCGGAAACCTGCAGCGCGGTGGGCCAGGCTGTTACGCCCTCGCCCGGGGTACCGGTATCCTCACTGTAAATAGTAATATCTGTTATGCTGGTAATCGATCCGGTTTCCGCATCCATGGAATACAATTTCCGGCTTGTATGGGATCCGTCGCGAGGCGCATCAATAGCGAGCATCGTCTCGTCATTTACATTGCCAAAAACCTCAAGCGGGGTTTCCAGGATAAATTTGGCGGCTTCAAACAATTCTCCTTCTTCATTCACCTGGTAAACCTGTGCCTCAAAATTGGTATACCCCAGGACAAATAGTGATTTACCAACGGTGTATGAAAAATTCCAGTCAAATGATTCAAATCCGGAACCTTCGGCGGAAATAGTGCCTTCCATTATATTTTCCCGGGTAATTACATACTCAGGCTCCTGCTCACCCAGTGTTTTCAGCGTCATGGTAATTCCTTCAGGAAATTCGGCCCTGGGATCATCATCATTATTGTCGCACGCCGCCATCGTCAGTGACAGTATTATCAGTATGGTTAGTATTGCTTGTTTCATTGTTTAATTTGTATTTAAGTTGTATCTGATTTTCAGGTAAAATGCCCGTCCGGGCTTCTGGATATTAAAGTTGTCGTAGGCGCGGGCATCGAAAATATTTCTCGCTGCCAGGCTGGCACTGTATTTCCCGTCCGCAAAAGAGTAATTTATGTCCAGATCGTGTGTGAACTGCGTCGGGATCCGGTTCTTATCACCCCGGTATCCCAGGTTTTCCCAGTACAGGAAGAAAGAATGAACATATGATGCCGTCCAGGTAAAGGACAGACGTGATGAATTCCTGAGTACATGGTTGTAGCCAAAGCGGGCATTCCAGAAAAAATAGGGTGTATTGGGAATCTTCTGGCCGTAATTCGTATTCTCCAGTCCTTCATAGAATTCAGTCCTGTCGGTTATGGACTGATAGGTCAGGTTAAGTCCGACCAGGTATTTGTTGCTGATTTTATAGTATCCGGACGTTTCCACCCCAATAATGCGCACATTGGATACGTTGTAGTAGCTGCCGTAAATACCCCGGTCATTTACAAACCGGATAAAATCCTGCGCAGGCCGGTAAAAGGCATTGATCTCCGTGTTAAGCTTGTTGCCACGAACATATTTGTTCAGCAAGATCCCGGCATTGATATTATGTGAGCTTTCCGGTGTCAGCTGTGGATTGGGCGTTACAAACATACCGTCACCAAGAATTTCATCGGGCTCCGGCAAGCGGTATGCTTTTTCGTAGGATAGTTTGGCAGTCAGCTCCGGACGGACCAGATAACTCCCGGTTATTCCATACCCGGTGTTGGACATATCAGCCCTGGTTTCCACATTCTGATAGCTTCCCTCGATATATTCTTCGGCGTTTATGCGTGCCCGGAAAAAATATTTCTTGGCAAAGGCAGACGCCTGCCATTTTTTATTATTACTGGTAAAGTTGTAGGAGAATGCAACAATATCTTTATTCAGCTCATTGGGGAAGGTAAAGGCATTATTGTTCTCGTTAATTTCATCAAAACCGTTCCGTCTGAGCTGGTTGTGGGCCAGGTTAAGGGATAGTTCATGGCCGCGTGCAAGTGAATATTGAGCCAGCAGGTTGGCCCGCAGGATGTCATCATCAATATGAAATACAGAACGCTGACCATAATATTCTCCTGCATTGTCAGCGGAAAGGTCCTTATATTCCTGATACCAGTTGTACCTTCGGGAAAGGGTATCGTAAATCACCTCATTCACCCGGCCGGCAAGAATATTCGATTGGAGAGAAATCGTATTCCAGGATTTCCGCCAGGTAACACCGCCCAGCCAGGAACTATTTCGGCTGTTTAAGCCGCCAAAAACCCGGTTAATCGATACATCGGGATGCTGTATGTTGTTCCGGTTACCGGCATAAATGAACTGGCCACTTAATTCATTAGCAAATGCCTTATCCACCAGTCCTGTTTTCAGGCTTATTGATCCGGAAGTATAATCGTCATGAAAGCGTCGCACCCTGTCTGTACTCGTCACATTGCCCAATTCATCAGTAACGGGGACATCATCCATCCAGTAGTTGTTGTCGGAGTGATTGAAGAAAGAAGACAGCCTGAAAAAGATACCGTTCTTTGTCTGTGTCTGTGCAATTGCCGACGCACGGTGAGTATTGAATGATCCGAAAGAATAGGAGAGGTCCAGGAATTCTTCCCTCGGGTCCGCGGTAATTACATTAATGCTCCCGCCAAGCGCATCCGAGGCGAGTTCGACCGGCACAACTCCCTTATAAACTTCGATCGACCGCAGCATATTGGCTGGAAGATTATTGAGGCTGAGCGCAGAACCAAAAAATTCCATAGGTATGCCATCCACGAAATAACGTACCTGATTTCCGGACAGGCCATTCAACGAAAGCTGGAAACTCGAACCGAGCCCGCCTGACTCGCGCAGGTTGATACCGGAGGTGACTCCCAGCAGCTGGTTAATGTCCAGGTTCATGTCCTGGTACTGCTCTACGTCTATGACTGATACATTGAGGCCGGTTGATTTTATTTTGGCAGCATCCGTATTTCCGACTACTATCACATCCTGCAGCTGTCGAACATCTTCCTGCAGCGAGATACGCACCGGATCTTTGCCGGGATGATCCACGGATACAACCTCAGTCTTGTATCCGATTCCCGATACCTCCAGCAGGTATGTTCCTGAACGTAATCCCGCTATTGTAAAACCGCCCTGTGCATCCGTTGCATCGCCCCGGGTAGTTCCCTGTATCAATACGGTTATTCCTGTCAATGGCTGGCCCTCCCTGTCTGAAACGGTTCCTGACAAATCCGGGTCGGATTGAGCCTGAGAAGTATAAAAACACAGTAAAATACCGCTTAGACAAAGAATTCTAGACATTGACTATTTAGACTAATTAAAAACAAGGACAAAATTACACGTGCTTGCTTAACCTCCAAACATTATTTAGATTAATTTTAAATAAGCGATGTTACCACTTTGTTAAGAGCAGGACAGGTACTTGATGGACAGTACTTAAGGTGAGGTATTTATGACAGAAAAGAATTATTCCTGAAGGTTTCTGAACTCATGCTGCCTTAGCCGGAAAGCATTCATTGCGTCACCGCCCAGTTTTTTGGTATACTTGTGATTGACCACTGCACCAGCGATTGCGCCGAAGCCGGGGATCAGCTGGACCAGTTTCGCCAGGTCTATGTAGTCACGGTATTCCAGCTGGAAGGTCCGCCAGTCAAATTCATGAAAATCTGCAGGGAGGCAGTCGGCATTCTCCTCCCAGTGCTTCATTTGTTCAAAGATTTCCCTACGGTGTTCCTGGCTGGAGAATGTTAGCTGAAATGTATACAAGATGTAGAGTCGCTCACGGTAATCACTGATATCCGCCCCGTAGGCATAGGCTATTTCAAAAAGCATTTTCATTTTAAGCGTAAGCCATAACGGGAAATCTGCCAGACCGGAAAAAAATCCTCCAAATCCGGTGATGGCACCCTCTGCGGCAGAGGAGTTGGTATAAAAGTTTATCCGCTCCCGAACGTATGCCTCCGTTTCCATAAATGTCTCTTTATGCTCACGTTGTACCGTTGTAAGCACTGAACCGCTGATTACTGCACGGGTAATCTCCTTAATGGTACTGGTAATTCCCTGATGAATCTTTTCCGGAATCAAATTATTAAGTCTTCTCTGGAAACCATGAGTTGTTGCATTCAGGAGGGAGGGAGAGGCAGACATTTTTTCACACCAGGCAAGGTATTCCTTCAGGCACTCATGAAAATACGGTGATTCGGGATCAATTTTCATAAAACTAAATCTACAGTCTCACGGTCAAAACAAAAAGTACGCCAGTAAAATTGCCCGAATTCGAGATATGTAATTTCAATTAGAATAGTCAAGTTAATCCTAAGTATTCTTCAAAAAGTATTTAAAAAATACCTAGAAGTAGTGATGTATAATTCATTGATTATTAGGTTATTGTAAAATACGCCATCACTAAACAGCTGCAACATGAAACAAATTGCAATAGGCATTCCGGGATTCCGGATGAGGGCAACGGCCGACTGGCCGTTCAGAATGAATGAAGTAACCATTTCGACCATTGCTTTCGATGAGAAAGGGGTTAATGGTTCAGCTCCATCGCTTCAGATAAATACGCACGAACTTATCAATCCGGTTCAGTCCTGGGAAGAAGTGAAGTTTGCCGGTGAAGGAGGAAGGCTGGTTTACGGTCCGGCCGAGCCGGGTGCCTTTGTTTATTGTGCCGCGATTTATGTGGAACGGGATGATAAATCCAGGAACCTCGGAGCTGCTCTCGAAGATGCTGTACACTCTGACGAAGTCAAGCAGCTTATGAAATCATTAAAAGCAATTCCGAACCCTACGGTACAAATGGTGACAAGCCTGGCGGGGCCGGTGACACAATTGGTTGCCAGGATCCTCAAAGGCAACAAAGATGACCTGCTGTTTACCCACCAGGGGACATTTTTTCAAAACACGCTACCACCATATAATGCGGGAGATATATTCACTGCCCAGAATAAATACATCTCAAGCTCGCTGAAAGTGATCGGACTTGACAAGCGTGACGGATTGGAATCCATGACGGTGAGTCCGCTCGAGCAATCAATAATGGGAGGTCAACCCAAGACCATTTCTCTTTAATGATCAGGATACAGGAAATAAGAAAAAACCATGACTGACAAATATACAGGCGATCAGAAGCAACGTGAGCTGGCTGAAGAAGCCGCAAAACGTTATAATAATAATCGTGCGACCATGGAGAATATTAAATCCATGATCGACCATAACCGGAAAGGGGATCTGTCACTCATTGATATTACTAATGATGAAGACCGGAAAAAGAAACGTATCGCCCGGGCCGAGTCGACATCGAATGGTAAATCCCCCCTGGAGCGCGTAAACGGTGTTCCGGACTTCCAGGATATAAACATTGTAAAAAGGATATTAAGTCTCTCGGATGCGGTCGGACGGATTATCATAGGCAGTGAATATGGTTCAAGCGGTTATGGAACCGGCTTCATGGTTTCTCCCAGCCTGATGTTAACTAATAACCATGTACTCCCTGATCCCGGGAGTGCCTCCAATTCAAGAATCCAGTTCAGGTATGAGATCCATCCTGACGGTTCCAAATCAGATCCGGTCGAATTCAGGCTCAGGCCGGACCAGTTCTACTTTACCTCTGCCTATACCAAATCACCTGCCGTACCCGGAAGCGGGCTGGATTTCACCCTGGTAGCGGTCGAACCCGTATCGGATAACGGTTTTGATATTGCCGATATCGGTTTTGCCCAGCTGGACGGGGAAACAGGTAAGATCCTGGAAGGGGAGAATTGTGTAATCATTCAGCATCCTAAGGGAGATTATAAGAAGATTGTACTGAAGGACATCCGGATGATCAGCCTGGTGGATGATTTCATTGTGTATGAATCAGACACACTGCCTGGCTCGTCCGGCAGTATGGTATTAGGACTGGGCACAGGCGAAGTGGTGGCCCTGCACCACAGTGCAATACCACGAATGGATGACAAGGGCAACTGGCTTAGGAAGGACGGAAAGATCGTAGGACCGGCTGACGCGGACGATCAGATTGACTGGATTGGAAATGAAGGGGTACGTATCAGCCGTATTGTCAGACTGATCCGCGAAAGTGACTTCAGCGGATCCATGAATGAAATGAGGAATCAATTTTTAAACAGTATAAAAAATATTGGCATGGGACAGCCCATTACCTTAGTAACTACCTCTGCCAGTACGGCAGCCGCACCACCGGATTCTTCAAAATCAAAACCACAAAGCGCACCTGCAGAATCCGCCAACGAATCATATTTTGAAGTACAGCTGGTCAATAACCAGGCCCTGGAAGAAGACTGGGAGACGAATGCCGCCACTATGGTTCCCGGCTTTGTATCGATGGAGAAAGTATTCGGGGCATTCTCCGATAAAACCGACCCCAAATTTTATTACCTGACTGCCAGGAGTGCTGATAATCCATGGGTTACTGCAGAACTGATTGAAAACTTTCCGCACGTGGCCTATTGTGCCCCGGACGAACCGATCCCAACCGATGCCATGCTCTGGGATGAACACGGTAATCAGCAGGCGCCCGGACGATTTGAATCAGCTGCATACAATCGCGGGATAGGAGAGAGGAACGAGGACGATTTTCTGAAGAAATGGAAGGACACCGAATTAATTTCCGCACTTTATAACAGCGATAATAAAAAGCTGATCCGTTTCTGGAATCAGCACGCGGTGAATTTCATAGATGGTATTGACGGGTATTTTAAGTCAAAATACAAATCCGCCAGGACTTCCGAAAAACACCGCGACACACTGGCGGAAAAGCTGAGATCTCTGAAAATGGTTCAGCTGGATACCGGTTATTCAAATCTGAGCAAAATTGATAACGGTATTGACTTTGTGATGGACTACGATTTTGTAGATACAGACAACCGGGCCCAGGATGAATTACGCAAAGTAGGAATGAAACATCCATATCACGGCACCAGAACGGCAAGCCTGGTTGTTGGCGGAAACCTGAAGAATGACACGGAAGGAATGGATGGGAATTCAGGTATTCTTACACGTAAAGAAGAGGACCGCTTCATTCCGATGGTCAAGCTGATCCCGTACAGGGTTGCCAATTCCGTGGTATTGATCAATCGCGGGAAGAACATTCTGGACGCAGTCAACCGTGCCATCACCATAAGCGCAGATGTAATGTTCATGTGCATGGGCACCCTGCCTTCTCCGGTTTTTGATAAAGCTGCCAGAACAGCCTATGAAAATGGTTTGATCTGGGTATGTGCCGCTGGCAATGAAGTGGAATGTATCGTGGCACCGGCGTCCTACCCGGGTACTATCGCGGTAGCAGCGATTAATCCGGCAAAAAAAGTCTGGTCAGGCAGCAGTTACGGAGAAATGGTTGATATAGCTGCCCCCGGAGAAGATGTATATGTGCCCTTTATAAATAAGAAAAGAGATGAGATCATGGTTTATGGTGACGGAACAAGTTATGCCACTCCACACGTCGCATCTGCCGCCATGTTATGGAAGGCTAAAAATTATGACCGGATCAGGGAGTTGTACAAAAAACCCTGGCAGGTGGTTGAAGCTTTCCGCTGGTCGCTGAAACACAGCGCGAATACCGAACCTTTTGAGGGAAAAACCTGGAATACCAGTGAATTCGGAGATGGAATACTTGACATCACCGCATTGCTCGACCTGGAACTTCCCGATCCGGACATTCTGTCTAATGCCTATGAGGACCAGGACTGGCCTGCGATTGCATCTTCTTCAGTCACCCAGGCATGTCGCACGCTGTGGCAGTTTCTCACCCGTAAAATTAACCCCTGGGAGCCTGCTCCCTTTGAAAGTAGTTACGGCATGACTGATAATGGTAAACGAGCCCTGGAAGCCCTGCAGCGATCTGTTACCCCGACCGGACCGGGAGGAAAGCTGGAATCAGCAATGGTAAACAAGGAAGATATGGCCCTGGAGGCCCTGAGGGAATATATGGAGCAATACGAACGAAATAAACCTGCCTAATCTAATACTTACGTCATGGCGACAGAAACTAAAATATTTGATTTCCATTTTCATTTACTTTTTAAGGCATTTATTAAGCATTTTGAAAATGTATATCCTTCGCAACGCAAGCCGGAGGACCTGAAAGATGTATTTGATATCGATCACTTTTTATGGGACAAAGTCGATGAATGGTTCCTGCACTTTCTTGACAGCCAGTCATCCTTTAAACAGATAAGTGACGGCAAGGTCGTGGATGGATTCATCGCCATTGCACCAATTGAGCAGATGTTTGCCTCCAAGGAAGGTCTGGGCGGGATGCTGCTGAATGACCAGGTGGTCACCAACCCAATGGATCCCGACTTGCTGGATGCGGTACGGGAGGGAACCATTTCGTATTACCAGCTTTTCATGCGCGAGCTGAATCTTTACCGGATTCTTAGTGAGGCAGGGCATATTTCCTTTTATAGCCGAAGTCCGAAAGCAACCAAAAACAACTCGGGAAGAAAGTTTTCCATGGGTATGGAAGGAGGCCATTCATTAATACGCAGCCGGATCGGAAGGCCGGGCCAGGAGGATGATTTGCCTCCGTTAAAGGAGAAAAAATCTGAAGACAATGAACCAAAGGAAATTTATCCTTTGTACGAAGACTTCCGTCAACACAAGCTCATTCACATGGACGAATCTCTGGAACATCTTCAGACCGCCATGTGGGAGATCGGAATGGACCTGAGGTATTTAATTCTGACACATTTATCGAATATTCCCGGACAGCAGCTGGCCAATCATGCCTATGGTGCCAAGTTTCTTAAATCGGAATTAAAGTTTCCGGTGGGGATGGGGATTACGAATGAAGGTAAAAGAGTAATTGACAAAGCTCACACACTGAAGGTTAACGGAAAAGCGGCGAATATACTGATTGACATTAAACATATGAGCCTGCGGTCGAGGAAGGAATTTTATGACTACCGTCGCGCTAAAGGGTATACGCAGCCGATAGTTGCCTCGCATATGGGTGTCACCGGGTATTCCATCGCTGAGTGGCAGAACGCTCTTGATATTGCTGAAAAGGGCAAGGCATCCATTCCCGTGGTAAAGCTGAAGACACATGCATGTGAAGCAGGACAGTGGGGCAAGATCAAGCGGACGTTCCATTTCAATCCCTGGACAATCAACCTGATGGATGATGACATAGTCGAGGTGGTGGAGAGCGGGGGTCTCATTGGGGTAAGCCTGGACGTGAGAATACTTGGCTTTGTTTCCCGGTTCCAGGACCTGACACGTGATGGCGTGTACGAATACATGTCTCCGGAAGAATTCAGGCATTTCTTCCCGTATTACCATATTAAAGGATTGCCGCTGGAGTCATACGAAAGCGGACTTGAATCGGAATTGTTTCCGAATAAGCAGGAAAGTCATATGCTGGTATTCTGTTTTAATATTCTTCACATTGTGTCGGTCATCAAGACCCGCTGCGATGAACAGGATGTCGGGGACGCCTGGCAGTATGTAAGCATCGGATCGGATTTTGATGGACTTATTGATCCGCTGAAATCGGTACGTGATGCGGGAAAGCTGCCCAACCTGCGGGGAGAATTAAAAAAATGGCTTCCCGTTGCTGAAAAATCATATTTCGAATCAAACGGAGGAGACCAGGACCTTATCGGCAAGAACATCAACAAACGGGTCGAACAGTTTCTGTACCTGAACGGCAAAAACTTCCAGGAAAAGATAATGAAATAATCGCGTGGGGAATAAGCGCCGCATATGGATTCTGATTTCCACCATTCTCCTTATCGGACTGGTCTTTGCGTATTACTTTCTGGTGCATGTCAAAAACCGGGAAGAAATGCTTCTCCTGAACAACATCAGAATACTGCATCAGGTCAAAAGCAACCTTCAGACCGCCGTTGAGTCAAAGTACAAACAGCTCACGCTGTTTAATCCTGAACAGTTTGATCAACTGGGATTAAAATTCAAAAAAGCAGCAAATAAAGACTCAACAGAAACCTATGACCTGAAGCAGGATGGTGTGCACGTTAGGAGGGAAGAGTACCCTGATTCTGTTTATATTGTGCCCTACGAGGAGATTTTTAACAACGATCTGCTGGTTAGAAGTGACGTTTTTGAATTTGTGTCGATCATAGGTACTGATAGCGACAAAACAGAACCTTCCATACTCTACTCATCCTCTTCCCGCGAATTTTTGATGACCAATGACTCCCTTTCCAAAAATCTGAGGGAAAAGCAAGTATTCGAACAAAACACGGGGGTCAAAAATTACCTGGTATTTAATACCACGCTGGTGGAGGAAAAGAACCTTTATCTCTGCGCTTTCCTTGATTTGTCATTCTTTCAAAAGGAAAAGAGGGAAGTGTCAAGTACGGTGATCACATTTGCCATCATTACGGCAATCCTTCTTCTGCTGGCCCTGCCGGTGCTCAAGCTTAAATTTATGAGCAATGTAGAGCGTCTTTACATAAGGGATGTTGTCAATATTGGTATTTCAGTGATACTGACTCCTGCCATATTGCTATTACTTTTTTTCTTTTTTCTGAACAATCAGAAAGAGAGAGCGCATGAAAAGGAAAAGCTTCAGGATTTACACTCAACTGTGAGTAATAACCTATACCGGGAATTAGATGCTGTTGTAAAGCAACTGGAATTTGCTGATGCGCATTTGGACGAATTCGAAGGAAACGAATCAAACTTACTTTACAATGATTGTGTGAGTATCAAATACCTGAATTCCCTATTCTGGACTGATGACAAGGCCAGGTTTAAAATCTATTCGGTACTAGCCAACGAAAGAGATGCACTGCAGGGAATTGACCTTTCCCACAGAAAATACATTACAAAGATCCTGTCAAAAGACACCATCCTCTTTAAGGATAAGCCAATTGCCTTTGAATCAATTCGATCGGTAACGGACGGTTCCTACGAGATCGGGATAGGCATTAAAAGCAGGCACAAAAGCTGCCCGGTTATAGCGTCAAGCTTTCCCCTTATTTCCCTTATGCATCCTATTCTTGAGGAAGGCTATGGGTTTGCGCTTTTTTCGGAAGATGACCAGACAAAATTTCATTCAGAAATCAATCATAATATGAATGAAAATTTTATTGAGGAAACGCAGTACATATTTGATTCTCCTGCCGCAAACAAGGTGCCTGCATTTGAATCTGTTAATTACAATGGCGAAGAGTACCTTATGTATTTTAAACCACTGGATTCGCTTGAATCCCATTACCTGGCTACGTTCGTAAAAAGTGATTATGTCTATTCTCCCGTAGCAAATGCGATCAATCTGACTGTAGGAATGCAATCAACTTTTCTGATTCTTCTCTCTGTATTTTATGCCATTCTCTATGGAGTAACCAGGAAACCTACCTCGTTACGACAGAGAATATTCGCCTTTAACTGGTTAAGGCCATACCAGGATCTGAACGGAAAATACAGTTTTATTTATTTCAAGCTGTTTATCGTCAATTTATTTTACCTGGCTGGGATTTCAGCGTATTGCTTGCTTTTTTTCTTTACCACCTTTAATGAGGATTTCATAATTGCAGGAATACTGTACTTTGCCACTTTCTCCGTATCGGCCAATTATTACATTCTGTCGCGCCGGCTTCCATTTCATAAAAAAATTCACACAACATTCATTGCCGACCCTGTGGAGTCAGAACCTGATCGCCCTTTTCCTGCATCCCCGGAACCTCTTGTTAATCAGGAAAAAGAACAATCCCGTTCAAAAAGCATCCATCCGGTCAAACCTGAAATTCCGGCGAGCCGTACAGGGCTTCGGGTAATCATCACATGCCTGGTATTGGTCATACTTGGAGGAAAGTACATTTTGTATTCCAATGACCACTGGGGTATTAACACTGTGTATGACGTCATTTTCACCATTCTTTTTGCGCTGAGCGTTGTATTATTATATATCGATCTGACCAAGCGCAATCTAAAATTATTGAATTACTATGTTGGGAAAATGGTTAAAAGGATCAGAAGATTCCAGGCATTGACCCGTATTGCCTTCGGATCCTACAAAGCTTACATAACTTCCCTGGTACTTACTTTTTCAGTCTTACCGGTCATCATATTTTTTCATTTAAACTATAACAAGGAGAAAGAGATTCTTTTCAAGCATCGTGGTCTGGAATTAAAGAGGGATATTGAAAATTACAAAACTGCCCGGACCGCTGATTACTTTGAAATGCAGGGAAAAATAAAGACAAGTACCGTGGCAGATGTAAATTTGATTTTCAATAGCATTGTCTCGCATACAGATTATATTTTTCCTTCGCCAGCTACAGGAAATATAAAATTTGGAGAATACACTACTGAAACAGACAACTCGGGACACTGGTACAGTGAGAATTATCACACCCTCAGAGTTCCCATAAATAAATATACCGAAACGACGAACACGTTAGGAACCAACAATTCGGATTCTGCTTACTGGTTTTTCAAAGGGAATCAATTGTGGTTTACAGGAAGTAAGGATACTGCCAGGAACCCTCTAACTCTAACCGAGTCTCTTAAACGACAGAAATTATCTGCAGGTATTCTTTTCAGTCATGACAGTCATATGACTGTTCCTGTAATTATCCTCGGCTTCGCTTGTTTTCTGATCCTGATAGTTGTCGTTTTTAAACTTGTGAATGATACGATTTCGAGAATCTTTGGTTTGCATCTTCTGGAATACGCACGCCGGTATATTTCACATTATGATTACAGAAGAAACCTCGTCTTTGCCCTTAATTCGAAATCAAGTACAAAGAATGATAGTTTTAATAATTTTTACTTTACCGGTGTGAATGCTTCGCATACGTTCGGCATTAAAAATTTACTGTTAAACAGATCGAAAAAAGAAAGGATATACCTCATCAATATAGACTTCCTAAATTGTTTTGAAGGTGATTCTCCTGCCCTTAATCCATCGTTCTTCAGGTCTGTTATTGAACGTGAGCTGCACCGGCCTGTAGTGGTATTTATCGAGCATTTTGAATATGGTTATAATGACTTTGCCCTTAACCGAAAAAAAATAGGGCTGATAAGAGAAATAATAGATCATCCTGAAGTCCGGGTCATTATTTCTTCAGAGATCAGTCCGCATAAATTGTATGAAGAATATGAAAACCAGATAAAACTCGACACGTCCGGGCAGAAAGGAAAGGAATCCAAGAATACGAATGAAAAAACCATTGAGGGTTCTGATGTTGCAAAAGACCTGGTTCAGCTGCAGCACCTGCTTGGAAGTTTTTACCAGATATTGGTTCCTGTTCATGAGTATTACGGTCCGCTGCGACATAACAAAGTATTCCAGGAAGAGCTTTCCTATGGTGAATATCTTTTCAATCTTAGTAAGCGCTATGACCTTGGCAGGAAATTAAAACTTGACAAGAAGGCTGTTTCAGAAACTGACAATCTTAAGAAAATCAGTTATGAGGACTTCGTGATCAATGTCCAGGAACATTCATATTCCTACTATTATTCCATCTGGAATTCACTCTCTGAGGAAGAACGTTACATTGTTTACGATATAGCGAAGGACAAATTTGTAAACACTAATAATTCTGACGGGATCATCGAATTACTGCATAAGGGAATTCTGAAATATGATTATTCGCTTCGATTAATGAATGACAGTTTTACCAATTTCATTTTATCAAAAGTGAACAGTGATGATGCTCTTGAAAAGGAATTGGAAGTCAGGAAAAAAGGATCATGGAATACTGCCTCTGCGGTAATGGTAATCCTGATCGTTAGTCTTGTCATCTTCGTTTCTTTCGGGAAAGTTAATTTTCTAAGTGACATCAATGCGCTGCTCACATCTGTGGCAGCCATGATAGGTCTCCTCGTCAGGCTTGGCGGAATATCCCTGGGCAGCAGGAGTACCACCTAAGCCTCGTTTTTAAACTAAAAAATATAAAATTCAAAGTTTACAATCTCCCCAGTACCGGCACGCCCAGGCCAGAAATGTGCTCCAGTTCGGCCCTGTCGAATGTCCGCCGGCATGCTGCCTGAATGCAATTTCGCCAGATGTAACTGGCTGTCCCAAAGGTGGATAAGCAGCTGTATTTAAACCTTTTTTGCCATACAACTCATAGACCTCACCGGCCTCAGCTGCTGCCACATACATTCCACGTGCATCAATCCAGTTCCCTTCCACATGGGGCGAACCAACACTAATAAAAACAGGCCGGGGGGCACACATTGCAATCAGTTCATGAGCATCGACAGGAAGATCATCTGCGGTCTTTTCCGAGCCATATCTGAGGAAATTGCCTGCGAACCAATGGTATTCCCCGCTGCCGGTCAGGTTCTCCACCTGTTCACCGAAATTGCGTCGCAGGATCTTCGCACCCCCGGCACCGGATGATCCGATAAAACCCAATGAAAATCGTGGTTCGTACGCCATGGCTACAAGGGCTGCCTTTCCGTATCGGGAAAGTCCTTCAATGGCCACTTTACCGGAATTAACATCCTCATCTGTTTCCAGGTAATCCAGTGCCCGGCTGGCACCCCAGGCCCAGGCCCTGAGTGATCCCCAGTCGTCCGGCTTCCGGTACTCTCCTTTATTCACGAGTCCAATAATACCTTCCCGAAGCCCGGCACCATTATCTGCCTGAATACTCCCGGGCACCAGGATGGCATATCCCCATCCTCTGGAGAGCACCTGCTGTTTCCAGGCCGGTTCGCCGGATGATAAGATAGAGTTGTCAGAAGAGGGCGGGGGACCCCATGGCCAGCGAATGAACCCAAATTCCATGATAACCGGCACAGGACCATCCTCATTGCGCGGAACCACCAGTTGCAACTCTATTTCCACGCTGATTTCAGGATGCGCTGAATTATCAACGACGCCCAGCAACATCTTTTCCACAGCCTGGTAATTGCCGATCATGGTATCTTTCTCTGAAAGCACTTGCCACGCCACTGATGGCACATTCTCCGGCACCCGGCCGTACACCTCCCGGTCAAATAATTCTACCAGCTCCGGCCGCCTGTTATTCTCCCAGGCAGATTCATTTTTCACCTTTTTTCCATTCTGCATTACGAGCGGATCCGGAAGCTCGTAGCTTTTTACCTTTGATTCATCCGAATTGGCTGCATTTGACGCATTTGGATTTCCGGACGGACCAGGCCTCATTTCGTCAATACCCAATTGAGCCATCATTTGCTGGTGATCGTCTCTTGTAAGCTGATAGATGCTGTCCCTCGCCGCATTCGGATTCCCGATGGTGGTTTCAAACGGCGACGCGGGCAATCCTTCCTTATTGAAAAGCAGTCCGCCAGCCGGGTTATCCGCCCAGGCGTAGCGCACATAGACCGGGTCATCCGGAAGCTGCTCAAGAATTACCGATTCCCCGTCAATCCGTGCCTGAGCCCACTGGAATTCCTTATCCCGCCCGGCCACAGAAAACCATTGCGGATTGCCTCCGTTGTCTGTGACAAGCCCGGATCCTGTATTTTTAAAATTCAGAATAATGCTGTTATCGCCTATTTCCGTTGAATTAAGTTGCGGACCGTACGCCAGAATATCCTCTCCATATGCAATACTCCGGGCCAGCAGAGCCAGCCGTTCGCCAACAGGCTGCTTGTTCCCGGGATGAATATCATTCCATTCTCCCAGGTCAATGGCGGTGGCCATCCCCGTATTGCTAACCTCCAGCGACTGACGCTGCGCCTCCCTGAACGCTGCCCAGTTACTCTCTGAGGGAGAATAATTGACCTCCATAAAATTAGGAAGTTGCACATAGAGAAACGGAAGCTCCGGGTCCTTCCACTTTTCCCGCCAGTCACTGATCAGGGCAGGTTGCAGACGTGCATATTTATCCGGATTCCAGGTATTGCTTTCACCCTGGTACCAGCAAATCCCCCTGACAGGATAGCCCGCATAAGGCGCAACCATGCCGTTGTATAAAGCAGATGGCTGATTTTGCAGGGAAATGCTATGGACACGCGGACCATCCGGGTAAACAGCTCCGACCTTATAATTCCAGTACCCCTTCAGGTCAAGGGTATCCGATCCGCGGACCATATAATAGGGTTTATCAGGGATGAATCCTCCTTTACCACCATTATTAACGATCCGCACAGCCAGGGTATTCTTACCCTGTTTTAACAATCCAGCCGGGATCGTATAACGACGCTGAGGGTATTGATAATAGGTTTGCCCGACCAGTTCGCCGTTCACATACAAGCGGTCGGCATCCACTATTCTCCCAAGTTTCACCCGGACTTCTTTTCCGGCCATGGCCCTGCTTACCATTATTTCTTTACGGTACCAGACGATGCCATTAAGATCCCGCACCCCCTGGTCTTCCCAGTACCCCGGCACATTGATTTTTCGCCAGTCCGCATCATTCGCTTCGGGCATGAACCAGGGAACTGATGCTTCCAGGCCCTGATCTTCCGGCAAGTCATTCTGATATGCCCGGCGTACTTCCCCCGCATGCTGATTGACCGATCGCACCCACGCCGTATCTTTATTCTCCTTAATCCGGCCGGCCAGGTCAGGAAACTCCTGCAGCCCTTCTTCACTTGTCCATGCTTCGATCGGAGTACCTCCGACACTGGCATTTATAAACCCTACCGGAATATCGTATTCTTCATGGATGGCTTTAGCAAAGAAATATCCGACCACTGAAAACCGAAGTAAATCTTCACCGCGTGCCTCTTTCCACGAGGCTGGTGGCAACTTTTCGGCAGGACCCGTCAGAACAGGGTTTTGCGGCACCAGAAACTGGCGTATATCTGTATAATCCGCTTTTTTTATCTCCTCTGCATAACGCTCCTTGTGCAAATCGAGGTAATGTACCATATTCGATTGACCAGAAAACAGCCAAACTTCGCCAACCAGGATGTTTTCAAGTGTGATCGATTCTTCTCCGGATGTAATGGTCATGGAATAAGGTCCGCCTGCCTCACGCGCGGGCATCCGGAGCTCCCATTCACCAGACGCGTTAGTGGTTGTCTCATAATCAGATCCCGCAAAAGTCAAATTCACATCACTCCCGGGGTCTGCCCAGCCCCAAATGCGCAGCTCCTTGTCACGCTGCAGCACCATGTTGTCACCGACAATAGCAGGCAGCTGTAATTGGGCACATAAGGGAGAAGTAATAAAAACAAGAAGGAGAATTTGAATGAGGGTTCGCATAAGACAGGTTTGACAATCGATTGCGTAAATTAACTGATTTTCGGATCAACTACAATTGTCGGTGGAATCTCGCAGAATATTTTCTTTACGAATTGATAATCAATTGCTTCCTTGTTATTTACCTGTGGCTTGTTAATTTTAATCCGGAGAATAATTAATGGCTGAACACGTCCTGAAATCCATGAAATACATGCGAATCCTATTGATATTGATGATTTCTATTCTTATTCAGGCAGCAAATCCAATTTCCGGACCTGCTGATACCTTCAGGCTGTATATCTTTGAGGGATCGGACTGGTGTCCGAATTGCCTGCGTCTTGACCGACAGGTTCTTTCTTCTGATAAATTCATGCAGGGATTGCTTACCAATAGCATACGATTAGAGAAAGTTGACTTTCCACAACGAAAGAAAATTGAAAAAGAAACAGCGGTTCGTAATGATTCTCTTGCTACCGTATATGAGTTTGACGGAACATTTCCTACGTTGATCCTTTCCCGTACCGACACCCTGCATTACGCACGGATCATTTATGGAAACCAGTCCGCCGATCAATTATTGGAGGAAATCCTGGGTAAATCGCAAGATCTCCATGATTGAACGAATAAGAAAAACACGACAAATGGGGAGCCTGTTTACCTATGGCATCCTGGCCACCTCGGACACACAAGCTGAACAGCTGCTCGACCTGGCCTGCAGCGAAACATCCAGGATTGAAAAACTGCTTTCCGAATTTTTACCTGAATCGGACACGTCAAGGATCAACCGTTATGCCAGTAATGATCCGGTGACAGTCACCAGGGAAACCTTTGAGTTGATTACACGCTGCCTGGCAATCTCCAGGCTCACCAATGGTGATTTTGACATTACTGCAGGAATCCTAAAAAAATTATATCCATTTGGCAGCCGAAAAAAATATCCGCTTCCCGATGAACTACAAATAAAGCAATCACTGGAGAAAACGGGTTATCAGCATCTCATCCTGGATCCTGAAAAATTATCCGTCCGGTTTGCCGTACCGGGTATGCATATCAGTTTTGCCGCCATTGGAAAAGGCTATGCATCTGACCGGGTACGCAGGTTATGGCAGGAGAGAGGCGTACGTTCAGGTTTTGTAAATGCAAGTGGCGACCTGAATGCTTTTGGCCACCGTGCCGGCGGGGAACACTGGAAAATGGGAATTTCCAATCCGACCAATCCTGAACGTATCCTTTGCTATGTGGATCTGGAACATACAGCTGCTGCAACTTCAGGGGATTATGAACAGTATTTCAATCTGGGCGGACATCAGTTCAGCCACACCATCAACCCCCGTACAGGATTTCCTGTCACATCCTCCATGAGTGTGACGGTCATATCTCCCGGCGCTGAGCTTTCCGATGCCCTTGCCACAGCGGTATCAGTCAGGGGTCCGCAGAAAGGACTTGCACTGATTAACCAACTACCCGGCACCCACTGCATTCTGTTTGACCGCCGGGAAGGGATGCAAATGTCTGAAAACATGAATTATGAAACGATTACTGCTTAGTAGCCTGGTTATTCTGATGCTGGGATCCTGCACATCCCTGAAACCCTATGAGCGGGTCTATGTCAATGATCCTGCAATGGATATGCGACAGGACGCCGGCACGCAATTCCAGGGATATGTTCATTCGATCAGGGAAGGCGCCAAACCTCCCGGAAGTAAAAGCGGTACGGGAGGCTGTGGTTGTAATTAAATGAAGAAACGTTATCTCCTGGCCGGAAGCCTCGCCTTCCTGAATTACTTTACACGTGCTCAGCAAAAGAATGACAGCGTCGCGGCCAGGGTAAAGCAGGTGGATATCGAACTTGTGTATAACCAGTATTTTCAGGACGGCAGCCACTCGGCGGTAACGGGCGGGGAAGGCACGGAGAAACTGACGGTATACGGGCCTCAGCTAAATATTACAGGTACAAATGGCAATCATTCCATTGGTATTCAGACCGGGATCGACGTCATTTCCTCCGCGTCAACGGACAATATTGATTTTGTGGAATCATCCGCTTCAAGACTTGATGCCAGGACATATCTTAATGGAACCTACACACACTACCTGGCCAACGGCCTGGCCTTGTCTGCCAACCTTGGTTTTTCAGTGGAAAGTGACTACTCATCCCTGGGCTATATGGCCGGGGTTGCAAAGGAGAATGAGGAAAATCTAAGCAGCTGGTTCTTTCGGCTGCAAATATATAATGACGACTTGCGTTGGGGACGTTTCAATGATGAATACGGAAAACCCAGTCTGTTGATTTACCCCGTGGAATTAAGGTATAAGGAGTGGTATGATACGTACCGGAGAAACAGTTATAACCTGACCATGGGTTATACGCGTGTCATTAGCCAGCGTACCACGCTGGGAATATTTTATGAGTTTGACTACCAGGAAGGGTTGCTTGCCACACCTTTCCACCGGATCATTTTTTCAGATGGCACCAAGGCAGTCGAATTGTTCCCGGAAAAGCGACTGAAATCAGGTCTGTCCGTTAGGATCCATAATTTTGCCGGCGGTAATGTGATTCTGCGTAACCATCTTCAGGCTTTTGCTGACGATTTCGGGGTCATTGGACTTGCCCTGGAGAATGAAACGGTGATCAAACTTAATCTACAATGGCAGCTGATACCTAACCTGCGGGTTTATCTTCAGGACGGTTCAAAGTATTTTGCCCCGTACGGGGAGCACGATCCTGATGCATCATTTTATACCTCTGACTACGATCTCTCTGATTTCTATACCATCACAGCCGGCACAGGTTTTAATTATTTGGCTATCCCTGAAAAAATCAATATACTTCACCTGCGCTCGCTGCTTTTCCGGTATTCTTTCATGTACCGGCAGGACGGACTCAATTCTCATATTATGACATTGGCTTTCCGGTTCCAGAAATCAGGCAAAAGAGAGCGAAGAAGTAAATAGTCCCTTCAATGGTGTTCTTCTGGCCTGGACGGTGAATAGCTTCGGCCGGCAGATTTATGGATTCCATTTACATTGTTAACTTTAGCCTGTAATTTACAGCGCTTTGGACCAGTCCACTATTCTCCAGATAAAACACGGCGACAAAAAAGCATTTGAGGATACTTTTCATGCTTACTATTCCGCTTTATGCGGCTTCGCCATGCGTTTTGTCCGCGACCCTGACGAAGCAGAGGAAGTAGTACAGGATACCTTTGTCCGGATCTGGCAGAAGCGTGAACAAATCTCCATCAATCATTCGTTAAAAAGCTATCTTTTTCAATCGGTGCGTAACAGCTGCCTGAATACACTGAAGCACCAGGTAGTTGTCAGGGAATATGAATCTGATCAGCAGATGTATGCCCTGCGGGAAGATATGGTTGATTCAGTAGTGACAGATGAGCTTGAGTCAAAGATCAAAGCCACCATCGGATTGCTGCCGCCGGAACGGAAAAAGATATTTCTGATGAGTCGTGATGAGGGACTTCGCTACGCTGAAATTGCTGAAAAACTTAATATTTCTGTAAAAACGGTAGAAAATCAAATAGGAAGAGCGTTGAAATTTCTTCGGGAAGAACTGGCTGATTTCCTGGTTGTTCTGTGGATAATATATATAACCAATACGGGGGGATGGGGGTAATGAACGAGTTAATTGTCATAGGAGTAGAACATGCGTGAACCATCAAACATAGATTTTGAAGGCCTTGCGGCTTTTGTGGCCGGAGAATGCTCTGAGGCAGATCAGCGGAAGTGGGAGCAATGGATCAATGCGTCTGCGGAGAACCGGAAGGTGTATGAGGATTGTCTCAGGCTGATGGAGCCTGTGCCTGACATTTCTGTTAAAGATCGAAGATTTGACAGTAATGCAGCGTGGGAGCGTGTTGAACAGCGTATCGGGTATGGAAAGGCTAAAACGGCCAGTATAAAACCTATGTCCGTATGGCTGAAATACGCCGCTGCCTTCCTTTTGGCCGGCCTGCTTATTACCTACCTTGTAATCACTCAGCTCGACCGTGATATAACCATTCAACAAACCAGCGGAGTTGAACTCTATTACCTGCCTGACAGTTCGACGGTGACACTCAGCGGCAATTCATCAGTTACCTACTCAGCGGCCTTTGATCAACGGGATGTTCGTCTCACCGGTCAGGCGTTTTTTAATGTTGGCCGCGAGGAGGGCAAAAGCTTTACGGTTCATACCGGCAACGCTTATGTGAAAGTACTGGGAACCGCTTTCATGGTACGCGAGAGTGAAGACAGTATTCAGGTGACGGTCGAACACGGCCTGGTGGAGCTTGGACTGGAAAATAATGATCAGCGCGTTCAGCTTTCCAATAATGAAGAAGGGTTAATCACCATTAAGGATCAAAAACTGGTCAGCAAAGAACTGGAGAATACGAATAAATTATTCTGGGCAAACAAGCAGCTCATATACCGACAGGCCACACTGGCTGAGGTATTTGACGAACTTGAGCGATTGTTCGGCAAGCAATTTATCTACGAATCGGAAATGGTGAATGGTTGTCAGCTGACCGCGGTTTTCCGTGACCAGGCGTTTGACCAGATTCTTCGTAACATAGCTGTTTCCGTTGACCTGGAATATGAAATTTCAGGCGATCAAATTACTATTACACGTGCGGGCTGCGAATAATTGGCTGATTTTCTGCGTGGGGCTGCTACTGCTGCCACTGTGTGTCCCGGCACAATCCAACCTTCGCCAGCATATTACTTTTCAGGCCGAAAACCAGCGGTTTGAGGATGTAATGCTGTCCCTGGCGGATGCCGGCCGGTTTTCATTCTCCTACAATCCCTCACTGCTTCCCGTGGACAGTTTGATTTCCATCAACGCACAGGATGAATCCATCCGGAATATCCTGGCTTCCATGTTAGGTCAGGAAATGGAGATAAGACAACAAGGCAATCACCTGGTGATCTTACGGACGCGCTATACACCAAAACCGGAAGTGCCTGTGGCCGCTGGCAGGATCAGCTATCATATCCGGGGACAAATACGTGATCGCAACGGAAATGGCCTTCCGAATGCCACCATATTTGATATAAAAAGCCTTCAATCGGCCGTGACCAATGACAACGGTCTGTACGAAATTGATATACCGTCGAAATATTCGGTGGTGGGACTTTCAGTGCTCAGTAAGGGCGTGGTGGACACAACGGTAGTAGTGGAAAATACAGACAAGACGCTGGATATAACCATATATTCCTCAAGGGGGTACCGGAAAGAAGTTCCGGAATATGAAGGTCCTGATGGAATTAACAAACGTTCAATTGTCAGAATCGTGACCCCCCAGTCTGGAATTGAGCGAAGTACAGGCAGGTCACTGTCAGCAGAACGAAAAGCCCAGATATCTATTATCCCATTTACCGGAACGAACATGAAAATGAGCGGGATGGTTGCGAACCAGTATTCGTTCAACGTACTGGCGGGCTACAACGGAGCGGTGGATAAACTGGAAATAGGCGGCCTGGTGAATATCGACAGGTTTTACGTGCACGGGGCCCAGGTCGCCGGACTGGCCAATGCGGTAGGCCGGGAAACAAACGGAATTCAGTTGGCGGGCCTGTTTAACACCAACCTCGGCCCGGTGGAAGGAGTGCAGATGGCAGGGGTAACAAACCTCGTGCTGGATTCGCTGAGCGGACTTCAGGTGGCGGGGGTGATTAACGTGACGGAAGGAAGGACACGCGGCGTACAACTCGCCGGCGTTTCAAACCTGGCGGTGAAGGATGTGGATGGCGTGCAGCTGGCAGGTGTATTGAATATCGGGGTTAAGGATGTGAATTCCGTACAGATGGCCGGTGTCATGAATTTTGGCAGAAATGTTCCGGGTGGACAATTGGCCGGAGTCATGAATACCAGTTATGGAAGGGTCAGTGGAATTCAGCTGGCAGGAGTGCTAAACAGCGGAAGGACCCTCAGGTCGCTACAGCTGGCAGGTGTCATGAATGTGGCCATTGATACCGTCCACGGAGCTCAGCTGGCAGCTGTGTTCAATTTTGCCCGTAAAAATCATGGCTTTCAGCTCGGATTGATGAATATGGGAGATTCCGCCGCCGGTGCCTCAGTCGGATTGCTGAGTCTTTATTTACGGGGATATAATAAGATAGAACTGCAGACAAATGAGACCCTTCCATATTCCATTCGTGTGAAGCTTGGTGCCAACCCCAAATTTTACAACATCTTCGGTTTGGGCACCCAGGGTTTTGGTACGGGGGAGATCTGGGGATATACCTACGGGATCGGTACCGCGTTCAGCGTTGGAAAACGCCGGCGCAATATGATCAACTTTGACCTGACCGCCACCGATCTTCAGGATGATGACACCTGGTTTGAAGAACTGACACTTATGGGCAGATTTGGTGTTTTTTATGCACAGGCACTCGGGAAGCGTTTCAGAATATACGGAGGCCCGGTGTTGTCAGCTTTGTTCTTCGACCCTGCAAAAACGGATGAATTTCCATTTATCCTTGAAATACCTCCTTCAAACAAGCTGTTTCATGAAAAGTATCGGGACGTTGACGTCATCGGATGGATGGGTTTTGAAATAGGTTTGAGAATATTATAAAAAATACCATTGCTGCGTGGGGGTAGAAACCTGCATGATTGTCTTGAAAATGTAAATCAAAAACAAGACAACAACATGACAACCAACATTCTCAGGATATGTATCCTGTGCCTTACCATCAGTTCATTTGCCGGTGCCCAGGAAGTACTGCACCAAACCATAAAGGGTCAAATCATCGATGAAGACAGTAACTCACCGCTTATTGGTGCCAGTGTTTATATTCCGGATGGCAAAAATTTAAAGGGGACCAGTACTGACGTTAATGGATATTACAGGATTGAAAATGTTCCCGTTGGCCGGATCAGCCTCGTGATTTCCAGTATCGGGTATGAAGAAAAAGTAATTCCGAATATCGTCGTAGGTTCCGCCAAAGAGGTAGTAATTAATGCAACTCTTCGTGAGTCCCTTATGGAGCTGACCGAAGTGGTCATTACGGATAAAAGCCATCCTTCCCAAGCCGCTAACGAAATGGTCCAGGTTAGTGGAAAAGCCTTTTCGGTTGAAGAAACAAAACGGTATGCCGGAACCATTAATGATCCGGCTCGTGCCGTAACCTCCTTTGCCGGGGTCCAGGGCGATCCGGAAGGCAGTAATCACATTGTAGTACGTGGAAATTCGCCGAATACGGTACTCTGGAGAATGGAAGGAGTGGAAATACCAAACCCCAATCACTTTTCAGAGGAGGGTGCCTCAGGTGGTGCGATCAATATACTCAACAGCCATATGCTTGCGAATTCAGATTTTCTGACCGGGGCCTTTCCGGCCGATTACGGGAACGTGCTGGGAAGTGTGTTTGACATGAAAATGCGGAACGGTAATCATGAAAAACGCGAGTACTCGGTAGGGGTGGGTATCCTTGGAACAGATATTACCCTTGAAGGTCCGTTTTCAGGAAATAACCGGTCATCCTATCTTGTGAATTATCGTTATTCCACTCTGGCGATTCTTGATAACCTCGGTGTGGTTGATTTTGGCGGCGTGCCCAAGTACCAGGATATGTCCTTTAAAGTGCAGGTACCCACGGAGAACGCCGGGATATTCACCCTCTTCGGCATCGGAGGATACAGCCACATCAGGGAAGAAGTGGAAGACGACGATACGGAAGAAATAATAGCCACGGACCGGTTCAGATCGTCAATGGGCACGATTAACCTGGGACATACCTATTTTATTTCTGCCAACAGTTCGATTGACAGCTACCTGGGCATTTCCTACAATGGCAGCGGGTACGACCTGGAAGAAAAGGATGATCAGGATGTTTTCATTACTACTTTCGAAGACGAATTGGGTAAAATAAGTTACCGCGCCGGCGTATCTTTCAACACAAAGATCAATGCACGAAACACACTGCGCGCCGGGATTAATTACCAGCTTTTTGCCTACGATTTTGACCAGGCGTTTCTGAATTCGGAAGATGTATGGGAAACCTCCCTGGATGACAAGGGGGATGCGGGGCTTCTAAGGACATACCTGACCTGGAAATACCGCCTTCATGAAGACCTGACCATCATTTCAGGAATGAATTTGCAAAAGCTTTCCATTAATGACGAATTGGTTTTTGAACCAAGAGTTTCCGTAAAATATCAGCTTGATGAGCGACAATCTGTTTTTGGTGGAATAGGCTGGCACAGCCAGATGTCGCCACTGCCGGTCTACTTTACCATGGTAGATAACAACAGCAATAACCGTCCTAACCAGGATCTGGAATTCATGAAAGCGCGTCACTTTGTCCTCGGATACGACCGGATCCTGAACAGGAACCTCTATTTCAAGGCCGAAATATATTATCAGCAGCTGTACGATGTTCCCGTGGAGAATGATCCGGAGAGCAGTTATTCCATGCTGAATTCCGTAAACGGATTTACCGACAAAGCGTTGGTTAATGAGGGAACAGGTACGAATTATGGTATTGAGCTTACCCTGGAAAGGTATTTTAATAAGCAGTATTATTTCCTGGTCAGCGGGGCATTGTATAACTCCACCTATGAGGCGCTGGATGGGGTAACCAGGGATACCCGTTTCAACGGCAACCATGCCCTGAATGTATTGTTTGGAAAAGAATTTTACGTCAAGGGAAACCCGCACCGGGTTTTCAGCCTCAATACGCGTATGACCATGGCGGGCGGATACCTGTATACTCCACTGCTTTTGGATGAAAGTATTGATAAAGGAGAGGGGGTCTATGATTTCGCCCGTCGCAACTCGATACGCGGTGATGAATTTATGCGCTGGGATATTTCAGCTTCCTACAGCTGGAACCGGCCAAAAACCCGGCATGAGATCAAAGTGGAAGTACAGAACCTGACCAATAATCAGGCACAAACCATGGAATATTATAATGACCTGACAGAAGAACAGGAATACAGCTATCAGCTGGGACTGTTTCCGGTGATTATGTATACCATTGAGTTTTAGGGGCGATGGTCTGAGCGTGGACGCTCAGACCATCTTTGACCATCCTTCATCCATGTCACCCCCGTCCGTAAGCCTGAACGAACGCGCTTCCTCCAATCGGGGGCCTGGGATCGGTAGATCCAGGTGAGATTTAATAGAAGGTTTTCATTGATACGGAATTACACCCCCCTACGCCCCCTCAAAGGGGGGAATTCCTTACACCATCTCATTCAGTAATCACCTCAATATCTACTTCCGGGTGTTGTTTGGGTGCAGTGAGTGCGTTCAGTATGCGAAAACGTAAGGTGAATTCATCCAGTTTCTCCAGTGTTTTCACATAAATGGTGGTAGTATTGTAGGGGTCAATCTCCAGTACGTCACCATTCGCGTGAAAGGTCAGATTCGTCATATTCTCCAGTAAAAAGCGCACAGGACTTGGATTACTGATCACTACAGGCAGGACATAATCATCACCGTACCTGGCTGATTCGACTGTCAGGGAAGCTTTAATCAGGGGAACAAGATGGGTCTCCCTGCCAACCAGCAGGTTCTCGAAATAAACGGCAGTTCGTCCTTCCATCAGTGCCTCTTTAATATCCGCGATATTCCGGCTTTTTGAGAAAACCATGGTCATTGGCCGGTGCCCGCCATTGGCCACATTGAATTGCCAGTCAATCAGCCCATGGATATCCGAAGTGCCAAGAATAGTAAGGTCATTATCGAGCGCAATCTGCAGGGCTTCGTCAGAGAATGTCACATCGTTAACCACTTCAATACCATGTAACAATCCTTCGCTGATCAATTGCCGGTGCATGTCTGAAAGCCGGGCAATGCCGTCAGGCTTCTGTGCAGACCAGTTGGGATGGTTCCAGAAAGTGAATCCTCCCTGATCAGCTGCCGCCCGGAAGGCATCGAACGGGTCATCATGCAACAGGGCATTGGCATCCGTAATGAAGACAGAATTACTGTGACCAGGGGGCATTTCCCGTGTGATCTCGGCCCCGTTTACTACGATCAGGCTGTCCTGTTCGGCCAAGCGATTTGCAAGTTCGTACGACCGGTTGCGGTTAGGATGAGGGATATCCTCCTTATGAGGCTGGTATTCCAGGTGCTCGGTCATGGCAATCAGGTCCATACCGTCCCGGATCGCTTCATATACCCGAACATCGGGCCAGACACTTCCGTCCGAAAAGACCGTATGAATATGCAGGTCGACCAGGAGGGTCTGGTAGCCGGGAACATCAGGAAATTTCATTTCACGTTCCTGGGCAATACCGTTAAATGAAATCAGCAGGAGAATACATATCAGATACTTCATTGCAGGTTGGGTTTACCTACAATCTAGGAATTTTAAGGATAAATTCTACGGCTAAAGCATTATCGAGAATGAGAATATTCATATGTTTAAAATTCCCAGCGTATAAATGGTCCGTAATTATCCTGATATACTTTTTCCGGGCCAAAATGATCCAGGTTTGCTGCTACACCGATTATCATTGAATTCCTTTTCAACCCGGCCCGAAGATACAGGTAGCTTCGGTTATGTAAATTTTCACTTAAATTTTGATTGTAAATGAATTGCAAACGGGTATACACAGACCATTTTTTTGTTAGAGATGGTTTGAATTCGTATAATCCGAAAATTTTCAAATCATTATCGCCGTTAAGAAAATAAGAAAGCACAGTTACCGCAAGAAATGTCCGGGAGGCATAATTATGTTGTGGACCAATCACCGGAGAGAAACCTACTTTGGAGTTCATATCCGCCCCTGCCATTACCCCGAATCCTTTTCCTAAATTATAGCTTACCTGAGCTATGGTCACCAAACGATTCTCTATGATCTCATTATCATAATCTGCGGTAAAAGTGGCAAGACCGAAGATTGAAAAATCTGATGTATCACTGAACGGACGTTTGATGACCAATTGATAATACATGTTCTCATTACCTGCAAAGAACTCAACCGGGATTGGGGGAGCCGGTGTTTGCCCAGAGGTTTTTTGTGATGTAGCGAGAAAAAGGGTGGTGGTAAGTATTATTAATATAATTCTGATGGTGAACATTCCACGTTTTAATTAGTGAATTACGAAGTACCTTGTTCACGACCACAATTAAATTGCTCTACCGCAAGGATTTGAAATTTGTGCTAAAGTTCTGCTTTAAGGCGGCTGAGCGTATAGGGTGTAACACCCAGGTACGATGAAATGACTTTGCTTGACAGTCTGGTTAATATATTTGGTTGGTACTCCAGGAGCCATCTTAATCTTTCAAGAGCAGAATCTCCCTGTAAACCATATATGCGCTCCTGTGAGGTGGTATAGGCCATTTCCAACATATCCCGGTAAATCCGGTTTACATGAGGATTTGTATCAACTAGGTAATAAAAATCTGTCCGGTGTATTACGAGAAGTTCAGTTGGTTCCAGGGACTGGATGAATTCAAAAGACGGTTGCTGATTTATAAAGCTTGAAAGTGCCGTTCCAAATTTATTTTTGAAAGCGAAATACCTAGTGACTTCTTTGCCTTCCATATTCGTTGTATAAAGTCTGAGACAGCCTTCATTTACAAAATATAAATTGTGGCAAATTCGTCCGCTTCTTAACAGGTACTCATTACGCCTGCTCTCGATGGGTTTAAAATAATCCCTCAGAAATTCAAATGACTCCTGGTTAATACCGGTTTTTGCCTCGAAATAATTAAAAAGGAGGGAATGCATTGAATGAATGTAGTTATTTCTAAGGGATTAAACGAATCCTAAAGTATGATCAGGACAACGGCAGCCCCATCACCCAGTCCACAAATTGTTGCCAGATATCAAACCGGAAAAGCAGGAAATCGGATATGTGGTAGACCAGAATGATCATGAAGGCAATCGGAAATCCATGCAGGGTCCGTCGCTTTTTCCAGTCAAGGATACATAAAATAAGGAGAATAGTATCCGCCAGTCCAAATCCAATGAGCTGTATCCAGGGCACGCCATTCATAGCAGGGAGGGAGGGGAGGACGGATTCAAAATTGAAGAAGATGATGCGGCTGAATACAGGTGTAAACGCAGGGAAAAGTGTGCATATCATATACCTCGCATGCGTGGCCGGATCCTTTCTGAAACGAATCGCCAGGCCATAAAGAATCCCGAAAACCACCAGCGCATTAAACATATGTCCGAATTCGACATAGTAATTATCATACGGAAAATCCTCCGGAAGACGGGTAACACTCAGGTGCACAGCCCTTACCCCGGAAATCAGTAAAAGGGGCACCAGGCCGTAGGAAAGCCTGCCAATCAAGCGATGCAGCTTTCGCTTATTCAGCCTGATCAGTAAAGCCTGGCTTATCAGCATGAGACACCATATGGTCATCAGGATTCCGTGCACATGAATAACTGAACCGACGGGTCGCAACGGATTGCTGAAATACGTCGGCCAGAATGCCCAAAGTGCAAGTAGAAAATAGACCAGGAAGTAAATCGAACTGTTCCGGTTCAGGGCTTTGGTAAGGTTCATTGCGCCAGGTTGGTTGATTATCAGGGATGAATGCGATTATAACATGGTATAATCTAATAAATTCATTGCCCATATCAAATAATCAATACCTGTTTGATGCTCCCGTGTCAATCGCTATCGCAACCCGATTCATCTATCGTGTAGGCCATGGTGGTGATTTTCCAGGTGCCTTCTGTTTTAATCAGAGTGAAAACATCGACCCCGCAATGGGAGAATTCTCCATTGACCCTGAATTCATAAGGAACCCACGCCATGGCAATCCCATTTTTTGCTTTAATAACATAATCAAGTGGTGTTTCCTGTAACTGTTCGTCCGGATCAAATGATTTATAATCCTCCCTGCTGTAACGCATTCTTCTTCGGGAAGGCTGGCGGATATTGTTCAGTGTCCAGATTTGTCCGTCCGGCTCAGCTACTTCCTGCATCATCAACGTATCCTGATTGGCCAGGGAGAGGAAAAACCGGTCGATCTGGTGTCTTATCGCCATAACATCTTCATTTTTATTTTCCTGGGCATGCACCTGAATAACCACAAAAAGCAGTAATAAAAAGCAGAATTGTTTCATTTAAATTTTCATTATGGTTGAAGGCGTAATAAGATATCAATATACGGCTATTTGATAAGTATCCTGCTGATTGCTGAGCCATGAAGAAAAATCATAATCTCAAAAGATATGGTTTAACATTTATTGCATATAAATTAGCAGACTGATAAATTAAGGTTCCGATGAAACCAGCTACCCAGTACACCAAAAGCGGAAGAATCAATATTGCTTACCAGGTATTTGGTTCCGGTCCGGTTGACCTGGTGTACATTCCGGGTTGGGTTTCAAATATTGACTGGATGTGGGCATGTCCCGAACTGGTTAATTTTCTCCAGGAGCTTGGAAAAATATGTCGTGTGATCCTGTTTGATAAGCGCGGCACCGGTCTGTCGGATCGTATCGTTGAGTTATCCACCCTTGAATCCCGCATGGATGATATCCGTGCTGTTATGGACGCCATCGGTTCGGAAAAGGCTGTTTTATTTGGTCATTCGGAAGGCGGTTCCGTATCAGCCCTCTTTGCCGCCACCTATCCAAACCGTACGATTGCCCTGATTACCTTCGGGGTTTTTGCCAAACGGCGCTATGCACCGGAGTATCCCTGGGCCCCCACTGACGAGGAGCGCCAGAAGGTCTATGATGCCATTGAAATTAACTGGGGCAGCGGAAACATGAACCTTGAATCACTGGCCCCGTCAAAGGCTCACGATAGTGTATTTATGGAGTGGCTTGCCAACTACTTTCGCTCAGGTGCAAGTCCGAGTGCAGCGATGGTGCTGACCAGGATGAATACCGAGGTGGACATCATCGATATCCTGGGCTCCATTAAGGTTCCCACCCTGATCATGCAGCGGACGCATGATATTGATGTAAAGATTGAGGAGGGAAAGTTTATCGCGGAAAGGATCCCCGGGGCGGTTTTTAAAGAATTTGACGGTCATGATCATCTTTTCTGGGTGGGAAATACCAAGGAAGTAGTAAGTGAAATGAAAGCATTCATTTCCAATGTCAAGCCGGCCGTAAACTATGAGGAGCGCTTGTATACTATTATGGCGGCAAGGATCATTCCCCTGGATAAGCGAGCAAATGATCCGAAGGAAATGATCAGTCAACTGGTTAACCGGTACCGGGGCAAGATCACTTATTATGATCATCAGACGGTCATCGCCATTTTCGAAGGTCCCAGTAAGGCAGCAAATTGCAGTGCGGATCTGAGCCGTGCCATTGAGGCATTCAATACCAGGCTAAGCATCGGCATTCACATAAAGGAAGGCGCGGTAAACGAAGAACATATTATCGGGGACGCTACAAGAGAGCTTTTTCTAAGAATCCTGCTGGCAGCCGAACCTGGCCAGGTGCTTATTACCCAGGCTGTGAAATACCTGTTATCCGGCTCAGGCCTCAGTTTTTCAGAGCATAAACTTGTATCAGAACCGGTATCAGCAGAACCACTCATGTTGTTCCGCCTGATAGACCAGGGGGATGATACCGAAGTACGGTCGCTGCTCACCAGAAACCCCAAATATGAAACGTTTCTCGACAATGTGTTGCAGGCAATTGACGACCACCTGAGCGATGAAACCTTTGGTGTAGAGCGGTTATGCCGCGAGGTGGGAATGAGCGAACGGCAAATTCAGCGCAAACTGAAAGCCGTTACCAATAAGTCTCCGAATCAATTGATCTCTTCCGTTCGCCTTCACCGCGCCAAGGAATTACTGCTGTCCAGCGATCAGAATATTGCGGAGGTGGCTTTCGAAACCGGATTTTCAAACCCTTCCTACTTTTCCAAATGCTTTAAAAAGGAATTCGGAAAAAGCCCTTCCGACCTGCTTCAAGCGAATTCCTGACATTGAATGTCGGAATTGTTGCATCCTGTTGAGTAGATCCTGACTCCTTGTCGGAATTGTTAACGCTCTCACCGGATTTGTCCTAGCTGTAAGGTGGTTTTGGCCACTACATTTGTAGTCGAATTCGAGTCAATAAAAACTGGATATCAAAGCCGCTTTAAATAACGAAACAATCTCAAATGCAACCAACTTCAAATATATCGCTGAAGGAAATCCCGACAAATGAACTTCTGAATGAACTTCAAGTCAGGGGAGAGGTGTCCTTGTATCCGTCAAACGATACTGAGGAATTAAAAATTAAGGTCTTCAGTATATTCTGGAAACATCTATCTGTCATTGAATTATACGACTTGCTTTCCATTCATGTGCGCAGACACCCGACGCAAAAGCAATCCGGCGAAATCTGTTTGTCTGACAACTGATTAAGCCAGAATTGGACTCGTGGCCAAAAATGATCGCCCGGAAAGACGACTGAATAATATAACTCAAAATAAGTAGTGGCTGGAGGGCCTGTACAGAAAATGCAAATGGCTATGAATGAGGAATTGCACACAAGATCATCCCAGGTTTGGCTTAAGCATTATCCCCGGGGAATAAACAAGGACATTTCGATCAGGGAGGATTTTTCCCTGGCTGGTTTTATCGAGAAAAGTACGCAAAAGTATCATTCACTGCCGGCATTCGACTGTATGGGCACCTCTTTATCTTACAAAGAAATTGACCGTCTATCGGCATGCTTTGCATCCTTTTTACAACATGATCTTGGATTGGAAAAAGGACGTAGAATTGCCATTCAGATACCGAATATCCTTCAATATCCTGTAGCTCTTTTCGGGGCGTTACGTGCAGGACTCGTTGTTGTGAATACAAATCCCATGTACACGGAACGTGAACTGAAATACCAGCTCATCGATTCGAGAGCAGACGTTATTCTGATCCTGGAGAATTTTGCCAGTAAACTGGAGCGGGTCTTGCCGGAAACCTGTTTACAGCACGTTATTATCACCAGGCCAGGTGATCTTCTTGGTGGTGCTAAAAAAAACCTAGTTAACAGCATAGCCCGATACTTCAAAAAGGATATCCCCGCATATCATTTACCCGGAGCCATTTACTTCACCCAGGCCCTGAGAAGCTGCCGGGGCAGGAATTTCAGAAAGGCAGACATCACGGCCGATGATACGGCATTTTTGCAATATACAGGAGGAACAACCGGCATTTCAAAAGGAGCGCAGCTAACCCACAGAAACATTCTGGCGAATATTGATCAATTGTCCCACTGGCTGTCGGTTCGGTTAAATGAGGGTGAAGAAGTGGCAATTACACCTCTTCCGCTGTATCATATTTATGCCTTGGTCATCAACTGCTTTGTAATGATGAAAATAGGTGCCCGTAATATCCTGGTGCCGGATCCACGAAATTTAAAAAGCTTATTCAAGACAATGCGTAAATATCGTTTTACACTATTTACAGGAATAAATACCCTTTTCAATAACATGATGAAACATCCTGAATTTGCTAAGATGGACTTTTCCGGGCTTAAAATTTCCAGTGCCGGGGGAATGGCTCTCCAGTCCGCTGTTGCAAATGAATGGATGCTTCGGACGGGTACGCCCATTTCAGAAGGATACGGACTTACCGAAACCTCACCGGTGCTTACAAGCAATATTCCTCTTGCCGGATGGCTTCGGCCCGGCAGTATCGGTCTTCCGCTGCCAGGCACCCTGATACGCATTGCCGATGATTACGGAACAGAAGTTCCTTATGGTACCCCTGGGGAAATTCAGGCGAAAGGTCCGCAGATCATGAAAGGTTACTGGAACCGGCCTGAAGAAACAAGGGAAGCATTCACCAGCGATGGCTGGTTTAAAACAGGTGATATAGGAATTATGGAACCGGATGGTTTCTGCCGAATGATCGACAGAAAAAAAGAAATGATTAACGTTTCCGGTTTTAACGTTTTTCCTACCGAAGTGGAAGAAGTGGTTGCCCGGCATAACAAGGTACTGGAGGTTGGGGCGGTCGGAGTACCGGATGCGCATTCGACCGAAGCGGTTAAAATATTCGTGGTAAAAAAGGATCGCCTGCTGACTTACGAAGAATTATTCTCCCATTGCCGAAAATACCTTGCCGCGTATAAAGTCCCGAGGCACATCGAATTCTGCGAAGGCCTGCCAAAATCAACTATCGGAAAAGTACTTCGGAAGGCCCTGAAGGAGAATACTGCTCCGGCATCTTTCTGAACCATTCTTACACTTCAGGCCCCATGCCCCTGCGTATAATCCGGCCTGCACAGAGTGAGTGAATACTGATTCGAACATGATCCGCTATTTTATTGTTTACATGTAAATCAGCGACATGTCAGACAACGAAGCCAGAGACATCATTAAAAACATTACACCGGGTACGCGCCTGGAGATAATAAAAACGAATGGCGATATTATCGAAGTAGTGCTTGCCAGCCAGGAAGTACGCGGATTGGAGGAAAAACGCTATGATAACCTCGTGGTCCCTGCCTTACCTGCGGCCCTTATTGTGTACGGGGGCCGTTGGGGTAAATTCCGTCTGGATACGCAGGATATTGTCAGTATAGTGCAAATCAGCTAAGCCCCTTTCCTTTATACCCGGCTTATCCCAATGTCGGATTAGTTACACGTATTTCATTTCAGGCTTCAAAGAAGGTCGGAAAATTACAAGCTTCTACCGGTTTTGTAGCCGCTTCAGTTTTTCACGCGCCCTACCTTTGCGACAGTAAAAATTCAAAATAATGACGAAATGAAAAATTATCAAATCTACTTCAAATGTCTGTTAGTCTGCGTTTTATTGGCCTTTACCGGCTGTGATGATGATGACAACGAAAATTATGTCCCGGATCCGGATGAATTCGGAATCAGTTTACTTGAAACTTCACAGTTCGGAAATATCCTGGTATCACAAAACTTCCAATCAATATATTTCTTCACAAGTGATGTGAATGGAGGAAGTAATTGCGTGGGTGGTTGTCTTTCCGCATGGCCTCCTGTGGTTATTGGCGAATCTGAATTAACAGTAGGGACCGGCTTACTCGCAAGTGACTTTTCCACTATTACCCGTTCAAACGGACAAATACAGCTCACTTATAAAGGCTGGCCTTTGTATTATTTCTCCCCGGATGCTGATGGTGATCTGGAAGAGAATGGCGCCATTCAGGGAGATGGAATTGGCGGTGCCTTTTTTGTTGCCAAACCGGATTACACTGTGATGCTGGCCCGTCAGATATTCGGACAGGACGAGTCACCAACCACCTATCTGGTTGATGACCGCGGATTATCACTGTATGATTTTACAGGAGATGAGGAAAACGTAAGTAATTGTTCCGGTGGGTGTGCGGAAGTCTGGCCTCCGATCCAGACACCGGCTTCCTTCATAGTACCATCCGCACTGAATACATCTGATTTCAGCTACCTGGAACGTAATGATAATTTGGGAAATCAGCTATCCTTTAAAGGAAACCCCCTTTATTATTTCGCACCGGATGAGTCGGTCCGCGGTAATGTTCTCGGAGAGGGTGGAGCAGACGGCAAATTCTTCGTTGCTGGTAAAGAGCTGTAACAACTGACAACCTTAGCAGGATTATCAACATCTGTGAAAGTGGTTCGGGACCTTCCCGGACCACTTTTTATTTTAGCGGACCAAACAAAAAGAAATAACCAAAACCCTGTCTGTCCTTGTTATATAGTAGCTAGTGGAATGAAAATACCGGTTAACTGAATTATGAGGGGTATATCGGACGGAAAAAATACTTTCAATGATTATTTTGTTTCTTTGCGCCATGTTTATGCCTATGCCACGTCTTTTACGCTGGAATATGTGGCTGGTGTTGGTATTTATGATACCATACCTGGCTGTTGCGCAGGAAGAATACCACTACACCGGCCCGCTGACTATCGGTACATACCAGGGGACTGCTGACTTTTACTATTTTCAGTCCGCTCAGGATTCATTGCTGGACGGGTCATTCCGGTTTAAAAGTCTTGATGCGGCTGATTTGTTAACAGAAAAGAGCGACCTTCTTTCTGTCTCAGGCCAATTTTCGGAGGATGTTCCGGTCGGACTATGGAAAATTCAATTCGGAAACTTTGAGCCGGGCGGAGAGACCTCAATAGTCAATAATCATTACCAGATTGACCTCACCGGCACCCAGTCATTTGCAGAAGGCCGCCTTTCAAATGGTAAACCAGACGGGCAGTGGATATTGAAAAAGGAACGAATTGAAAGCTCATCAGTGGCCGAAGTATTGTTCAATAGTTCCATTTATTTCCAGGGAGGAATACCTCAACAAAACTTCCGGATCGAAAATGAACAAATGACCCTGGTAGGCAGGTTCTTGCGAGATGGTCTGGCCCATGATCAATGGGAATTATACGGAATTGAACGTGCGGGTCCGATCGAGCGCTGGCAATTTGAGGAAGGCCGGCTGAAACAACTGATTATCATGAACCCTGAGAGGGTAAGTGTGTATCCAATTTTCCCACAAAAACCTGAGCAATCCACGATCATCCGCATGGATGAGCGATTCATGGAACTGGTACGCCTTAATCAAATGATGGCGAGGCCTGCAGACTCCCTGCAGACCAGTGAAGTGTATACAATGCTGAGGGAGAATGCTGATTACTATCGGGAAATGGAATTAATATTCTCCGAAATAAGCTCAACTGCCTTTGCAGCCGATTTCAGGGTGCAAGTCCCGTATTTCGCCATCAATAACGATGAGCAGCTTCAACTTGATTCAGCCATTGCGCTTACTGAAAAGTCACTGCAGCGAATACGTATGCTGGAAAATTCGCAATTGCAGCTTATGAAGCTGGCAAACAAAGACGTCATGTTCCTGGCCAGCGTGATGGACAGTATCAATCACAAATACATAGTACCATTAAATAAGCTGACGGATTATGAACAGGCAAATATCCTGGAGTTTACGGATCGCAGGGAACTAACCGAATTCCTTGGATTGGCTGCTGATTCCGGAAAACCATTAACGATCAGTATCGCTATGGACAATGAGGTACAAACCTTTACCGGCCCAACCAGCACCTATCAACCTGAGCCGGTCACCAGCATGACACCCGCCCTAAAAATTGCCCATAATTCATTTCTGAGCCTGGACTCGATCGGTAAAATACTGGAGCAAAAGCTTACGCAACGACAAAGGGAACAAAAACTGGCCATCCTGGAAGAACAACTTGTGGTCACGGTTAACGAGTTAAGTATTCAGGCCGATTCTTTATCCGCAGAAGCTCCGAATGATATCGCGCGAGCGATCCGTGAAACAGAGGCACGGGCCCAGCAATATTTACGTGAATATTCAAATGGCGACAATTCAGGAAATAAGACACGGCAGGCGCAGGCATTAATCACATGCTTTGAACAAATGAGCGAATTATCTCTGTTGTTATCCGGTCAGCCGGCGCAATGGGCTGAGATTCAGGAAGCATATACCGACCAGGTTTGGAATCCATTTACTGCCACGGTGATGGAAGAAGAGATCAAAAAGCACATACTGACGGCATACAGGAGCGTTCTGATGCCGTACATACTGCAGTCGATCGAATCTGGCCTTACGTGTGATAATACGCAGCAGTGGGTAATCCTGCTGGAAAAAGTGCACCTGCGCATGAATGAAATGGTCACGGAAGATACCAAACGGCTTGAACGTAAACTGAAGCGGGAGCGGGATCCGGAAGTCGTCCTGGAATTAATTGGAATACAAAATTCGCGTCAATAAAAAGAGCTGATGAAATATACGCTATTTGTTTCTGTCTTTTTGTTAATGACCTGCCTGCACAACCCTGCACACGCCCAGGAACGCCCGGAAGAATCCCAGCTGGAAGATCCGGTAAGCCTGTTATGGATAAATACCTATGGCAATATCCGGTTATCTAACCGTCTTTTCTGGATCGCACAGACCCATTTCAGATTCCAGGAGACCGAAACCACCCCATTCGCCGGCCAGATTGCCCAGATTTATAACCGGCACGCTATCAGCTACCTTTTTTCCAAAAGTTTCGTGGCCAGTTTCGGGGGTGTTCTGAGGGTAAACTTTAATACAAGTACGGCCGAGACCGACAAGAATGCAGTGCCTGAATGGAGGATATGGCATCAGTATAAGTTTGCAATGCCTGTTTCAAGGGTGATGATCTACCACAGGATCCGGATTGAACACCGATGGTCCAAGGGATTTGATGATGACAGCGAATATATATTCAGGAACCGTTGGCGTTATATGGTTCGGGTCAGGGTTCCATTGAACAAACCCAAACTTGGCCCTCAGACGCTGTATGTCGGTCCTGAAGCAGAACTTATCATGCAAAGCGGCAAGGCAGTAGTCGACAGTCCAATGGAGGATTTGCGACTGCATACTTCTTTTGGCTATATTCTGAATCCAAGGCTTACCCTGGCGAGCGGGGTAATGTATTCGATCGGACAGGAATTAGAAGATGGTGCCTATTACAAACAAAAATGGACCCTTCGTTTTCATGTTTATTTTTCTCCCGATCTCAGACAGGTCAAATACAAATTACCAGCGATTCACATGAATGAATAACGCATGAACCTTAAGAAAAGACTACTTATACCTTATGCCATTCTTGCAGGAACAATAGCGCTTATCGTTTTTCTTGTAGTGCGTAACCAGCAGCTGGAGAATGAACTCTCAGGACTTGATGAAGAATTGACTCGTGCCAGGCAAAAGCTGGAAGGTAATCAAACGATCCGGACATCTGACAGCTTGTTGATACAGGGAAGATATGCAGACGCTTTGGAAGCGTATCAGTCCGATCTGGCAAATTCGGAATCCGGCCGTCAGCAAGAAATTGAATTCAGAATTAACCTCGCCCAACGATTGCTTTATTTCAGGAATCAAACCAGAATGGCCCTTGATTCGCTGGAAGAGAATTATGCCGTGGAAGACACCACAGAAAACAAGGCATTTGCCACCCCTGAAGAACTACGGCAATATGATTCACTTCTTTTTGCGCTGGAGCGCTCGAATGTTCAGCTGGACCTGCTCCGTCGCCAGCTGGAGCAAAAATCGTCCGGCACATACCTTACCATCAAAAGCAGCAAGGGCAATACCATGCATTATGTAGGTGAGGTAAAGAACGGAAAAGCCCATGGCCAGGGAATTGCCATTCTCAATACAGGCAGCCGGTATGTAGGAGAATGGAAGGACAACATGCGTCACGGACAAGGCGCCTTTTACTGGCCTGATGGCGAGCACTATAATGGAAGCTACGTCAATGACCGCAGATCCGGGAAAGGCAGCTATTTCTGGCCAAGCGGAGAGAAATTTACCGGGGAGTGGGAGAATGATCAGCGCAACGGACAGGGTACCTTCTACGGACCCGAAGGTGATGTAGTCGCGAAGGGAATGTGGAAAAATGACGAATTAGTGGAAGTAGAGGATGAAGGATAGTTCAGGTAATATCCTGCTCTTCTGACTTATTTATCCCATGACCGGCTGCTCGTCTTGCTTTGGGAAGGAAAATCATCAGGAACTTCCTGGGTAACGTTACCCGTGGCTGCCCATTCAGCGCCACGAAGAAAAGTGGTAATAAATCCGACCCCTTCCATTGAATAGTCCATATGCCCCAATATGGTATGAAAGATTCTCCCTTCACCATAGTCAATGGTAAAAAGTACCGGTTCATTCATTCCTGTACCTTTTTCGTTGGCGTTCCAGGGTGGCGCATTCTTTTCAGTATCGGCATAGGACGTTGCAAGAATCGTCATGTTTTCTGCCGGTCCGCATAGTTTTTCGTATAACTCGTCTTTGACATGTAACCATTTCGCAGGTAAATCTTTCATGATCGGGTGATCGGAGTCCCTCGTTTCAATGACATATTCGTACTGTTTCCCGTGTGAACCGCATCCGCCTGCCGGCACATCGTTAACCAGGTTGCCCTGGTCGTCCAGGTGTGCGAAGGTACCGCTCTCAGCATTCCGGCCGCCCCAGCCACCTAAACCAATCATTTTATTGTATTCCTGCCAGTCTCCCCAGGAATTGTCCGCCGCATGCACCACAACCATTCCACCGCCATTCGCCATATATTCTTCAAAATCCTTCCGGGTTTCCTCAGGCCAGGAAGAAGCCTGCCAGCCCATGTTATTGATCACCACATCATACTGACTGAAATCAGGATGATAATCCGGGTCCGGCCTTGGTTCATCTACCATGGTGGTCTGCTGCCCGTTTTCCAGCGGGTACATCGTCAACAGCTCCCGGATATCATCCACACCCTCTACCTTATCATGATGAGGTCCCTGCCAGGTATACGCTGTTCGGATAATATCCACCTCAAACAATCCCGAATTCTCCAGGTAATCCTTCATCATCATAGTGGTTTTGGGCCAAACGCCGTGGTTATTCTCCCCGTCAATAATAAGCGCCCTGAGCTTTGTGTTTTGACTAAAGATATTTTGGTTGGTCAGTAACAGGAACGCACCAACCGCAAGAAGCCTTATCAGTATTTTCATGTTTATAAAATTAAGGACTTCAATTTAAAAAAGATTAATAATTGTAAATTAGCATAAGAACATCCTAAACCTCCAAACCATCAATCATGAAAGGCCGTTTTACTCTCGCCATTCCGTTAACTGCATTCTTTACACTTATTTGCATATGTCTGATTGCACAGGATAACCAACTGTTTACTAAGGATATAGGAATAGCTCCTTATACCTTTCGTAGAAGCTTTCCGCATGGGGTAGCAGCTACGCTGGATACGATTCAGGACATGGGATTCACCATGATCGAAGGGGGAGGCGGAGAAATGGTTGCCCGGGAATACAAAAAACTATGTGATGCGCGGGGCTTATCCATTCCCTCGACTGGAGGGGATTACAACCAGCTGCTGAAGGATCCTGGTCCGACAATAGAGCGGGCAAAGATTTATGGATCGAAATACGTGGTAGTATTCTGGATACCTCATGACAACAATGAACTGACCCTGGAGAATGCGAAAAAGGCTGCGGAAGATTTTAATTCAATCGGGAAAAAGCTGAATGAGCATGGACTCACCCTTGCCTACCACACACATGGCTATGAATTTCAATCCTATAACGGGGGTACCCTGATGGATTACCTGATTAAAAATACTGATCCGGAGTATGTGGCATACGAAATGGACATATTCTGGGTCCAGTTCGGTGGTGGGGATCCTGTTGCTCTGTTGAAAAAATATCCGGAACGGTGGAAACTGATGCACGTTAAGGACATGAAGCCAGGGATTAAGAAGGACCTTACAGGGCTGACGGATCCTGAACATGATGTAGCCCTTGGCACAGGACAGATTGACATTGAAGAAGTGATCCGCACAGCGCTTGACGTGGGAGTGGAGTACTTCTTCATTGAGGACGAAAGCAGCCGGATACAGCAGCAGTTGCCGCAAAGCATCGCTTACCTCCGAAGCCTGGAGAAATAGAAACCAGACGAATCACCCTGTGAAACTCTTTCTGAATTCACCTGGTGTTTGCTCAGTTTTAGCCTTGAAGAATTTACTGAAGGATTGCGGGTGCTCAAATCCCAATTCATAAGCAACCTGTGAAACTGTTAATGTACTTACAGAAAGTTTCTCTTTCGCTTTACTGATCAGCATGTCATGTATATGCTGCTGTGTAGTTTGCCCGGTCAGCTCTTTTAACATATTGCTCAGGTAATTGGGAGAAAGGTTCAGCTCGCCAGCCAGGTATTGGACAGATGGCAGCCCCTGGTTCAGCAGGTTATCTCCTTCAAACCAGTTCACCAGCAAATTTTCCAGCTTATCCAGGATATCGTGACTACTTACCTGGCGTGTGATAAACTGACGTTTGTAGAACCGATCCGCATAGGTAAGAAGAAGGTCGATCTGGGCGATCATGATGTCCTGGCTGAATGAATCTATGCCCGATTCATATTCCTCCCTGATCTGAGCGAAAATCCCAAGGATTTTTCCCTTCTCACTTTCGGAAAGAAACAGTGCCTCATTAACAGCGTATCCGAATAGTTCATGGCGTCGGATTTTTGAGGCGAGGGGTGACTGATACAGGAATTCCGGGTGAATCAGCAGTATCCAGCCCCACGGTTTTACCCCTTCCCGTGTGTTAGGGTCAATTTGCATTACCTGTCCCGGGGCCATAAATGACATAACCCCTTCGTCGAAGTCATATTCCTGCTGACCGTAGCGCAAGGTTCCGACATTGCCTTTAACCGCGATCGAGTAATGGCTCATGGTCCAGAACTCCCCCAGATTCTCCGGGTAAACCACCGTCTTGCTGTAATCAACCAGGCTAATTAACGGGTGCTTAGGTCCCGGTAATCCACGCAATTTATGGAAGTCTGAAATGCTCCGGATTTTTCTTGGTGAATCTGGCATAGTCTGTGGATTTATAAAATCATTCCGCCTGAAACCTCTATGCGCTGGCCGTTTATCCAACCGGCTTTGTCCGAGCACAGAAAAGCAACCACACCCCCGATATCTTCGGATTCACCAACCCGGCCCAGGGCGGTATTTGACATGATTATATTCCTTTTCTTTTCGTCATCGCGGTTTACTCCATTGCCAAAATCCGTCGCAATCGCTCCGGGGGCCACTACATTCGCCCTTATTTTTCGTCCGCCAAGTTCCTTTGCCAGGTACCGCGTAAATACCTCAACACCACCTTTCATTGAGGCGTAGGCCGAAGAACCCGGAATTGAAAACCTTGCCAGGCCGGATGAAATATTGATGATGGCCCCACCGTCATTCAAAAGGGGCAGCGCTTTCTGTGTCAGGAAATAGACTCCCTTCAGATGAATGTTCATCATTTCATCAAAATCAGTCTCGGTCATATCCGCAAACGGCTTGTAAATCCCTGTTCCTGCGTTATTGATCAGGAAGTCAAAATGACCGGTGTCAAATTCCTTTTGAATTACCTTCGAAAAATTATCATAAAATCTGTCGAAGGATGCGATATCCCGTGTATCCAGCTGCAGGGCAATGGCACTTCCCTGATGGTCAGCAGTTTCAAGAATCACCTCCTGCGCCTTATCGTCGCTGGAATGGAAAGTAAAAACAACATTAACGTTGTTCTTTGTCAGGTTCAAAACCATGTCGCGGCCCAGGCCCCGGTTTCCGCCCGTTACCAGGGCTATTTTCTTGTTACTCATTATTCCATTGTTTGTTGTTCAACAAATCTGGCACTTTCAGATTAACCAAAAGTAGCCGGATCCCGGATTGTTGTAGTCATTTACTGAATACAAGTTAATGATATGTTAGCAACCTGCTTATCTGAGACTAAAAGGTAACGAATTCGGGCCTTAATTCATGTGAACGAACCGGACAAGAAAGTTTTATTTGCCTGTAACGATCGTCACCTGGATCAGAACATCCGGATCTACAACCTTTTTTTCAAGCCATGATCCGTCTTCACCGATTTTCCAGTCGAAACGATCAAAAGAGAATTCGCTTGAATAGGTCCCCGGACCCGTGCGGATTGCTTCTATTCTGATTTCCTTAGTGATTCCCTTAATCGTCAGGTTCCCGGTGATCCGGTACGCGTCTTTGTTTTGCTGCACGTCCGTGATTACAAATTTCGCTTCACCAAAGTGTGACACCTCAAAATCACTGCTCAGATGCTCCGTCAGGTTTTTACGCGGTACAGGGTCACTTAACGGGATATCTGTATTATAAATCGTGGTCATATCCACTACGAAATTTCCGCCTTTCAGCTCTTCACCATTTAACAACAGAAAGCCCTCCTCAAAACTGACCTTACCGCTGTGAGACCCTGTGCCCATCAGCTTGGTCCCTTTCCAGTTCACGATGGATTTATCCACATTGATCGATACCTTGTCCAGGTCTTTGACAATAGTTGCCTGCAGCAAAGAGGACTCATCGCTTTGATTTTTGGCAGGCGTGCAGCCAATCAGCCAGCAAAAAATTAGAAGAAGCATATTACTTTTCATAGCCAGGAACATTTTCACCAAGAATAATATCTCTTTCCGCCACCATGAGGTTGCCCAGCCGGCGCGGAGTAATCACATACCCTGGTCCGCCACGAGGATCATCCTGCAGCAGGCCGCTATCCGCCAGTTTCGGATCATCGCTGAAAAAGAAATCCGCGATATAATAGTATTTTCCATCGGGCTCCAGTACGGTCATATGAATATGTTTAGGCGTATTTCTCCCGGGATAATGTGCAGGAACTTTCGTGTAAAAAGTGTAGGAGCCACTCTTATCCGTCCTGATCCATCCACGCAGGTATCCATGCCTTCGCCCCCAGCCACTTTCATCGCCCCTCGTTGGATAAACACCTTCCTGATCGGTATGGTAGGCGTAAAGAATGACATCCGCCGCCGGCGTCTTTCCATCCTGCTTATACACGGTTCCGGAAATCCTCAGACTCGGGGTATCCGGATCAAAATCCTCCAGGGTATCGACAGGGGTCAGGTGCTTACTTCCAAATTCCAGGACAGCTTCACAGCCTTCACAGGGAGCGCCGACAAGCACGGTCTTATCAGCCTGACGGACATCACCCGATTGAGCCACACAGGACGTGGTTAAAAGGATCAGGAAGGGGAGTAGTGTTCGCATTGTTTTAATTGTTGGTACATGTCAATATTCGTGGATGAAAAAGAATGGGATGCAAATTGCCCGGAATAGTTTACTGACCTGAGTAAAAAACCGGCTAAGCTGAGTACAGTTGCCCGATATACACAGACACCTTCCGGATATACATTCTCCTGTAACTACCACGCAAACATTGAATAGGTTTGAAACATGTTAACAGACAAGTCCGGAACCTTGAAAAACTATATATTCACCCGTTGATCATCGGCAGGATGAACATCACAACCATAAACAAGATGAAACAACTCCTGATAATTCTCATAACAACAATCATTTCCATTATTACACTGTTCACCGAAACCAGCTTCGCCCAAGTGCATTATGCGGAGAAGGGGCTGCTCAAGATAGGGATTAAGGTCACCCTTGACGGACAGCTCCTTCCACTGGACAGCCTCGCACAGGGGTTTGACCCTGAAACCGGTATTCCACTTAACCTGGTGATCCCGGAAAAGAGCTCGCTGGGTATAGTATCAGATTCAATTGGGGAAACGGATATCATGTTAATCGTTAATAAACAGCCTCCCACGTATATAAACAGGCCATCAGCAAAAGTGAGTGGGTTTAGCATGAGTTCTTCGCCTGGTTCGGAAAACAGTTATGCATTCGTGGATGAAGTAAATAATGATACGTTGCGAATAGCCTGGAAGGTGGGATACGCAAAACTTGAGCTTTCAGATCTGTTCCCGGCCGAATACTTCACCAATTCCGAAGCCATTCAGTTCCGGAATATATTTGAATCGTATCCTGACACTTCACAGTTTAACTGGAATGAGGTTGATTATCGCCTTTCCACCTGTCTCAATTAATTAAACGCAGAAAAAAAGTCCTGGCTGATCGCCCCGGTATCAAAATTCTCCCAAACGATAATCTTTCTCGGGTTATCCGGTCTTTCTTCCCATTGGTTATTTACCAGAATGGGGGCCGGGATCTCCTTCGCTTGTCCCCAGGAAGGATCTTTCAACACTGCCACCGCCACCACATCAAATAACGCTCTTGACGGTGGATCGCCGTGCAGATCGATGTTTGAAAACAGGCTGACAAAATAATCCCCGACATGGGTAAATGTACCTCCGTGACGACCTTCCACCGGTTCGACCGCCGGACCCTTCCCTGCCATTTTTTCATTGATTTCTTCGGGGGTAACCCGGACGGCATCCGATCCGCTGGGCTTACCGTATCGCACCGTGACCATTTCAAACGGAACATCCGTATTCAGGATGTAATTCATGGCAGTGGTATCGTTATCCTGGTTGTATTCTCCGGGCTCCGGATAATTGGAGCCCAGCCAGACAATCCGCACTTTCTCCCGTATATCAGGAGCCTGTTGTAACGCAAGGGCAATGTTAGTCAGTTTACCAATAGGAATTAATACCAGCTTAGTATCATTTATTTCCCTGGCCGATCTTATAATAAAATCCACCGCTTCCTTGCCGTCATACCTCTCCTCATCAACATCTGGAATAATATCAGCGTAATCATCATTCGCCCCTTTCACCAGGGGGATATTATCGGCATCACATAAATCAAGCATTCTCCTCGCTTCCAGATAGTGCTGATCAATATCTCCTCCATTCATCGTGGCATTGACCGTGATCCCGAAAACATCAAATATTTCCTGGTTAAACAGAAGATAGGCTATCGCATGCTGATCGTCCAGCTCGTTGTTGGCATCGGTATCCAGGATTACAGGGATTCTTGTTTTTTCCGGAGAATCCTGCACAGCGGGTTCCTGCTCCTGTTGTTCTTGCTGTTGCTCCTGCTGATTCTGGCAGGATGCCAGGGAAAGAGTGCTTAGTAATAGTAAAAAGAATTTATTCATAACTGTTGGTTTCATAATTCATTCAGATGAGGAATAGACGGCTGGGCTCCTTTTTTAGTGACAGACCGGGACGCCGCCTGGTTGGCCAGTGCTATGGCCTCACCAAGGGATTTTCCTGCTGACAGCCCTGCTGCCAGGAACCCGTTGAATACATCGCCGGCTGCGGTGGTGTCCACTGCCTTTACCGGTTGTACCGGAATCGTCAATGACGAATCCGACGTTGAGAGAAAGGCACCCTTGTCACCCAGGGTAATGATTGCCTTTTGAGTGTTCCGGCGAAGTTTATCAGCTGCTGCCTGCAAAGTCTCCTCACTGTCCGGCTCGATGCCGGTCAGCAAGTGTGTTTCCGTTTCATTTGGTGTGATCAGGTCAACAAGGTTCAGCAGGGAAGCCGCCAGGGGAATTGCAGGTGCCGGGTTAAGAATGGTCATGGTACCGTACCTTCGGGCAAGTGACAAGGCGTGCTGTACAGTAGGAATTGGAATTTCAAGTTGAATCAGAACAACATCTGCCTCCCGAATGGCTTCTTCGGCCTTCGTAATATCTTCCGGCATTAAGTTGCCATTAGCACCAGGCACCACCACAATGGAATTCTGTCCGCTCTCATCCACCATAATCATTGCTGTTCCGCTCGGTTGATCAGGATCTGTGGAAATGTATGAAGTGTTAATGCCATCCTTTCTATAGCCATCCACCGCCCGCCGACCAAAATCATCGTTTCCAACCCGGGCTATAAAGGTGACAGCAGCTCCTGCTCGTGCGGCAGCTACTGCCTGGTTAGCCCCTTTTCCTCCCGGTATAATATCAAAAGCGTTTCCGGTGATTGTTTCACCTGGCAACGGCATTTTCTTACAGTTAAAAACCATATCCGTATTACTGCTTCCGATAACCACTACCTTTCCCATAGTCAGATAATTCGTGAGATTATGATCAGGGATAATCCGGCCAGGAAAAACAGGAACATAAATCCGAGTAACCGGTTGGTGCCACCGGGAGCCCCTTTAAACTCCTTCCAGATAAATACTCCCCAGATAGCAGCGACCATGGTCGCACCCTGGCCAAGTCCGTAGGATATGGCATAGCCGGCCTTTTCCGATGCGATCAGGCTGAGCACCATTCCCACACACCAGATGACACCTCCTGCAATCCCTGTCAGGTGCAGCCCTGGAGTTCCTTTCCTGAAATAATCACCATAGGTTGATTTTTCACCGCTGACCGGCCGGTACATAAACCAGGTATTAAAAAGGAAACTTGATAAAAATACCCCGATGGAAAAAACAAATACGGCGGCGTAGGGGGTAAGCAAGCCTTGTTCCGGGTTGGCAAAATCGGCGGACATAGACGCAGCCACAAACCGGAAGAAAAAGCCCATCAGCATACCTGCCGCTACTGAAATGACTATTCCTTTCGTGGTGGCTGAAGCGGAAGATATCTTACGGTAAGCGAGGGCATCCAATACTATGGCAACAGAAACCAGCGCCACTCCGGTGAAAAGAATCGCCGGGTTGCCAACAGGTGTGGCAATATAATTTACAAGAACACCAATAACCAGTGCCAGTCCGATACCCACGGGAAAGGCAACAGACATACCGGCTATGGCAATTGCCGCCACGAGCAGCAGGTTGGCAATATTAAAAACCACACCACCAATGAAGGCAGACCCAAGCGCAGAGGTACTGGCAGATGCCAGGTTATCGGTAAAAGATTGCCCTGCTTCTCCACTTGAACCCAGGGTTAACCCGAACAGGAGTGAAAGTAATATCAGTCCTAAGGTATAATCCCAGTAGAAGAGGGGGAAAGACCAGCTCCTGGACGCCAGTTTTTGCGTATTGGCCCAGGATCCCCAGCAAATCATAGTTACAAAACATAGCAGGACCGCTACGGGATAGGAATTGACTATATACATGTAGTTCTTGGAGTTTACGAAATATACAATACCCTTTTCATTGGTGCAACAATATCCTGGTCACCTTCCACTGGCATCTTTCCTGGTGATTTATTTAATCCAAGTTCCGCTACTAACGTATATACTATCCAGGTTTTCTATTGAAAAAAGAAGTTCATATCCTGCCCGCCATTCAATTGTATCCCGGAATTCAAACAGCGAGTCTGCGTCGATTATTAAATAGGCCGTATCATGTTTTTCAGTTAACATCAAGTTGGTATTATTTTCTGAATTCATACATGATGACCATGTGAGAATCATTACCAGAAGTAAGAAGCAAATGCAAAAAGGTGTTTTCATAAATTCAGCCAATACGAAAGCTTAATAATCAGTGCTCTTGATTTAGGCCGATTAAAGTCAACGAAACGACCGTCAACTGCCGCCAGGTAATTATCTGTGTACACAATGAAAAGATCCGACACTGGTTTAAACCTCCATTGAAAACGTGAATTCAGGTTAACATTGTTAATTTGTTCGTTGTATTGTATGAACGTGGTCCAGAAGACTTTGCGGGAGAATGTTATATCAAAACGCGGACCTATCAGGAACAGATCCGCATCGTTATAGGGGTCAGGCAGTCGTATCCGGTTATAAGTGAAATTCATGGCCAGACTGCCGTGTTTGCCAAAACGATAATTGAGCGTGCCGTCAAGATTCACCCGGCTCCCGTTGAAATAACCACCGGAACGGGTTGACAACTCATAGAAGAATGACTTACGCTGGTCAGAGGAATAGGAGGTGATAAAAAGGTTGTAGGTGTAGTCTGTATCCGCCGGCAATTCCTGTCCGTCCGTACCGGATGGATCAAAGGAATCAAACAGGTATACGTATTCCCGGCGCAGGCGAAAGTTCAGGTTGGATGTATTTCTGAAATTAAACCGGTACAGAATATTAACATCCCAGTCCGTAAGTCCGTATTTCTGGTTCCATCGCACATCATAATCCAGACCCGGGGCATGTGACTGGATTTTACCGGATTCAGGGTAATAATTTTGGTATACAGTCGCCCTTGACCGCATAAAGTCTGTCCGCCTGACAAAGCCTACCTCCGGATTATAATTAGCGCCCACACTTCGAAGCTCAATATCCGCCTGCCAGCGATAGGACTGATAGCCCGCCCCGAGTCCCCATGAAAAGGTACTGTCCGGCCCAAATTCTTCAAAAGAACGGTGATAATAGGCTTTACCGCTCCACGTATTATCAGGTGTGGCCAGGTTTAGATCCAGTCCGGCCGTTCGATTCCACGGAACGGTATAAATCCCGGCCGCTTCGTCTTCAGATCCGGAAAATGACTGTTTGTTTACAAAGATGCCGGAGATATTGGAGCGTTGTCCAATACGGTACTGAACTGAGGCCACAGCATAATTGATGGATGGAAGGGCAATGGACTCATCCTTAGCCGCCTGCATACTCATAAAACCCACCCGCCATTTATTGTTGATGTTGCCACTTAAACGAACCCCGCCGTACAGGTGGTTTTGCACAGTGGTACCGGTCGAAGAATCCTGCGCGATACCAATACGCCTTGAAAAAAACGGTCGTGTATCATTCACCCCGTAATCTGAAAAGAGATCAGCATTCTCCAGGAAAAACTGACGCCGCTCAGGAAAGAAAATCTCAAACCGGTCCAGGTTGGTCACCTGCTGATCTGCCTCTGCCTGGGAGAAATCAGGGTTAACGGTCAGGTCAAGATTCAGAGATGAACTTATCGCAATTTTTGCATCCCCGCCAATATCCGCCTCATTTTTAGTATCCGTCTCTGCTTCAAAATCCCGAACTGTCCGAAAGGAGGTATAGGGGATGAGGGAAATATTTGTACCCGGACTTTCCACCGGTTTGTCCCAGGTTACTTCACGGTTGTAGGCCAGCGTTATAAGCCTGAAGTTTCTTGGAATCGGAGACCAGGTTGATCGTTCCGCATATTCGCTGTCGATCCGGTAAAAATTGGCGTACCAGGAATCCATACCGTCCTTATAGCGAAGTGTTTTAAACGGAATGGCAATCTCGGCCATCCAGTATCCTTCATATTTTTTTGCTTCGGCGTACCACTTATTGTCCCAGGTGAGCGACAGTCCATCATTACCGCGTGATTCATTCCCTCCGTTGGAGATCAACCCTTCGCGTTGCACCCCTTCAGGGTTTACTCCGAACATGAAAGCGTTGGTTTTATCCTTGTAGGTATCCAGGATCACAGTAAACCCGTCATAAGCCGCTCCACGATAATCGCGCCTGAGGGATGGCACCACATACTCACGCTTGCCAAGGTTGTACATTTTGGCAATGATATAAAGAAACTGATCATCGTAAACCATCCTGACCTCTGTCTGGGCAATGGCCAGTGATGAATCATACGGAAAGTATTGCATGAAGTCGCCGGCGACATCGGCATTCTCCCAGGCGGGCTCATCCATCACGCCGTCAATAATTATTGGGCCGGATGCCTCAATTATTTTCAGCCCCTGGGTCAGTCCCGGGCTGGAAAAGGAGAGTAAAATGAAGGCAAGTATAAGGTGCTTAGTATTCAAGGTCAGGCATTTAAACCTCGCTAAATACTAAATATAGCGATAGTTAGCTTGCAGAGGCAAAAACATCATGAATTCGGCAGAATGAAGTGATATACGGATTGGCCGCATTTGAAAAATCTGTTTATGAAGTAAGTAACATATAATCCAGTTTATCTGACGTATCTGATTTATCAGGTTCATAAACCACCATACTTGCTGCGGAAATGCGCACAGGATATCCCATAAATTCATCTACCTCCTCGCACGTGTCATATATCCTTTTAAACACATTCTCAAGTTTTAAGTAGTCTTCTTTATACAAGTAAATTTCCTTTACTATTCCTCTTCTGGCCAGGACGATAGATATCCCGTTAATAATCTTCTCCTCAATCATCGGCGGTAATTGTATTTGATTATTACCACTCAAACAGGAGTTATCTCCATTTTGTTTAACTATTTTATTAAATATTTAAACAATATATTAGATTTTATTACCCTTCTGTATTTGATTTATCCTTTCCCAGGGAAATTTTATAATCATCCGGCGTTCCTTCGATCTTCAGGTTAACAAAACGGGTGCGCCGGCTTTCATCCCGGTATTGAATCTCATCGACCTGACCGGAAGTATCATTATTTTTTGGACCGAACAGTTTTTGCATCCCTGCCTTTGTGACAACTTTAATGGGAATCCGCACGAAATATTCCATTTTCAGGTTCTGATCCTGATTGCCTGAAACTTCGAAATAACCAAGGCTGGAATTGATATTCATGGCCGGCATGGAGAGCATGCCGTTCTTCAGGTCAAGCGAATTCCGCAAGGTGTCAAAACGTACATGATCAAGGTTTTTATCCCTGAAGTAATCGGACATCGCGTGGAAAACCGAATAATTGTCCAGGCTCCCGTGTTGCACCATAAAATTGATGTGCAGTTCGGAGTCATCGATGATTGGCATGAGATCCGGGTGAACATGGATTTTCCCTGTAAGATCACCGGATAATTTCCCGTGCAAATTCTCAGATAAGAGATGTTCCTGACCGAAATTCTCAAATTTGAACATCAACTGATCAATATCCACTTGATCAAACCGGACATGCGGACTAAAGTAAATCGCCTTAGGATCTGACCCGTTAAAGTATCCATTCATTCCAGCCTTACCTCCGGCAGCTTCCAGTGAAAGTGTATCAACAAACAGGTAGTGATCCTTTTGCATTCGCCCGGTGAGCTTAAATTCCTTTGCCCGGATCCGGTGATAATTAAGTTCACCTGCCTCAAATGAAAATTCAAGATCTGCAAACGGCAACTCGAATATATTGAATCCTGCTTCGTGGTCGGCTGGTGTCATTTGTTCACCGGCCGGAGGGGGGTTCCAGGCAGTAATCTGATCAAAATCCAGACGATTACTGTTCAGCCTGATCACATGGGCAGGCCTTTGTGCCTGCGGATCTTCCGGTTCAAAATACCAGGTCAGCGACGCATTAAAATCAGAATTGCCCAGGATGCCGCTAAGCTCTTTTATTTCTAATCGCTCATCATTAAGCAGAAACTGCCCCCTGAAGTCGTTGAACCTCATCGGGTGCACTTTCATGCTGGTCGTCAGATGGTCTATGAGAATGTTGGACTGCTTCAGCGGGCCGTCGAAAGTAAGCTCGGCTATCCCGTGTAACCTGAGGTCGCTGAACACCTCGTGGCGGTAATCTTCCGGAACATAATTCTCACCGCCATAGCTAAACAAGTCATCCAGCTCTAGGTTTTTGGAATCAATATCGAAATCCACCCGGGTAATACCCTGTGGTTTTTCTGCAAACCACAGGTCATAATTCTCCAGTTTTCCGTTAAAATGAAAATCGCTCTGATCGATCATGCCGGTAAAGTCGATCACATTAAAATCCGTGCTGTCTATGAGGACATCCGCATGAAAATCATGAAGTTCATGAGGATACTTCATAAAGCGGGCATGCAGGTCCCTGATAAAAAATTCTCCCAGTGGAAGGTTAGGCGATTCGGTAAATGCACGTGCTGAACTTTTAAAACGGAAACCCAGGCTGAGATCATGAATGATTTCGTTAATGGAGGCAGAATCGGCATTCACCCCGGTTAGTTCCTGCAGGTTGAGCAAGGAGGAATGAATCGTAAGGTCTGACTCTACCGGAATACTGGTATGATGCAATATAGCCGGAAGGTCTGAAACCGTTGCTGTAATGGACACATCCGACTGACCCACTTTAAAATCAAATTTACTGATGGTTGCCCGGTGCCCGTCCATTGTCGCTTCGATATTAACATCCGATACCGGCAGGGGATAGGACGCACTGGAGAAACTGAGCCCCTGGACATGCAGGGAAGTAAAGTAGGATTCGTTGAGTTTCTCAATGCTTTTCTCCGGATTGCTGAGATCAACGATGTCGTGAAAATTCATTTGAAGTGATACGTTCCCCGACACGTTCTCCAGATCATTCAGGTTGAGAAATTTGGCCAGGAAATCAAGGTCAAAGTCACAAGTGATCTGCATATCAATATCGGGTGAATCAAAATTGTGAACCTCAAGTGATCCTTCAAATGTTCCCGTTTCAGGTCGGGCAGAAAAATCACGAATGGACAAAGACATAGTTTCCGTACTGCGCTTTTCCCCGTTGGTGAAATACCCCTTAAAAAACAGGTCATTGACCGCTTTATCTGCTGCCGTGTTCTGAACAAAGGCTTCTGCACAGCCAAATTCGATATCGATCTTCGGACTGTGGCCATTGATGGAACGGCCGACGACCTGCGCATCAAAATAAATCTGACCGCCATTGTCATACCGTTCAAAGACGGGGGACAATTCTTCGGGTGCAAAGGCCAGTAACAGGTCGAAATTCGGCTTATTCCCCTTGAAGCTGAGATCAAGGTCCATATCATCATCCACGTTCACCGTACCGCCCATCGTGAAAAGTGCTTTCTCGATCAACACCTCTGAATCTTTGATAATCAGATTGTTATGACTTAGGTCATAGACCAGTTCCGTTTCAAGTCCAACATGCTTGTCATGAAGGAACGTAGTATCCTGGTCGACGATCAGGTTAAACAAAAACCTGGAATCCAGGTAGATTTCAATGGAATCGGCCGTAGAACGAAACCGGGAATCAGCCTCCTCGATGAAGGCCTCAGCAAGGACCTTGCTTGACTCGTTGTATTTGAGCAAATCAATATTCTCCAGGCGAATCTGACGAAGGTCAATATGGACAGCGGACGTATCTGCCGGGTCACTGGTTTCACTGCTTAGTGCATTGGCAATATTGAAAGAACCATCTTCGTGCTGCACCAGTTTAAGGAACCCATTGTCAAACCTCAGCAACCTGACCTGGAAATCACCCCTCATCAGTTGAAAGAAATCAAAGCCCAGGTAGGCATCGGAAGCCTGCATCAGCAATTCACTTGATTCGGATTTCCCTTCAAAGATTCGAACATCTTCCAGGTCGATGGAGATGTAGGGAAAATGAGTAAAAGGAGCGATATGACTGTCACGGATCTCTAAACGGCCCTTAAGGTCATGATTCAGCTCCTCCACGGCATTCTGTACGAGCTGGTCCTGCCTGTCATAAACGATCCAGATTCCTCCTGAAAAAATCAAAAGCAGGAGTGAAAGGAGAATTAAAAAATACGTAAGGATCCGTTTGAGCTTCATAGCGTTTCCATCTTCATGGAAACGAAGATACAATGTGTATCGGGGAGATAAAGGTCAAATCCGGGCTGCCGGTTGCGCGTGTAAGTCTTGGTGATAATTTCCCGTAAACAGCTGATTCCTGATCAGCTAAATCAAATAGTGATCTCAATCTGATTTCCTTCCGGATCAGCAATTACACTTTCATAATATCCGTCCCCGGTGGTCCGCGGTTCGCCGAGGATATTGTAACCGGCCCGTCGGACTTCCTCGGTTAATGTATCCACACGATCTCTGGAACCCACAGAAACAGCAATATGTGTCAGGCCTGATACTGCAGTTCCGTTTGCAACTGATACCTCCGGCCGGTGCATCAATTCAATACGTGCTCCATTCTCAAACGACAAAAAGTAGGAGCTGAATTGCTTTGACTGATTATAGTATTTTTCATTTGACCGAAGATCAAAAAATCGAAGGTAGAACTCCTTCATCAGTTCAATATCATTACACCAGATGGCGATATGTTCAATTTTCATATAGATCTTTCAAATTGCATTACAGGGCAGGAGAGGGGGTCATGGCAACCCCGGGCCTTTCATCATGTAACCCTTTTAAAATGAATCGTTTGATAATTTCAAAGTTATGCACTTTTGAATTGTAATTGGCACCGGTAAAAACAATTACCATGTCCAGTTCAGGCACGATACTGATTTTCTGCCCACCCCAACCGAGTGCTGAAAACCATGTTACAGGATTGCCCTTGTAATTAAAAGTTTTTGTCCACCATGTATACCCGTATCCAACTTTGCCCATATCCTCGCCCGGTATTTTAATGGACTGATTTCCGGAATAAGATGTCTGGCATTTTTCAACCCAGTTTTCTGATATAATACGACGCCCCTGCCAGACGCCCCTGTTGAGCATCATGGCCCCGATTTTAACCATGTCCCTGGGGGTTAATTTCAGTCCGCCGGCAGCCTGTACTTCCCCTGACGAAAAAATCAACCACCATTCATTGGATTTGATCCCCATAGGTACAAACAAGTACTTATCAGAGAACTCGTCCAACTTCATTCCGGTTGCATTATGTAGTATTTCAGCGAGAAGCTGAATGTCGCCTCCTGAATAGTTGAAATGTGTGCCTGGCGTTTCAACCAGTGGCTTACGGAGCACATAATGTAAGGGTCCGTCTTCATAAAACCATATACCAATCTGGTCGTTCTCAATACTGCCAAGATCTATTTTCCATTCTTCCCACTCCAGACCGGAGGTCATGGTCAGGAGGTGTTCAATAGTTATATCCTCCTTCCCGTCTTTCTTGTACGATTCATATCCCGGCAGATAATCAAAAATCGACTGGTCAACACTTTCAATAAACCCCTCCTCAATAGCGATACCAATGCACAGTGATGTAAAGCTTTTCGAATCAGAATGGATGCAGTGTTGCCTGTCTCTCGTCCATGTCACATATTCTCCGAAATGACCCGGTGCATCCCATTGATATGTATGCCCCTGAAAATAATCTTCAAATACGAGTTGGTTATTTTTGTAGATCAGCATGGAATGCACTTCACCATATTTACCGTCTTCAATCCGACCCACCGCCTGGCGGAGCCTGTCCTCATCAATTCCCGCATCCTGTATCGAACCAACGATTAAGTCATCATGAACATCTGTGGGAATGACGTAGGGGTATTGCTGCGCGGAATAGTCCTTTCCACAGGACATCATGAGCAGGAGAATGAAAATAAGTGATAGATGTTTCATCATTGTATGTTTATTCTGACTCATTTCTGCAACACTCAATGCCTAAAATCGGACGAAGGTAAAATGAATAGAACACGGTTCCATGGTGCCGTCATTTTCAAAATCATATTCTCCTGTGTCCGCACCTCCGTTTAAGGTCAGGGTATTTCCATCGTAGGTATGCCCGTAGGTATCCCAGTCGCCGGGATAATCATCCCAAACTATGGCAAAATAGAATGTTTGCTGCCATTCCTCCCAGAACATTTCACCGCTCACGGTATAAGCATCCCGGTCTGCAGGATCCAGGGAAATCGTAAAGCGGCCATTGGATTGAACCGACATTGTCACCGTGCCGCCGTCTTCCACCACATCGACGGAAACGGTGTTCACGCTAAACTGGGCTTGGGTAGCTTCCCAGTTACCGGATAGTTCACTTATATTAAAAGGACCGCTTTTTGTAAGCGAATCTTCTTCGTCATCCTCACTGCAGGCAAATTGCAGAAGCAGCAATGGGATCAGTAGTAAATACCTGTATGGTTTCATTTCGAAATATTTTACTTCAGCGAAAAATTTTCATCTTCAAGCGGTATATTTCAACCTATCCATATTCGTGATTTTTATCAATGACGCTGATCGGGAATAACGGAAACAATTCTCCTGACTCACATGACGTCAATTTCCGGCTGAAAGTGATTTTTTCAGGTGTTTTTTGCTGAGAATAATCATCTCCGAATAAAGGCTGGCTACTGGTTTTTCCTGCCAGTGTTGATTAATTTCGGCCTTGCAAACGCATTTAAAAAATGGCACACTCCATTTATGTAACCACAGCCGAACCGCATTCCGGCAAATCACTTATCTGTTTAGGAATAATTGACTATGTACTGCGGCGCACGAAAAGAGTATCCTTCTTTCGGCCGATCATCACCAGCAAGGATCCCGGGGAACAGGACAAAAACATTGACCTGATTCTCCGTCATTTTAACCTGGAACAAACGTATGAGGAGGCATATGCCTTCCACCAGAATGATGCGGAAGCTCTGATATCTGCCGGCCGGACAAATGAGCTGCTGGACAAAATCATTCAGAAATACAAACACCTGGAAAGTAAAAGCGATTTTATTCTATGCGAGGGCACCGATTTCCTCACCGAAAGCAGTGCGTTTGAATTTGGAATAAATGTACAGGTGGCCAAGAACCTGGGCAGTCCGGTGCTGATCATCGGACGGGGTGACCTGGGCAGGTCGCCTGAAGAAACACTGGCCCCGATTCGACTGGCCATTGAAAGTTTTCATGCACAGGATTATGACGTTATGGGGGCCATCGTCAACAGGACGGACGAAGAAAAAAGAGAGTCCCTGCTGAAAGCGATGGACGAACACCTGCCGTCCCGGAACCTTTTTACAGCAGTTATTCCTACTGTCGAACTACTGAAGAGTCCGACCGTCAGGGAAATTGCGCTTCATCTGAACGCGAAGGTGCTGTACGGGAAAGAACAGTTACAAAACCAGGTCTATCGCTATTCCATTGCGGCCATGCAACTCCAGAACTACCTGACGAAGATAACCGATAATTGCCTGGTTATTACGCCGGGAGACAGGGGAGAGGTGATCCTGGGTACCTTGCAGGCGCACCAGTCCAAGAATTACCCGCAGATTGCGGCTATTGTACTTTCCACAGGACTTGAACCTGATCCGGCTATTTCTAAACTACTTGATGGTATTCCGGATATCATTCCCATCCTGGCGGTGGAGTCGAACACGTACGAAACAGCCACGATGATCAACGAGATCAGGGCCTATATCACCCCGGACAACCATGCCAAAATCCAGGAAAGCCTCCGGCTGTTTGAAGAATATGTAGACATAGAGCAACTGGAAGGCCGTTCAATGCGGATAGAAGCCAGGGGCATGACCCCGAGAATGTTTCAGTATGTGCTCACCCAAAAAGCCGTTTCCTCCAAAAAACATATTGTTTTACCGGAAGGAGAAGACGAGCGAATCCTGAAAGCAGCCGATATTCTGGTCGCCCAGGATATCGTTCAACTAACGTTACTGGGATCAAAAGAGAAAATTGAAAAGAAGATACAGGTACTCGGTCTTAACCTTAACAAAAATAACATCACCATTATAGAGCCGGAAAACTACGAGAAGTTCGGACTCTATGTCGACACATTGCATACACTTCGTAGCAAGAAAGGCATCACCAGGGATATGGCCATGGATGCCATGCTCGATGTATCCTATTTTGCTACCATGATGGTCTACCAGGGAGATGCGGATGGAATGGTATCCGGGGCGGTGCATACGACTCAGCACACCATCCGGCCGGCCCTGCAATTCGTTAAAACGAAGCCCGGATATTCGCTGGTTTCCTCGCTGTTTTTCATGTGCCTGGAAGATCGCGTACTCGCTTATGCTGACTGTGCCATTAATCCCAATCCGGATGCCTCGCAACTGGCAGAGATCGCCATTGCCACGGCACATACCGCCCGTGCATTTGGTATTGATCCGCGCGTAGCCATGCTTTCCTACTCATCCGGCAAATCGGGCAAGGGGGCGGATGTCGAAAAAGTACGGGAGGCAACCGAAATTGTATTGGCAGGAAACCCTGATTTTGCCATTGAAGGGCCACTGCAGTATGATGCGGCCGTGGATGTGGAAGTAGGGGAAAAGAAAGTGCCCGGATCAGCCGTGGCCGGAAGAGCCACCGTCCTGATCTTTCCCGATCTGAATACAGGTAATAACACCTATAAGGCGGTGCAGCGCGAAACCGGAGCGGTGGCCATCGGTCCGGTCCTGCAGGGCCTGAACAAGCCGGTGAATGATCTGAGCAGGGGTTGCACCGTCACAGATATTGTCAATACGGTGATAATCACGGCTATTCAGGCGCAGAATAATAACTGAAGCAGGAACTATGAAAATATTGGTGCTTAATGCCGGAAGTTCATCCATCAAATACCAGCTTTTTGAGATGCCGGAGAAAAATGTGCTGCTGGCCGGCTCAGTGGAAAAAATCGGAGAAGCATCCAGTCTGGTAAATCACAAAATTTACCAGCAGGACGGGACTGAAAAAAAACATGAGGAGAATGGGGTTATTTCCGGTCATTCGGATGCACTAAAACGGATTTTTTCGCTTTTGCTTGACGCGGAATGGGGGGTGATCAGGGAGGCAAAGGAAATTTCAGCGGTAGGTCACCGGGTCGTGCATGGCGGAGAAAAATTCTCCAAACCCACGTTACTATCTTCTGAGGTGCTGGAAGAATTGAGAAAAATCTCGTACCTGGCTCCTTTGCACAATCCGGCAAATATCAGGGGAATAGAGGTCGCACTGGAAATTTTTCCTGATTCAGTCCAGGTGGCCGTTTTTGATACCGCTTTCCACCAATCCATGCCCGACTATGCCTTCCGATACGCCATTCCTGAACGTTTTTACAGGGAGAATGGATTACGGGCGTATGGGTTCCATGGCACCTCACATCAGTATGTATCCAGGGAAGCCGCCCGGTTTTTATCCATTGACGAATCCAGGTTTAATGCTATATCTGTCCATTTAGGAAATGGCTGCAGCATCACCGCCATCAGCAACGGAATAAGTGTAGACACCTCGATGGGACTGACACCGCTGGGCGGACTCATCATGGGCACGAGGAGCGGGGATATTGATCCATCGCTAATCCTGTTTTTGGAGAAACACCTGAACATGACCCCAGAGCAGGTTGACAAGTTATTAAACAAAGAAAGCGGACTCAAAGGGCTTGCCGGAAGCAATGACCTCCGGGAAGTGATTGACCGGTATCAGCATCAGGACCCGGCAGCGCAGCTGGCCGTGGAAATGTACGTATACCGGATCAAAAAGTATATCGGGGCGTATGCCGCTACCCTGGGCCGACTGGATGCCCTGATATTTACCGCCGGAGTAGGGGAGAACAGTGCGTTTATCCGGGAGAAAGTATGTCAGGGCCTGGAAATGCTGGGAATCGAGCTTGACCAGGACCTTAATACAGCGGCGGTGCGGGAAACAAGAGCCCTTGAATCTGCGTCGGGTAAGGTAAAGATTCTGGTGGTTCCAACGAATGAAGAGCTGGAAATCGCATTACAGACCTATCCGTTACTGGCGAACCAGTAAACCTTAGTGCTTGATATGTTACAGCTTACATTTTCCTTGAAACCTATAAGTTAAAAGAGAATTAATTCATCCCGATATCCACAACCACCTGGCTGATCTTACCGGTAAATTTATTATCTCCTTCTTTATAATCGTTAGTCACATTGGTTTCATTATCTGTTCCGACATCTACCCCTTCATCCCCTGAATAGGCAAATGGTTGGGTTTTAGGGATATACCCTTCAGCCACCTTATTTCCATCGATATACAATGCACAATTTCCACCCGTGCCCGGTTTAGGCTCGTCTACCATAAACTCAAACTTAATCTGGTGAATACCTGTTTGCAGGGCTTTTGTCGAAGCAATATTCGTATGTTCCAGGCCAAAATAATTATAATCATGATGTACCCTTCCATTTTTCATATACAGCGACCAGCCGCCAAACCGGCCGGCCTGGCTAATAATAACACCGTTCGTATTGGTGTCCGTTACTTCCACATCAGCGACTATGGTGTAATTCTTACTTTTATTATTGATAAAAACATTCTCCATTATACCCGTCATTCCCTCATAGAGAGTTAATGAAGTGCGTTCACCAATTACGTCCGGACGTCCTGCAATTGCGGCATTAAAACGTTCAGACCTTCGGTCATCAATTGGGTACACGTGATTTTCTATTGCTACTTTTTCAAACAGGGCTTTAAGTTCGTTTAACTTTTCAGGATTGGATTCAGCCAGATTTTCTGCTTGCGAAAAATCCTCGTCTACATGATATAATTCCCAGACATCTTCATCAAGCGGTGGGTTTTCCGCCATCAACCAGGGAGTTGAGTGACGCGTGCTCGCCGTCCATCCATTATCATAAATCCCCCTGTTTCCAAAAATTTCAAAGTATTGGGTAGTGTGCCTGTCCGGAGCATCCGCATCATCAAAGGAGAATACGAATGAGTTACCAGCAAAGGGGGTTTGTTCAGTACCATTGACCGATTCAGGAAATGGCAGCCCGGCAGCTTCCAGCACAGTTGGCGCAATATCCGTTACATGTGTAAACTGGTCACGGATTTCCCCTTTGGATTGTATGCCATCAGGCCAGTGGATCACCATTGCGTTCCGGGTGCCGCCAAAATGGGAAGCTACTTGTTTGGTCCATTGAAAAGGAGTATTGGTGGCATGCGCCCAGCCAATGGCAAAGTGAGGGAAAGTGTTTGGTCCGCCCCAGTCATCGATATGGCCCATCATTTGAGAAGCTTCACTGAGTACTCCATTAAGAGCCATCATTTCATTGAATGTTCCCTGCGGTCCGCCTTCCGCGCTGGCCCCATTATCGCCCATTACGTAGATGAATAAGGTATTGTCCAGTTCACCGATCTGCTCAAGTGCATCCACCAGTCTTCCTACCTCATAATCGGTGTGTTCTGCAAAGGCGGCAAACACCTCCATTTGTCTGGCAAATAATCTTTTTTGTTCCGGTGTCTGACTGTCCCAGGAAGGAATTTCCTCAGGCCTTGCTGTTAGTTTAGTATTCTCCGGTATAATACCCATAGCCTTTTGACGAGCCAGGGTTTCTTCCCTGAGTTTATCCCAGCCCTGGTCAAATTTGCCTTTGTATTTCTCTATGTATTCTTCAGGCACATGATGTGGTGCGTGTGTGGCTCCGGTGGCGAAATAGATATAAAAAGGTTTATCTGGTGTGAGCGATTGCTGCGCGCTTACCCAGTTGATGGCCTGATCAGTCATATCAGTGGTAAAATGATAATCATCATCTCTTTCCACCTCGACACGAACCGTACCATCGTACACCGCCGGCGCCCACTGATTGGTTTCACCCCCTATAAAACCATAAAATTTGTCAAACCCCGAACGGGTCGGCCATCTGTCAAACGGGCCGGATACAGATGCTTCCCAGGGGGGTGTTTCATGATATTTACCAAACATGGCGGTGCTGTACCCATTCAGGCGTAACATTTCGGCAAGCGGAGCAATGCTGTTCGGTCGAATACCTGTATTACCGGGAAAGCCGGTCGCCAGTTCCATTATGGCGCCTGCATTGTTCTGATGGTGGTTCCTCCCCGTCAGAATGGCGGTACGGGTAGGCGAGCACAGGGCTGTGGTATGAAAGCGATTATACTTCAGGCCTGATTTTGCCAGCCGGTCGGCTGTAGGTTCGTTGATTGGTCCGCCGAACGTACTGGATGCTCCAAATCCCTGATCATCAATCAGGACAATAACGACGTTGGGGGCATTTTCCGGGGCTTTTACTTCAACCCTGGGTGGTGCGGTTGCCTTGCGGGCATCGAGTTCGGTTATGGCCGCATAATCCGGTTCCTGAATGGGGAGTACGGTACGGTTAACGCCATCGGCTGCTTTAACTGAGCTTGATTCGCGTTGTTGTGAGGTTTGGTTGCAAGCCACGAGCGAGGCAAAAATGACCACAACAAAACAGGTGATACTACTTTTCATTGGTTGTTGACAGTTAGTTGGTTAGCATAATATACATCAATAATGAATATCAGGCTACAACATTTTTTCAGGTCAACTGATAATGGTATTATTTGAATTTGGTCTTACTAAAAAGAGTTTGGAGTGTTGGTATTATTAACATCGTCAGATTTCCATGCTCAATTGTAAAATCAAGGAAATTGAAAAAACTATTAACCCAATTATGAATATAATACGGCCATGATCTCGCCCTGGTTTATTATAACTATAGACTTTACGTCCATCAGGAAGTGTCTTGGTACTTTTCCAAAAATACCATCCTAAAAAGGTTCCCAGCAATCCACCCAATAACGAAAACAAATACCCGACAAAGATCCAGACTTTTTGAACTTCATCCGGTTTTTCAAGATCCTTTATCCGTTGGTCTCTAAGCGAGTGCAATAAGTGGTCACTAATTTCTTCTCCACGATCCTTAAGAAGTTTAGCTGCAAGTTTGTGATCAAAATCACTCCATTCATCAGGTTTTAGAAGAATCTCATATAATTCTTCATTCGTGAATTTTACGAGATAATGTTCATCTTCAACTAATTCTACTGATTTTTCCATTTCAGATTCTACCATTCTATTGGCCTTTTCAAAATCTGATTTATCGATCTGTATCTCGTAGAATATATTCACTTCAGCACCTCCGAAATTTGAATCCAGCGCTGGAGCAATTTCAATTAATTTACAAAGGATACCACCCTCCGTTAAAAACTGGACGAGATTAGTTGCTTGCTCTCTATCCGTTAACTTTCTGAAGCTTCGCAAGTCATTCATTAATCAAGGAGGATTAAGAATTTACTATTAATTCATTTTAACGGCTGTTTGCCCGTAAAGAATAAATGACTGGAAGTCATTCTCTTCTAAAAACGTAACACGAACCCCTGTGTTTGAATGAATGAATTCAAGATCATCTCCCTCAATGGCAGACATGACGTATTCATCACCATTAGGGAAATAGAGTGAAATCTGATTGGAATCCTCATCATAGGTAACCGAAAGGTCTACCTGGTCATTCCATTTGTATTGACCCGGCAATTCCATTAAAATTTCAGCGCTCACATTCTTCCGCTTAACTTCTGTTTGTTTGAAATGCTGCCAGTCATACACCTGCGAGGCGGATATAAGCAATTCATTTCCCAATGCCCCTCCATTCTCCGAATTGATCAGGTAGACCAGGCCATTCCCGCTGGTCAGACTGATGGTCATTCCTGTCCGGTAGCCCATATTTCCACCGTAATGAGTAATTGAGATATCATCGCCGGATCGGTTTACAATAAAACCATATAGCTGGCCTTCCCTTTCCTGGCTCAATATGGAATCGATGATGGATTGGGAGATCAGCTCGCTTTTACCGTGATACGCCTTGTATATTTCAATCAGAAATTTGGCCAGATCCACAGAATTGCTCCACAAACCAGCCGCTGCCTGCTCCGGATAATTACGCCACCCGCCCGATACAACTTCGCCGGATGACAAATAACCTTTGGCAGTCCGGATGGAATCTTGAGAACGTAACGGCTGGGTGAATTGGGAATTAGTCATTCCAACCGGGTCCAGAATCCATTCTCTCATGATACCGGCAAACTCCTCCGAAAATACATCCTGGAGGGCCACTTCGGCAAGGGTGTAAGCCCCGCCGGAATAGGATATGGATTCATCTGGCAAGCCTACCACCTCGACAGCTGGTGAATTTACACCCGGGCCGCCCTGAAGAATATCAATATCGGATGGCATCGGAAGACTTTTCTCATACCCCTGGTAGCCTCCGGCAATTATTCCCGAGGTATGGGAGAATATATTACGCAATGTTACCGGGTGCTCTTCGGTCTGTTGGCCCTGCGGCAGTTCATACTCCTTGAGGTATGCCTGGACTGGAGTATCCAGATCTAACACACCTGCTGCCTGCATTCGCAAGGCTGCGATGAACGTAACAGGTTTGGAGAGGGATGCGGCCTGGAAAATGCTGGAACAGTCCAGGTCATTTTCACCGGTAAAATCAGGGTTTTGATACGTTTCTGCCCATTCGATCCTGCCCTGATGAATTATTGCAAGCGACGTTGCGGGAATTTTGTACTCGGTCATTTTATCCCTGAGCGGACTCAGGTGGTCCTGTTCTTCCAGAAACCTGACTTGTCCCCGAATGCCATTCTCCAGTTGACCTCGCTTGGTATCCGAACCATCCTGATGGATGCAGGTATCATCTGATTGGACAGGTTCAGTGTTCTTAGGCGAACAGGAACCGATCATCAAAGAAATGAGAAAATAATGAAAGATTGAAAAAGAGCGAAGTTGTAATCTGATCCTCATGCGATTATTTCTGTCAGTGCATGCTTAACTCCCCGGTAATAAACCAGGGTAATGGCAATATACCCAAAACACCCAATAATAAGAATTCGCCTCAGCCATTCATTCATTCTCCTGGCAGAATTGACCACACGCCCCATTGGAATGCGCGAACAGGGCCGGCTCTACTGGGACAAGGTGTTTTTTTTCTTAAATTAAAAAAGTAAATAGTAATCAATAGCACCTTCAAACCAGTGTCTTATGGTACGTTCGCTTTTGTGCATGGCACTCCTGGTTCTGATCAACTTACCAGGGATGGCCTGGTTGTATCCTGAACACAGGCTTATCACCGAATTGGCCATCCGGCAGTTAAGCACGGAAAAGCGACAGATTCTTGAATACATTTGGTCTCAGGTCAGGGCCGGTCATGAAAACCGGCTGTCTGCTTTTCTTATAAACCCTGAATACGGACCGGACACGGAGGTGCTTGACCTGGCATCCTGGCCCGCCATTGCCGGCGATCACAGCTGTTCGCCCGAACAAATGATGGAGATTATTCTCAGAAGTGACTGGATATTAAAGGTGGACAATATCGCAGAACGGCTGCGTCTTGATTTGGCCAGGGCCGGGCGACCTGATCAGACCATCAACGCGATTCGAAATTCAGATATCAGGCTGCAACGGGCGGACCTGGAATACGCCACCAGGGCAGGGGCAAACAATGTACATTTTCTACTGGAAAGAAACGAGGTAAATGAGCAGGTGGGAGAATATTTCGCAAGGAGCCTGGCAGAAGGAGCCCCGTTGAATGCCCTGGGAATGTATGCTTATTTCCATACCAGGGCTATGGAAAAAGCAGCTCAGGTAAACAGGCCTGACCTTACCCGGGAACAAAAATCGTCGATCCTGCTGGCGGCACTGGCCAATGAAGCATTCGCGCTCCATTTTATACAGGATTCATACGCCGCCGGTCATGTTGCCGGTACCTGGGGTTCCACGGCCGAGCGAAAAGGGACCCATGATCACTACAATGTGGCGGGCCTGGAGGTGGAAACCTGGGATGACCAGGCCCTGGTGCTTACCGGAGATGCCTATATGCGTCCGGAGGATGCGATGCTCGTTGCAAAAGCTGTCCGGACAAGCCTGGAGCAATTTTGTTCGGCTCTGGCGAATGACCCAAATGATTCAGCTGCATCACCCATTGATAAGGAAATTTCCCCCGACAGCTTCGATGTGTGTCAGAATAATGAGATGCCTGGCATTGAACTGGACACGGCCTTGCTGGATCAGGTTTTGATGAGTACGCCCAAGGCCGGCCTGGCAGAGGGCCTTGGCCAATTGCAGCGGTTTCGTACCGAGCTCGGCCCGTTTATCGGAGCCGCATCCTCTTTGGAAACCAGTACGTTGAATGGTGGATTCGGCCTGGATCAGAACGATAAGGCCCTTATCGGTAGTATTGAAGCCAACCTGATCGTCGGACTCGGACTGGACGGGGTAATGAACAAAGCAGGGGACGGGCTGGCTTTTATTCAATTTGGCTGGCGACAGGATTCTCCCACCACCAGCCAGTTTACCGATCCCAATTCAACCTACCAGGGCAGTTCGGTAACATCCACGATCCCGGGGAGATCTGCCTATAATCTTCGGATACGTTTACCCTTCTGGCTTATTCCGGGTGACCTGATCCTGGTTGCCCCGATTCTGGCCTGGGCTTCTCCACAAACACTTCAGCGTATGGCAGTGACCGCGGGCAATGGCGGACTTATTCCCTGGCAATCCGGAATATCCACCGCGATTGGTCGCTTTCAATTGGTGCTTGGTAGGGAGGTCGGTGTGTCGTTTTATGGCATACGCCGCATCAACGAATCACTCATTATTCTCAGTGATAATTTCAGCAATGCCTACCTGGTAACATACCGCTCTACAAAGTGGGATTTCCCGTTTCTGGAGTATCAACCAACGAGGACCTTCTCAAATACGCAAAGTGCCATATTGAAAATCCAGATGTCGATTGGCGTGGATGTACCGTCGAAAGTGGAAACACTGGCACCGGTAGCAGCTGAGGATATTGAACTGAAAAATGTATGGTATCTGAGCCTGAGGTTTGGATTTCAGTGGAGAAGGTATTTGTGATAGAATTTATGCAAGGTCATTTCAGGCAATGAAGCACAAATAAAAATGCTGTGTCCCAGACAGTTAATCAATAGGAGAATCAGAAATTGGATTCCGGAAATAAATGGTATATTTGAAATCCTTTCAATTTTAGTATGAGCCTTTTCAGAGATTTAGCCAGGTTAGCCATCCGGATGAAATATTCCGAAGAGAGCAATCCAACAATTTCATCTGCCCCTGTTGGCTGGCATATAGACCATACATTAAAGGTGATCAATTATATTTATGACGAATTAGAGTCCTCTGATACAGCTAATTACAGTCCATCACCTAATCCGGTACTTGAATATGTTTTAAAAAAGAAAAAAATTGAAAGGGGACGGGTCCATTCTTCGAAAGAAGTAATGCCCCCTGAAAATATAACAGCAGAAGAACTGATCACTCAGCTTGAAGAAGCTAAAATCAAGGTCATCAAAATCCGGATGCTGGAAGAAAACCAGTTTATCACGCATCACATGTTGGGCCAGATGAAAAGGGCACAGGCTGTTAAGTTTTTAAAAATTCATACCCGCCACCATCTTGAGATCATAGAAGATATTCTGAGGGAGAATTTAAAATCACTGGCGATGACTCATCCTGGGACAGAATTATCAGATCTGAATACGGGTACAAAGAAAGCAATTAATACTGCAGTTTAGACGGCCGAAGCTCTGAAGGATTCGACAGGGATGAAATAGCTATTTCTGATATTCAATATTCTTTATTCGCCAGGTGAATTCTCCAACGGTTGTTTTCACCACCACTTCATCCCCAACCACTTTATTTAACAAGGCCTGCGCCATGGGGGAGTCCATCGAAATATAGTCCTTTGCGCCAATCAATTCCTCATAGCCCACAATCCGCAGGCGTTTATTCAGGCCAGTGTCATTCTCAATTTCCACCCAGGCGCCAAACATGACCTTACCTTCCTGGTAAGGATTGTACGCTACTACCTTAAAATCATCGATACATTTACGCAGGTACAGAATGCGCCGGTCAATTTCACGCAGGCGTTTTTTATTGTAATGATAGTCTGCATTTTCGGACCGGTCACCCAGGCTGGCTGCCCAGGACACTTTTTTTGTTGTTTCAGGTCTTTCTACGCGCCAGAGATGGTCTAATTCATCTTTCAGCTTTTGGAGTCCTTCTGGTGTAATAATAGGTGTTCGCATTATATTTAATCAGTTATCATGAAGAATGCATGGATATACCCGATTAATTGTCATGGATGATAATCCAGAGTTCAAAGTTGTTTGTATTGATGCGTAATTCCAAAAGCTGAAGAAATTCACTGAACCGGAAAAGTGGTAACCCGCCGGCCGGATTACCGTACAATCTGCATATGCCGGCCCAGCCGGACATCAAATTCAGAATGGCATGACAATGCACTCAAATTACACCTTCATCACGGATCGTCGCACAACTATGAAACATTGGTCAGACATCATGCGAAAGAAGATTTGTATATAGTGCTTCTGACTAACCGGAAGAAGAGCAATTTACATGATATTGCCGACAGATTGTACGACATATATCAGTAAGCGCGGAAAATTCAAAATGTCATGATGCGCACCCCGGCCTGTAATATGGTTATGGATGGTCGGGCAGATCCGCATGGACCTGACATTTATGCGATGAAACTTATAAATTCATATAAAATGAAAAGAGGATTTATCATCACCACATTCCTGTTATTAGGAGGATTTACGATTGCCCAATCACAGAACAGCATTAATACACATCAAGACTCACTTAACCACTTACTCAATGAGTATTACAGGTTAAATGTGATCATTTTTCAGGAGAATTCAACGATAGCTGATATCGACAATCTTTTTGCTTTGTTTGCCGGCGATTTCACTTATGTTCACGAAAAATATGGAGGTGTTTATACCAGGCAAGACCTCTATGACGGATATAAACGTAATCAGGAAAATGGCGGCTATGACGGAGAAGTGACGGATATCAGGATTAACAACAAAATTGTCGGGCGTAATGCAATTGCAGTAAATAAGAGCTTTATCAAGCAAATGAACGGAGAAGAAATGATTGGTGAGCCTCAGATGGCACTTTTCGAATTCAAGAATGGAAAAATTTTTAGAATAACTGAGTATTGGTGAAGCCAAACATCCGGGTAATATCATAGATGCCCTGTGCGGACGGACGGCAATCAAAAACAGCTCTTTCATACCTTTCCCCAGGTTGATTGAAGGAGAGTTGACAGTCTCATAATTGAATGGTTTCTTGCCCAGACATACATTCCATGCATATATAGTCTGAATAGAAAGGCACCTAGAATTAATAGGGAACTAATTCCTGTCATATCTGAAAAATTCATGTCTTGAAAATCTTCTGACAAAATGAACACTGTCACCATTACCAGTAACCATATTATGTACAATACCCGAAACGCCTTATGAAGCGATGTTTGTATTTCAATCGTGCCGTTGGGTTTTATCTCACCAATAACTACACAAAGTGCACCATAGGGAAGCATTGAGGATGAAATAATTTTAAATGAGTTGTTCCCGATTCGACCTATAAAATATCTTTTAGTCGAGGTCATTACCAGCGAATGATTCAGTGTGTTTTTCTGCACTAATTGCAATAAATTATTTGGGTCACAATCTGACTTTAACAAATACATATCTGTACTCAGTCGAATCATTATAACTTAAGATAGTAATTGTAAATTATGATGATTTGTAATTTAAGGTTTGAGACAAATAGAAGAAAATTCCATAGGGAATGTATAATATGGCCACTTGGGTCGCCGGACATCATGCTGAAAATGGATCAGTCCATGATCGCTACTTCCCGTTTTTCCTTATTCCGGGTCGTGGGCCGGCGCTTTGATTTCTTTTTCATTTTATTGATCCAGATGATCGTGCCGGTCACAGGTAAGCTTGTCGCGATAAGGCAGGATATGAAGTAAAGGATTTTGGAGAATGTGCCAAATACATTACCCACATGAAGGGCCTTGATCGACCTGGCTATTTGTTCATTAAGCGGTTTGTCAGCAAATTTCTGAACGGAAACAACCTCTCCGGAATAGGCATGGATCTCTATTTCGTCGGCAGCAGGGGAGGCGAAGAAACCTGAATGATACTTCCTCACCGAGATACGGTTTTTTTCTCCCCCGGGTATTTCAAGGTAGTAAGACCCGGCAAAGGGCAATTCCTTATCCGTAATTTCCAGAAGTTCAGCTGCGTTCAGCGCACGCATGCCTGATGCCATTGCTGCATCAGTTTCTGCTTCTCCCTGATCAGGTCCCGGCCTTCCGCCACGCTGGTCTTCCACACCCAGCACACTGCGCAACCCGGTCCGGTACCAGTCGAATGACCACTGAAGTCCGGTAAGCCCCATGATCAATAATAGAATGGCTGCATAAAAACCGAAGGTGTTGTGCAGGTCATGGTTGAGCCTTTTCCAGTTTCCGCTCCATTTGATCTTAAGGCCCTGTTTCCAGTTTTTGGCTTTTTGTGGTATCCAGATGATGAGACCAGTGATAACCATAAACACAAAAATAAACGTACTCCAGCCAACAATCGGCCGCCCGATATTGGTATCCAGCAACAGCCAGCGGTGCAGCCTGAACATGGTCATGAAAAACTCGGAGGTACTGCTGTTGGTGTCTCCCAGGATCTCACCAGTATATTGATTGACAAGGTAATTTGTTCCACGACGTTCTCCTTCCTTCCTCACTGAAAACCGGTAAGCGTCTCCGGGCGAAACCGGAATAGATACAGAAGCAACATCTCCTTCCACCTGGCGGCCCAGGATCTCTGCCAGTTGCTCAACCTCCATGGGATCGGCAGCTGCCTGGACATGATACTTTTCACTATTTAGAAATTCATCGATCTCTTCATGAAAGGTATAGATCGTACCGGTAAGACAGACGACGAAAACAACAAGTCCGGAAGCCAGTCCCATCCATAAATGAACATCATTCAGGAATTTGCGTATTCGTTTCCAGGTTGAATTGGCAGGCATGTTTTGCAGAAATTTGTGAAGAATCCGGAGACCGGATATCCTCGATTATTTAGACTAATTAAAAACAATTGTGAAGATACAGAAGATCGGTCAATTATTAATTATAATTATGCGCCTGAATTAAAAATGTGGTTTATTACTACTGTTTGATAGAAAAGTTTAATTCGTTATAGCGATATCTACTCAGACGGCGCCGCCAGGTGTCGGTCAAAGTATTCGATTATCTTTCCAAACAGGTAGCGATTGTAATACTGCTCACGGCTCCATCCATGCGTCGCACCCGGTGCAAACGCAAAGTCGAAGTCCTTACCCTGCTTAATCAGTTCTTCAGCTAACACGGCCGTCGTCTTGAATGGTACCACATGGTCCTGCATGCCGTGGATGAACAGGAGTTTATCCTGAAGATTCGCTGCGTAGTTGAGCGCTTTTCTTTCGAAAATCTCCGGGTGTGTTTGTGGACGACGAACAATCGCAACGTCGTCAGTGCCAAAGAACGCAGGGTCAACAGCCGCCGCTGCGGCAACACCCACCTGGAATAAGCCCGGCTTCATCAACAGCGAATAAACGGAAAGTGTGCCACCGTAACTGCTACCCCAGATGCCGATGCGATCGGGATCGACATAATCCAGTGATTCCATGTAGGCAACCGCACTCGCATAATCCTCAATGTCCTGGTCGGCAAAGCCCAGCAGGAACTCTTCACGAAATGCCCGGCCATACCCGTTGCTACCACGTGAATCCACCTGCACGATAATATATTCCTTCTTCGCCAACAGATGCTGGACGAGGCTATAGTTACCGGCCCAGCGGTTCCTCGCTGTATTCGAATACACGGGCCCAAATAGTACCGGGTACTTCGTACCGGGTTGCATGTTCGCAGGTTTCAGAATCCGGGCATGCAGGGTGTAGTCATCTACAAGACTGGGGAAATTAACGTATTCCGCAGCCGCCCATGTCCGCTCCGTAAAGGCGGGTAACGGCGAGTGGGTTACCCGCGTTTCGTCACCACCTTCGCTGCTTACCACATAAAGTTCAGGAGGGGAGGTGTCGTTGCTGTGCATGAACACCAGGTGCCGGCCATCCGGTGAGGGGTAGCCATCGTTCCGTCCCGGAAGGCGTGTCACCTGCTCGGGTTCACCGCCGGATATCTTCAGGCGATACACGTGTTGTTCATACGGATTAACGCCGTTGCCTGCATAAAACAGCGCATCACCAGCAATACTCGGGGCGGACAGCACATCGTAAGCCGGATCTGTCAGGAGCTGTGGACGATCCCTTGACGGTGAGGCATCGATCGAATAAAGCCCGTAGCGATCACCCATATCGCTTAAGAAAATGACATTCTTTCCATCCGGATGCCAGGCAGATCCAAACGAAGTGTACATGCGGCTCTCGCGTACACCTCGCCAAATCTCGCGCAATTGGCTTTCTCCGGGTGCAACGACGAACAACTTACGTTCAACCGCCGTGTCGGATGCGATATCAACCAGCAGTGTACCTCCCGGTGACCAGTTAAAGTCGATGACCTGATTGGCGTGCGGGTCCGGCAAATCGAGGTACGTAATGTTACCACTTTCCACATCGAGCAGTCCAACCCTGCGAATCTCATTTGGGTCACCCGGATAACCTCGGCGTACTTCGTTGGGATTGGTTTCGGCGGAGAGGTAATCCGGGAACGGCACTTTTCGCAACTCGCGTCGGTCAACGACGTGGAACGCGATTGTCTTGCCATCGGGGGACCACTTGTATGTTGGCCCACTCCAGATGCCCGGACCGATTTCACGTTCGGGTCGGCTGTAGCGACCCTTCTGGACGCTTGAGAGACTGGCAATGCCGATCTCAGTGAGCTGACGATTCTGCTTTGAAGGGAAGTCAGCAAGCCACAGGTCCCCGTTCCGTATAAACGCGGCTTGGTTGCCGCCTGGCGATATCGACAGGTCATGTGCACCTGCCTCTACGGACATAAACTGGAGATCGTCTCCCTGGCTCAGCGATGTCTTCCAGAGGTCGTTACCTCGCAGGCTGACAATTGTATTCGCGTCGGTCCAGACAATTTCGTACACTGACGCAGAAGCCGTATTGGAACGGAGGCGCACTTCTTTCCCATCGCTTGTGGAAACCCAGAGGCCGCGCCCGGGATTTCCTGGTTCACTCCAGGAAAAGGCGAAGTGCTTGCTGTCCGGTGCCCACGCAGGCCGGGACGGGGTAGTTCCTGTAAGTTTTGGGGTTGCGAACAGGTCATCAAGAGTTAGCTCACCTTCTTGTGCGGTAACTGTTGTGGGCATCGCCATCAGTAAGCCTGCCACAATAAATGATTGCCAAAAAGAGATCTGTTGCATTTGTTTGCTATAATTATTGTCTGGTAAAATAATCTTATACTCTCAAATAGCCCTCTCGCCATGCATCCAGATTAATTCGAAAGATAGATGACGTATTTCGATCGACAACTGCTTAACGTAAGCCCTTGAACGGTTTGTGTAAGTTGCGTATCCCGAAGGCTATGGATTAAACAATTGTTAGGTACAGTTTATTCAACAAAATACATTTCTAATTCCCCTTTTCCTTTTGCGAAGATCTTTCCTCGAGAAAAACATGAGAGATCATTTTTCACCAAATTATAAGTGGATGAAGAGATATTGATTTTACCTGCTTCACTGGCAGATTCCATCCTGTTCGCTGTATTTATGGTATCCCCAAAAAGGTCATATGAAAACTTCTTTTTCCCTACTACACCAGCGACAATAGTTCCGGAGTGTATCCCAACCCTCATCCTCCATTTTATTTCATGGGTCTTATTCCTGTCTTCAAGAAAGGATAACATCTGTTTTGCTGCTCTAATACAAATTGCTGCATGATTGTTATTTTCATCTTCAAGGCCACAAGCGGCCATGTAGGCATCACCAATTGTTTCAATCTTTTCGATATTGTTTTCCTCCACTATTTCATCGAATTGACCGAAGAGGTCATTAAGTTCATTTACCAATGTGATCGCTGGAATGGATGCCACTAGCTCTGTAAATCCTTCAAAGTCAGTGAATAAAATTGATACATTATTGTGTCTTTTTGGGATAGTCTTTCCACTTTCTTTTAAATCCTTTATGATGTTAGCAGGCAAAATGTTATGCAGAAGATCATCGGATTTTTTCTGTTCAGCCATTAAAGATTCCTCTGATCTATCAATTAGAACAGATAAACTCGATATAAGTATAAGGCAAATGAATCCGGTAGTGCTGATATTAACTATTTGTGACAGGTAGGGATCTAATCCATCAAAATGGGCAGTCAGGTTTGATTGATACACTACAGTAACAACCAATGTCAGACAAGCCAGAACACTAAAGACATGGGCTATAATCCTTGCCTTTCGGGGGAAGGTCATATATGGCAGGATAATAATTAGGAAACATACAACTGCAACCCCAGAGGAATATCCTAACAAATAAAGAAACAAGAGTAGAGACATATAAGAAGCCAGAATAAGCCATATGGACGCCAGGACCCGCCACCCTTTCCAGTTGAATATTAATGCCATAAGAAACATCAATCCTAAAAAAGCATTGCTACCATAAATAACAAATGCCTCTGTAAGACTAAAAGCAATTACCATCCATATTGTATTATAAATTACTCCTAAAGCAGATGCAATGTTCGTAACCCGCAAATACCTGGTTTCGGTAATTGTAGTATTATTATTAGCACCGATGTCAACCATTCTTTGAAAGATTCCGGATTTGTTTTGATCATCAACTGACATGAGTCTTCGCAATTTCTATGGATTATTAACTTCTTTAACTTGTAGCTAACGTACGCAGGAATGGCGAATGATAATGTCGTGATAAAATCCCTGGCAGACAAGGCGCTGAATGATAATCGTTGTTAGGCTGCGTTAGTCCTGAATTTTTTGCAGGCAATGCTAACTAATCCCCAATCCAAATTTCTTCATAGTTCTTTCCATTGAAGAATATTACCTGTGATGAGGATTCAAATTTTGTGAACAGAATCGCTTCATTTTTAAGAGTTACATTTTTAGAAATTCCTTCAATCCGACCAATTGGATATGTGGCAATGCCAAAACCCAATCCACCATCATATATGCCAAATCCGATATCCATAAGCTTGATTGTTTCATATGCACTGTTTACTGATTGGATAACGAGCAACTGATATGGCTCAATTTCTGAGTCGTTGGTTGTGAGAAATGCATAATCGACTTTTCCGTCACCATTAAAGTTACCTTTAGCAATAGTTGGACAATCTGTCTTTAGGTACAAAAGCCATTTATCCATTAATTCTGATTCTTTTACAATCTTAATTCCTGGTAGATCCATATAAATCATCTCTTCAATTTGTTCAGGAACAGTACAATCATCGGATGAGTAAACGCCCCAAAATTCAGACAGGCCAAGTTCATCTTCGGTATCATGTACGTGGTAAGACTGAACGAAGTCTCGATTCGCATCAAAAACAATATCAACAATATGATTCAACCTATAATAAATGGAATCACCTAGCTCACTGTATTTATTTATCACCTGACTTTTATCGAACAATTCAATCACATGCATGGTAGAATCCCACACGTTGTGATTATACTGAAAACATTCAACCCTTGAATTAAGAGAATCTTTTACAAATGCTCTGGCAAATTCTAATTCCTTATGAAATGAGCTGTCGGCAAGCACAGGATTGCTGAGCTCTCTGTTAACCATATCAAGAGAATTCCTGTATTCACGTTCTTCCAAACAATTGTGTTCCACATAAGATACATTCAAATCATTTTTTTCACTACAGGATCCAAGTGCCAGAATGGAAATAAAAAGGATAGACTTGATCATTTATTAGCTAATCATTTACCGAATATACAGATTTTAAATTGTGATGATTTCGAGTTTTAAATTGTAAGCGACATTATATAATCCAGCATATGCCCTTGAGATTGTTATATAATTTATATTATGTTAAATATAAGTTACAGACTAAGTCCGAATTATATACCTACCCTATATCGATCATTTATTGATTGCCGATTGCATTTACAGAAATCAAAGAATGCGCTTTCTTAATTCTTTCTTTTCCCCCTGGATTCTTTTTTCATTCAGTCGTTTTTTACTGGCGGTCTTGGTGGGCTTGGTCGGAAGACGTTTCTTCTTTTTTTTGAATGCATTTACCAATATCCGGTCCAGCTTTTTAAACGCCAACTCTTTATTACCGATTTGAGAACGTTTGCTTTCTGCACTGATGATCAACTCGTCATTTTTGGTAATTTTGGCCTTCAGGGCGGTTCGGATTAAATCCTTCTCCGTATTACTTAACATGGCTGATTCTCCAATATTCCAGCGCAACATAACTTTCGTTTCCACCTTGTTCACATGTTGCCCTCCCGGCCCGCCGGATCGTGACGTTATGACTTCCACCTCCCTTTTAAAATCGCTTATAGTTATTTTTTTCATCACACTCTGTTCTTACAACGTATAAATAATCAATTTGATTTCCTGTGATGTAAACCAACGCATTACACGGTCGCGCCGGTAATTATTTGTTGAGGTCATCATATACTATGTACCTTTCGGATCCGTCCGGGGCCTCAGGCTTCTCAAATAATCTGTACATCTGCTGAATTCCGTGATATTACACCACATAGACTTCACACTGCAATTATTTGAATAAAATATTGCGCAACTAAATAATTGCATATATATTTGCAATGAAATGATTGCACAATGAAAACCAGAAGAGATATCTTTCAGGCTATCGCCGATCCTACACGAAGAGCTATTATCACGCTGATAGCGGTACAGGCCATGACCCCTAATTCACTGGCTGAACACTTCGACACTTCCCGGCAAGCCGTCTCCAGACACTTGCAAATCCTGACCGAGTGTGATTTGATCACCTCAGAGCAACAAGGCCGGGAGATCTACTATCAGCTGGAGGTGGACAAAATGAAGGAAATTGACCAGTGGATATCCCAATTCAGAAAAATTTGGGAGTCTCGATTTGATCAGTTGGACGACGTATTATCAACCCTTAAAAACAATAAAAAATGAACAGCAGCTTAAAATTCGACCTGGTCGTAAACAAAGAAACCAACACAGTAACGATTGACCGTGATTTTTCGGCAGATGTTGATATGGTTTGGGAAGCATGGACAAATCCTGAAATTCTCGACCAGTGGTGGGCCCCTAAACCCTGGACGTCCCGAACAAAATACATGAATTTCGAGGTTGGTGGAAGAAGATTTTACGCCATGGTCAGCCCGGAAGGCCAGGAACACTGGTCAGTTCAGGAGTATACGGCCATCAGCCCGAAAACAAACTTTAAAATGCTGAATGCTTTTGCGGACAAGGATGAAAATCGCGATCTGCCAGGTTCCGATTGGGATTTGACCTTTAGTCGTCAAAACGGCAGTACACACGTGCACATTTCCATCTACAATGAATCAAAGGAAAGAATGGAGAAAATGATCGAAATGGGCTTCAGGGAAGGAATTGAGATGGTCCTGCAAAATCTCGAAGATTACGTTGAGTTGAAAACGCATCGGTAAATTGGCCAAGCTCCCTCCTGCTTCACCACTCCTGTAACCACCCGTGTTGTTCATCCCGGATTCCTGCTGGTCCTCAAGCCGGAATCCGGATAAATTCATTGCCCCTTTCAAGACCCAATGACCATTTCAGGAATGTATTCCAACCATTGTGTATTCCTCTGCCTCTAATTAGTGGTACATCTAAACATAAATACTCCTATTGTAACTGATGACGCTTAGAATCTATACCCTCCTGATATTCGTTATTCTTTATCATAATTCCCATGCTCAGGTAAACCACGCGGATGACCTGCTCCGGCAAGTCTCAGACAAACTCAACAGCCTGAGCTCAATTCGCTATGATCTGACCAGGGAAATGGATTATACTACCCGGGACTATCACGTTACGGTGGACTGGTCGTGCTATTTCAACTTTTCGGAGCCGCATGCGCCGTTATTCTTTTCCTACCAGGTGGAAAGTTCGTCCGGAATGCTGATCTATAATGGAACCGAAAAATTCAACCTGAAGGAATCGGAGAAAACCATAGAACTCTATGAAAATCCCCAAAAGAAGGACTTCGAGGGTCTCTCCTTTTTGTACAATTCTCTGATTACCCTGAAAAATGTACTGCCAATACTCATCGACGATAAGGATGCGCTGAAAGCTGTTTCCGATACAGTCCTCCATGAAAAACCTATGCAGGTGGTCACCGTCAATATTGGCAAACGGAGAATTCAGAACCTGGGTGACGCTTTTGATATCATGCAAACTCCCTACAACCTGATCTATAAAATTGTGGTAGATCCGGAAACGCACCTTCCGGCAGAGATCATTCAAATAAATGATGCAGATAAGGATTATATAAAAACCAGCTTTACGAATATTGATGTGAATCCCGCCCCTCCTGCCCCCGATTCCTGGTTCTATTCCACCTATACCGACGAATATTCTCCCGCTGAAGCGGAAGAGCGACCTGTGCCTTTACCGGTTGGTTCATCAGCGCCGGACTGGAAGCTTAGTTATTTTGACCAACTCGGTGAATTATCCTTAGGTGATTTAACCGGCAAGGTGGTGCTCATTGAATTCTGGATTAAGAATTGTTCCTATTGTATCGCCAGTGTCCCCTATCTGAATCAGCTGCAAGAGTTATTCAGGGATAAGGATGTGGTGTTGATCAGCCTGAATGCCTATGATCCCATGGAAGACATTGCAGCATTTGTTGATAAGTACAATGTTAACTATCCTGTACTTCTGAACGCCAGCGAAGTCGCAACACAGTATGGTGTCTTCGCATACCCATCCCTGTTCATTATAGATAAATCCGGTACAATCATTCATTCCAATGGAAGTCTTACTAAATCCAACATAAGTGCTATTGAAAAGCTGATTGAGAAAGCCCTGTAGTAACCAGAGGCAGCTTCTATACTACAGGTTTTCAATGGACGCAGTGTTAATTAATTCTGTTGCTAAAATATTATGCAAAATCACATTATCTGGCATTTAATTTGTCATCAGCTTTTGCATGAAATCGCCTACTTATTTTCACTCCCGCAGCTTACTTTGGATAGTAATCATGACGGGTATTGTTGTAGTATCAACCGCCTGCTCCGAGGATGATTCTCCGTCCCCTTCTCTTAGTAATGAAGCTGAGATCATTTCATTCAGTTTTAACGATTTTACCCCTCCGGTGATCGCAGATATCAACCTTGAACAACGTCTGGTTTCGGCGGTCGTTCCTGAAGGGACGGACCGGTCTATTCTGACACCCACGATCGTGGTTTCCGATTTTGCCACCGTCGGACCAGGTTCCGGTGTTGCCAATGTTTTCATTCAGGACATTACCTATACCGTAACAGCAGAGGATAGCAGTAAAAAGGAATGGATCATTCGTGTAACCGAGTAACTCACAGTAAATACGGCCGTGAATCCGCCTCAATAACCTCTCCTTCCCCGATTATAACACGTTGGTCATAAGCACATAAAATAGGCTCGGGCAAAGCAACACGCCCAGGCCTGTATAGAAGGTGGATGTCATCGCACCGTACGGAACCAGCTTCGGATCCGTGGCGGCCAGTCCGGCTGCAACCCCGCTGGTGGTGCCGATCATCCCGCCGAATATCATGGCGGTCGTCGGATTGTCCAGGCCGATTCTCCCGGCCACAATGGGCGTAATGATGGTCACAAAAACCGTTTTCATTACTCCCGCTGCAATGCTGATGGCAATCAGCTCCGAGGAGGCACCAATGGCAGCCCCGGTCACTGGTCCTACAATGTAGGTACAAGCCCCTGCCCCGATGGTCGTAAAGCTTACCGCATCCCGGTATCCCATGGCATACCCGATCATTCCGCCGATAAAAAATGTGATGGTCACCCCTGCCACAAGCGAAATAACACCGGCCCAACCTGTTGCTCTTAATTCGGAAAACCGGACACCCATTGCCGTGGCTACAATGGCAAAATCCCTGAACATAGATCCGCCCAGGATGGCCAGTCCGGCCAGCACCGGGTAGGTCGCTACGCCCTTCTCCCCGCCAGCCAGGTACGCCAATACCAATGCAGCAAAAATGGCCATAGCCACGCCGGGGATACGTTTTTTCAGTAATTTTCCCGACAACCAGTTTGCGATGAACAGGGTGATCCCGGCGAACAAGAAAGCTACAATCAGCCCGTTTTTAATGAAAAACTCTGTCAGCAACTCCATTATTCCTGTTCATCTGGTTTCGCCATCCGGGCAATTACCGGGATTAAAAAGTAACACGCCGAAGTTGCCAGAATTCCTGCCAGCACCGCGACCCATCCGCCTGAAACGGCGGCCCTGACATTGAGTGTTGCTGCCATGGCAATAACTACCGGAATGTACATGGCACTCCAGAAAAATATGCCTTCCCGGGTTTTGTCAGCCCCGGGACGGTCATCCCTGATGTGTTCATTGGCCCAGATCAACAGTAACATTCCAAAACCAACCCCTCCTACATTTCCGCCCACGCCAATCCATTGCCCCAGGTAAATGCCCAGCAACTGGCCCACCAGGAAACAGGCGGCCAGCACCGCTACTCCGTATATTTTCATAATCTGCTAAAATTGTTTGATTAATTCCTTCTTCGTCACCTTGCCCATGGCATTCCTGGGAAGGTCTTCCACGAGGATATACTTTCGCGGTATCTTATAAGCAGGTAACATCTGTCGTATCCACTTATCGATTTCCTTTGGCTCAATCACCGCCCCGACGGACGGAACAAGCGCCGCACAAACCAGTTCACCCCATTCCTCGTCAGGGATTCCTACCACACCGCAGTCACGAATGTCTTCCCTCCTGCGAAGCACTTCTTCGATTTCCAGGGCGGAAATCTTGTATCCTCCTGATTTGATGATATCTACTGAACTTCTGCCTACAATTTTATAACTATCTGTATTATAGATTGCTATATCCCCTGTCTTAAACCATTTATCAAGTACAAATGACTCCTCAGTAGCTTCTGGCCGTTGCCAGTATTCCTTAAAAACATTCTCCCCCTTCACCAGGATTTCGCCCTGTTCGCCGTCGGCAACGGGTTCCAGCGACTCATCCACCAATTGTATATTGACACCGGGGAGCGGCTGACCGATATGTCCGGGCTTACGCTCCCCGCGATACGGGTTGCTGATGGCCATCCCGATCTCCGTCATTCCGTACCGTTCCAGCAATACCTGTCCGCTGATCATCTTCCATTTCTCCATCACTGAAACCGGCAGGGCCGCGGACCCGGATACCATCAGCCGCTTCTCCCTTAACCGGTTATATAGTTCCTTTTGCTCTTCCTCAGGCAAGGTTTCCCAATGAGCAATCAGCTTGTGATAAATAGTGGGCACAGCCATGAACAAGGTCACCTCGCTCCTTCTCAGCACATCAAAAACAGCACCTGCATCAAATCCTGTAAGAAATTCACAGGTCGCGCCGGACCACAAGGCACAACTGAGCACATTGATAATGCCGTGGACGTGATGCATTGGTAAAATATTCAGGATATGGTCATCCGGGCTCCACTCCCAGGCTTCCACCAGTGATTTCACCTGGGCCTCAATATTTTTGTGGGTGGTGACCACTCCTTTTGGCGACCCCGTCGTCCCGCTTGTGTAAAGGATCATGGCCCTTCTGGACTGATCAATTGCTGGCAGCGTGATGTCAGAAACATCAAATTCCGCATTCTCCAGTATCTGAATGGCATTCTCTTCCGCATATTCCCTGATATTATCGGTAAAACCTGCATCGGCGATCAGGAATAAGGCCCCGGCATCTTTGAGAATGTACGTGATCGTTTCCAGCGGATTCCCCGGATGAAGCGGAACTGCAATACCCCCGGCCCGCCAGATGCCCCAAAGAGTTTTTACATAATCAAAGCCGGGACGAATAATAAATGCTACCCGGGCTTCATTTAAGTCGCCCGAATCCCCCAATAAACGACCTGCCACCCCCAGCGATGCTTCAAGTAATTGTTCATAGGTAAAGGACGATGAACCGGAAATCACCGCCACACGATCCCGGAAACCTCGGGCACGTTCAATTAGCTCCATCAATGATTTTTTCAGGCAATCTAGGGATTCTGGCAACAACCTCAAATTCTACTTGTAAAATCCAATAGAAACTATATTCAGACTTTTTGTATCTTGTCATATCAACAATCAAGCTCTGACGCAGCAATCATGTCCGCCCTGCTCCGTTTCTTATTTTTCCTCATTATTGTCGCAGGATTTTCCTGCCAGCCACCACCACCGCCTCCGGAAGAATCTATGCCAGTGTCCAATGTTCCTGTCCGACAGGAAGTCCTGGCAGAAGGATTCCAGATTCCCTATGCCATTGAGGTGCTCGGGGAAGATGATTTCCTGGTAACGGAGCGTATGGGCGGACTCTTCCGCGTTACTCAAGGTAAGCTTACTCAGGTCAATGGCATTCCGGAAAGCCAGACGTACCAGACTGATCGCCATTACGGCGGTATGATGGATATCAGCCTCCATCCGGATTACGCGGAGAATCACCTTGTTTACATAGCCTTGGTGAAACCGGATTATACCATGTCGGTAATCCGGTTCGAGCTTGATGGGTACAACGCGGAGAATATTCAGGAGATCTTTACCTCAAATCAGTTCAGCATCGGAGCCAGGATCGCATGGGAAGACGCGGATCATTTCTTTCTCTCTTTTGGCGTGGGTGGTGCCCCCAAACCAGAGCATGGTCCGCAGGACATGTCGGATCCGCGCGGCAAGATCTTCCGGCTGCATGCAGACGGAAGCATTCCGGAAGACAACCCGTCATTTTCCGGCGCTAACGCACTCCCCGGCATCTGGAGTTACGGGCACCGGGATCCGCAGGGCCTGTTTTATGACGCGGAGAATAACATATTGTATTCCAACGAACACGGTCCCATGGGCGGCGATGAGTTCAACATCATTGAAAAAGGCGGTAATTATGGCTGGCCGTTGTTTTCGTACGGACTGAATTATGACGGCAGTGCTGTTTCGGGGATGACGGAGAATGAAGCAGCCGAATCCACCATTCTCCCGGTTAAATACTGGACACCCGGATTCCGGCTGGCTCCCAGTAGTCTCCTGCTGATTAAAGACAGTAATTTCCCTGAGTGGAATGATTCATTTCTGATTAGCGGATTACTCTATCAGCACCTGGTGCGCTACGATCCGGACCAGGACCTCACCGAAATCCTGATGGAACGGGTTGGACGTGTCCGGGATATAGCCCTGCTTCCGGGCGGCGACCTGGTCATACTGATTGAAGAGCATAGTCCGCAGGCAAACATGCCGGGGCGCATCGTGAAGCTCAGTCCGGGGTAAATACGAAAAGCCTTTCGATTTACAAATTCATCAAAAATTATTAAACTCACATTTCCTTTTCAGGAGAATAATGAAGTAATGACACGTACGACAGCCATACCGGTTAATAGTAAATTGGACAAGGCCATGAACTGGGCGGCACGTATCCTGGTGATCACCATCTGGAGCAGCGCCCTGCTCTTTGGACTCTACATTTTCGCCTTTTATTTCGTCGCCCTTCTGCAGGGCAACACCGCCCAGTGGAACGAAGTACTTCCGGGGCTGTATGACCGTCAGTCCGGCTCATCCAACCTGGGTATCGGCCTGCATTTTGCCGCCGGAAGTATTGTGCTGATCCTGGGTTGTATTCAGCTGATCGATACCGTCAGGAACAGGTATCCGGCCGTCCATCGCTGGCTGGGCCGGTTGTATGTATTGGCCTCGCTAGTGGCAGCAGTGGGAGGCTTAGTATTCATTTTCCTCAAAGGAACCATTGGAGGCACCGTGATGGACATTGGCTTTACCGGATACGGCATACTTACGTTTATCGCAGCCGTGGCCACCATTTATTTTGCTCTTCAGCAGCGTTTCGGTAAACACCGTGCCTGGGCCATTCGCCTCTTTGCTTTGGCTATTGGTTCATGGCTGTACCGCATGGAATACGGGTTCTGGTTCCTTTTCTTCGACCGGTTGGGGCACACGTCTCAATTCACCGGCCCGTTTGATTATGTCATGGCCTATTTCTTTTACATTCCAAACCTGCTGGTTGCTGAAGTATTTATCGGCAGGCACAAAGTGGTGCGTTCTGATCTGGCCAGAGGCATGGCCGTAGCCGGCTTGCTGGCCGCAACCTGTTTCCTTGTTGTGGCCACCTATTACTTTACCAAAGAATACTGGGGACCCGCCATTCTGGATCTTTTCGCCCGGCGCTGAATTTCAGATTAATTCACCTGGGCGTCCAGCATTTTATTCACCTCCAGCCAGTGGATGAACGCGTCGAACCAGCGATTACTTGTCCTGCCCGGATTGCCCAGCCCGAATCCATGTCCGCCGTTCTGATACAGATGGAACTCCACAGGAATGCCAGCCTCGTACCATGAGCCTATCACTCCAAACTGACCTCGAAAAAGAAAGTCATCAGTGGCAATGACGTTGAACATCGGCGGAGCATTCTCCGGAACTTCAACCGGTCCCATACCCCCGTAAATCGGACCGATAAAAGCCAGCTTCATCATGTCTGAATGAAGGGTGCAATGCATGGTAAGACCTGCTCCCGCGGAGAATCCGATCATTCCGATCCGGTCCGTGTCTACCCCCCACTCCTTCGCTCTGCCTACTATCATTTTATAGGCAGCTTCTGCATCTTCCTGCTGGTTGGTAAGATCCCATTGGGGGCGAGCAGGCTGTGATTCATTTTCCGTATTGTCCGTGGAAGCTGCTGGCGCCGGTCGCGGCCGGTTCATCCAGTCTGAAAAATCATCCAGGCTTTCTGGGGTAGGCATCAACCTGTATTTCAACACAAAGGCCGCAATTCCTTTCTCCTTAAGCGCTTCGGCAACTTCCCAGCCTTCATTGCCCATCGAAAGCCACCTGAAACCACCACCCGGAGCCACGATGACCGCCGCACCTGTAGCCTTGGAAGGATCCGGAATAAAAGGAGTCAGGGTTGCCTCTGTTATATTTCTGGCCATCGGGTCGCCCCACTGACGGAACCAGCTCTCTGACGCCGGCTGGTCTTCCACTCCACCGGTATTCAGGGGAATTGCATTTGGTTCGTCCGGAGCCTCAAGCGGATATATAGTACCATCCTGGGCCATCACCGGGATAGTAGCGCAAACTATAAAAAGCAATGTGATACGTATTTTTTCTAACATTTTTGTAGTAGTTGATTGTGATTAACTAAAATTAATTTTTTTGCTTGAAAATAAATGTATTAAGCACAATTATTTTTAGCCGGTCTACGATTTCAGGAGCAGGTTTTGTAACTTTAGACTTGAACGACATCTTGTCACATCATTCTGAAATTCTCGGATCTGATACATTTTAACCCCACCAACGCATATGAATTTAACAGGAAAAAACTTAATTGGCGCAAATGAATCAACTGAGGGTGCATCCACCTTTCAGGCAATTGATCCATCCTCGGGCAAGGAACTTGATACCGTCTTCACGGAAGCAACTGAAAATGAAGTTGATCATGCCGTGAAATTGGCTTCCCGGGCATTCTCCCAATACAAACAAACCACCCCTGAAGAAAGGGCTGCTTTTCTCGATGCAATCGCCGAAGAAATCCTGAATACAGGGGAGATACTTATTCAGCGGTGCATGAGTGAAACAGCACTGCCAGAGGCACGCCTGAATGGTGAAAGAATGCGCACAGTAAACCAGTTAAAACTATTTGCCTCCCTCCTTCGCGATGGTTCATGGGTTAATGCACGTATAGACACCGCGATTCCCGACCGGCAGCCGTTGCCAAAGCCGGATATACGTCAGATACAAGTCCCTCTCGGACCGGTAGGCGTTTTTGGTGCCAGTAATTTTCCTCTGGCTTTTTCCGTTGCCGGCGGTGATACAGCTTCTGCCCTGGCAGCAGGTTGCCCGGTCGTGGTAAAAGCTCATCCCTTGCATCCGGGAACATCTGAAATTGTTGGAAAAGCTATTTTAAAGGCAGCAGAAAATACCAATATGCCCGATGGCGTATTCTCCATGATCCAGGGTATGGTTGACCCGGGTATCCACCTGGTTAAGCACCCTCTTCTGACCGCAGTTGGATTTACCGGATCATTCGGTGGCGGAAAAGCATTGTTCGATATAGCTAATAAAAGGGAAGTTCCGATTCCCGTATATGCGGAAATGGGCAGCTCCAACCCGGTATTCCTTCTTCCCGGCGCTTTAAAGGAACGTACCCAGCAAATCGCGTCCGGCCTGGCTGGATCAGTCAATCTGGGGGTCGGACAATTTTGTACCAACCCCGGTCTTGTTATCAGTGAGAAAAGCAAGGAGCAATCTGAATTTGTTGAAATGTTCAGGACAGCCATTGGCGAACAACAACCCGGGTATATGCTTTCCGGTGGAATGAAGAACAACTTCACCCAGCGAACCGATCAGCTCGCAAAAAATTCGGTCATTGAAAAGGTTGCCGCCGGTCCTCATAAGGATGGAGCTGTCAACATGAAGGCGTTTTCTGTTGCCGCCCGGGATTTTCTGCAGGATGAGCACCTGGCTGAAGAGGTATTCGGTCCGTCCACGCTTCTTGTACAGGCTGACGAGCACAAGGAAATACTCCGGATCGCTGAATCACTTGAAGGACACCTGACTGCAACAATTCATGGAACGGAAAAAGACCTGGAAGAATATTCTGACCTGATTGATATCCTGGAACAAAAGGTTGGAAGGATAATCTTTAACGGTTACCCGACCGGTGTCGAGGTTTGTCCTTCCATGATTCATGGCGGACCATATCCGGCAACCACAGCGCCACAAACCACCTCGGTGGGAACGGCGGCCATATATCGTTTTACCCGGCCGGTCTGTTATCAGAATTTCCCGCAGAAGTCGCTGCCCATGGAATTGCAGGATGCCAATCCGCGAGGGATCATGCGTTTAATAAATGGCACATTTTCAGACGCAGCCTTGTAGTACAATATGAAGGAAAGTCGGGCCTTGTACCTGACCTTCCTTCTTAGTATTCAATTATTGCCGCACGTGTAGCAACTTCACAGGATTCCGAAGCGTGCCAATCGAGTCAATGCTGATATGAATCTCATCATTCTCCTGCAAGGTAAACTCATGAGGCGGTACAATCCCTGTACCTGTCATGATGAGACATCCGTGAGGGAAACTACAGGCCCGGTAAACATAGGTGACAAGCTCCTGAACGGTGCGTTTCATCTGTGAAATGGCAATGGTATCTTCAAAAACTTTCTCATCTCCCCTGAATATTTCCAATTGGATACGGGTATCCGGGTCAAGAGGATCCTCTGTGATATAAACGCACGGCCCGACAGATGCACAGGCATCATATGTTTTTGCCTGTGGCAGGTAAAGCGGGTTTTCACCTTCTATACTGCGGCTGCTCATATCATTTCCAATGGTATAGCCTATTATTTTTCCTGAACTCGTCACTACCAGCGTCAATTCCGGTTCCGGAACATCCCATGACGAATCCTCACGAATGCAAACGGCATCTTCAGGTGCTGATATGCGGTTGCCAGTTGCCTTAAAGAACACTTCCGGTCTTGCAGCATCATAAACCCGTCCATAGAAATCACCTCCGCCTGCATCCTTCGACTCTTCCTGCCGTCCTACTTTGCTTCGTAAATACGTGACTCCACAGGCCCAGAGCTCCTGGGACTGAACAGGTGCCAGAAGCTGCGCATCAGTCAATTCATTATTATCCACAGGTGCTTGCGAACCGGCTGTTTTTTTCAAATTCTCAAAAATTGAATCATCATTGATCAGTTCATCCCATTGGCCTTTGAGCCTGTAAAGATTATCTTCTGACTCAAGATAAATGCCTGCCGTCGTATTATATAATTTCATGATTTAAAACTTTGTTAGTCTGATTATTGCTTATGATGAACTGCTTAAGGGGTTATCTCATCTTTAAACGGAGAAGGTTTTGTTGGGCAGTGATATAGAGTGTTTTTTCATCAGGTGAAAGAGCACAATTTGCCGCCGTAATTCCGTTCATGCTGATTTTTCCCAGCTTCTCTCCTTCCTTCGAATAAATAAAGATACCACCGGGACCTGTAGCAAAAACATTTCCTTTTTTGTCAATTTTTAAGCCATCACACAAGCCCGGAGCCGAAACATCACTCAGATCAGCAAATATTCTTCCATCAGTTATATTGCCATCCTTGTCCAGAACATACTCATAAATACGTTTCTTCCGCATGTTTGAATTGGCCACGAGCATCTTTTTACCGCCAGGGAAAACCGCGATCCCATTCGGCTGTTCAATGGAATCGAGAAGTAGAAGAACATTTCCGCCTTTATCCATTTTGTAAACGCCGCTGAATGTTAATTCCCTGGCAGGATCCTGCGGTCCCTTTTCAAATCCGTACGCCGGATCAGTAAAGTATATATCTCCTTTTGGAGTCTGAAAAAGATCATTCGGACTATTCAGCCGTTTTCCATCGTATTTGCCTGCAACTGTCACATAATCCGTTTCAGGTGCCTCAAGGGGTGCATCCATCCGGGCAATACGCCGGTCTCCATGCTGACATATAAGCAGTTCTCCCTGGTTGGACAGAATTATTCCATTAGGACCCTTAAACCCGCCACGTTCTACAGATCCCGTATAACCACCCGGATCCAGGTATACTTCCGCGCCACCTTCCTCTGTCCATTTGTACACTTTATTACCAGGCACATCGGAAAATAGCAGCATTTGCTCCTTCTGAATCCAGTACGGCCCTTCTGTAAACTGAAATCCATCCGCAAGCACCTCCACTTTTGCATCTCTGCTTATGATTTTTTCCAGCTTCTCTGAATCATATTCTATCGACGCCAGATCCTGACCATAAAGGGTACCAAGGGAAAGGAATATAATCAGAAAGAGAATTTTATATCTGTTCATATGTATACGTTTACTTTTTTTATTTACCTCTGATCTTCACCCATGATATCATACCCTCTCCAGCGATATTTCTCGACCAGCTTTTCGGCCGCCGGCCAGGCAATTTTATGCTGATCACTGGCTACCCAGTTTCTCCGGCTTTGTTCGGTGTCAAAAAAGATCTGGACAGAATAGTTATAATCGGTAGGTTCTGCCTGAATTTCACTGGATACGGCTTCCGGAAATACCCGTAGCAACTTGGAACCGCGATACCCTTCCTGCACAGTCATGGCAGGCACATATATCGAATGATACATATCCTCAAAGGCTTCCCGGTTTTCGGGTGCTACCAGAAAATCCATTTGAAGGGCAATAGCTACAGGCTCTCCTTGTTTGGTACTGTTTTCTTCCGCAATGCTTATCCCGATAGCCAGTAAATTCAGCTCCTCATTCCCGTCATTCTGAATTTCGATTGTTTCTCCCATAAGAGCCGCAAATGCATCGTCCTTGCCTATAGGATGTGATTCACCATTGAGTTTCAGCGTACCAGAACCTCCCAGAACATAATAAACCGCTTCAAGGTTACCAACCTTCAGAGTTCCGAGTGATTTACCGGAAGGTATTACGAGGTTGTCCACGTAATTCCAGTTAGTACTGAATATTTCCGGGCCCAAAACGCGCTTAAATAAAACACCGTTTTCTGCATAAGGATGATTCTGATCACGGAGCCCGGCGGGGTCCAGTTTTCCGGAAACGAACACTGGCTGAGGATCCTTCGTTGCGCCAACCCGATCGTCTCCCAGGTCGAAGGCATCCCCTCGTCCCTTGGTTTGCGAAACTGCGAAATTCAGCCATTGCACAGGCTCGTCTGAGGCATTATATACCGCGTGGGCATCACCTAGTTTACAGGGTACAACTACCGGTGCTTTAAGAACTGAAGTGCGCCCGTTGATCGTAAATTCCGCCTCACCGCTCAACAGTACATACATCTCCTCGATACTGTGATGAAAATGATGTCCTATCCCACTTTCCCCGTTAATGGTTCCTGCATGCAGGTACAGAAAATTTGAGTTGAGATCATTTCGTCCGATTAGTTGGGTAAACCCCATATCACCCGCGCCGGCATGAACCGCTGAAAGAGAGCGGTAGTTGGACGGATCATTACGAACCACCCTGTCGCCGCCCGTTTGCGCCAGGACAGGTATATTCACAATAAAGACCAGGACAAGTATTATTCGTTTCATCTTTAAACAGTTAAGGTTTTAGCTTTCGCTATTTTTTCTTCTAAGTATATCAATCTTCATTTGCCGAATTAGATTCAGGCAGGGAGAATACCAGATACCCTTTAGGTAAGGCGCCAGGTTTCTTCGAGTTATCGTAACTTCCCTGATCAAACCGGTACGACGAATTGATGACCAGATATTGCTTTCCATTAATTTCATACATCACCGGTTGTCCGCTGGTTTCGTGACTTAACGTTGTTTCCCACAGCTTTGTGCCTTTATATGCATCAAACGCATACAGCATTCCTCCCTTGCCCGTGGCAAACACAACCCCAGTCGAAGTTACGACCATTCCTTTCCGGATGGTTCCGGCCGGGGCTCCAAATGATTTATCCCCTTTGGCATAGGCAGAGTCAAGTCCGATCGGCTGTCGCCAGATAATCGTTCCCTCATTCAGATCATAAGCGGTCAAGGTGGCCCATGGGGGACTCAGGAGACCTTGCCATTCCGTCCCGTAATCGGTGCTGTAACGGGCTTCCGGAGCTTCCACGCCAGTAGGATAATCCGACATGGCTTCGGCCCGGATGGAATCTTCCCGAATTTCTGCTCCGCCCGACGCCACCACAGGACCTTCGATTTCAACAGTTTCTTCCTCACCTCCAAACCGGAATCCGGCCGGTGTTCCGCCCATGTACCGGTACAAACCGAAAAGGGTACGGTCATCCACGTGTACAAACGCAGGCATAAGTCCTTTGCCCTCGGTAATAATATTCTTAAAATCATTGAACATCAGACGTTTTCCAGCCTCGGTTAAGGAAGGTCCTGCCGCACCAGCCATATCTTTTCCATGGCATGTCTGGCATTGGTTCTCATAAAGACTTTTGATTCTTTTAAGTGCACTTGCCGACAATACCGGTCTGTTTTCTTCCACGTTGTATAATCTGTAGACTGATCCGTATTCCTCTGACATAATATACACCAGACCTTTTTCCGGATTGGAGGCTGTATTCCCATAACTTGCACCGCCAAGGGCTCCCGGCATCATAATCGTTTCATATTTATCCGAAGGCGGGACAAACAAACCGGAACGTGCCGAGTCCAGCCTCTCAAGCCAGGCCTTTCTGGTTTCTTCCGGAAGATAGGGGTTCAGCGTTTCCTTTGTCACTTCGTGCCTGGTAAAGTCAGGCACCACGGCGGGAATTGGCTGTGTCGGCCAGGATTCTTCACCAGGCATTTCACTGGACGGAAATTCCCGCTCTTCTATCGGAAATACGGGTTCACCCGTTTCCCGGTCAAAGACAAACACAAATCCATGTTTAGTCGCTACGGCCACCGCATCAATTTGCGTACCTTCCCGGTTCACTGTTATCAGTTGGGGCGCCGACGACAAGTCATAATCCCAAAGGTCGTGATGGACGGTTTGAAAATGCCATATCCGTTCTCCGGTACGTGCATTAACGGCTACCAGGCTGTTTCCAAACAGGTTGCTTCCTTTCCGGTCAGCCCCATAGAAATCATAGGTCGGTGACCCGATTGGCAGATAAGCGATCCCGCGGTCTGAATCAACAGATATTTCGCTCCATACATTAACTCCGCCCACATATTTGTAGGCATCTTCAGGCCAGGTGTCATGTCCGAATTCTCCTGGTAAGGGAATAGTGTGAAACGTCCATTTAAGATCACCTGTTACCACATTGTAGGCCCTGACATATCCCGGGGGAGAAAAGTACCCTTCACCAGGTGCTGAGCCCAGGATCAGCAAATCTTCAAAGAGAACACCTGGCATCATAGCCTGCATTCTGCGAATCGAAGAAGGTTCCCGGTTGAGACCCTCACGCATATCCACATATCCGTTTGTACCAAACGAACTGATGGATTTTCCGGTTCGGGCATCAATGGCTTGAATTGAATTGTCGAGGGTAAACAACAGCCTTTTATCTGAGCCGTCCTCACTTTCCCAGTAATTGATGCCTCTCCGGGTGATTCCCTGCAGTCCGGTATGGATCCAGATTTCGTCACCTGTACGTGCGTCAATAGCAATGAGAGAATAATTCTTGCCAATGACAAACATCAGCGTGTCGACTACGATCGGACTGAAATGATAATTGGCCTCGTCATTGGTTGGATACATCCAGGCCAATTGCAGTTGTCCGGCATTTTCAGGGGTGATTTGCTCCGCCTCAAAATATTTCGACTGTTCAGGACCTCCGCCATAGTGAGTCCAGGTAGAATATGAAGCCGGAGTAGACTCGTTATCGGGTTCGCATGCAACAGAAAACAGACCAGTAAGTAGAATTAAGACCAGTCCGCAGATAGAAGTTCGCTTATAACGTTTGGCACAAGTATCATCATATAACCTCACAATTTCTTTCATTTACAACTCCTTAATACTGATTTTCCGAAATTTTATTTTGCCCGATCCCAATGCCTGTAAACCTATATATCCTTCTGACAATGAGGTATCAGTAATATCAGTGGTCAGAATACCGTTAACCCAGGCCTGTATGTGTCCGTCTTCTGCTTTTACTTTGTAAGTATTCCATTTGTCTGTGGTGTCAACTATCTCCAAAGCATTGGATTTAGTCACAAGAGCTCCGGTTCGGTAATCCTGGTTGGGGTTAGAATCCCAGATATTGAGTTCATAACAGTCTTCAATATTGATATCCTTTTTTCCGCAGCGGAAGTAGACTCCGGAATTAATGTTTTGGTCAGGCATAAATTCAAGCTCCAGGATAAAATTGTCATAGCTCTGATCTGTCATTACAAATCCTGCTTTCCCATTGGCAACTTCACCCACCAGTTCTCCATCCGAAAATTGCCATTCGGCTTCACCAAACTGCTCCCAATCCGAAGAATTCTCTTCAAATAGTTGCAGGCCGCTGCTACAGGATCCCATTGACAGGACAGACACCAGGCCAACATGTATGAGGAACGTTTTCATAAGTTTAATCTTCATCATTCTCCTTTAAGTCTTTTATCGGTTTTGAACGCCACCACAGAGCCAGCGAAGAACCTGTAATATTCATCATGGAGCCGAAAATGGCAGGGGCAAGGCCAATAGTGCCAGGTTTGCCCAGCGTATCCGCCGCAATACTGCTGGCCAGACCTCCATTTTGCATCCCGACTTCCAATGCAATGGTCCGGCAATCCTGCTCCGGCATTCTGAAAACTCTGCCAGCCGAATAGCCGAGAAAATAACCGAACATGTTATGTATGAACACGGCCAGAACAAGCAGAAGTCCAACGTCGAGCAGATTATCACGACCACGGGCGACAATAATGATCAGGATTACTGCAATTCCTGCCATGGAAAAGAGTGGCATAATCTTCTCCAGGATCTTGAACCGGCTATGGAACAGGTGATGAAATATAAGTCCGGCCGCAATCGGCAGAATGACTACCTTTGTTATATCCCACATCATTTTGAGGTATTCCACCTCAATGAATTCTCCACCAAGGAATTTCATATAGAAAGGTGTTACGAGCGGCGCCAGCAACGTAGCAAATGCGGTCAGCGTAACTGATAGGGCAAGGTTGGCCTTGGCAAGATAGGCCATCACGTTGGAGGCCAATCCACTGGGGCAGCTCCCGATCAGAATAATTCCGGCCGCAATCTCTGTTGGAAAAGAGAATGCTTGTGCAATTCCAAACCCTACAAAAGGCATAATAGTAAACTGGCATAGTACCCCGATAAACACCCCTTTGGGCATTTTAATCACCCCATAAAAATCCTGAATGCTTAACGATGTTCCCATACCGAACATGATGATCATAAGAAGTGGCGTAATCAGGTTCTTCAGGTCATAGTCCCCGATCGTAATAAAATATTCCGGAAAATACATGGCCAGGGTCACCGCGGCCAGAATCACGACCGTATAACTATACCCTCTTAATAGCTCATAGCTTCGAAAAGCAAAGGCCATCGCAATGAACGCAGAGATCAGGATAATTCCTGCCCACTGGTGATAATCAATGACTGTGAGCAAAATATAAGCCCCGATCAGGACCGCCGAAAGAATAAAAAGAATTCTTGAGGTTTTTTTATTCATGAAGATATGTGTTCTGAAAAATAATACTGAAAGAATGGTACGCACTGCCTATCCATCAGACTGTGCGTACCAGATTTTAGTAAGCCCGTGGGTAACGGGATATTCTTCTATTCGAAAAAAGGCTGATCTCCGCGGACATATTTCTTCATTGCTTCCTCATTGAGATCCACACCAATTCCTGGCTTTTCTGAAACCGTAATGAAACTATCCTCCACCCAGTTTTCTTCGTCGAATGTGACAATTTCCTTGTACATTTCGTTGGTGTGAAAGTAGGATTGCCATTCCATGAGATGGAAATTCGGTACGGTTACACATACATGCGCACAAGCCATCGCTCCAAGAAATGAGGCGACCATATGCGGAGAGAATGGAACATAATACAGATTAGCCAGGTTGGCAATACGCTGCCCTTCTCCAAGGCCACCGCATTTTTGCAAATCAGGCATGACAATATCCACTCCACCAATCTCGAGGAGACGGCGGAATCCGTAGGCCAGGTAAATATTTTCTCCCGCACTGATCGGGGTATTGGTTTCTTCTGCAATCCGGCGATATGCATCCACATTTTCCGCGGGGACCGGCTCTTCCAGCCAGGTCAGGTTCAGTGGTTCCACTTTTTTTGCAATTGCCTGTGCAGTCGGAAAATCATACCTTCCGTGCATATCCACACAAAGATCAATTTTCGGTCCGACTGCTTCCCTTACCGCGGCTAATTGGTCGTACATTCTGGTGATTTCACCCGGACTGCCAGTCCAGTTGTAGCGGTCATATTTATCAGGGTCCGAAGCATAATCGAGGTCAAACTTCAGCGCGTTAAAACCCCAGTTGGCTATAGCCTCCGTAGCCGCAGTGGCAAAATCTTCCGGAGAAGGAAACTGATTTCTGTATAACGCCGTATCGCAATATACCCTCACTTTATCCCTGAATTTACCGCCCATAAGCTGATAAACCGGCACGCCCAGGGCTTTACCGGTAAGGTCCCATAGTGCAGTTTCTATGGCAGAAAGCACGGCTACATACATGCCGGACTGAGCCCCTCCGAAATGTCCGGCCCTGCGGATTACTTCAAAGGTCCTGTGAATATTGAACGGACTCTGATCCCGCAGAAACCGCCCCATGCGCTGAACAAGATAATATGTTCCGTTGATGGCATCGACTCCTTCCCCGCAACCATAAATATCCTGGTTGGTATAAATTTTAACAAACAGGCTTCCTCCGATTTGTCCGCACTTCACATCAGTGATCTTAAGATCTGACGGCGCTGAAAGTTTAGGATTATTGTCTACTGCACGGGTAAACTCTTTTCCGTATGTCTGGGATATCCCTGTAAAACCCAGGGCGCCTGCCATAGTGCTCTTTGCGAGAAACGAGCGCCTCGAGTGTGATTTATTGTTCTTATTTACCATGTTCTTTCTTTTAATATTTCCTGAATTTGTTCTTTAGGGACCGGCAGTTCATCGATATGATCATTCAGCCATTGCGAAAAGTCCTTTTCAATTTCATCCGCCCAACGGGTATCAATCTGACCAGCAGTATACACGCCCGCCCGTATACGTTCGTGACCAAACAGATCCCTCAGGCGCACGATCTCTGACGTTTTAACCACGCGTTCTGCGAGGTGCGGTGGAATAAAAATCACTACTCCCAGTTTGCCCAACACGACATCGCCCGGCATTACCGTTACTTTTCTGATCAAGGTAGGGGTATTGATACCCATGATCATGGTGTTAATATCCCTCCCCGGATTATGGTAAGAAGGGTCATAACTTGTATAAAAGGAAGTGAATCCCCCGATATCCATTAGTCCTTCCAAATCCCGAATAGCTCCGTCATATACAATACCATTGCCTGAATTTGCATAAATCGCATTACCCACATTATCACCGATCGTCGGACCGTTTAGTTTAGCGCCAAATTGATTAGCCACATAGACGTCCCCTTTTTGAAGTAAATCAACAGGCCAGGTATTCTGTCCCCGTCTTCCCTCTTTTCGTCCTACAGAATCAATTGCACGATGCATATCAGGGCGCCCGGGCATGAAGGTGGCCGTTAATGCCCTACCTACCAGCACGCTATCCGGGTTTATAACCTCCCAGCCCTCTGCCACCTGATAGGAGAACCCTGCATTTTTTAAAGTTGCCCATGCTTCCTCAATGCTCACAGATTTCATTCGCTTCAGAATGTCATCTGACACTTTCGGCCTGCCATCAGGAAATCGCTCTCCCTCCCAGGATGGTGTTAGGAAAATTAATTCTTCTTTAGAAATCTGCTGGCTTATGGCGGTTTGCCATAGAAATATTGTGAAAGATAAAATTATTATTCTCTTCAGTTTCATATTCAATGATGATTTAAAAGTGGTATAAGAATGCCTGTTTCGCTCCTGAATCTATTTAATTAAGTGTAATAAAAACAATTAATTTAACATGAGCGTACGGTATTCCTTACAAACGGAAAAACGATTATGAAGATAAGGTCAGCCCGAAGACAGGCAACCTAAACCAAAAGTTTAAATTTCCCGCCTGTTTCGGACTGACCGCTTAAGGAATTAATTATCCCAGAACACCCTGGTAACCAGATCATCAGTTCCACCTATGGCCTGAACCGCCGCCTGGTAATTGGCCTTGTTTCGTGATAATTCTGCATCCGGATAGGAAAATCTATGAACAAACCCATCACCCCCGTTTCTCAATAATTCGTCATTGAAATCATTTCGTTCCAGGTCTGGATATCCGCTTCGCCTGAAATTGGCAAAAGCTTCAGCGCCATTCTTAATGTTCACAATCCAATATTGGGTATTGATCAGCTCCAACGCTTCCTCCTGCGAACCAGCCTGAGAATAGGCGATTTCAGGTTGTGATAAATAGGCGTCTATCTCCCCTTGTGATATTTCAGGAAGTTGTGATCCTGTCTCTACAAGATACAGATCATAAAGTTCCATATCAGCAGAGACGGCATTTTCATAATATTCCTGCGGATCTCCGCTCACCCATCCTCGTTCGGCTGCCTCTGCCATCAACAGTGCCGTCTGCGAATAGGTCACCCAGAAGGTGGGAGCGGCAATAGAAGCAAGCACGTTGACATTCATTTGTGAATAATTGAAACCTCCCTCCTTCGGTCCGCGATACCCATTTTCAACCGTCAGATCGCCGGCAATTACCCCGACCGGAAGACCAAACTGGTCCGTAATGTCCGTATTTGGATCTTCGTCCCCAAGCGGATTATTCGGATCATCAAAGTCAGCAATGATATACTTGCCCCGAGGGTCTTCGGTAGTTTTCAACTGATCAACAAACGGTTCAGCTGCGTAATAAAAGCGGGGATTATTGTTAATTAATCCGTTGTGTGTATTGTTAATAAAAAGCGTACCGTCATAGGTAACGTAAGCATTATCAGCGTTTGAGGTCATTACACCTCCCGGGCCGTTTACCGCTTCGCCCACTATCGCCTGGGCAGTTGAGGGATCTACTTTTGAATAGCGCATTCCAAGTCGCAGTAAAAGGGAGTTACCCAGCTTTCTCCACTTATCCACTTGTTCAGCAGCCGATCCTGATGGCTCAGACCCATTTGTACCGTAGAACAAATCTGCCCCCACAAAATCTGCGTCCGGATTCAGGCTAGCAATTGACTCCCTGAGCTCGTTCCTCAAATCAGCATAAATAGCCTCATCATCATCGTATTCCGGATAAAACGATACAGCACCATTTATAGCAGCAAGACCGGAATTAAAATAGGGCACATCACCATAGTGATCGACAATATTCATAAATGCCTGAGCACGCCATATGCGGGTCATGCTTTGCAGATTGATCCGCTCAGGATTCTCGCCAAGAAGGACAAGAATATGTGTCATTTCCTTCAATCCGCCCGGGTAAATATTCCAGGCACCCAGCTGAAAGTTATCAATATCGGCATTAAAGTTGAAAGCCAGGGTGGCACCATCATTAAATGGATTAACAAATTGCTGAACAATAGTATGTTCAGATTCCCAGCCTCCAATGTCAGTTCGCTGGGCGCCGGCAAACAGCAATTCCGGATCAATGTCCGTTATTGCGAAGGGATCTGTATTTATTTCAACAAAATCCTTATCACAACTTCCTGCAACTAAAATAATTGCAGACATAAGAATAATTAATTTTATATTTTTCATAGTCATTAGAATCTGGCGTTAAGACTAAACATGAAATTCCGTGTCGTAGGCATCGAAGAATTTTCATACCCTGACCTTGTATCACCGGATGACTGAATGGCCTCGGGATCCAGGTTTGGCAAATCCTTGTAAAGGATCGCAACGTTCCGGATCGAGGCAGTCAAAGAGAGTCCTTTTATAAAACTCAACCATTCCACACTGTTTACACCGCTCGTTAAATCATAGGTTAAAGCAATGGATCTCAACTTAACAAAGTCAGATTTAAAGGTGAATGGGTCCCCTATCTGGAAGTTCCGGTAATCCCCGTAAAATCCTTGAAGATCAGTAACCACGCTGGTGTTTGGTTGACCGTTTGATTGATAAACTCCCGGGAAGGTAAGGCCATCCTCTCCTTCACGTCTTCCTTCCAGCGATAATTTTGAATGTCCCTGGCGGGTAGCATTCAGCATAGTGGATGATAAAACAGTTCCCCCTAGTTTGTAATCAATAAATATGTTAAGAGAAAATTTCTTATACCTGAATGTATTGGACCAACCTCCCGTCCATTTGGGCAGTGAACTTCCCACTGGCACAAAATCAGGTGATGGTATCAGGCGCCCTTCGTCCGTGAGCAAAATGTTTCCCTCATCATCACGCAGATAGGTGCGGGTGTACAACTGGTTCATTGGCATTCCGACTGTATAGTGTAATTCGCCAAGAAATTCATTTCCGGTTCCATTGAAATAAATCAGGAGCAAATCATCAATTGGCGTTCCATCGGGATTCGTCCCAACTGAAAGTACTTCCGTACTGAGATAGGTATTATTGAATGATGTGGTCCAGGTAAAATCACGGTTAACAATGGCATCGTATTCAATCAACAATTCTACCCCGTTATTTTTTAGTGAACCCAGGTTCTGCTTTGACTCCGTATACCCTGAGGCATCGGATAATTGAACACTCAGGACCTGATCCGTCGTCACTTTGTCAAAATAGGCAACGTCAAATCGCAACCGGTTGTCCAGCATCCGCACATCCAAACCGATTTCCTTTTCAGTAACTGTAAATGGCTGAAGGTTCTGATTCGGCGCCTGGCCTCCCGTTATCTCGGCGGTAGTCTGCCCGTTAAATTGATTGTTTGCAATTGTATAGGTCAGGTTACCGTCATAAGGATTAACTCCGTTCGCACTACCAACTTCGGCCCACGATGCACGTAACTTTGCATAATCAAGCCATGTAGCGCTTGGTAATAATTCGGAGAATATAAAGCTACCTGAGACAGACGGATAGAACTTGGAATTCTGATCGGGATTCAAAACTGAAAACCAGTCATTTCGACCTGTGAAATTGAGATAGAACATTCCATTATATCCAAATTCCGCAATTCCGTATAATGAGTTAACCTGAAATTCAGAATAGTCATGGCTTTGGGTCTGATTGGTTCCATTGGATATGGCAAAGAAGTCACGGACCACAAAATTCTGAACATCCTGGATCATATTGCGGTTTTTCACCCGGTAGGTATTACCTCCGAAACTGGCATCCACCGAAAATTTGCTGTATTCCTTACTTACTCCAACAAGAAAATCTGCGTTGATGTCGGTGCCCCAGAATTCTGATACTCCGTAACTTCCCTTATAGGTTCCGTCCGCCGTATTAAGCGGTTCGTTGGTACCAATTCCTCCAGGAATTTTTTCCTCGATAAAGCTGAGAGAATAATCATAATTAAAGCGGCCCTGCGCATATAACCAATCTGTTACGTCGTACCGGAGTGTGATCGTACCCAGGAAGCGGTCTCTCGTATTGATGTACCGTTGTCCTGCCTCAATAGCGTAATAAGGGTTGAGTATGGTTCCCTGAAAACCCGACGTCTGAGCTTCTGTTCCATTCGGAGCTACAGCGCTGTTCTTAAGGGCAGACAAGGGAATAGATGTCGATAATCGAGTAAAAAAGTTGACTGAACCGGGTCCCTGCGTACCGATTTGAGGCGGATTTATATAATCTTCGTTGGTATAGTTTACGTTCAGTGAAAGATTCAGATTATCAAGTACTCTATGATTAACCCCGATGTTAAATATCCTTCGCTTGTATTCATTGGTGGGTTCAATTCCATCGGCATCAGTCGTTGAAAAGGAGGCCCTAAAACTTCCATTTTCGCCTCCTCCTGATAAGGCCACTGTATTGGTAAATACCTTGCCTGTATTGAGGTAGTCGAATAACTTATCCGGGTTTGCGGAATAAGGTTGCATCGATCCGTCAAATATCGGAACCATTTCGCCATCCAGCCGGGCACCCCATCCGAACTGACCGGTTCCGGCGGCATCCGAAGCAGAGGTAGGTTTCTGTCCATTCCGGCCTTGTCCGTATTCCTGCTGAAAATCAAAGAAATTCAATGGCTGCTGGGCCGTAAAGCTTGTAGTATATTCCAGTCCGATCCCCTGACCCCGCTTTCCTGATTTGGTCGTAATAATGATAGCCCCATTGGCGGCCCGTGAACCATATAAAGCCGCCGCCGTGGCTCCCTTCAGCACCGTCATGCTTTCAATGTCATCCGGATTTATATTATTTAAATTATCACCCTGATCCCGCTGATTGCCACGGCCGTCAGCTCCCTGAGCACCCTGGTCGATGGGCAACCCGTTAACCACAATTAATGGCGCATTGTTGGCCCCGGCAAAGGCCACCTGACCACGAAGGCGGATTTGGGTGCTGGCACCAGCACCTGCCGCAGGAGGCGTAATGTTTAACCCCGCTACTTTACCTGTCAATGATTCCATCGGATTGACTGTCCGGTTTTCCACCATGTCTTCTGTATCAACCTGGGTAACGGCATATCCAAGCTTTTTGGATTCCTTACGAACACCGAGTGCAGTGACGACCACCTCATCCAGGGTTTGCGAATCCTGTTCCAAATTGACGTCAATGACTGACTGACCTGCTATAGGAACCTCCTGAGTAAGGTAGCCAACAAAGGAAAAGATGAGAATAGCATCATTCTCGTTTACGGAAATGTTATAATTTCCCTGAGCATCAGTAATAGTACCGTTAGTAGTACCCTTTACCAAAACGTTCACGCCCGGAAGGCCTGCCCCTGTTTCATCATAGACAGTACCGGATACCTGCACAGCTTGTTTAGTGATTTTGTCGAGCACGGAATACCCTGCTCTTACCCCGGTATTGGCTCCCGCAAAAATCAGACAAGGCTGACCAAGCAGAAGTAACACCATAATTAAGTAGTAACGCTTCATAGAGTTTTGATTTTAGTTAGTTGAATCTGGTAAGTACTTATAATGTATTAAATGGTTCCGCTAAAACCGGATTAAAAGTCATCACACTACTACCACAAAGAGCTTCTTGATCAGCTCAGTCCTTTATGTTCCCTGACTTAAAATCACGTACTACTAAAACAAATGATTAACAATAAGTGTAAATATTACATTAATATAATTTTACGTAATGGTTTTAAAAACCTTTTTCTCATTTTTTTTTGCTGATTATTTTAAATATGTCATTCTCCACGCTCTCCCACTCGATTTATTTAACAGATTTTTAATATTTAATCGCCAGTATTTAGCCAATTCATGGCATCCGCTTTATCCTCTGATCCTTGTTTTCGTTGAGCACTGACGGGAAACGTGTGATAACTTAATCTCATACTCCTGCCCTGCGTTAGGCCAAGCAATTTTGTGCATTCCGGTTAATTCAATTTTTTATATATTAAGCCGCTGATTTAAATACCTCTAATTCAATAATTTCATGAAAACAATCCGCACGGCACCATCCCGTTCACCAAAATGGGTAAGTCTCACCGTGATTATCCTTCTGCTTTTCGGAATCTTTGCCCGGCTCCTTCAGTATTTCGGCGACATTTCCTTCTGGATGGATGAATTATTCTCCATTGTCAACATTGAGTCAATGTCGATGGGAGAATTATTAACAGAGCAACCGGAATACAACCAGGTAGCTCCACCCGGATATTATTTCATACAGAAATCCATCTTGTTGATAGCAGGAGAATCAGGAGAAATGATTCTCCGGTTTTATCCACTCATTTGTTCAGTTACCGCCCTTATACTCTTCTGGCGCGTGGCTCTTAGATTTCTGCAAAAAGTTGAACTGATTGGATTTATTGCTATAGTCTTCAGTGCTTTAGGCCTATGGTTATATGGTACTTCTGCCAAGCCTTATGCCTCGGAACAAATGTTCATGGCATCGTATTACTTGTCCTGCAGGAGAGAACGCTTCGTGGCTGGGAAATCGCTTTGATCGCCTTTATTGGATTTACCGGAACCATTTCGACATTCCTGGGAACTGCTTTCATGGCCGGGGCAATCCCTTACATGTTCTGGACCGGGCTTCGAAAAAATAAGTTGAAATGGCTGGTGTTGATCTCTGCTGCCTGGATGCTGGGTGCATTTCTGAACGTGTTGTATACACAGACGGTCATTGAATCGCAGGTTCAGAGCGGGATGATTTCCACTCATTCCTATGGCTTTCCGGATGGCGGAATACTGCTTTATCCCGCCTGGCTGTGGAGTGCATTCAGCATGAGCTTTGATTACTTTTTGAATATTGCCTTACCGGTACCGGTGTTTATGAAAATCCTGACACCTGTTGTTATTATTTTGTCCGTCCCCGGTCTGATCTGGCTCTTTCGTATTGACCGGCAACGTGCTGTTTTGTTGTTGTTGCCAATTCTCATGATCATCGCCCTGGCCACGCTGCACCTGCTGCCGCTTATTCAACGGTTCTCCACAGCGGTGATATGGATATTGCCATTGCTTACCATGCTATTATTCACTTATCTCAGGGAAAAGGTCAGTTTCCTCAAACCCTGGATGACCAATGTGCTGATTGTGCTGCTGATACTCCCCAATACACTGGCGCTGATCGCTGGTATCTTTACCCTGCCTGCAGATTTTGATCCGACCGAAAAACTGCTGGCAGCGGTCAAAGCAGACCTGGAACCTGGTCAGATGATTCTGGTACACCCGCGGGCCTACCTGCAAATGGAGTATTATGCGCCGAAAGCAGGTATTGACGATTTTTACATTCTGGAGAATGAAACGACACCGGAAATGGTGAAAGCAAAACTCGAAGAACTCAACCCGGAAGAAGCCTGGCTGATCGTAACCAATGTACTGGAATATCCGTCAGCAGTTACGGTAGAAGAATATGATGACATATTTGGTGAACGGGCCGAAATCAAAAAGGAACATCGCCTTACTCAGGATACATATGCCATTCTATATAAATTTGAATAAATGCAGATCGAAACAGTTCCCAAAGTAAAGCAGGTATTTGATAAATATCCCAAAGATGTGCAGAAGGGTATGAAAAAGCTGCGCCAGTTAATTATCGAAACCGCCAAAGCCGAAGAAAAGTCCAAACTGGTGGAAACGCTGAAATGGGGCGAACCGGCGTATGTGGTAAAAAATGGGAGCACTATCCGCATCGACTGGAAACCTAAGAATCCCGGTTACCTGGCCATGTACTTCATTTGTTCGACCAGCCTGGTAAGCACATTCCGGCTGATATTTGGAGACGAATTAAAGTTTGAAGACAATCGGGCCATTCTCCTGCCGGCAGACCAGCCATTGCCAGTTGACAAACTCATCAGGTGCATTACCATGGCACTCAATTACCACAAATTGAAGGATCTTCCCCTGCTGGGGGCGTAGTGTTGCTGCTCTGTTTCTGAGCTTTTCAGATGGTCGTAGCGGCCTTCCGAAGGTCGTAGCGTGCTATTGATGGTCGTAGCGTCCACTTCCGATGGTCGTAGCGTCCACGCTACGAACCCATTCCTGTCATCCCCGTCCGAAAACTAAACGAGCGCTGTTCCTGCCAAACATGCATGCCAGCAGGCAGGAGGGGATCTGTGATCGAAGATCACGGTAAGATTTAATAGTAGGGTTACACCCCCCTACACCCCCCTACACCCCCCTCCAATGGTATTAAGTTAAGGACTCCTAGAAATCAAAAGGGCCGA